>JBAVAG010000081.1:0-4737 GCA_049585595.1 Desulfobaccales bacterium
GCCGTCCGGGGAAAAGGCCACGCTGTAAACTTTTTGCTCATGTCCGCTGAGGGTGGCCAGGGGCTGGCGGCTGGCCACGTCCCACAGGCGCACGGTTTTATCTTCGGAGGCGGAGGCCAGGATTTTGCCGTCTGGTGAAAAGGCCACGCTGTAAACTGGGCCCCCATGTCCGCTGAGGGTGGCCAGGGGCTGGCGGCTGGCCACGTCCCAGAGGCGCACGGTCTTATCTTCAGAGGCGGAGGCCAGGATTTTGCCGTCCGGGGAAAACGCCACGCACCGCACGTGGTCCTTATGTCCGGTGAGGGGGGTGCCCAGGGGTTGGCGGCTGGCTACGTCCCACAGGCGCACGGTTTTATCCGCGGAAGCGGAGGCCAGGATTTTGCCATCGGGAGAAAAAGCCACGCTGATGACGGCGCCAGGGAGGGGGGAGAGGCCGCTGCTGGGGAAATCACGGGGGTCCAGGAGCTGCCCGTAAGCCTGTGCCTGCTCTATTGGGTTCCGTCCAGGAATGAAGCGAGCCAGGGCCAGCAGGGCGTAGAGCCGTGATTCATTCCAATTCTTCGCCTGGGCGGCCGCCGCGGCCTTGTCGTTAAAGACCAGCGCCAGGTCGTTTTGGGCCTCAATTTCCTTGGCCTGGGCCTGGTGCCGCTGGTTATTGGCCAGGTAGGCCCCGGCCGCGGCCAGGCAGGTGAGGATTACCAGCAGGGTCACCGCGGCCTGCTTGAGGCGCCGGAAGCGCCGGGCCCGGTCCTGGGAGGCCAGGATGAATTCCTGTTCCGCCGCGGGCAGTTGGGCTTGCCCTGCCGCGGTTAGGGGCAAAGCTTCTTCCAGGGGTTTGCCGGCCGGCAACAGCAGGTCCGGGCGGCGGCCCTCCGCCTGCCAGCGGTCCGCCGCCGCCGCCACCCGGGAGCGCACCCGCAGGTTTTCTCTTTCCTGCTGCAGCCAGTCCTTAAGGCGGGCCCAGGCCCGGAACAGGGCCTCGTGGGCCACCCGCACCACGGGCCGGCTGCTCCCGGCGCTGTCCTTGACCTGGTCGGCGCTGAACAGCCGGGCCGCCACCATGGCCTCCACCAGTTGCCGCCGGGCGGGGCTGGCGGTCAATTCCTCCCAGGAGGCGCTCCGGGCCGCCACCCTTTCCGTCTCGCCCGCGGCGATGGCGGTCAGTTCCTGAAAGACTTCCGGGAAGGCCGCCTGCACCTCCGGGTCCAGGGCCGCAAAGACCGCTTCGGCCCGCCGGCCCAGGGCCCCTTCGACCCCGCCCAGTTCGCCGTAGGCCTGATAGGTGAGCCAACCCTCCGGGGTGCGCCGTTCATATAATTCTTGCAGCGTGTATTCCAGCAGGGGCAGTCCGGCCTCCATCCCGAGGACGGCATTAAAGATATGTTGATCCAGGGACTCCCGCTCTCCATGTTCCTTAAGGCCGGCGGCCTGGAACTCGCCGCTCTCGGGCTGCAGTTCGAAGTGCAGCCCGGCCATGGCCGCCGGCCCGGTGATGATCTGCTGCAATTCCGCCGGGCTGGGGGGCGCCAGGTCATAGGCGCCGTCTTTCTTCAGGGCCATGAGCTCGGGCAGTTCGGCGCAGCGCTGATAGTAATCGCTGCGCAGGGTGGCGATCACCCAGACCAGGCCAGACTGGGCCAGGGTGCGGAGCAGGCGCCCATAGGCCTGCCGTTGGCCGGGGTCCACGGCGGCGTCGCTGAAGATTTCCTCCAACTGATCGATGACCAGCACCAGGCGGGAGGCGGGCGCGGCGGCGGCCCCGGCCTCAGAGGGGGCGGGGGCCAGGCGGCTCAGACAGTCCTTGAGGAGCAGCAGCGCTGCCGCCGGGCTCTCCCGCATGACCTGGGCCAATTGCGCGCCCCGGGAGGCCTCGGTCTGCAACTCCGGTAGGGCGGTGGGGCCGAGGATCCCGGCTGCCAGACCCTCAAAGAGATCGCCCCGGCCCTGGGAGGGGGTGATGACGGCCCAGCGCCAGACCTTCACCTCAGGTATCGCCCCGTAGCGGGTGAGCAGCGGCAGCACCCCGGCCCGCACCAGCGACGACTTGCCGCTGCCGCTGCGGCCCAGGACCAGGGCAAAAGCGGAGCCGCCTGCGGCCTGGCGCGAGAGCAGGTTCATGATCTCCAGTTCTGCCTGCCGGCGCCCGAAAAAGATGTCCTCGTGTTCGTAATCGAAGACCTGCAAGCCCCGGAAGGGGGCGCCTTCCCATAGGGGTATGGCCGCGGCGCCTTCTGGAAGAAATTGGGATAGCAGCCCCCGCAAGTGCTCTTCCAGCACGGATTCAAAGCTGGGCGGCTCGTGAAAGGTAGTATAAGAGCGGAAGAAGACCTTCTCTTTAGGATCGTAGAAGTGGTGTTCGATGAAATCTTTAGCCTTGTTGGCCTGGGCCTGGATCTCGGAGAGCTGCTGGACTTCGTTGCGGCTAACTTTGCCGGGGTCGATGTCGGCTTCCTTGATGTAAACCAGGATGGCGGGCTTGCTTCCCGTGTCCTGCCGTGCCTTAAGGGAGACCTCAAACTCGTACTCGGTGCCGGAACCGTAGGGACTGCCGTCGGGTTTGTGGAACTGGGGACCCAGGGGCGTCCCCAGGCGGGACCAGATGATGAAGACCACCACGTCGGCCTCGGCCGGGGAAGAAATGCGCTCGATTTCCTCCTGGAAAGATCCCGCCGCTTCCAAGGGCAGCTTTTCCCAGAACACCGGGATGAGGCGGAAATGCTGGATGAAAACGCGCTGCAGCCTCTTGATGACCCGGAAGGCCAGCGCCCTTTCCTGGCTTACGTCTCCGGGGGAGGATATGAAAATCCGTTTGGTGGCTTCGCCCATGCTGCGCCTCCGGGTTCAGGGCTGCCGGTGATCGAGTGATTGCCGCTGGCCGGCCTGGAACTTATGAGTGCTTATTAGATTAACCACCAATCTCGCCGGAACAACCGGTTACTCGATTTTTTAAAAAACTGATGCCCTTCCCACGCATCTCACTGAAGCGGAAGGGATAGATAATATATTCCACTAGCCGCTCTCCAGAAACCTTTGGATATAATCTAAGTATAAATCAGTAGTGTCCGGCAGAGATTTTGCATAAAGAGTGGAGAATGAAAATTGAAAAATTTAGCCGCAGCGCTAAGCCAGAGAAGACGGGGGCATCTCAGCCGCCCTAGTACTAGGTCCCACAATTATCTTACCAAAAGATTTGGGATAACCCCCCCTCCCTGAGAGGGGAGGGGGTTGGGGGGAGGGTGGCAACATATGGTAAATGAACAATAAATTACCATCCCCACCCGGTGGCGCCCACTTAAGGAGGATGGGAAAGGGCCAAACATTTATGCAACGTTTCCGTGGGACACAATACTAGACGGGCTTCGGAGGTTAAAGAGAAATCCGTCCCGCGGGTCAATTCTCCAGCACGAAGCGCTTTCCGGGGAGCTCCCGGATCAGGCCCTCCAGCTCCAGGACGGTGAGGCGGCTCAGGACCTGGGGGGCGGCAAGCCCGGTCGCCCGCAACAGCTCTTCTATCGACAGGGGGTCGGAGCCTAAGAGGGCCAGCAGAGGATCCTCCGGCGCGGCAGCTGCTGGCGCGGCGGGGCCGCTGGTTTCACTGACCCGGGAGGGCACGCCGAACAGGCGACCCTGGCCCCTGGCCAGGCCGGGGAATTCCTGGAAGATGTCCTCGACGTCCTGGACCAGCTTGGCCCCCTGCTGGATGAGGCGGTGGGGGCCGATACTGGTGGGGGAATCGATGGGACCCGGCACCGCGAAGACCTCCCGGCCCTGCTCCAGGGCATAGCGCACTGTGATGCCGGTGCCGCTCTTCAGGCCCGCCTCCACCACCACCACGCCCAGGGCCAGGCCGCTGATGATGCGGTTGCGGATGGGAAAATTTTTGGCCTCCGGCGGGGTGCCCAGGGGGAATTCACTGATCAGGGCGCCTTGCCCGGGGATCTGCTCATAGAATTTGAGATTTTCCGGGGGATAGACCACGTCCAGGCCGCAGCCCAAGACTGCCAGGGTGCGGCCGCCGGTTTCCAGGGCCTCCTGGTGGGCGGCGGTGTCGATGCCCCGGGCCAGTCCGCTCACCACCGTCACTCCCCGGGCCGCCAGGCCCCCGGCCAGGCGCCGGCAGGTCTTCAAACCGTAATAGGAGGCGCCCCGGGTGCCCACCACCGCCAGGGCCAGGTCGTCTTGGGGCAGGAGGGTTCCCTTGAGGAAAAAAAAGGCCGGCGAATAAGGGATCTGCTTGAGACGCGCCGGGAAGCGGGGATCGTCCGGCATGACCACTTCTATGCCCGCGGCCGCCATTTTGGCAAATTCCGCCTCCACCCGGTCCCAATCCCGGAAGGCCAGCAGGTCCTGGGCCAGGTCCCGGTTGACCCCCTTGACGCCCAGCAACTCCTCGGTCCGGGCTTCAAAGACCCGGCCCGGGTGGCAGAACCTGGCGAGCAGGCGCTGGAACAGCACCGGCCCCACTCCAGGGATGGACTTCAGGGCCAGGTAGGGGAGTTTGTCGGTCATGGGGGTAGTATCTCACGCAAAGACGCAAACCCGCAAAGCAAAGCAAAAAAAGATGTGGAACCGCCGCCTCCGGCGGGCCTTAAAGATATTTTTCCATTTTTAAGCTAAAACCAGCCGGCCCTTACAAATTCCTTTCCCTTTTCCTAATGGGGACTGGTTGATTTGTCAAGAAATGAAAAATAAATTTATGGGGGTTGGGGGAGAGGGTTTGGGAGAGGGGGCAGGGGC
>JBAVAG010000082.1:0-9836 GCA_049585595.1 Desulfobaccales bacterium
GTGCACCTGTGACCATTTCTCTAGCTGATACAGAAAACATATAGAAAAATGATCAATTTGTAAAAATGAAAAGGCAAGCCCGGATATCCAGGCTTGCCTTTGGGTTGGTTGTTAATTTTGACGAGGCCTTAGCGGCTGGCCACTTTTTCGCGCACCAGGGAGCGGTGCAGGGCGGCCTCGGCCCGGACATAATCGACCTGTTCGACCTTGGCCACGGCCATACGTCGTTCCGCTCGTTCCCTGGCCCGCCGGGCCCGCTCCATGTCGATATCACAGCTCCGCTCAGCAGCTTCGGCAATGATGGTCACCTTTTCGCCGGTAACCTCGGCAAATCCCCCGCTGATGCAAAGATGTTCCGTCGCGCCGCCCAGCCGGTAGTACATCTCACCTACGACCAGGGCGCTCAGGAAGGGAATGTGGCCCACCAGGACGCCGAACTGGCCCTCCACTCCCGGACAGACCACCACGTCGGCGTCGGTGGACAGCACCAGGCGATCGGGAGTGACCACCTCCAAACGAAGTTTCTTTTCTGCCATGGGTCCCAGCCTCCTGCCTTAGGCGGCTGCCAGCCGTTCGGCCTTGGCCGCTGCCTCTTCGATGCTTCCCACCATGTAGAAGGCCTGTTCCGGGAGATCGTCGTATTTGCCGTCGATAATCTCCCTGAAGCTTCGGACGGTTTCGCCCACCTTGACGAACTTTCCTTCCATGCCGGTGAACTGGGCCGCCACATAGAAGGGCTGGCTCAGGAAGCGCTGAATTTTCCGGGCCCGGGCCACGGTGATCTTGTCTTCGTCGGAGAGTTCGTCGATGCCCAGAATGGCGATGATGTCCTGCAGGTCTTTATACTTCTGGAGGATCTGCTGCACCTGCCGGGCCACCAGGTAGTGCTCCTCACCCAGCACCTGGGGATCCAGGATCCGGGAGGTGGAGTCCAGGGGGTCTACCGCCGGGTAGATGCCCAGCTCGGCGATCTGCCGGCTAAGCACCACGGTCCCGTCCAGGTGGGCGAAGGTGGTGGCCGGGGCCGGGTCGGTCAGGTCGTCGGCGGGCACGTAGATGCACTGCACCGAAGTGACCGAACCCTTCTTGGTGGAGGTGATGCGCTCTTCCAGTTCCCCCAGGTCGGTGCCCAGGGTGGGCTGGTAACCCACGGCGGAGGGCATCCGGCCCAGGAGGGCGGAAACTTCCGAGCCCGCCTGGGTAAAACGGAAGATGTTATCGATGAACAGCAGGGTGTCCTGGCCTTCCACGTCCCGGAAATATTCCGCGGCGGCGAGGGCCGTCAGGGCTACCCGGGCCCGGGCCCCAGGGGGCTCGGTCATCTGCCCGTAGATCAAGGCGGCCTTGGGCAGCACCCCGGAGTGTTTCATCTCCAGGTAGAGGTCATTGCCTTCCCGGGTGCGCTCCCCCACGCCGGCGAACACCGAAATGCCGCCGTGGTGCATGGCGATGTTGTGGATCATCTCCATCATCACCACGGTCTTACCCACCCCGGCGCCGCCGAACATCCCCATCTTGCCGCCCCGGGGGAAAGGCACGAGCAGGTCGATGACCTTGACCCCGGTTTCCAAGACCTTGACGGTGGTATCCTGATCTACGAAGGCCGGGGCCGGACGGTGAATGGGATACATGGTTTTGGCATTCACCGGGCCCAGTCCGTCCACCGGCTTCCCCACCACGTTGAGCACCCGGCCCAGGGCTTCGTGGCCCACCGGCACCATGATGGGGTCGCCGGTATCCTGCACGGGCATGCCCCGCACCAGGCCGTCGGTGGTGTCCATGGCGATGGTGCGCACCATGTTGTTCCCCAGTTGCTGGGCCACTTCCACCACCAGGTTGTCCTTGGTATCATCAATGGCCGGGTTGCTGATCAACAAAGCGTTTTTGATGGCGGGCAATTTGCCTTCCTCGAATTCCACGTCCACCACTGGACCGATAACGCGGGCGATTCTTCCGATATTCATTGTCTAAAGCTCCTCCTCGGGCGGCTTAGCCTTTCAGGGCTTCAGCCCCGCCCACGATATCCATCAGTTCTCTGGTAATGGTCGCCTGCCGGGCCTTGTTCATCACCAGGGTGAGTTGGGTGATCATTTCCTTGCAGTTGCTTTGGGCATTGTCCATGGCGGTCATCCGGGCGGCAAACTCGCTGGCGGAATTCTCCAGGAAGCCGTGGTAGACCTGGACATTGATGTATCTGGGCAGCAGGTATTCCAGGAACTGCTCCATGGGCGGCTCAAAGAGATACTCCAGGCCCGCGGCCTCTGCCGCGGCCTCCCCGGGTTGGATGGGCAGGAGCTGCACCAGGGTCGGCCTTTGGACCGCCATATTGACAAAGGTGGAGTGGATCAGGTGGACCTCCTGCACCGCTCCGCTAAGGAAGGCGCTCATGATCTCCCGGGCCACTGCCACCGCGTTAGAGAAATCGAACTTATGCCACACGTCCACGTATTGGGCCAGCATTTCCCGTTTGCGCCGCCGGAAGAAGTCCCGGCCTTTGCGGCCCACGCAGGTCAGGGAAACCTCGAGGCCTTCCGCCTCTTTTTCTCTGATGAACTTCACCGCCCGGTTGATCAGGTTGACGTTGAAGGAGCCGCACAGGCCCCGGTCGGCGGTCATCAACACCAGCCCCACCCGGGTGACTTCGGCGGCCGGGGTAAAGAAGGGATGGATCTCCGGCTCCACCCGGCCGGCTATGTTGCCCAGCATCATGGAGAAGGCCTGGGCATAGGGCCGAAAGCCCTCCATGCGCTGCTGCGCGCCCCGCAATTTAGCGGCGGAGACCATGTTCATGGCCTTGGTGATCTGCTGGGTCTTTTTGACCGCCCCTATCTTGCGTCTGATATCTCTTAGGGTCGCCATCCTTATCCCCCGGTATTAGGCGCTGGTGGCCGGCTGAAAGGCGGCATCGAATTCTTCCAGGATGGCCTTCATCTTGGCGTCCAACTCCGGAGTAAACTCCTTCTTCTCCTTGATGTCAGCCAGGACGTCGGAATACTTCGAATCCAGGAGGCTGTAAAGCTGCTGTTCGTATTCGGCCAGCACATCTACCGGATATCTGTCCAGGAAACCCCGGGTGCCGGCGTAGAGGATGGACACCTGCTTCTCCATGGGCAGCGGCTGGTACTGGGGCTGCTTGAGGACTTCCACCAACCGTATCCCCCGGTTGAGCTGCTGCTGGGTGGACTTGTCCAATTCGGAGCCGAACTGGGCGAAGGCCGCCAATTCCCGGTATTGGGCCAGGTCCAGGCGGAGAGAGCCGGCCACCTGCTTCATGGACTTTACCTGGGCGGCGCCGCCCACCCGGGAGACTGACAGGCCGACGTTAATGGCGGGCCGGACCCCGGAGAAGAACAGGGCCGGTTCCAGATACACCTGGCCATCGGTAATGGAGATGACGTTGGTGGGAATATAGGCCGACACGTCACCCTGCTGGGTCTCAATGATGGGCAGGGCCGTCAGGGAGCCGCCGCCCTTTTCGTCGTTCAACTTAGCGGCCCGCTCCAACAGCCGGGAGTGATTGTAGAAGATATCCCCCGGATAGGCTTCACGTCCCGGCGGCCGCCGCAGCAGCAGGGAGATCTGCCGGTAGGCCTGGGCCTGCTTGGTCAGATCGTCGTAGATAATCAGGGCATGGCGGCCGATATCCCGGTAGTACTCGCCCATGGCGCAGCCGGAGAAGGCCGCTATGTACTGCAAGGGGGCCGGCTCCGAGGCCGAGGCGTTGACCACGATGGTGTGCTTCATGGCCCCGTGGCGTTCCAGGGCGTCCACCACCTGGGCCACCGTGGACTTCTTTTGGCCCACCGCCACATAAATACAGAGGACCCCGGTATCCTTCTGGTTGATGATGGCGTCGACGCACAGGGCGGTTTTGCCGATCTGGCGGTCGCCGATGATCAGTTCCCGCTGGCCCCGGCCAACAGGGGTCATGGCGTCTATCGCCTTGTAGCCGGTGTACATCGGTTCATTCACCGGCTGGCGCTCGATGACCCCGGGGGCCTTAACTTCGATGCGGCGGAATTCCTTGGTTTCGATGGGGCCCTTGCCGTCTATGGGACTGCCCACCGGGTCGATGACCCTCCCCAGGACCGGGTCCCCTACGGGCACCTGGGCGATGCGGCCGGTGCGTTTAACGATGTCGCCCTCTTTGATGTGGGTATCTTCGCCCAGGATGGCGACCCCCACGTTGTCTTCCTCCAGGTTAAGGGCGATGCCGTAGATGCCGCCGGGAAACTCCAGGAGTTCCATGGCCATGCATTTCTCGACGCCGTGGACCCGGGCGATGCCGTCGCCCACCGACAATACGGTGCCGGTCTCCGCGACTTCCACCTTCTTTTCGTAATCCCGAATCTGCGAGCGAATAATTTGGCTGATTTCTTCGGCTCTAATTTCCATTTATCAGACCTCGCCTTTTATTAAGGATTCTCTTAAGAAATTGAGCTGGGTGCGGACGCTGCCGTCCAGCACCAGGTCCCCCACCCGGGCTACAATACCGCCGATGATGCTGGGGTCTTCCTCCACCTCCATCACCACCGTGGCGCCCGTCAACTTCTCCATGGTTTGCTGCAGACTCTTCCGGGTGGCATCCTCCAGGGGAATGGCGGCCTTTACCTTGGCCCGGCTGACGTTCTCCACCTCGTCCACCAATTGCTGATAGGACTGAACCACGCCGTCCAGGGCGTTGAGGCGGAGCTTGTCGAACATCAGTTGCAGCAGGTTGCTCACCATGGGAGGCATTTGCAAAAGTTCGATCATCCGGAGTAGTAATTTGCGGCGGTCATCGCGACTGAAGACCGGATTGAGAAGCGCGTCCCGCAGTTCCGGCTCCCGCTGCAAAAGATGGGCGAACCCACTTATCCCCTCCCCATACTCCTTGTACTTGCCGTCTTCCTTGCCCAGGGTCAGCAAGGCCTTGGCATAGCGTCGGGCAACGGTCAGATCAATCAATGGGTCTCCACCACCTTTTTGAGATATTCGTTCACCAGACCCTGCTGGTCCGCGAGGGTTGCCTTCTCTTTAATGAGATCGGCGGCCATCTGGGTGGCCAGGTCCGCCACTTCCTCCCGCAATCCTTGGGTGGCCTTCCTGGTCTCCTGCTGGATGGAAAGGGAGGCCATCTCTTTGATGCGAGCCGCCACGATGTTGGCCTTGTCCAGGATCTTGGCCTTTTCCATCTCACCTTCGGCAATGAACTGCTTGAGAATGGCTTCCCGCTCCTTGGCCACTTCGGCCAGGCGAGCTTCCGCTTCCTTAAGGGCCCCCGCCGCCGCCGTCTTTTGCTTCTCCAGATCTTCCAGGCTACTGGCGATCTCCTGGGAACGGGCCATGAAGAAGTTTTTAATGGGGAACTTTTTGGTGAGGAGATAGATCAGGAGACCGGCGAACACCAAAAAATTGACGGTACGCCAGGTGAAATCGGTAATCTTGGCCGGGCTGATGCCCTCCTCAAGGCCGGGGGTCCCTTCCGCGGCCAGAGCCAGCCCCACCAGCAACAGGCAGACCACCACGGGCCCCAGGACCGCCACGCCCCAGCGCCAAGCGCTTCGGTTATCCAGGTTCATAAGAGCTCCCTCCCCAGGATCTTGGAGGCCAGCAACTGGGCGAAGGACTGGGTCTGGGTCTGCAAGGACTTCCGGGCCTGCGCCACTTCTGACTTGATCCGTTCATCCACCTGCGACCATTCCTGGTCCACTTCCCGTTTGATTCCCTCCAACAGGGCTGCTTCCGCTTCCGAACCTTTCTGTTTCAAGGACTCTCGGGCCTCGACCCCTTCCCGCCGGGCGGCGGCCAGCTTGTCCTTGGTTTCACTATCGACTCCCTGACCCGTGGTCTCCATAAAATCGATGTCGGACTTTTGGGCATCCATTCTGGCCTGGCGCGCCTTCAGGGCCTCCCGGATGGGCCGGAACAGCACCATATTGAGGAGAAAGACCAGGACCAAAAAAGTGACCAGTTGTGCGCCTACGCTCCAATCGATCTGAATCATGCCCGGCTGCCACCTCGTATTTTATTCTCTTAAAACAAAGACTTACCTGAACAGAGGCATAAATCTCGCAGATGCGCTCATGTGTAACTTTTCACGAACCCTTTTTTAGCCTATTTTTATCGGGCTGTCAAAATTTTTTTCAAAAAAATTTTAAGCCCCGAAGAGATAACGGCGCATCCGGATATTAAAGAGAAATCCCAGCCCCAGGAGGGTGGTCACCAGAGAGGAGCCGCCATAGCTGAAAAGAGGCAGGGGGATGCCCACCACCGGCAAAAAACCCGTAACCATACAGAGATTTACAAAGATCTGCCAGAAGATCAAGGCGGTCACCCCCAGGGCCAGGAAGTGGCCGAAGCGGTCCTTGCAGTCCCGGGCCACCCGTAAGCCCCACAAGGCCAGGCCGGCGAACAGCAGCAAGAGCACCGTCGAACCCACAAAACCCCACTCCTCGGCGAAGACCGAAAAGACGAAATCGGTGTGCTGCTCCGGCAAAAAATAGAGCTGGCTCTGGGTCCCCCGCAGGAAACCCTTGCCCCAGAACTGGCCGGAGCCCACGGCAATCATGGACTGGAGGATGTGGTAGCCCGCGCCCAAAGGGTCTTTTCCCGGATTGAAGAAGGTGAGCACCCGCTGGCGCTGGTAGGTCTTGAGAAGCATCCAGACCACCGGAGAGCACAGCGCCATGGCCAGGGTCAGGCCCGCCAAGGTGCGCCAGCGGACCCCGACGAAGAGGATCATGCTCCCCGCCACCAGGGCCACCAGGATGCCGGAGCCCAGGTCCGGCTGCTTGATGATCAGCGCCACCGGGACCAAAACCAGCAGCCCCGGGACCAGCAGATCCTTCAAGCGCATGGCCTCCAGCCGCGGGCGGCGGTTGAAATAGGTAGCCAGGGCCAGAATCACTGCGATCTTGGCCAGTTCCGCCGGCTGGAAGGAAAGGGGCCCCAGGGGCAGCCAGCGCCGGGAGCCGGCCACCGTCTTTCCGGCCACCATCACCACCACCAGGGTCAGGA
Source organism: Desulfobaccales bacterium (assembly GCA_049585595.1). Taxonomy (GTDB): domain Bacteria; phylum Desulfobacterota; class Desulfobaccia; order Desulfobaccales; family 0-14-0-80-60-11; genus JAPLJC01. The sequence goes on from JBAVAG010000082.1 coordinate 7,000, forward strand.
TACTGAGGATATAAAGGGGATAGGCGAGCTTCTCCAGGTGCCGGTAGTCATAAAACAGGGTCGCGACCATCAGGCCCAGGCCCACCGCCAGCCAGTAGCACTGCCGGACGTAAAGGGGTGTCCCTCCGCCCTGGTTGTATCCGGCGCTATAAAGATTGACGACGCCCATGGCGGCGATGCCCAGTACCAGCGCCAAGACCAGGTAATCGAAGTTTTGCACTAAACGGCGATCGAACATGGGGGAGTAGTCAGTGGTCAGTGGTCAGTGGTCAGTAAAATTCATAGTTCAACTATGTCAGCAGTGTTTATAAATACATCAATGATCCCCTTGTGCCTCAGGCTTCGGGCAGAAAGTCCCATCAGTTTCTTTTGAAGTTCCAGGGCGGAATTCCAGGCATCTCGGGAAGTAGGGATACGGGTGGGATCGCCAATAAAATACACAAAGATCAAATAGGCTTCTTTGCCCATTTCCTTGAGAAACTTCAAATGGGCCAACCTATTGGCATATTGGTAAAAAACGGACTTCCAATCAATCAAAGGCTTTTGACAATTTAGCCACCGCTGGGTCTCATCCAGCCGTCCGGAAATAGTCTTTAAGGATTCTTTATCTTTGGCACCACAGGAGGAGACTATTTCCGGCACATTCGCTTTTGCCTCGACCAGAAAGAAGGCTTTGTTATCTGATGTCTTGCCTAAGGCATCCCACTGAGGACCATTTTTTGGCCAAAAGAGCTTCAATTTTTCAGTTAATTCGGTGAGTCCTATCTCGCCTAGAAAATCGGCGTCTCGATATTCCGCGAAGTCGTTTTTAATTGAAGGAGATTTCCATTCGATGTTGCACCCTGAAATAGACAAAATATCATTGTGGATATGATTATTGAGGAGATCAGGACAGGCGTTGGCGATATCCTGAATCCATTTCTGACTGCCTCGCACCGCCCTTTTTTGTGGTATGATCATGTTTTTATAATGGAATTAACTTTTGAAGAAGAACTGGCAACCGGCTACTGAATACTAGGTCATCCTTCGACATATTGCACTACTGCCTCTTGAAAAACTTTATCTCGAAAATAACGGCTCAAACATTCGGGGGTATTCAGGTCCACTTTTCTACCAAGAATTTCCGATAATTCATCTTGCATGGCAAAAAATAACAGACCGGGAACGCGATCTTTTTCAAATTCTACCAAAACATCGATATCACTATCCTCCCGAAAATCGCGGCGCAGGGCTGAGCCGAAGATCGCCAATTTTTTGATGTGGTGCTTGCGGCAAAACTCGGCAATCCTTTCTTTGGGAAAGGCAACCTGCACGATGGATTTTGGAATATCTTTCTTCATATGCAGACACGTTCCTATGACTACCGGCTACTGGCTACTGACTACTGGCTACTGCTCAAGCCTCCACCCGATGGCTCAGGGACTCCTTCAGGGTCTGCCGGTCGGCGTATTTGATCTCGCCGCCCATGGGCAAACCATAGGCGATGCGAGTCACCTTGACGCCCAGGGGCTTCAGTTCCATGGCCAGGTAGGCGGTGGTAGTCTCTCCTTCGAGAGAGGGGTTGAGGGCCAGGATCACCTCCTGCACCGCCTCGGCCCGGATGCGGGCTAGCAGCTCCCGGATCCGCAAGTCGTCAGGGGTCACCCCTTCCAGGGGAGTGATGAGGCCGCCCAGGACATGGTAGTTTCCCTGGTACCAGCCCACCCTCTCGATGGCCAGCAGGTCGCCGGGTTCGGCCACCACCAAAAGCTGACCGGGGCGGCGGGCCGGATCGGCGCAGATCGGGCAAAGCTCCTGGTCCGCGAAGGCATAACAACGCCGGCAGAGTTGGATCTTCTCCTTGAGCTCCATCAGGGCCTGGGCCAACTCCATGACCTCGGCGCGGGGGGCCCGCAGCAGGTGCAGGGCCATGCGGGCCGCGGTCTTCTCCCCCACCCCCGGCCACTTGCCGATTGCCTCGATCACCCGCCGCAAGGCCGGAGGATAAGCCTTTCCTGACATCTTTACTCCTGTAAGCAGTAAGCAGTAAGCAGTAAGCAGTGAGCAGTGAGCAGTAAGCAGTGAGCTGTTAGCTGTTAGCTGTTAGCTGTTCGTGGTAAGCGGTAAGCAGCTATCGGTTAGATTTTCCTGCTCACTGCTCACTGCTCACTGCTCTTAAAACATTCCCGGTATCTGCATGCCCCCGGTAAGCTTGCTCATCTCCTGGGCCATCATCTCCCGGGAGCGGTTCAGGGCCTCGTTCACCGCGGCCAGGATCAGGTCTTGGAGCATCTCCACGTCGTCGGGGCTCGCCACCTCGGGGTCGATGCGCAGACTCAACAGCTCCTGGCGGCCGTTGACCGTGGCCTCCACCATGCCGCCGCCGGCCTGGGCGGTCACCGTGCGGTTGCCCATTTCGGCCTGCATCTCCGCCATCTTGGCTTGCAGTTTCTGGGCCTGTTTCATCATGGACATAATATTCATTAGTCGGGTTCCTCTTTCCCCGGGGAGATGAAGGCGCCCCCGAAGACTTCCAGGGCCTGTTGTTTGAGTTCCGTCATATTAAAGGTTTTAGCGGCGGCGGCCGCCCGTTTCCCCGAGGTCCTGAGCTCGGGAGCCAGGATTTCCAGGGCATAGCGGTCCCCGAAAAAGGCCCGGGCCAGCTCCTGCAAACGGGCCTCATGGGCCCGGCCCACCGCGTTCCAGGTGCGGCCCGGGGCCACCCTGAGGCGATGATCCTCGATCCCCAGCAGGCGGCATTGGGAGAGCTTTCCATACAGGGGTCCGCCTTCCTTCTCCTGGACGTATTGCAGGAAGGCCTGCCAGTTTTCCGCCGTGGGCGCTGCCTCCGGGACTTC
>JBAVAG010000083.1:0-53831 GCA_049585595.1 Desulfobaccales bacterium
GAAATTGAGGCTGTGGGCATAGAGGCTCCCAGCCAGGGAGGCGTACAGGGCGCTCCAGATAAAGATCTTGAGCTTCAGGCGGGCGGTGTTCACCCCCAGGGAAGCGGCGGCGGCCTCGGAGTCGTTGAGGGCCCGCAGGGCCCGGCCGGCCCGGGAGTCCACCAGGTTGGCGCTGAGCGCCAGGATCAGCCCCACCATAAGCCAGATCAAGGGGTAGAGGCGCCGGGCCGTGTTCAGGGGAAAGCCCGCCAGGGTCAGGGGCGGGATCCCCGAGAGGCCCGAGGGGCCGCCGGTGAGCGGCTGGGCCTGGCTCAAGATGATGGAGACGATGATGCCGAAGCCCAGGGTGGCCATGGCCAGGTAATAGCCCCGGAGCTTCAAGGCCGGGACGCCGATGAGAAACGCCGCGCCCCCGGAGACCGCCAGCCCGGCCAGCAGCGCCAGCCACGGGTTGACTCCGCAGGTGGCGGTGAGGATGCCGGAAGTGTAGGCGCCCAGGCCGAAGAAGGCGGCATGACCCAGGGAGATCTGTCCGGCGTACCCCACCAGCAGGTTGAGCCCCACCACCAGCAGGGTGTGGATGCCGACAAAATTGAGCAGGGTGAAATAGTATTCGTTATCGAGGCCGGCCAAAATGGCCAGCACCACCAGTGCAAAAAGCACCCAGCGGTTAAACAGCCTCGCCAAATTCATTGACGGCCTCCCAGCAACCCCCGGGGCCGCAGAAAGAGGACCACCAACAGCAGCAGAAAGGCCACTGCGTCCTTGTACCCCGAGGAGATGAGCCCGGAGGTGAAGGATTCGGCCAGACCCAGGAGCAGGCCGCCCAGGACTCCGCCCAGGAGGCTGCCCAGGCCGCCGATGATGGCTGCGGCGAATCCCTTGAGTCCCAGGATGGTGCCCATGTCGTAAACCCCCAGGGTGAGAGGGGCGATGAGGATGCCGGCTCCGGCCCCCAGGAGGGCGGAAAGGGCAAAGGAGAGCTGCACCATGCGGCTGGCGGCGATGCCCACCAGGCGGGCGGCTCGGGGATTAAAGGCGCAGGCCCGCATGGCCTTGCCCATCAGGGTGAGGCGGAAAAAGGCCTCCAAAGCCAGCACCAGGACCAGCGTCAGCCCCAGGACCCAGAGGTTCTGCGGGAGCAGCGTGGCCGGACCCAGGTGCAGCGGGGCCTCTCCCGAAAAGGGCGGCAGGGTGTAGGACTCTTTGCCCCACAGGAGCATGGCCACCCCTTTGAGGAAGACTCCGGCGCCCACGGTGATGATGATCAGGGTGAGGGGCGAGGCCTCCCCCACCGGGCGCAAGGCCAGACGCTCAAAGACCAGGCCCACCAGGGAGACGATGATGACTCCACCCCCAAAGGCGAGCGCCAGGGAAGGGACCAGGTGGTAGATGCTGATGGCGCACATGGCCCCCAGCATCACGAACTCGCCCTGGGCGAAGTTAATGATGGTGGTGCTGTTGAAGATGATGCCAAACCCCAGGGCAATGAGGGCGTAAATAGCGCCGTTGGTCAGGCCGGAGATGAAGTATTGCGAGAGTGGGGCAAGGATTGGCAAGGCAGTTATCAGTGAGGTGGCCAGTGGTCAGCGGCTCGATCTTTCCCGGCCCCTGACCACTGCCCATTATCCCTTAATCTGTCAAGGTGAATTGCCCCTTCTCAATCTTAACCATCACAAAGGCGTCGGGGGTTAGGCCGTTGTGGTCTTCGAGGCTCATGTTGAAAATGCCGCTCACCCCCACGAAGTTCTTGATGCCTTCCAGGGCGTCCCGGATCTTGGCGGGGTCGGCGCCGGCCTGCTGCAGGGCCTGATCCAGCATCCTCTGAGCGTCATAGGCATAGCCGCCGAAACTCGATTCCGGGGTCTTAAACTTGGCCGCGTATTTTTCGGCGTATTCCTGACACACGGCCTTTTGGGGGTCGGAGTCGGGCAATTGCTTGTAAATCACCAGCTTGCCGGCGGGCATGATGACGCCTTCGGCTCCCTCGCCGGCCAGTTCGATGAACTTTTTAGAGGCGGCGCCATGGCTCTGGATCAGGGGCAGGGTCAGGCCCAACTCTTTCAGGTTCTTGGCCACCAGGGCCGGGGCCGGACCGGTGCCCCAACAGATCACCGCCTGAGCTGGCGTTCCTTTGATCTTGGTGAGCTGCGGGGTCATGTCCGTGTCTTTTTCCCCAAAGACCTCCTGGTCCACCACCTCGATGCCGGACTTGGGTGCCTGGGAGAGAAGCTGCCCCTTACCCGCGACGCCAAAGCCGCTGGACATGGTGAGGATGGCGACTTTGGCAATCCCGTGTTTCTGACAATACTGGTAGATGCGGCTCACCGCCATCTGGTCGGTTTGGGCCGTCTTGAATACCCAGGCCCGTTCCTGGGCCGGGGAGGTGATGGAAGACGCGGCCGCGCACGAGATCAGGGGTCTTTTGGCCTTTTGGGTAATATCCAGCACCGTCATGGAGGTGGGGGTGAGGCTGGGTCCGACGATGGCCACGGCCTGGTCTTTTTGCAGGAGCTTTTCGGCATCGAGGCGGGCCTTGGTAACATCGCCTTCGTCATCGTAAATCACCATCTTCAGGGGGTGGCCGTTGATCCCACCCTTGGCATTGATTGCCTCGGCCACCATCTCCATGGAGTTGCGCTCCGGTTCCCCCAGGTAGGATTGGGGGCCGGTGATGGAAAAGATGCCGCCGATAATGTAAGGTTTAGACTTGCTGCCCTGGCCGCAGCCCGGGGCCAGGATCAGGCCGGCCATGACCAAAGCCCAACCAACCAAACAGGTCTTGATTCTCATAAACCCTCCCCGGTGATTCCAGTCATAAAATTTCTATTGATGTACCCCGGCACGGGCCTTCCTGAACTTGCCAAGCCGGATGCCTTGAAGCATTGCTCCGATCACAGGCGGTAAACTTCTTCCCCCTTGTAGATATGGATGCCTTCCTGCTGCAAGAGGCTGATGGCCTGCTCCAGGTTGTCGAAGCGGAAGATGATCACCGCGTTCTTGCCGCTGTGCTGCACAAAGGCGTACATGTATTCCACGTTGACTCCGGCCTTGGCCAGGATTTGCAGCACCAGGCCCAGGCCGCCAGGCCGGTCCGGAACCTCCACCGCCACCACTTCGGTCTTGCCCACCGTGAAGCCCCCGGCCTTCAGGGCCTCCCGGGCCTTATCGTACTGGTCGACGATGAGGCGCAGGATGCCAAAGTCGGTGGTGTCGGCCAAAGACAGGGCCCGGATGTTGACGCCGGCTTCCCCCAGGACCCGGGTGACATCGGCCAGGCGCCCCGCCTTGTTCTCCAAAAATACCGAGATCTGTTCGACTTTCATGGTGTGTCCCCTTGTGGCGTTCCTGACTTTTTTAACCGAAAACCGAAAACCGAAAACTTCTCCTTATAGCTGCCGCCGGTCAATAACGCGTTTGGCCTTGCCTTCGCTGCGGGGGATGCTCTGCGGCTCCACCAGCTTCACCTTGACCGAGACGGTAAAGTAATCCTTGATTTTCCTCTGGATGTCCTGGGCCAGGGCCTGCAACTGCTTGACCTCGTCGGAGAAGGTGGCCTCATCCACCTCCACCTGGACCTCCAGGGTGTCCAATTGCCCTTGCCGGTCCACAATGAGCTGGTAATGGGGCGCCAATCCCGGGGTCTCCATGAGCACCGATTCGATCTGGGAGGGAAAGACGTTGACCCCCCGGATGATGAGCATGTCGTCGGAGCGGCCCTGAAAACGGCTGATGCGGGCGATGGTGCGCCCGCATTTACAGGGGGCGTAGTTTAGGGAGGTGACGTCCCGGGTGCGGTAGCGCAGCAGGGGAAACGCTTCCTTGGTGAGGGTGGTGATGACTAGCTCCCCCGTCTCTCCGGGGGGCTTCGCCTCCAGGGTGGCCGGATTGATGATCTCCGGGAGAAAATGGTCTTCAAAGATGTGCAGGCCGCTCTTGGCCTCGAGGCACTCGATGGCCACCCCCGGACCGAGGATCTCGGACAGGCCGTAAATGTCCAGGGCATCGAGGTGAAGGCGCTTCTCTATCTCCTGGCGCATGCCTTCGGTCCAGGGCTCGGCGCCGAATATTCCTATCCTGAGCTTGGTCTTGGCAAAATCCACTCCCATGTCCTGGCCCACCTCCGCCAGGTAGAGGGCAAAGGAGGGGGTGCAGCAGATGACGGTGGGGCCGAAATCCTGGATGAGCATAATCTGGCGCCGGGTCTGGCCGCCGGAGACCGGAATGACCGCGGCTCCCAGCCGCTCGGCCCCGTAGTGGGCCCCCAGGCCCCCGGTGAACAGGCCGTAGCCGTAGGCATTATGGATGATGTCGCCCCGGTGGGCTCCCGCGGCCGCCAGGGTCCGGGCCATCAGTTCCGCCCAGGTCTCCAGGTCCCGTTGGGTGTAGGCCACCGGGGTGGGTTTGCCGGTGGTGCCGGAGGAGGCGTGAATCCGCACCACCTGCATCATGGGCGCCGCGAACATGCCGAAGGGGTAATTGTCCCGCAGGTCCTGCTTGGTGGTGAAGGGCAGTTTCTTGAGGTCGCTCAAAGTGCGGATATGTTCCGGTTTTATCCCCATTTGGTCCATGCGCCGGCGGTAGAAGTCCACCAGGTGATAGACCCGCTCCACCACCGCCTGCAGGCGTTTGAGCTGCAGGGTCTCCAGGGCCTCCCGGGGCATGGTTTCGTTTTGCACGTCTCGGATCATCTGGTCCTCTCACACCTCGCTATCAGGGCATTTTACCTACATAACATAAAACCCCGGCGGGATAAAGACGTTTCCCGTTAAAAGACCACGACTTCCCCAGCGGCTCCAGGTATTATCCAGGGTGAAAAATTGGTTAACCCATCCCCTCGCTCATGGGGCCGCGGCGGCAGAGCAAATTTTTTCGATGGCAGCCTTGAGCTGGCAGGCTCTCCAGCCGAAAGCGGTGAGAACGGCAACGCCACTCTGGATATAGTCCGCGTCATAAGGGTCGCGCAAAAGGTCCACCACCAGCTCCGGGGCAGAATCCCGAAGCGCCTCCAGAAGTTTCTTATTGGAGCTGTGGAGATGAGCGTCATAACAGAAGAAGATGGTCAGGTCCGAGTTTTGGGAAAGGTGCTGCGCCCTGTGAATCTCTTCAACCGCCGGCTCCATGGAGACAATTTCGATATCGGGGTCCAGCCCAAATTTCTCAAACTCCTTGCGGACGAACTCCCGTTCCTGCAAGACTTCCGTTTCAATCATGATATTGGCATCGAGAGAGGAAAATCGAGGAAAGATAACCCCAATTCTTTTTTCTCGGGACGGCAGGGGTATTAATTTTCTCTCATCCCGGAGAACCCGGACCGATTCCCGGCAGATTTTTGCAGCCAGGAGGGCGCCTTCTTTTTCGGCGCCGGGTTCCCCCCCGGCGAATCTTTCGGCTCTCTTTAATTTCAATCCATCGATCCTGGCGGCGCTCTCCTCCAGTTCTGCCAAAGAAAGCCCCTTGCTTCGATAGGCATCGAGAAGTTTATGGAAAACCTCTTTCTGGGCATGGAGGTCATGGCAGACCAGAAGCAGATCATGTCCCGCCCGCGCCGCCAAAATCCCCGCTTCGCCGATGGGACAGATCGCCTTAATTGCCCCCATTTCCAGATCGTCGCTGGCAATGACGCCCTGAAAGCCGAGCTCTTGGCGGAGGCAATCGTAAATGATTCTCCTGGAAAAGGTGGCGATGTTGTGGGGGTCAGGATCGAGCCGGGGATAATGGGGATGGGAAGACATCAGCAGATCGACCCCGGTTTGAATGGCGCTCACGAAAGGCTTAAGGTGCACCTTTCTCATCTCTTGCCAGGTCGATTGGATAACCGGCAGTCCCAGATGGGCGTCCACGGGCGCATGACCCTTGCCGGGAAAATGCTTGGCGCAGGCTGAAAGTCCGCCCTGTTGCATTCCGGTTATCCGCGCCGCGCCCAGCTTCGCCACCAAGCTGCAGTCAGGCCCGTAAGAACGTATCCCGATATTGGGGCTGTAGGCCTCGGTCAAGACATCGAGGACCGGCGCCAGATTCACGTCCAGACCCAGTCTTCTCAGTTCCTTCGCCTCGATCTCGCCCTGCTTCCTGGCATATTCGAGCTTTCCGGCGCCTCCCACCGCCAGATTATCCGGGAAGACGGTAATGGCGTCCCTGAACATGATGACCCGTCCGCCTTCATGGTCTGCGGTCACCAGCAGCCTGCGGCCCAGAGCCTCTTCCAGATCGGCGATCAGTTTTTTGATCTGGCCCGGAGAGGCAAAATTGATCCGGTAGAGAATCAGCCCGCCCGCACGTACTTCCTGAAAATGACGGATAATCTCGGGGGTGACCCTGGTTCCAGGTATGCCGATGACCAACCGTTGTCCCACCAGTTCTGCCAGTTCCATGGTGAGATCATTCTAACCAGACGAATATTTTTTTGATACGATAGTTTGGCTCCCTATGGAAATCCAAAACTTTTTTCCCGGCGGCAGCAATCTGACCTGGCAGGATTACTCGGTCCTGTTGGCGGTTCTGGCCCTGGTGATTTTTGTCGGTTTTTACTTCGGCAGGGGAGAAAAATCGACCGACGACTTTTTCCTGGGGGGGAGAAAAATCCCCTGGTGGGCGGCTGCCTTTGCGTTTGTGGCGGCGGAAACGAGCGCCCTGACCCTGATCGCGGTCCCCGCCATCGCTTATATGGAAAACTGGGAATATGCCCAATTTTTCATCGGCGATTTTCTGGGGCGGGTCATTATCGCTTTTCTGTTTATCCCGGCTTTTTACCGGTATAACTGCACCTCCATTTATGAATTTTTAAGACACCGGTTCGGGCCGGAAACCCAAATCACCGGGTCAGTCCTGTTTTTCATTACGCGTCTTTTTGCTTCCGGCGTCCGGCTGATGGCAGCTTGTTTGGCGGTGAGCATCCTGATCGGCTGGCCTATTCTGCCCACCATCCTCCTGTTTTCCTGCATCTGCGTTGTCTATGTCGCCTGGGGCGGGATCAAGGCGATCGTCTGGACCAATGTGGTTCAGGGTTTGACTTACGTAACTGCGGGAGTGGTCGCCATCGCCTTCCTGCTCACCCGCATTGACGGAGGCGCCGCGGCCGTGGTCGCCATCGCCGGCGCCGCCGGCAAACTGAAAATCTTTAACTGGGGCCCGGCCCTGGCGGCATTCGGATCGGCTCCCTTCCTGAAGCGCCTGTTCTCGGATCCCAACATCTTTGTTCTGGCGACTCTGAACGGCTTTTTTGGTTCCATGGCGGCCTTTGGGACGGACCAGGAGTCCATGCAGAGACTTCTCACCGTGGAAACGAGAAGGGAAAGCCAAAAATCGATGCTGCTGACCCCCATCGGCAGTATTCTGATGATGCTCCTCTTCCTCTCCGTGGGCGCCTGCCTGTATGCCTTTTATGCCCAGCACCCGGGGTTGCCTTTGCCCGCCAAATTGGACAAAATTTTTCCCCATTTCATCGCCCAAACCATGCCCCCCGTGATGAGAGGGCTGATGCTCTCGGCGCTGGTGATGGCGAGCCTGGACACGCCTTTGGGTTCCCTGACCACTTCCTTTGTGACGGACATTTATCGTCCGGTGATTTTTAAATCGGGAAACGAACGCCACTATCTTTTAGTTTCCAGAGTCTCTGTGGTTATTTTTGGCATTCTCCTGGCGTGCATCGCCTACTTTTTCAGCCATTTTGAGAAAATCCTCTGGCTCGCTTTCAAAATCGGCGGGGTCACCTACGGGTCTTTACTGGGAGTTTTCCTCCTGGGTCTGGTGACCAAAAGGCGAGGCAACCGGGTCAATTGCGCCGCCATGGCTGTCTCCGCTCTGGGAATGCTGGTTCTGTTGATTCTTTCCGAGAAGAAAATATTCCCGTTGGGATGGACCTGGCTTTTGTTGATGGGCACCTTTTTGACTTTTACGACCGGTTGGCTTTTTGGAAAAAAAGGAGAGAGGGCCGCCGACCTGCCCGCCCCCGACTGATCTTGCCCCGGTGGGGCGGGCCGCAGTAATCGCCGCCTGATATTTCCCGGCAAAACCGAAAACCGAAAACTATTCTTGCAACCATTGGCGCCGGAGGCGCAGCAGGGTTTGCCCATTCTCCCGGTAAACCACCTCCAGGACCGCGGCGTCTTTCAGATGATCGATGATCTCCTGGCGACGCGCCGCGGCCAAATGGGGCCAGCCCTCCTCCCAGAAAGTCTCCCCGGCGGTACCCGCCAGCCATTCGACCAGCGGTTCGATACGGGACCCGGGGAGCCCAGCCGGGGCCAGGGCCAGGACCACCTGGCGCGTAAGGCTTTCCAGCCTCACCGTGAGGAAGGTATCCGCCAGGCGGTAGCGCACCGCCGCGGACCTTCTGCCGTTATGGAGCAATAACCCGGCCTCCTGCAATTTCTGCAGGTATTCCCAGGCGGTCTTGCCATCGATGTCGAAGTCTTGGGCCATGTCCTTCATCCGAAACCAGCGGCCCCGGGTGCGTTGCAGAAAATCTTGCAGGCCCTCCGCATGGAGTTTGCGTTGGGGCCGATGGGGCAGGAGCTGGCGGCCCTCCTTCCCCAGCCAATCCTTAAGGTGGCGCTGGCGCACCGGAGTTTGGGAAGAGGCGCCGGCGGCGCCCGGTCCGCGGCCCGAGGGCCAGGGCCGCGGCTTTTCCGGCGGCGGCGCCGGGGCCGGCATCAGGGGATAATATAAGGGGAACCACTGGTCCAGGCGGTGCAGCAGGGTCCGGAAGCGGTCCAGGGTGATGCGCCCGGACAGATTCGCCACCAGGGAATCCCTCATCCGGAACTTGATGAGCTGGCGATGCTCTTGAGGATCGCCGGACCAGCGTGCGGTCTCCAGGGATGCCTCCAGCATCAGGCCGGCCACCATGACCCTCTCCAGCTTCTCTCCTTCCGGGAGCGCCCAATTTTGACCGCCGCTCCTGCCCGAGGTTCTCCAATGGTCCTGTTTCATCCACCAGCCCCTTTAGCCGGCAGGGTTTTTTTCCAGGCCGCCTCCCCCCAGTCCAACTGGCAGTTTCCTGGAGACCTGTAACCTGCGGCTGCGGGACTTTGAGGGAGCAAGATTCAGGCCAGGATACTAGACGGGGCTAACCTGAGATAATCCTTATGGAATTATTTCGGGGGACTCCCTCCCCTAGGCGCGGTGTCCCATGACCTGTCCTGGCACCTGCAGACGTCGCGCCTGGGGGAGTCCCTCCCTGAGGCGCGGTGTCCCATAACCTGTCCTGGCACCTGCAGACGTCGTGGACCGTTAAGGCAGTTTTCTGTTTCCCGTCTCTGTAGGCGCAGGTTTAAAACCCGCTCCCCCTCTTGTCTGCCATTTGATTCACGTAGGGCGCGTCACAGGCGCCAATAATAAAGTTCATTATCTCCGGGATGGCATTAATGGTGCGAAAGACGCACCCTACGCTTGGTTTTTAGGGCGAACCCCCGCCTCGTTTCATCCCGGCGTAAAGAGTCCTTTATTTATCCTCTCTGCCCTGCTGGGGGTGAGGGTCGGGAGGAGGGGTGCTTTGCATGAGTATTCGTAGGGGCGGACCCATGTGTCCACCCTGTAGGGGCAGGTTTAAAACCCGCCCCTACTTCGATTTTTGCCTTTTACGGAAAACGGAAAACGGAAAACAGTACCGTGGCCCCGGGGTGGGCCTCCGCCGCTGAGGGCCGTCCGGCAGGCGGGTCAGCGCCTGGCATTGGCCAGGGCGGTGAGGATGGCTCGGCAGAAAGCCGGCAGGTCGCCGGGTTGCCGCGAGGTGATGATGTTTTCGTCCACCACCACTTCTTCGTCCCGATAGCGGGCCCCGGCGTGGATCAGGTCATCCTTGATGGAGTGGAAGCAGGTGACGTTTTTTCCCTGGATAACCTCGGCGGAGGCCAGCATCCAGCCGCCATGGCAGATGGCGGCCACCACTTTGCGGTTCAGGGCCGCCTGCCGCACCAGGGCCACCATGGCGGGATGGCGGCGCATGCGGTCCGGGGCGTAGCCGCCGGGAATGATGACCGCGTCGAACTCCGCCGGGTCCACTTCCCCAGCCAACCGGTCCACCTCCACCGGGTAGCCGTGTTTGCTGGTATGGGTCCTGCCGGGGCCGGGCCCCACCACCACCGCCTCGGCCCCGGCCTCCCGCAATCGCAGCAAGGGATACCATAGTTCCAGGTCTTCATAAAGGTCCTCGGCCAGGATGGCGACGTGCTGGCCCTGCAGCCTGGTGGCTAGCGGCATAACCTGTCCTCCTTTAAAGCGAATTTGGCGCCGCTAAACTGATCAACCGCGGCTCTCCGGCCACCCGGGGTATCCTGACCAACGCCCAGGATTTCTTGGTGACTTTGGAAAGGGGATTTTCGGAGGCATAAAGACCCGGATACCCCCCCATTTCCTGCTCTTTTAGATAGAAGGGTAGCTATATAACGGGAAACAAGCATTTACATTCGAGTCGACCAGTAGCCTATTTGATGGGCCGTATGGAGGGTATTCATACCATAGGTTTAGGTCACCATCGATTAGATAGACCTCGAGAGAAGGGTACAAGGCTTCAAAGGTGATTACATTGGTTTCGACCGGTTTCCGGGTTGCGACCGTTTGAGAGACGCCTTCGAAGGGCCCAGTCTCAAGCCATAAATTGCCATCATGTCCCAACACAAAAATAGTGTTGCTATCAACGGGTTGCAGGCCATTCACGTTGGCGTCCACCGGCGTGCGAAATTCAATGGTATTAGAGATATCCCATTGCCCGTTGCTGGTCTCAAGCCATAAATTGAGATCGCTGCCTTGGACGAAAACCGTACCATTGTCCACGGCCCAGAATTCTGAAACATTTCCATCGACCTGCTGTCGCCTCTCAATCACGGCGAGGACATTTCCCCACGGCCCGGTCTCAAACCAGAGATTCCCATCAGTTCCAAGCACAAAGAGCGTTTGCGAATCCATAACCTGAAAGGATAATACGTTACCGTCGACTTGAAGGCGATTCTGAATCGTGTCAGAAATATTTTTCCAGTCCCCGGTCTCATACCAAAGATTGCCGTCGGTCCCAAGGACGAAGATCGTGTTAGAGTCAAGAGCCCAAAATTGATAAACGTTCCCGTCGACCTGGAGGCGATTCTGAATCGTGTCAGAAATATTTTTCCAGTCCCCGGTCTCATACCAAAGATTGCCATCACTCCCAAGAACGAAGATTTCATTGGTGTTCAGCGGCTGAAAGGCCGGACGCCAAATCCTATTTCCACCCACCTGGGAAAACACCTGATTGACGTTACCGTCGACTTGAAGGCGATTCTGAATCGTGTCAGAAATATTTTTCCAGTCGCCGGTCTCATACCAAAGATTGCCATCCGTTCCAAGTACGAAGGCCTGATTCTGATTCGACATAGATGATCCTCCTTGATCGGACTTCAGCTTTTCTGGCACAACATAAGCATACTCTTAGCCAAATTATGCGGCAACCATGGCTACCGCAGGTTAGAAATAGCTTAAGATCCCCTCTAAATTTTAATCTAACCATGGTAAACAGGTTGTCAATTTAAACAAAATATTTCTTACTGAAAACTACCAACAGAAGTTGAAGTGAGTATAACTCACATATGGGCTGGCAAATGATTACCCGTGGTGTCGGGCGGCTGCTTAACGGAAAAGGACACAGAAACCAAACTGCGGGGATACTGTTAATGCAATTTTGTTGCCGGACAAGACTGTGCCACCGCGGCTATTAACCCTGTCCCCCTGATCCGGTTTGGGCAGGGCGTTACTCCAGCATGGCGTTGGGGGGGATTTCGGGGGGATAGCGCCGCCGGGCCGCCTTGCCGCCCGGGAAGCGCCAGTAGGGGCGTTGGCGCAAAATGGGCAGTTGCAGCAGGTGGGTCAGGCGGTTGTCCCCGGGCCTGAGATAAGCAGGCACCCCGATAATTATCTCAGCCTGCGGGACGTTGAGCCGGAGGCTCGAGTTGAGCCGATCCCAGCAACTGAAGACCACGGAATAGTTGGAGTTGGTCTCGGGGCCGACGGCCGAGTGGTGGATGCCGTGCATGCGCGGGGTGACCAGAACCTTATTGAGCAGCCTTTCCAAGGCCAGGGGCAGGCGGACATTGCTGTGTTCAAACAGGGTGGCGCAGTTGAAGAGGAGCTCATAGAGAAGATAAGTGGCGGGTGAAACTCCCAACAGGCCTACCTGCAAGAGCCGGAAGGGGGTGGAATAGAGGACCTCCCCAAAATGGAAGCGGAAGGAAGTGGTCACGTCCAGGTCCGGGTCCACGTGGTGAACGTTGTGAAAGCGCCACAAGAGGGGGCGGAGGTGGTTGAGGCGGTGCCAATAGTAGAAGGTGAGATCCATCCAGAGAATTCCCACCGCTGCCTGCGCCCAGGGGAAAGAAGGCAAAAATAAGTGCAGCAGTCCCAGGGAATGGTCTTGGGCCCAAAAAGCCAGACCCAGGGCCGCAGGCCGGACGACTAAGCTCCCGGCGGCAAACGCCAGGGCGGTGCAGCAAAAGTTGACCCGGAAGCGTGGCCCGCGCCTGCGTTTGGGGCGGCGCAGGGGGCGCCAAGTCTCTAGAACCAACAGCAGCACAAAAACTGCCGCCATCAGGGCGGTGAACAACCTGGAGATGGGTATGGGCAGATTCATCCTTATGGCTCCTGCCGGGCCGGGGCCGTCACCCTCTCCCAGAAAGACCAGGATTTTAGGGGCCGTCCCAGGTAATGGAGCAGAAAGGCCTTGAAGACGGCCAGGCTCTGGTCCCGTTGCAGTTTGGGGAAGCGGAGACGGGACAGCTTTTCCCGGTCCATCCCCTGGGCCAGCCGCAGCAGTTTCCAGGTCCCCGGACTCATGGAGAGCAAAAGGCCGGGGGCCCCGGGGCGGCAGGCGCCGCACAGGACCCCGCCCCGGGGGATACTGAAGTTAAGCGGCAGGGCCGGTTCCTGGCCGCAGCCCATACACCGGTCCAGGCGGGGGCCGTAGCCCCCCAGGGTGAGAAGCCTAAGCAGGAAGGCGGGCAGCAGCGAATCCGGAGGCGAGTCGCCCTGATTCAGCAGGTCTAGGGCTGCTTCCAGGGTGGCAAAGATTTCGCCGATGGCCTCCGGGGGGCCGGCCAGCAACCCCGCCACCTCGGCCAACACCGCGGCCGCCCCCAGCCGCGGCAGGTCCCGGCGCAGCAAGGGAAACGATCGCAGTAGTTCACCTTTCTGCAAGAACTCCAGATCCCCGCGGGAGCGTGTTGATAAGAAGAAGACCACCCGGCTCAAGGGCTCCAGGCAGTGGGCAAAACGGCGCCGGCTTTTTCTGGCGTGTTTGGCGATGCCGGTAAGGCGGCCCTGCCCGGGGGTCAGGAAGGTCACCAGCAGGTCGGCTTCGCCGTAATCCCGCACCGTCAGGACGATGGCCTGGGTCTGGGGCTCGCTCAGGTGTTCGCGTGCAGCGGGCGGCTGCCGGCCGCCATCAATCGCCATGGCAGTGGCTCCCAATTTACCGGGGATCAATATTTAACTGTTCTATTATTAACTGAGTCTAATTCAATAAGTCAAGTTTCGCACCATGTATTAATGAAACTGGAGCCCTTTCAGGCTCTCGTTAATAACTGACTGCCCAGGCCGCAGGCCCAGGCGCCAAGTTCAGGCAGCGTAAGCGTCCCGCTGAGGGACTCTATTCAGGGTGCAAACTTGGGTCATTAATGATGCTGCGCAACTAGGCAATAATACCCAGCCGAAATGAGTAGTTTTACCGATATGTCTTTAGGCAAAAAGATGCTTATATTATCAAAATCGACAGGTCTAGTGACTATCCCAGTGAGAAAGGAGAGGGCGATGGCACCGGGAAATTCCCCTAAGTACAAAATCCTTCTGGTGGATGACTATCCGCCGGTGCGCCGGATGGTGAAGTCCCTTATCGAAGCCGACCCGGAATTCCTGGTGGTGGGCGAACTAGGCGATGGCTCGGCACTCCTGAAATTCCTGGAGACCTCTGCGGCGGAAATGGTGATCCTGGATATTTCCATGCCTTTCATGAGCGGTTTCGAGGCTGCCCGCAGGATCAAGGAGCGCCATCCGGAGGTCAAAGTCCTGATACTCTCCATCCACAACTACCAAGAGTACATGGAGCGGGCCCTGGCAGCCGGGGCCGAAGGCTACGTGCTCAAAGAGGAAGCCGGAGACAAGCTGTTGGCCGCCATCACTTCCCTGAGGGCGGGCCGGAGCTATATCTCCTCCCGCTTGGAGAGGCGGAATTAGAGCCTTACCCCGGCTTAGAGGCATCACCCGCCAGGTTCTCATTGGACCCGTCCCACCTTCAGGCCATCTTCAAAAATCGTCATTTTCTGAACCTCTCTCAATTAGACCAGATCCTGCCTGATGCGCCACAGGGTGGCCTCCACTTCCCGGGTGCGCTCCTGACGAAATAGGGGGCACAGCAGGGGCAGGTTTTAAACCCGCCCCGGCAAAGCAGGCTTCCAGGTCCGCCCCGGCTTCGACCCGGCCTTAATCGAGGACTTCTTTGGCTGGAGCGGCTTTATTCAGTTGGCGCAAATCGGTGTGCCATTTCCAGAGCACGTAAATGGAAGGGTAGATGAACAGTTCCATAATAAAAGAGGTGACGACTCCTCCCACCATGGGAGCGGCGATGCGTTTCATGGCCGCGGAGCCGGCCGCGTGGCCGTGCATCAGGGGGAGCAGGCCCATGAGGATGGCCAGCACCGTCATCAGCTTGGGGCGCAACCGCTGCACCGCCCCTTCCATGACTGCCTCCTCCAGGTCCGCGTAGGAGTTAAGCCTGCCCTCGCGCTCGTGACGGTGATAGGCAAGATCGAGGTAGAGGAGCATCACCACTCCGGTTTCGGCGTCCAATCCCGCCAGGGCGATGAGCCCCACCACCACCGCCAGGCTCAGGTGGTAGCCCAACAGGTAGAGCAGCCAGATGGCCCCCACCAGGGAGAAGGGCACCGCCAGGAGCACGATGAAGACCTTGGCGAAGGAAGCGGTGTTGACGTAAAGAATGAGAACGATGATGGCCAGGGTGATGGGGATGATGACTTGCAGGCGCTGGCGGGCCTGCTCCAGGTATTCGAACTGGCCGCTCCAGACGTAATTGTAGCCCGGAGGCAGCTGCAACCGCTCGCTGATGGCTTTTTTGGCCTTGGCGATGTAACTGCCCAGGTCGATGTCCCGGATATCCACATAGAGCCAGGCGGAACGCCGGGCGTTTTCACTGCGGATCATGTCGGGGCCCTGGTGGACCTTGATGTCCGCCACCTGGTCCATGGGCACCTGCGCGCCGCTCTGGGTGGGGATGAGGATGCGGCGCAGGGCCGGGAGGTTTTCCCGGTAATTCTCGAAATAGCGCAGGTTTACAGGGTAGCGCTCCAGTCCCTCCACCGTCTGGGTGATGTTCTCCCCTCCCAGGGCGGTGGCGATGACGTCCTGGACGTCCCCCACGGTGAAGCCGTAGCGGGCCGCTTCCTGGCGGTTAATGGCGAAATCGAGGTAATAGCCGCCGGTAACCCGCTCCGCAAAGGCGCTGGCGGTATCCGGCAGGCTCTTGAATATGGCTTCGGCGTCCGTGGCCAGCCGGTTGAGCACCGTAAGGTCTGGACCCATAATCTTAAAGCCCACCGGGGTCTTGATGCCGGTGGACAGCATGTCGATGCGGGTCATGATGGGGTAGCCCCAGGAATTGGCCAGGCCGGGGAATTGCACCGCCTGATCCATCTTCCCGATCAGGTCTTCCATGGTCATGCCGGGAGGCCATTGGGCCGGGTCCTTGAGACGGATGGTGGTCTCGATCATACTGAGCGGCGCCGGATCAGTGGCGGTCTCGGCCCGGCCGGCCTTGCCGAAGACATACTTCACCTCCGGGAATTGACGGATGATCCGGTCCGTCTGCTGCAGGATGTTCTTGGCTTCGGTGATGGAGATGCCCGGCATGGTGGTGGGCATGTAGAGCAAGTCTCCTTCATTTATGGGGGGCATGAATTCCGAGCCCAGTTTGGAGAAGGGATAGCAGGTGAGGCCCACCAGAATGACCGCCAGGATGATGGCCATGACCGGGATCCTAAGCACCGCCTTCAGGGCCGGTTGATAAAGGGACATGGTGAAGCGGTTCAGGGGATTTCTGGACTCCGCCGGAATTCGGCCCCGCAGAAAGGTGGTCATCATGATGGGCACCAGGGTCACTGCCAGGATGGAGGCCGCGGCCATGGCAAAGGTCTTGGTATAGGCTAAAGGTTTGAAGAGACGCCCGGATTGGCCGGTCAGGGCGAAGATGGGGAGGAAGGAGACGGTGATCACCAGCAGGGAGAAGAACAGGGAGGGCCCCACTTCTTTGGCGGCCTCCAGGATCACGGACTGCCGGGGGGCGTCCGGTGGTGCGTGTTCGATGTGCTTGTGGGCGTTTTCAATCATGATCACCGCGGCGTCCACCATCACCCCGATGGCCAGGGCGATGCCGCCCAGGCTCATGATGTTGGCGCTGATGCCGGCCTGGTACATGATGGCCAGGGAGATCAGCACCCCCAGGGGCAGGGTGACGATGGCCACGAGCGAGCTGCTAAAGTGCATCAGGAAGATGATGCACACCAGGGCCACCACCGCCATCTCTTCCAGGAGTTTTTCTTTCAGGTTCGCAACCGCCCGGTTGATGAGGGCGCTGCGGTCATAAGCCGTGACCAGGCGTACTCCCGGTGGCAGCCCGGCCTTGAGTTCCTCCATTTTTTGCTTGACGCCGTCGATCACGTTCCGGGCGTTGGCCCCGAACCGGGCTATCACGATGCCGCCCACCACCTCGCCTTGACCGTTGGCTTCGGTGAGGCCGCGGCGCATTTCCGGACCCAGCCGCACCAGGGCCACATCCTTGAGCAGGACGGGGACGCCGTTCTTGTCCGCCCCCACCACGATGTTTTCCACGTCCCGGATGCTTTTGATATAGCCAAGGCCGCGCACCATGTACTCGGTTTCGGCCTGTTCCACCACCCGGCCGCCGACGTCCTGGTTGGACGCCTGGATGGCCATCCTCACCTTGGAAAGGGGAATGCCATAAGAGGCCAGGGTATTGGGGTCGACCACCACCTGGTACTGTTTGACAAAACCGCCCACCGAGGCCACTTCCGAAACCCCAGGCACTTTTTGCAACTGATAGCGGAGGTACCAGTCCTGGATGGAGCGCAGCTGGGCCAGATCGTGTTGGCCGGTGGGGTCTTCCAGCACGTACTCGTAAACCCAGCCCACCCCGGTGGCGTCGGGGCCCAGGGAAGGGGTGACGCCGGGCGGCAATTTCCCGGCGACATAGTTGAGGTATTCCAGGACCCGGGAGCGGGCCCAGTAGATATCGGTGCCATCTTCGAAGATGACGTAGACGAAGGAGGTCCCGAACTGGGAGAGCCCGCGCACCACCTTGGCCCGGGGCACCGCCAGCATGGCGGTGGCCAGCGGGTAGGTCACCTGATCTTCCACGGTCTCCGGCGCCTGTCCCGGATACTGGGTATAGACAATGACCTGGACGTCGGAGAGGTCGGGAATGGCGTCCACCGGCAGGTTATACGAGGCATAAATGGCAATGAGGGTGACGATGACGCTGATCAGCACCACCAGGAAGCGGTTATGGACGACGTAGTCAATGAGGCGAGCAATCATGGGATTTCCTGGCGCCCAACCATTCGGATTTCAGGCAAGTGGGCATTGTTATAATAAAGAATTGGTGGGCAGT
Organism: Desulfobaccales bacterium; assembly: GCA_049585595.1. Lineage (GTDB taxonomy): Bacteria > Desulfobacterota > Desulfobaccia > Desulfobaccales > 0-14-0-80-60-11 > JAPLJC01. Next base: position 17,663 of record JBAVAG010000083.1, read on the forward strand.
GCCCACCCTATGTTTCTCTCTCCCTGCTGGAGGACGGTTAATGGTCAGGCAGCGGCGGCATGGGGGGCCTCGGCGTCCCGGGGGCGGCGCCCCCTCCGCCCTCCTTCTCGTAAACCGGCACCAAGTCCATGCCGCAGGGGGCCTTGCCGGGCTTATCCCGGACGTAGGTCGGGTCCATGGGATCGACCCAGTATTTGATCTTCCGCTCGCCTTGGCCGGCGGCCATGGGGGCTGCGGCCGGAGTCCCGGCAGCCGCCCCGGGACCCGCCCCTTCCTGGGGCCCCTGGGGCTGGGGGGCCAACATCATCTGTCTCGCTTCCTGGAAGCGGGATTCGGAATCGAGCATAAATTGGGCCGAAGTGACCACTTCTTCACCGCCCTGAAGACCGGCCAGCACCTCCCGGTATTGGTTGCCATCGCCATAGACCCCCAGCTTCACTTCCCGGGGTTCGAACTGCCCATTGCCCAGGGCCATGAAGACATGCTGCTGGAGGCCGGTGTCCAGCACCGCAGAGGCGGGCACCACCACCACTTTTTTAGTAAGCGGCGACTTAATCTGCACCTGGGCGAACATTTCCGGTTTCAGCTCGAGCCGGGGGTTGGGGAACTTGAGACGCACCCGCACCGTGCGGGTGACGCCGCTCAGGAACGGGTAGATGTAATCGATCCGGCCGGCAAAGGTCTCCCCCGGCAGGTAGGCCAGGCTCATCGCCACCTGCTGCCCCACCTTGATCCAGGGCAGCTCGTATTGATAGATATCGGCATCGACCCAGATGGTGGAGAGGTCGGCCACTTCCAAGAGAGGCATGCCCGCCTGCACATAGGCGCCCTGGGTCACCAGGCGCTTGGTGACGATGCCCTGGACGGGAGAGGCCAGGACCAGATGCTTCTTAACCTGGCCGCTCTCCTCCAGGACCTCGATCTGGGCGGGGCTGATGTCGAAATACTCGAGGCGCCTCCTGGAGGCCTCCGCCAGCCGGCGGGCCCCAGCCGCCATTTCCGGGATGGGGCTCTTCCCCAGTTCCTTGAGATTTCTGAGCGCCAGCAGGTACTCCTCCTCGGCGGACACCAGGTCGGGACTGTAGATGCTGAGAAGGGCCTGGCCCCGGCGCACCGGGTCGCCGGTGGCGTTGACATAGAGGCGCTCCACCCAGCCGTTCACCTTGGTGTTGATCTGGGAGAGACTCCGTTCGTCAAAGGTCACCAGGCCCACCGCCCAGGTATCGTGGTTGAGGGGCCTGACCTCCACCTTGGCGGTCCGCACCCCCATGGATTGGATGGTGGCAGGGGAGACCGTGATGGCCCCGGGGGCGGCCGCCGCCCCGCCCTCCTTGGCGTAAACCGGCACCAGGTCCATGCCGCAGGGGGCCTTCCCCGGCTTATCCCGGACGTAGGACGGGTCCATGGGATCGACCCAGTATAAGATCTTGCGCCCTTTCTGGGCGCCCGGCGCCGGAGCGGCTGCCGGGGGGGCGACCGGGGCCTCATTTTCATAGACCGGCACCAAGTCCATGCCCATAGAATCCTTGCCGGGCTTATTGTGGACTTCGGCGGGGTTCATGGACGAGACCCAATATTTGATTTTTCGCGCCCCCTGGGAGGCGGCCACCGCCGGCCCGCCGGACTTCATGGCCCCGGTGGGGGTGGGATAGACCGGCACCAATTCGTTTCCCTCCGGGTCCCTGCCCGGGGCTTCTTTGATGTAATTGGGGTTCTTGGGGGAGACCCAGCAAAGCGCCTTCTTCTCCGCTTTGCCCCTGCCCCAGGGCGGCGCCCCGGAAAAATAGGAGAATATCAGGGCCGCCAGGACCAGTATCCCCAGGCCCCACCAAACCTTGCCAGCGCATGCACGGCTCATTTTTTGCCTCCGGGCGACCGGGGGAGTTCGGCCCCCACCAGCCATTCCAATTCGGCCCAGTTATCTTCAAAATCATTGAGATATTCTTGCATCTGCTCCTCGGCGTTATATACCGTAATCTCGCTTTGGTAGAGCTGATTAAAGGAGAGGGCGCCCACCTGGTAGGCGGCCAGGGAGGCGGCAGCGGCCTGCCGGGCCTGGGGAATGATCCCCTGGTCAAACAAGGTGGTCTGTTGGTCCAGGCGCTGGAGTTTGACGACGCGGTCCTTGATGGCCGCGGCCAGTTGGTCCCAGGCGGATTGGTGGGCCTCTTTGGCCGCCTCCTCTTTGGCCTCCTCCTCCCGGATCTTGGGTTTGATCTTGGAGGCCTGCCAGATGGGCAGGTTGACCATGAACTGGCCACCGGCCATGTCGGATTGTTTCACCCCCGCCACGTATTCCCGGAAGGCGTAGTTGACCCCGACGGTAAAGTCCGGAAAATATGCCTTCTTGGCCAGGTCCACCGATTTTGCCTGTTGGGCGATCAGGGCCTTCAGGGCCTGGAGTTGAGGCCGGGCCTTGGCCTGCGTCAGCAAGTCGTCGAGTTTCAAGTTGAAATGCCGGGGCTTCAAGGGCTGGGGACGGGCTATGGGGGTATGGGGCGGTTTAGAGCGCAGGGCGTTCAGATCCGCCAGCAGGGATTCCTTTTTCTGGGTCCATTGAAAGAGGCGGTCCAGGTAATTGCCCAACTCCACCTGGGCCTGGAGGACGTCGGCCTGCAGGCCCCGGCCCACGCCGTAGCGGGTCTCCGCCACCTTGACCACCTCCTCCCAGGCCTCCTTGTTTTGCTGGGTTAGATCGTAATCGCGGTAGGCCCTGGACAGGGCCCAATAGGCCTCCAAGACCTTGGCGCGCACCTCGTTGACCTTGTCCTGATAGGAGTACTCGTTGGCGTGGAACTGCTCCGCGGCCACCTCGGAACGGAGGCGCCGCTTCCCGGGAAACGGGATTTTCTGGGACAGCTCGAACATCTTTTGGGTCATGGGATCGGTGTGGAAACTCCAGGTGTCGGTGGGCAGGTTGGTGATTTCGAAACCGGCCTGGGGGTCGTCCAGAGCCCCGGCGGGGCTGATCGCCTCCTGGGAGGCCCGGGCCGAGGCCCGCATCTGCTTGACTTCGGGGTTGGCCTTGAGGGCCTCGTCGATGAGGGCGGCCAAATCAGGGGGTAGCGAGCCGTGGCCTTGGGACAGGGACGGCGCCGGCAGGCTGAGAACCCCGGCCAGACACAGGACCAGCAGCAGCATGACGAGGGAAGATCGGCGTGGGTTTATCATCTCTCACATCTACCTTTATGAAATATGGTTATCATCAACTAATCAAATTTAGGGCAATCATAAGCATAAGTAGCGCAATTTTACAAGTTGCTCCTAATCCTTTTTCCAACCAGCGCGGCCGGGTGGAAGGTGGCATTTATGGCTCTTGTTTCATACCTTCCACCCCATAAAGCCTCACCGGGTGGGCGATGCCCTTGAGCGCGGTCTCAAAGGTCCTGCTGACGGCCAGGATTTCCTGACAATGGTGGAAAACTGTTTCGGAAACCACCACCTCGCCGCCCTGGGCCTGGCCCTGGATGCGGTGGCTCAGGTTCACCGGGGCGCCGATGATCCCGTACTTGGCCCGGGTTTCGGCGCCGATGTTCCCCACCACCACCTCCCCCGCATGGAGGCCGATGCCCAGGCGCAGGGGCGGCGCTCCCGGTTTGGCCAGGTTTTCGGCAGCCATGGCCGCCTGCATTTTTAGGGCGCAGCCAAGGGCCCGCCGCACCACCGGCTCCAGGGGGCCATCGAGGGGATCGAAAAAGGCCAGGATGGCGTCTCCCAGGAAATCGACGATGATGCCCCGATGCGCCTGGATAACCTCGATCATCCGCGAGAAGTGGCGATTTATCAGGGAAATGGTGGCTTCAGGAGTAAGGGTTTCGGCCAGGGGGGTGAAACCCCGGACATCAGCGAACAGGATGACGACCTCCCGCTTTTCTCCCCCCAGGCGGCTGGCCTCCGGCCGGCTGAGCAACTCCCGAGCGATCTCCGGGTCCAGGTAGCGCCCGAAGGTGTTGCTGATAAAGTCCCTCTCTTTCAGGCCCGCCACCATGTCATTGAAAGCCGCGGTCAACCGGCCGATTTCATCCCGGCTGGCCAGCGGCAGAGGCTCGCCGTAATTACCCTGGGCAACCTGGGCGGCCCTGGCCGCGATGCCGCGGATGGCCATAACCACCGGCTCCACCACCAGGCGGATAAGCGCCAGGATGACGATAAGACAAAGGACCCCGCCCGCCAGGTAGTACAGGTGAAACCGCAAAATGGGGGCCAGGATTTGGCTGCTGCGGGCGTGCAGCATGATGGCCCAGGGGGCGGCGTGCAGTTCGTAATAGCCGATCACCCGATCTTTTCCCATGACGGTGCCGTAAGGCTTTTCCCTCATGGCCTTGAGCATGGCCAGCTCCAGAGGGTCCCCGGTTCCCCCCAGACAGAGCCGGGCTTGCATGGCCGGAGAGCTGTGGGCCAGGTAGAGCCCCTCCTGGTTTACCAGGCAGGCCATTTGAGTCACCAGCCACCCCTCCTTGAGGATGTCCTGCATCAGGTAGTCGTAGCTTATGACGACTTCAAGGCGGCCCAAGGGCTTGCCGCCCGTCTCCAGGAGTTCCCCCCCGATTCCCACGGTTTTCCCGTCCGGCGGGTAAAAGTAGCCGATGGCAGAGATTCCTGCCGATCGCTCCGGTATGACCGTTGGGCCTTGAGGCTCGGCCGCCTTTTTCCAGGCCAGGTTGACCTGGACGACGCCGGCCTGGGTCTTTTCCCGGGCCAGGAGCCAGGACTGGATTTCCCGGCCTTGAGGGCCCTGCCCGGCCCGGGCGAATTCCTCCATCCATTTGATCTGCCCATTGAGCCGCATATCCATCTGGTGGGCGTCCCGCTCCAGGCGCAGGATGGCGACATCCTGCCACTCTTTGAATAACAGGCCACTGGTGAAGCGGTAGCCGGCCACCCCCAGGACCAGTAAAAACAGGATTACCGGTATGACCAGCAGGACTATCAGTCTTCGCTCTAAGGTTTTAAAAGCAAACATGGGTTATCAGTTATTTGGCAGGGGGTAGGAAACCGTTATTTCCCGCCAGGAGTCTTTTCCGGCACCACCCCTTGCTCTTGCATCTTCTTCAGATAGGCCTCCGGATTCTTCTTAAAGACCTCGATGCACCCCGGGCAACAGAAGTAGATGCGCTGGCCCTGATAATCGGTGTAGATATTTTTATTAATCCTGTTGCCCAACACCGGGCAAACGCTCTCCTGCGCGCCTGTCTGCCCCCTACCCGACTTATCCGGTAAGCCTTGGGTGGCGCCGGCGGCCAATACCGCCCCGGCGCTGGCGAAGGCCAGAAGCAGGGCCAAGAACATGGAAATTATCATTCTTTTCATCGTGTTCCTCCTTTAGATCAGGCAGGGCGGACCTGGGCCGCCCTGCCTTTCAATGGTCATCCGTTAGTGTTGGTGGCCGCGGTGGTCCATCCCGGTCATCTGCCCGGAGCGTGACCCGCCCCTGCTTCGATTTTGCCTTTCACGGAAAACCGAAAGCAGACATTTCAGGACCATGCAGAACTACCGTGGCAGCCATGGGCTTCCACAACCTTAATACGGCGCGAAACTCAGAATGTGAACAAGGATCAGGCTTGGGGCAGGACTAACTTAACTGAGGAGGATGGACAATGCTGGTGGGGAGGGCTTTGATGGCCATGAACATGGTCAAGGCCAATGGAGAACTAGTCAAGGTGGGGGCCCTGAAGGCAACGCCCGGCGAGCTTAAGGCCGGAGGGACGGAACCCAGGCGGTAAAGGCAGCAGCCGCCCTGGCCACAGGCCCCGCAATGGCCGGGCATCCCGGTCTGCTGGCAGCAGCAGGGCGCCACCAGGCCGGAGCCTAGACCACGGTGGCAGCAGCAGGAAGCATGGCCCGTTGCGGCAACCAGGACCCCGGGCAGAGAGAAAAGGAGAACCGTGCCGATGATCACGGCCACTGCCAGGATTCGAGAGGTGGCGCTCCTTTTCATAGCTTTCAGGATATCAAGTGCTAAATAAATGGCAAGATTTTTTTTTCGCATAGGTGTAGTTCTCGCGGGTTGCCAGCAGCGCCCAGCAAGGGTCTTGTTGATCTGGCGTGTAATCTGGGCTACCAAATCCGCATCTTCAGTTAACTTATGGAGTTATCTTGCTTTTTCCCCTCTCCCCCCATGGGGGAAAGGGAAGGGTGAGGGGGGAGTAATCAGTCGCCACCCCTCACCCAACGCTTGTATCTTAGGTAGGGGCGGCGTCTCGCCGCCCGGGCGGGGAAACCCCGCCCCTCCAGCAGGGGAGAGGGGGTTTTGGCGCTTAAGGGCTGCCCCCGTCGTCTCTGGCTAAAGGTTTGTAGCCACATTTTTCAATTTCATTCGTCAGCCCTTATGCAAAATCTTTGCTGGACACTACTGGGGAAATGCTTGTTTTCCGTTTCCCGTCTCTGTTTGGTGGGCAGTGCCCACCCTACGAGCTGCCTCAGCTTTCCTTTTCGGTCTTTCGCCTTTAGCTGATGGCTGAAAGCTGATAGCTGATGGCTGAAAGCTGACGTCACAAGGTCAGGATCAACGGCAGGATCATGGGGCGGCGCTCCAGGTGTTTGAAGAAGAGCTTGCGCATGGCCTTGCCGGCCTGGGTCTGGATCTCCAGCCAATCCTGGGTAGGTTCGCTCAAGGCCCGGAGGACGATGTCCTGGAAGACCTTGCGGGCCTGCTCCAGGAGGGGCGCCTGCTCCTCCTCCAGGGTGAAGCCCCGGGTGATGAGTTCCGGTTCGGTAACGATGCGGCGGGCCCCCGGGTCCACCGCCACATAGGCGATCACCAGGCCGTCGGCGGCCAGGTGCCGCCGGTCCCTGAGGACGATGCGGCTGACGTCCCCCACTCCCTTGCCGTCCACGAAGACCCGGCCGGTGTCCACCCGGCCCTGGAGGCTTGCCCCCCGGGAATCGAAGCGCACCTGATCGCCGTTTCCGGCCAGAAGAACCCTTTCTTCCGGGATGCCCACCGCCCGGGCCAGGTGGCCGTGCTTAATGAGGTGGCGCATCTCCCCGTGAATGGGGATGAAATAGCGGGGCCGGGTCAGGTTCAGCAGCATCTTCAATTCCTCCTGGGAGGCATGGCCGGAAACGTGGATGTCGGCCACCTCCTGGTAGGCCACCTCGGCTCCCAGGCGATAAAGGTTGTTGATTACCGTGGTGATGGCCCTTTCGTTGCCGGGGATGAACTTGGAGGAGAGGATCACCAGGTCGCCCCGGCGAATGTGGATCTGCTTGTGGGCCTCCAGAGCCATGCGAGCCAGGGCGCTCAGGGGCTCCCCCTGGCTGCCGGTGGTGATGACAATGGTTTCGGGCGGCGGCAGCCGCTCCAGGTCCCCCACGTTGATTTCCAGTTCCGGGGGGACCGAGAGAATGTCCAGATCCTTGGCCAGCCGGGAGTTGGTCACCATGGACTTGCCGTTGAACAGCACCTTGCGCCCGTACTTGGCGGCAATATCGACGATCTGCTGCATCCGGTGGATGTGGGAGGCGAAGACCGCCACGATCACCCGGCCCGGAGCTTCCCGCACCAGGTTCTCCAGGGTGATGCCGATCTGCCTCTCGGACAGGGTGTAGCCGGGGCGCTCGGCGTTGGTGGAGTCGGAGAGCAGCGCCAGCATCCCCTGTTCGCCGTAATGGGCAAAGCGGTTCAAGTCCATGACGGCGCCGGCCACCGGGGTGTGGTCGATCTTGAAGTCGCCGGAATGGGCCAGATAGCCCTGAGGGGTGCGCACTACAAAACCCACCCCGTCCACGATGGAGTGGCATACCCGGATGAATTCGAATTCGAAGGGTCCCAGGGCCAGGGGTTCCGAGGGCCGGATCAAATTCAGGTCGGTCTCCGCCAGCAGGCCGTGTTCCCTGAGTTTCTCCCTTAATAAGGCCAGGGTCAGGGGGGTGCCATAGACGGGGACGGGGAATTCCTTGAGAAAAAAAGGGGCCGCACCGATATGGTCCTCATGGCCGTGGGTCAGGACCAGGGCCGCAATCTTGTCCCGGCGCTCCCGCAGATAGCTGAAATCGGGGATAACGATGTCTATCCCCAGCATGGGGTCCTCGGGAAACATGAGGCCCGCGTCCACCACCACCAGGTGGTCGGCGGTCTCCAGGGCCATCATGTTGAGGCCGATCTCCCCCACCCCTCCCAGGAAGGTGAGATCCACCCAACTATTCGGGTCTGCTGCGGGGAGCATGGGGAAAGTCGGGGTCATAGTTGGCGTCGATGGCCTGGAAGACCGCGGCCATCAGGTCTTCCTTGCGCCGGTAATCCTGGGGGTGGATGGGAGGCGAAATTACTACCCGCACCGGTCCGGGTTGCATCCGGATGGTGTGCGGGACTTGAATAAAACGGGTACCGCTGACGCTCACCGGCACGATGGGCTTCCCGGCTTTGGCGGCCATAATAAAGACCCCTTTCTTAAAGGGGCTGAGTTCCGGGGCGGCCACTCGGGTGCCTTCAGGAAAGATGATCATCGAGGCTCCGGCCTGCACCCGGGCCGCGGCCCGGTCCAGGCTCTTGATGGCCTGTTTGAGGTTGCTCCGGTCCAGAGGTACGGAGCCCATGCGAATCAAGGCGTGTCCGAAGAGGGGAATCCGGAAGAGGGATTGCTTGGCGACAAACATGAGGCGGCCCGGCAGGATGGCGATCAGGGTGAAGATATCGAAATTGGAGCGGTGGTTGGCGGCAAAGACATAGGCCTGGTTCGGGGCCAGGTGTTCCAGACCACGCACCTCCAGGGAGACATGGGCCATCCGCAGCAAGGTCCGGCCCCACCATTTGGCGGTGAATTGGACTAATCTGCCCTCCCGGTCGATGGGGGCCAACAACACCACGATCGAGCCGGCAATCAGGGTGAGAACCCCCAACCAGAAATGGAACCACAACCCCCAAGCCAACCGTTGAGCATCCTCCTCCATCATGCTACGAGAATCTACCCGGAAAACCCGGGGGCGTCAAGCCTTGGCCGGGAGTCTAGAGGACCTGGGAAGGGCAGGGATCGTGGTAGTTTCCGGAATGCTGGTATAAATTACCCATATCCAGTAGTGTCCGAAAAGGTTTATGCTAAAATGTGGGCAGTAATTGCAGGGAGTGAAGGAAGGGCTGAACTACCGAAGAAGCCACCCCTCACCCTAGCCCTCTCTCCTCTCAGGGGTGAGGGGATTTAGTGAGCGTCGGTATATTGATATCGGTGAAATTATTACGGCATAGGGCTTAAATGGAGGTATTGTAATCTTCTCCAGGCAATTTTGTTGCCGGACATCAATACCTCGAGTCACCACCGCCGCCGGATTTATCTTACGGAAAACGGAAAACGGAAAACGGAAAACTTTCCTAACCCATGGCCATCCCCAAGATCATCTCCGCCGCCTACCAGTTGAGCGTCCACCGGACCGATCAGTTGCCCGGCGGGGAGCTGCCCGAAGTGGCCTTCCTGGGCCGCTCTAACGTGGGCAAATCCTCCCTGATCAACGTCCTGCTGGGGCGCAAGAAACTGGTGCGCACCAGCGCCGTGCCGGGCTGCACCCGCGCCCTCAACTTCTTTCTGGTAAATAGCCGCTGGCTCTTCGTAGATCTGCCGGGGTTCGGGTATGCCGCGGTTTCCAAAGACCTCAAGGACAGGTGGGGGCAACTGGTGCTGGACTATCTGGGCCAGCGCCAGGCCTTGGCCGCGGTGGTCTTCCTCCAGGACGGCCGCCGCCGGTTGGGCCCGGAAGAGCTGTTTCTCTGGGAGTATCTGCGGGACCGAAAAAGGCTGGTGATTCCAGTGCTCACCAAGGTGGACAAGTTGAAGCAGGGAGAGCGCCGCCGGCAGTTGCAACATCTGGCCGAAAATCTGGCCCCCCTGGGGGTGGCCCCGGGAGAATTCATCTGGTTCTCGGCGCTCAGCCGCGAGGGGCGGGAAGATCTCTGGGCGCGGCTCCTGGGCCCACTGGGCGGCTGACGCAGGTTCCGCCAAGCCGTCAGGCCCACAGAAAAGATGGCAGGAGGGACGCCCCTCACGCCGGGACACCCGCCCTTCAGGCACGGCGCCGGAGACGCGCCTTACGCCCGGCGCCCTCTGGTATGATGGTTCGGAATTGTTCTGGACATTTCGAAATGCGGTTTATCAACCCCCCTTTGAAAAAGGGGGCTGGGGGGATTTAAAATGACCCCCTGAAATCCCCCTAAATCCCAGTAGTGTCCGGCAGGGATTTTGCATAATGGCTGGCGAAGTGATATTGAAAATATGACCACAAACCTTTATCCAGAGTGGATGGGGGCGTCTCAGAAATGCCTAAACCCACTATCCCCTGTGAGGGGAGAGGGGAAAAGCTTGTAAATTCCATTAATTGATTTGCCAGTGGGAATGCCTAAGTTCAAAAAGATCTCTGGTTTTGGTGGGCGGTGCCCACCAAAACTACATGTCACATAGCAAAAACCTTGCCGGACAGTACTGCCTAAATCCCCTGTTCCAAAGGGGGACTTTAATGCCCCTGGAACTCAGGTTTTCTTGATTTGATGCCGTATTATTTAAGGAGCACAACACCAGGGGGGTTGGGTGTGCCCTAGAGAATAATATCCTTAAGCCGCCGCTTGGGCACGTGGTGGACCCCCGCCGCGTCCCGCCAGTACTTGATGCTGCCGCCGGGGGCCACCTCTTCCAGGACCACGGTCTCTTTGGGTCGGCCCAGGGCGATGACCAGAAGAATTTCCAGATTTTCCGGAATCTGGAAAACCTGGCGCAGACGGTCCCGCTGGATCGAGCCCAGCATGCAGCCCCCCAGCCCCTGGGCCCGGGCGCCCAGGAGGATGGACTGGGCCGCGATGCCATGGTCGCAGCCGAAGTTTTTGGAGATCTCCGTGTCCCCCAGGACGACGATGTAGGCGGCCGGCCGCTCCCCTTCCGACGGCCCCGGCCAGTCCTTCAGGTAGCCGGCCCAGGCCAGGCAGGAGAAGATGTCGGCATTGCCGCAGGGCTCGCAGGAAAGGAGATATTTCAAGGGCTGGAGGTTGGCCGCGGAGGCGGACAACCGGGCCAGGTCCACCAGGTCCTTCAAGGTCTCCAGGGTCACCGGGACCTCCTGGTGGAAACGGCGATAGCTGCGATTTCCCTTGATAAGTTCCGCGATCATGGCACACCTCCAGAGAATGGGTTACTGGCGCTAATGGCTCCAGAATTTATAGGGTGGGCTGGGCCCGCCGAATTTTGGCGGCCACAGGCCGCCCTATCAGGCTGTACCAATTATGGAGGAATCTCCGGCCCTTTGGATTCACAAATTTCATTGTTGCCTTCAGGTCCAGCCGGTTCGCTCAGAATGACAGTTAAGCGGAAAATGAGTTTTTGAATGGCTTGCTTGTAGAGGTGCGTAAGACGCACCCTACGGCCAGTTAATCCTGTCGAGGCTCCAACTTGAAGACCCCCTCCGGGGTGAGGATGGCGTCCACCCCCTGGCCCTTGAGGAATTCGGTTACGGGCCGGCCCAGGAGCAATTCCGTGGCTGCGGGGGTGAGTTCCCAGTCGTCGATGAGCAGCCGGCGCAAATAATGGTCAAAGTGCAGGGCCTCAAACAGGGCCTCGGCGGCCTCTTCACGGCCGGCGCCCACATCCGCCAGGGCCCGGGCCACCTCGCTATAGTCGCAGCGCTCCTGATGCTGCCTGATCAGTTCCCAGATTTCTGGCACCCCGGTGAACAGGTGCTGCCGGGTAAGCAACTGGTCTTCTTCCGGGGGCGGGGGCGGCTCGCTCCAACAGTTTTGCCGGCGGCACTGCTCCGGGCGCTTCTCATAGATGCGGCAGGAGTTGTTGGCCGCCTGGAAAAACCAGCATTGCCGGCTGCCGGGTATCTCCCGGAGTTTCAGGCGCTCTCCTTTAAGGGGCTCCACCCGGCCGGCGCGGTTGCTCACCAACTCCTCCCGGCGCAGGGTGTAGACGTCGTTCCAGGTGAGAATCTCTTGTTGGAACAGGGGCAGGTCCTGGCGGAGCAGGGTAGGGCTGGCTGACTGGCAGCACTCGCCGCAGCGGCTGCAACGGTCCATGGTGGCCTCACATTTCTCCTGAGCCGCGGTCATCAGACGGCGCCAGGCCGCCCCCCGGGCCGGCAAGGGCAGGGCGTTCCAATTCTCCGAGACCTCTTTGAAACCGGCAGCGTTCTCTAGCTGGCGGCGCAGGATCCGGTAACGGCCGCTGTCGGCAGAGACTTGTAGGATCGCCGCCAGGTACTCTTCCCAAATGGAGACCATAACCTCCCGGGAGCCTTTGGCCAGGGCCTCACCCGGGTCCTGGTGGACTTTTCCGAAAAATCGTTTAGGCGTCATGAATATTCCAAGGGTTTTTTAGATTTTCCTCGATTTTATCATGTTCTCGCCTCTCGTCCTTGTAGAAACTGTCTTCTGTTTTCTGTCTCCGGTCTCTGCTCGTATTGTGTTCCACGGAAACGTTGCCTAAAGGCTTTGCCTTTTTCCCTCCCCTCGAGGGGGCGACACCGGGTGGAGGTGGTAATTTATCTTTCATTTACCGTATGTTGCCACCTTCCCCCTAACCCCCTCCCCTCAACAAACCGCCTCTGATCCTCCGTTCAAACGCTTTTCAGCTCCTGGTCGCTGGCGCCTAGATGCCATTGCCGCACCCGCCCTTGCTGGTCCAGGCGCATTTGCAGGGCAAAGGGGAAGGCCCTCCCCGGCACGGAGAAGCGCAGGTCCAACCACTCCAGGTCGAGCCCGTCTTCCAGGACTTGCGCCCGGTGCAACAGGGGGAAGCGGGCGAATTCCAGGTAGCGGTCCCGGATTTCCCGGGCTTCCGGGTCGAGGTCCGCGTCCTGCATGGCCAGTCCACCGAATACCTGGAGATGCAGGTCCTCGGGGGCCGAATAAACCTCGTCCGGCGCCCGGGAGTTGGACGGCAGGCGGGTAACCGGCGGCGCCGCCGGTGACCGCCATAACCCCAAGGGGGCGAGAAACGGCAGCTGCACGAAGGCTTGCGCCACTTCCCGGCCATTGCCGGCCAGCAGCAGCCAGCGGCGGCAGGAAAAGGGCTGAGGCAGCGCGGCCACCCTGAGGCCCCCGGCGGAGAGCGCCCCCGCCCTCCCAGGATGAGCAGGGGCGGAGAGCGGCCCCGGGTTGGCGGCAGTGGGATCAAACACCTGGCGGGCCAGGGCCAGGGCCTGGTGGTGATAACAGCCGCACAGGAGAAGATAACCGCCGGCCGCGGCCAGAAAGGCGAGCCCGGCCCGGTGGCCCCAACCGGGGAAGGGAGCGGCCGCGGCCCCGGCCAGCAGCAGGGCGGTGAGGTAAGGGTCGATAATGAAGAGCCAGTCCAGAGTGAAGCGCTTCCTGGAGAAGGGAAACAGAAGCTGGGTGCCGTAGGGGGTGGCCAGATCCAATACCAGGAGATGGCTCGCCAGCACTGCCAGACCCAGGAAGAGGATCGGTAGGAACCAGCGGGGGCCGCCCAGGGCCCAGGCCACCCCGGCTGCCGCCAGGGCAAACAGGGGCAGGGCCGTCAGGGAATGGGAAAAGGCCCGGTGGTGGCGGATAAAGGCCAGCCGATGGGAATATTTCAAAAAATAGTCACAATCCGGCAGCAGGGTGAAGGAGATCCCGGCCACGGCGCTCCAATACGGGGAAGGGCTGGGAAGCACCTGCGACAGCAGCGCCCCCATGGCCAAGTGGGTCACCGGGTCCATGGCCACCTGCCACCTGGGGCGCTTAAGATTCGAAAATGGCGCAACCGGTCCTCGCTCAGGGCCCGGGCTTGGGGATCGCGCGCCGCCAGGGCCTCATTTTAGGGAATTCGCCTAGGCCCGGCAAAGCCGGCAAAGGTAATGACCTAATCATACGGGGCAATAAAAGATGAAAAATATGCTTCAAGGAGTGGGATTCATGGAGTGGGATATATAAACCTCGCCGCGGCGAACAGCTTGTATGCCGCTATAGAGTTCCTGATCCATATCTTGTTTCAGTATGTAACCGTCGACCCCGTTGATCATGGCATGATTCAGATAATCTTTTTCCATATGTACGGTCAGGATGATCACCTTTATTCGAGGATAGAGTTCCTTAATCTTCAGGCTTGCCTTCAATCCCCCCAGCTTGATATCCGTGATGACCATATCCGGGAGGGAAAGTTCCAAAATTGCCAATACCTCCTCCCCATCGTTAGCCTCACCTACTACCGTTAATTCACCAGTTTCCTCAACGATATTCTTGATAATCTGGCGCAGCGGCAGGTAATCCTCAGCCAGGACAATATCATAGGATGCCATAAATGCTCCTGGGCACCTGGCAATGCATCGGGAAGGCACAGGGGCTATTCTCTCAGAGGGGCGGCAGGATGCGAAGTTCCAGGTTCTCCAATTAAACTAAGTGATAATTTCATTTAGTCAACCCTGGGAGAATGATTTAATTTTATAAAAGATGGGCGTTGGTGTTTTGGTTTGATCATAAGAACTTTCATATCTTTTAAAAATATTTCCATTTGAATGACTTTCGCTTTTCATTTACACTTAATTCATGTCTCTCCCTGCCGAAACCGATCCGAAAACCTTCCATTTCCGCAATCTTCACCCCCGGATATTCCTGGGTACGGCCTCTGATCGTTATGCCGGCTGGATCGGGCAGATTTACTCCCAGGACCGCTACGAGGGACGGATAACCAAAAGAACGAAGGCAATCGCCGGGAAAAATTTTAGCGAAGAGGTCCTGCCGGTAGATAGTGTCGAGGAGTATTTTGAACATTTTTCGGTCCTGGAGATCGATTTCACCTTTTACCGGCTTCTTTTGGATGAGAATGGCCAATCCACTCCGAACTATCAGGTTTTGAATACCTACAGCCAACACCTGAAGGCTGGAGACCGAATCATTCTCAAGGCGCCCCAGATCATCACGGCTCAAAAGATTCATAGAGGCGACCGATACGTCGATAATGAATTCTATCTGAACCCCAAAATTTTCACCGAGCAATATTATGTACCGGCCGCAAAAATGTTGGGCTCAAAACTCAGCGGCATTATTTTTGAGCAGGAGTATCAGCGGCAGCAAGACCGGACTCCGGTTAACGAAATGACCCGGGAGCTGGATGATTTTTTCCAGGCGATCCCGAAAGATACCCGCTATCATCTGGAATTAAGGACAGATTTGTATCTGAGGGATCAGGTCTTCGAGGTTTTAAAAAAGTATGGGGTGGGGCAGGTATTATCGCACTGGACCTGGCTGCCGCCCTTGAGAAAACAATTGGCCAAGGCGAGCGGCAGGTTCTTTAACGGGGGCGGCGAATGCGTGGTGCGGCTGATGACGCCTCTGGGTATGCGGTATGAAGACGCTTATGTGAAGGCGCATCCTTTTGACAGGCCAATCGGAGGTATGCGGCAGCCGGAGATGGTGCAGGAGACGGTGGAGATCCTCAAGGCCGCCATTGAAAAAGGGGTGTCGGTAAATTTGATCATCAATAATCGGGCCGGTGGCAATGCGCCTTTGCTGGCCCGGGAAATTGCGGAGAAATTGATGGGAAGGAAGGATCCCCAGGTGAGCCGGCAACTGGGGCTTTGGGATCGTTAATTGGGATATCTTATGTTTCTACTTACTTTATCCCTGCATCGATATAACTTTGATTCGAATAAGTATTTATTGTACCACCGATATTTCTAAAACCAGCCTGGGCTAATAAATGTCTCTGCTCATTTTTATCGACAAATGCATATCTGCCAACTTTGTTTTTTCTTATTATGAGGTAGCTATAAAAAAATAATTTCCAGATGGAATTGCTTTTTGTTATCAGATCAATGGCTGTTCTTCTCATACCCTTTATTTGCACTGAATGTTTTATGTGATCCTTAAAGATCGCTAATGGATTAAATCCGGTATGAACATTAGCAATGACAAATTTGCCATTTATTTTCAATACCCTATAAATTTCTTCAAAAATCGATAACCTGATATTTTTATCTATAGTGTAAATGACATTATTAGATACAACTTTATCAAAATAATTGTCCGGAAATGGGAGTTTATGGGTTAGATCACCATAATATACTTCCACATCCCGGTCTTTCCTCAGATGAATTTTTATGGCCTTCTCGGAGAAATCATATCCCGTCGGCTTCGCACCACAGGCTTTTAAAAGCAGGGATAAGTTTCCAGTCCCTGAGCCCGCATCGAAGATCAAATCACCTTCTTCCACTTCCAATACACTAATGAGATCATGCATCAGTTCTTGATAGGGGATCACTTCGTTCAAAAGGTCGTAGGTCAGGAAATATTTTTCCCAGAATCGTTGATCCATTGCACCTAACCTTTTTTCAATCGATCTCGTGAATCTCTGCGGATCAGAGATTAGGCCGCAGCATCCATCTCGGTTGGCTCTCCCCCTTAGCGGGCGCCTGGGGGCCAGGCGCTTTGCCAACTAGTCACGATTATATCGAATAGTTGCCCGCAATTCCATCAAAAATTTGCCGCATAATCGAGGTTCAATAGTGCCCCCGTTATTGGGGCCATTTTTTCAGCTTAATACTATATCGATTGTTGAGGTTTACCAGGTCGATTCTCCGATTCTCCCTGGGCTTTGACGATAATATGGGTAATCTTTGAAAGAAGGTAAATCCTGTTTTCCCTGATATTTGCCTTCGAAAACCATGAATTTGAAACCTGAGAACGTGGGATTGATCGGGTTTTCTTGGACACGGGAGGGGGGAACAAGAGGTGGCAAGGAACCTCAAGAGTTGGCGGGAGTGCAGGGGGGGCTGTGTAAGGACGGGTTCAGAACCGGCCCCCGCAGGGAGCGCATGTTGGCTCGGGCCCGCACCATTGGCTGTCTAAGGTCTTGACAAAAGCCCGGGGGCAAGATAAACAACTTAACGGTCGGCGGGGTAGCTCAGTCGGTAGAGCAGGGGACTGAAAATCCCCGTGTCGGCGGTTCGATTCCGTCCCCCGCCACCAGTGAAATAAACGGGTTAGTCTAAATCGGCTGACTTTTTTTATTTTTAATTAAAAATTATCCCATTTCTGTCCCACCTCCAAATTGTCCCACCCGGCTTTTAAGCCGCCAACCCGAGAAAAAATTTGCTCAAAAATGGTTAAGGGAAAATCATGACATTACCGACTAAATTTGTGCTATGATTCTTCCTAAAGAGCCTGACAATGTATGATTTCTATGAATTTTTTGCAGGCGGTGGCATGGCCCGGCTTGGCTTGGGGCCGGAATGGAATTGTGTTTTCGCCAATGACATAAACGAAATTAAGGCCCAAGCCTATAAAGGCTACTTCAAGAGCACCGATGAGTGGTTCTCTGGCGACGTTGCAAAAGTCGCCACTTCTGATCTTCCAGGAATTGCGGACCTTGCATGGGCTTCCTTCCCCTGCCAAGATTTATCGCTTGCTGGCTCTGGCGGCGGACTGAACGCCAAGCGGTCAGGAACCTTCTGGCCGTTTTGGAAAGTTATAGCAGAACTTGTTGTTGAAGACCGCGCCCCGCGCTTTGTCGTTCTTGAGAATGTGTATGGGGCATTAACATCGCATGGTGGGGCCGATTTTATGACAATAGCCAAGGCGTTAATCTATTCAAAATACCGGTTTGGCGCGATGGTCATTGATGCTGTGCATTTTGTGCCTCAGTCCCGCCCCCGGCTGTTCATAGTTGCCGCTCAAAATGATATTTGTATTCCTGATAACTTAGTCGCCAATGGCCCTGATCCAGTTTGGAGTCCGCCTGTTGTCATAGCCAGAAGCGAAGAGGTGAAGGCCTTAAACAATGATTCTTGGTTATGGTGGAAATTACCCGCCCCGCCACAGCGAGTTAAATCACTCTCTGATCTTATTGAGGAAAATCCTAAAGGCGTTTCCTGGCATTCCACCGCTGAAACAGACAGGCTCTTAAAAATGATGACTGAGGTGAATCTTGCCAAGGTGAAAAAAGCTCAAGATTCTAAACGTCGGATGGTTGGGGCCATTTATAAACGGATACGACAAGGCGTTCAACGCGCCGAAGTTCGATTTGATGGTTTATCCGGCTGTCTGCGCACTCCCTGTGGTGGGTCCAGCAGGCAGACTATTATGATTGTTAAAGGAAACTCCATTAGATCGCGGTTGCTGTCGCCGCGAGAGGCGGCGCGCCTTATGGGTTTGCCAGAAGATTATAAATTGCCTGGGAAATATAATGACGCCTACCATCTTGCCGGTGATGGTTTAGTTGTTCCTGTTGTTCGACATTTGGCTGAATATATTCTTGAGCCAGCCTTAAAGGGATTGAATAGCCAAAAAGAGAAGGCGGCCTGAATTGTGACAGATGATAAGCTTAGAGAAGCGTTAATTGAGTTCGCGACGGAAAAAATTTCAAAAGGCAGGGGCCGTTATGTGTGGCCCTTGTGGTCACGAAACACGCCCGCAACATGGGTTTACCTCTTGATTCAGAAAGGCTCGTCACGATACGTGGCGGTCAAGTTCTTGGCCTTGGGAAAGGAGCCGCTCAGTCAATTTTGAAAAAGCATGGCATTACTCGTGTATTAGCCGCAGAATGTGGCCGCACAAGTCGGGGAAGTATAGATAACATGCGCGAGTATGTGGCTTTTCTAAATGGACTGCATACCAAGGGCCTGATAAATCTTGATACGATTGAAGATTTTTGGATTGAAAAAGTTCGAGAGTTCTTTGCATCGAAGCCTTTCAAAATCAAGATGGATGCCTCACAAAGTTTACGCACGGTTGTACGCGGCGTTCTATCACAGGCGGAAGAACGTCAACGGCATTCTGCGGGCTTCTATTATGTCGGGGCTGTGCTGCAACATCTTGTAGGCGCTAAACTGGATTGCGCCCTTGGTAAGGGCAAGTTTGACCACAACAGCTTTTCTACCGCCGACGCCCCAAGCCAGAGAAAGGGAGATTTCTTAGTAGGCGACGTGGCTATTCATGTCACTACTTCGCCAAGTGAGGCGGTCATTGAACGTTGCCACGATAATTTAAACGACGGTTATCGGCCTGTTTTGGTGACTTTGCAGCGCGGCTTTCCAGTCGCCGAAGGATTGGCCGACAACAAAGGCATTGGCCACCGCATAGATATTTTCGAAATCGAACAATTTGTTGCTCTGAACCTTTATGAGTTGGGGAAATTTGGCCCCGAGGGATGTAAAAACGCCTTAGTTGATTTGGTCAAGCGCTATAATGAGATTATAGAAAAAGTTGAAACCGATCCGAGTCTGAAGATCGAACTTAAGCGATGAATGAAACGCCGGAAAACCGAAGCCGCATTATGCGAGCGGTGAAGGGGCGGGACACATCGCTTGAAATGATCATTCGACGCCTCATTTATTCAATGGGGTATCGTTACCGATTACACCGTAGAGAACTACATGGAAAACCTGACCTTGTTTTTTCGAGTCGGCATAAGGTTATTTTTATCCACGGTTGCTTTTGGCACGGCCACGACTGCAAGCGCGGCGCACGCATACCGAAAACAAATCGAGATTATTGGGAAAACAAAATCGCTCGCAATCAAGCGCGCGATGCGAAAAACAAAGCTACTTTGCAAGGGCTGGGTTGGGAGGTTCTCATTATATGGGAATGTCAGATCAAAGACGAGGTGGCCCTAAAGCAACGCTTATCAGAATTTCTGGACGCTTTAAAGCGATAGGTGAAAATCAAATCTCCACATTTTATACAGGTCAATTCTAATCATTTTAAGTGATCCCACACGAGGGATTTTCGCCGGGTTCATTTGGTCCCGCCAGCGCCTCGCCCAGCAGCCGTTCCTCCTTAACCCCGAGCAGGCGCACCAGGAGGCGGCGGTTGCGCCAGGCGGCCGGGCCGGGAAAGACTACCCGCAGGTAATTGTCGCTCAAACCCTGGAGCCAGCCCGGTTGCGGGGCCGGCCCTTCCACCAGGACCTCCCGCAGCCGCCCAGTTTGTGCCTGCATAAACGCCAGCCTTTTCTGCCTTCCCAGCTCCCGGATGATGCCGGCGCGGCGGGAGAGCTCCTGGCCGGGCAACGCCTTGAGCCGCGCCGCCGGAGTCCCGGGACGGGCGGAGAAAGGGAAGACGTGCAGGTAGGTTACCGGTAAAGAGGCTACCAGGGTTAGACTGGCTTCGAAGTCGGCGGCGCTTTCCCCGGGAAAGCCCACCAACACGTCCAGCCCCAGGGCTGCCTCCGGAAAAAGGCGAGCGATCGTAAGGACGAGGTCCCGAAATTCTCCGGGGCGGTAAGGGCGGTTCATGGCATTGAGGATGGAGGCCGAGCCACTCTGGAGGGGGAGGTGAAAATGGGGGCAGAAATTCCGCCAGGAAGCCAGTTCAGCGAGGAGATTCCCGGTTACCTCCTGGGGTTCCAGGGAGCTGAGACGCACCCGCAAGGGCGCTCCGTCTTCCTGCAGGCCCCGCACCAGGCCGGCCAAGCTAAGCGGAGGGTTCAGGTCCTGGCCGTATTGACCGAGGTCGATGCCGGTGAGGACCACCTCCTGGTAACCAGCGGAGGCCAGTTCCCTCAAGGCCGCGGCAACCCCGGCCGGCGGCCAGCTGCGGCGGGGCCCCCGCACCTGGGGGACGATGCAGTAGCTGCAACCGTGGCTGCAGCCCTCCTGGATCTTGAGCCAGGCCCGGGTGTGTCCGGGAAAGCCCCGCAGCCGCCAGGGCTGAAAGGGTTGGCGGCCCGGGCAGGCATCGACCCAAAGCCCGGGCTGGCCGTCTGGAGCAAACTTATCCCACAATTCCGCCAGTTCCCTCTTTTCCCGGTTGCCCAGCACGGCCTGGACCCCGGGCAGGGTCGCCAGCTCCCCAGGCGCCCGCTGGGCGTAACAGCCGGTGATCCAGATGGGAGTTGCCGGGTATTCCCGGGATAGCCGGCGGATGGCCTGGCGGGCCTGCTGGTCGGCGCGGCCGGTGACCGTGCAGGTGTTAACCAGGTGCAGGTCCGCAACCACACCTAAAGGAGCGCTGAGCCAGCCGCGGCCGGCCAGCTCCTGGCTCATGCCGGCGGTGTCGCACTGGTTTACCTTGCAGCCGAATGTAAGGACGCGGAAAAAGCGGGGGGTGGTTGGCGCCGGGCGGTGGGCGGCGGGCATGCAGTCGATTGTAACAGGTCTGAGCGGTTATTTCACCCCAGTTCCCAGTTCCCAGTTCCCGGTTCCCAGTTATCGGTTATCAGTAATCAGTAGACAGTAGTCAGTTGTCAGTTATCGGTTATCAGTTATCCTTTTCCGCCGTAGGCTTTACTGGCAACTGATAACTGAAAACAGTCCCCAATACCCGGTTGTCTTTTTCTGTCTTTGCCTTTACTGGGAACTGGCAACTGGTAACTGGGAACTTTCACCTCAATGAGCGCAGGCTAAGGCCTGCGGCTACCAGTATCCCCAAGAATATCCCTTCCATCATTTCGTTCAGGATGACAATGAGGTTAGGTTTTGCAATAGCTTCTAGTTACCTTTTTCCGCCTTTGTCTTTACTGGGAACTGGCAACTGACAACTGAAAACAGTTCCACCCCATTTCCCAGTTGTCTTTATCTGTCTTTGCCTTTACTGGCAACTGGCAGCTGACTACTGGCTATTCACTTGATCGGCTCCTCGATCCAGGCGCCGCCCAGGACCCGGTCGTCTTGATAGAAGACCACGGCCTGGCCGGGGGCCACGGCTGATTGGGGCGCGGCAAAGACCACCTCCACCCCCGCGGCACCCAGGGGGCGGATGCGGGCCGCCACCCCCGGGTGGCGGTGGCGGATGACCGCCTGGGCCTCCAGCTCGCCCCCGGGGGGCTGGATGAGCCAGTTGACCCGGGTGGCCAGTAGGCCCCGGCAGAGGATCTCCCGGCGCCGGCCCAATACCACCCGGTTGCTCTCGGGGTGGATAGCCGCCACGTAGTACGGTTCCCCGGCCGGAATCCCCAGCCCCCGGCGCTGGCCCACGGTGTAATGCTCCAGACCCCGGTGCCTTCCTAAGAGCCGGCCCCCGAGGTCCACCACTTCCCCCGGGGTTCCCGGGCCGCGGCGGGCCCGGATGAAGTCCTGGTAACGGCCGCGGGGGATAAAGCAGAGTTCCATGCTCTCGGGACACTGTTCATCGACCGGCAAGCCCAGCTCCCGGTAACGTCGGCGCACCTCCGTCTTGGTCAGCTCCCCCACGGGAAAAAGGAGATTGGGCAGCAGCTCCCTGGGCAGGCGGCTGAGGAAGTAAGACTGATCCTTGCTGCGGTCCGCGGCCCGGAACAGTCCCAGGGTCCCGTCCGCCCCGGGAAGCAGCCGGGCATAGTGGCCGGTGGCCAAGCGGGTCAGTCCCTGGGTCCGTAGCAGTTGCCAGAGGCTGCCGAACTTGATAGCCGCGTTACACTGCACGCAGGGATTGGGAGTGCGGCCCCGGGAGTATTCGCTGACGAAATAGTCCACCACCTGCCGGGCAAACTCCTCCCGGAGGTCCACCCTGGTGAGGGGAAGAGTCAACATCAGTGCCAGGTTCGCCAGATGTGCGGCCGGAGGGCCGGCGTCGCTCAGGAGCAAGTGGACCGCTCGCGGCCGCGGCCCTTGTTGGCTGAGCAAGGCTGCGGCCATGGCGCTGTCCACCCCGCCGCTCAAAGCTACGGCTATCCTTGGCTCACGCTGGTCCATAAGGGTTTCTCGGGGGCCATATATGTTGCCACCCTCCCCCCAACCCCCTCCCCTCTGAGGGAGGAGGGGTTATTTCAAAGTCTTTGTTAAGATATTTGTGGGACGTAACACTAGGGAACCTGCCATGTTCAGTTATGCTAACGACTGGTCAATGGCGGTGGTCATTCCTTATTAGCTGGAAAGATAAATTACCACCCCCGCCCAGACCCTCCCCCCTCAAGGGGGAGGGAAAAAGGTAAAGTATTTAGGCACCGTTTCCGCGGGACACAATACTAGGGTAGGATAACAGAAAGGCCAAGGGGCGGCAAAGGAGAGGTTTCCGGGATGATGAAAGGCCCGAAGGTATTTCTCTCCGGGGAAAAAACCATTTGCAAGACGCCACCCTGATTCGGCAATTCCTAGAACCTTTGCGGGAGGGTGCCCCTGGCGAGAAAATCTTCACATAAATGGACCACTTCCCGATCCAGATATTCCTTGACGCAACTTTCCCCTTCCTTTATTATTTGGCCCAGGGCCATGCTGACCGATGGTCCAAGGGTGAGAAGGCCCCATCATGTCCCACGTAGTAGCGGTTATCAATCAGAAAGGCGGCACCGGCAAGACCACCACTGCCCTGAATTTAGGGGCCGGCCTGGCCTACCAGGGTTACCGCACCCTGATCGTTGACCTGGACCCCCAGGGGCACACAACCATCGGCATCGGGGTTGACCCGGACAGCATCACCGCCTCCATGGCGGAGGTGATGACCGTCCCCCGCACCAGCATCAGCCAGGTGGCCATGCCCAGCTATATCCTGGGGCTGGAGGTGGCGCCAGCCCAGATTCACCTGGCCCGGGCGGCGGAGCAAGTTTACAGCCGGGTCTTTCGGGAGGCCATCCTCGACCAGGCCTTGAAAGAGGCGGACTATGACTTCGTGCTCATCGACTGCCCGCCGTCCCTGGGGGTGCTCACCACCAATTCGCTGTTCGCCTGCGACTTTATCATCATTCCTTGCCAGATTTCCCGCTATTCCCTGGACGGCCTGGCTGATTTGCTCACCACTGTGGAGACGGTCAAGAATCTCACCATGGAGGAGTTGTTTCAGGGGGACTTCTTCCGCATCCTCCTCACTATGTATGATAAGCGGAATCGGATCACCAACGATTATATCATGGAACAACTGGCGCCCTTCCGGGAGAAGACCTTCAAGGCCATGATCATGAAAAACGAGGCCTTGAATCAGGCCCAGATCGCCCAGAAGGCCATCTTCGATTATGAGCCCAAAAGTTCCGGGGCCCAGGACTATCTGCACCTCACCCTCGAATTCTTGGAGATATGGGAAAAAAGAGACAGCTTGCCGGCAAGACGACCAAGCTTGCCCGGCTCCCGTTAACCCTGGCTCTGATGGAGCAGTCGGAGGCGTCCGGCGGGGGTGCCGCGGCGCCTGCGGCGCCGCGGGAAACCGCTGAACCTCTGGGCGCGGTCTATATCCACTTGCTCCGGGAGCTGAGCTTTTTGCTGAGCCAAATGCAAGCCGGCCCCGAGACGTCTGCGCCGCCGGCGTGGGCCTCGCTGCCTCCTCACGTCCCTCAGCCGCAACAGATACGGAAGTCCCTGCGCCTCGCCCAACAAGGGCTCCAGGATCTGCAGCTCCTGCTCTCCCGGCCTTAGCCCCGTTAGATTCAAAAAAAAAATAAGGGCCAGTGGGATAAGCCCCTCTGGCCCCCTGGTGAATTCTCTTGAG
Source organism: Desulfobaccales bacterium (assembly GCA_049585595.1). GTDB lineage: Bacteria > Desulfobacterota > Desulfobaccia > Desulfobaccales > 0-14-0-80-60-11 > JAPLJC01. The sequence continues at coordinate 41,913 of JBAVAG010000083.1, forward strand.
TGGGGGTGACTCTTTATCCTGGTCTCGCAACCCCTGGCCTGACCTAAAAGCAAAGAACGGGGCGGGGGCCCGAAGGCCCCTGGTTAATTACTTCATCGGGGGAGGCGAACTTGGCTGCGGAGGCATAGGGTTGGCTGCAATCTTCGCCTCTAGCTTCTGGATATTTTCCTGGATGATCGGGAGGATTTCACTGGTGGCCGCCAGCTTCCGTTCGGGTTCGACCGCCATGCAGGTGCCGCCCACGAAGCAGGTCTGCTGAACCTTGTCTTTATATTGGGCGGCATGGATGGCGGCATCCTTAAATTGAGCCAGGGCGTCATTCAGTTTACCGTCCCGTTCATCCAAGACTCCCAGGTTGTTAAGGGCAAAGGGGTTTAATTCGTCGAGTTTGGCCGCGATCTCGAATTCATGTTTGGCGGCCTCATATTTGCCCTCCCGGACAAAGGTGTAACCCCTTCTTATGGGGGTGTACACGTCTACCGGCATTAAGGAGCCGCCCCTGAGGACGCCGCCCGGAGCTACATTATATCCCGGGCCCGGTGTGCCCATGGCCGGGTTCATCGGCGCCGGCTGCGGCTGGCTTATCGGGGCTTGGTTGGGGCCGGGGGCCGGGTTCATCGGCGCCTGGGCGAAAACAGGCATGGCGCAGGCCAAAGCAAGCGCCAGGACCATCGCGGTTAACATGAATTTACGGGTATGTCGCATCATCTTTCTCCTTGTTTGAGTTGGAAGTGAAATTCGCCCCGTTGCTATCGGCAATTAGGTTAAGGCTTAATTAATTCATTGTCAAGAAAATGAAGCGGCATTTTAACCGGCAGGACTAAGGTGCAGCGGGCTGGCGGCTCGAAGGCCCGCGGCTCCCGGACACTACTGCCTTCCCAAGGGGGTATCAATCAATCATTTTCAACGAACAATCAAGTGCGAAAAGACCGTTAGTTCCAATTTGTTAGCCTCTAAAATACAGCCGCAGAACGCCTGTCAGCGGCCGCCTGGTTTTTTCCCTCCTTGTTCCCTTGTGTCGTTTTGCAAACCTACCGAGGCATACATATTGTTGCGGGAAAATTGTTTTTTGCCTCCCGGCGGGCAACGCTTGGCAAACTCCCGCTACGGTTGATTTTCTAAGGGATCCCTGATAAAGATGATGGGGGAAAAATTGGCGCCAGGCTGGTTCTTGGCGCTCTTGGGGAATTTTTCCGGCCGCGTTAAAAAAATCTGCCGAACCCATGCTGGAGACGTAAGATGCTCATTGTGATGGACAAGGAGGCCACCCCCGCGCAAATCGAGGTGGTGGTGGACAAGATCGGAGCCCTGGGCTACCTGGCCCAACCCATGCCCGGGGGCGAGCGGGTGGCCATCGCAGTGCTCAAGAACCCGGGACCCGTGGACTCGGCCCTGTTTTTGGACCTGCCTGGGGTGATGCAGGCCATTCCGGTTACTCGGGCCTACAAGCTGGTAAGCCGGGAAGTGAAGCGGGAAGACACCCTCATCTCGCTGCCGGGCCTGGAGTTGGGCAGGAGCCGCTTCGTAGTGATGGCCGGGCCTTGTGCGGTGGAGAGCGAGGTCCAGGCCCTGACTATCGCCGCCAGGGTGAAGGCCGCCGGAGCCCGGATCTTTCGCGGCGGCGCCTTTAAGCCCCGCACCTCGCCCTACAGCAATCAGGGACTGGGCAAGGCCGGCCTGAAGATTTTGAAAAAGGTGCGGGATGAGACCGGACTGCTCATCATCACCGAGGCCGTGGACGGGGATACTTTGAAACTGGTAAGTGAATATGCCGACATCGTCCAGCTCGGGGCCCGCAACATGCAAAATTTTTCCCTGCTGCGCCAGGCCGGGCGCTGCGGCAAGCCGGTCCTCCTGAAGCGGGGCATGAACGCCACCCTGGAAGAATGGCTGATGGCCGCGGAGTACATCATGGCCGAGGGCAATTCCCAGATTATCCTCTGCGAGCGGGGGATTCGGGCCGTCGGCGAACATGTCCGCAATCTCCTGGACCTGGCGATGGTGCCGGTGGTTCGCCGGGAGACCCATCTCCCCATCGTGGTGGACCCCAGCCACGCCGCCGGCCGGCGAGACCTGGTGCCTCCCCTGGCCCGGGCCGCGGTGGCCGCCGGCTGCGACGGCCTCCTCATCGAAGTGCACCATGAGCCGGAAAAGGCCATCTCCGACGGTGCCCAGTCACTGTACCCGGACCAATTCGCCGCCCTCATGCAGGAGATCCAGGCATTGCGCCCCGGGGGCTGGAAGTGAGTTTTTCGTCAGAGATCCTACTGCCGCTGCCGGGCCGGGATCAGAACTATCGGATTGTCCTGGAACCGGGGTTGCGCTCCCGCCTGGGCTCCTTTTTGACCCGTTTTAACAAGGCCAAGAGGCTGTTCCTGGTCTCTGACCGCCGGGTGGCCAGTCTGTACGGGGCTCAGGTGACGCAGGCCCTAAAGGGCGCCGGTCTGGAGCCGGCGCTGCTCACGGTGCCCAACGGGGAACGGGCCAAAAATTGGACGGTGGTCCAGCGTCTGGCCCGGGAACTCCTGGAGGGCGGCGCCCACCGGGGCTCCCTGCTGCTGGCCCTGGGGGGCGGGGTGGTGGGGGACCTCACCGGCTTTTTGGCCTCCATCTTCATGCGGGGCCTCCCTTTCGTCCAGGTGCCCACCACCTTGCTGGCCATGGTGGACGCGGCCATCGGCGGCAAGACCGCCATTAATCTTCCGGAGGGCAAAAACCTCCTGGGCACCTTCCACCAGCCCCTCCTGGTGGCCATCGATCCGGAGTTCCTGCAGACCCTGCCCCGGGCTGAATTCCTCAACGGTTTGGCTGAAGTAGTCAAGACCGCCTTGATTTCTGACGGCGAATTGCTGGCGCGGCTGGAAGGTTCATTGGTCAGGGGGCCGGCCGGGCTGCTCCGGAATCAGGGGGAATTGCTCGAGGTGATCTATCGGGCCGCGGCCGTCAAGGCCGAGGTGGTGGCCCAGGATGAGCGGGAGGGCGGTCGGCGCCGCCTCCTCAACTTCGGCCACACCCTGGGCCACGGGCTGGAGCAGGCCTCGTCTTTCAGGCTGGCCCACGGGCGGGCGGTGGCCTGGGGGATGCTGGCGGCCCTCAATCTTTCCGAAAGACTGGCGGGTTTACCGGCGGTGGAGGCCGACCGCGGCCGCTGGCTCCTCCAGCGCCTGGAGCTCACTCGCCGGCCCCTGCCGCCTTTGGACCCAGGGGCCGTTTTGGCCGCCCTGGCCCGGGATAAGAAACGCCTGGAGAGCGGGGTGCCCTTCGTGCTGCTGCGCCGCCTGGGGGAGACGGTGGTCATGGCAGATGTGGACATGCGGGTGGTAACCGAGGTTTTGGAGCAAATTTTGGAGGTCGGCGAGGGCCTCGGGGATGACGCCATTTGAATCCTTCCGGTTAACGCCCATCGGGCACGTCAGAAAAGAGGGGGACCAGGCTTTTCTTAAGATCCTGCCGCAGTTCGCCCCGGCCCTCCTGGGTCTGGAAGGCTTTACGCACCTGTGGGTGCTTTACTGGTTCCATGAAAACGACCACGCGGCAGCCCGGAGCGTCCTCCAGGTGCATCCCCGCCGGGACCCGGCCAATCCGCTCACCGGGGTCTTCGCCTGCCGGGCCCCGGAGCGTCCCAACCCCATCGGCCTCACCGCCTGCCGCCTTCTCAAGGTTAGCGGCAACCTCGTGGAAGTGGCCGGCCTGGATGCCCGGGACGGCAGCCCCATCGTGGACCTGAAGCCTTATATACCGCAGGGAGACTCGATTCCGGAAGCGGTTACTCCGCAGTGGGTGCAGCGGCCGCGGCCGCGTGGGAAAGATTAGTTTCCTGTTTCCTGTTTTTCCTAAAGGCCTTTTGACTTTGATTTGGCCTTTCACGGAAAACGGAGAACAGAACAATTTCTTTTTTCTGTTTTGCTTAAGGGCCTTTGACTTTGTTTCTGCCTTTCACAGAAAACAGAAAACAGAAAACAGTCATTCACTCAGGGCGGCCAGCAGGCCGGCGGCGGCGGTGAGGCCCCAGGGGAGGGCGGCCTCATCGGGGTTGAACTCCGGGGAGTGCAGGGTCTGGCTCCGGCCCCCGGGGGCGCGCACCCCCAGGAAGAAGTAAAAGGCCGGCACCTTGGCCGCGAAATAGGAAAAATCTTCGCTGCCCATGGCAGGAGCAAGAACCTTGAGGCGCTGGGAACCCATGATGGCGGCCAGCGCCTTAATTGCCTTCTGGCTCAGTTCCGGGTCATTTCTTAAGAGAGGGTAGGTGGGGGTGGCCTTTAGATCGATTTCCGCCCCGGTGGTCCGGGCCAAGCCCGTAAGGAGATGTCGCAGGCCGTTCAGCAATTCGGTGCGGGTGGCCTCCTCAAGGTAGCGGAGGCTCCCTTCCAGGATCACTTTATCCGCCAGGATGTTGAAACGGTTGCCCCCGGCAATGCGTCCGAAGGTGAGGATTTTGGGGGTCCGGGCATCCACCTGCTGGGCGAGATACGCCTGCAGATGGTTCAGCAGCAGGGCGCTTACGAGAATCGGGTCCACCCCGCGGTGGGGGGTGGCGCCGTGGGCCGCCTTGCCGGTGATGGTGAGGAGCAGATGGTCGGCTCCGGCATTCACGGGCCCGGCGCCGCAGCGGATCAGGCCGGCCTCCAGGCTGGGGGCCGCGTGCAGGGCGATGATGGCCGCGAGCGGGGGCTCGGCCTCCAGGACCCCCGCCGCCACCATGCCCTGGGCGCCGCCGGCGCCGCTCAAGAGCGGCGATTCTTCGGCGGGCTGGAAGATGAAGCGGAACTGCCCGGCCAGGCGGTCTTTGAGTCCGCTTAACAATTTAGCCGCGGCCAGGGCGATGCTCAGGTGAAAATCGTGGCCGCAGGCGTGCATCACCCCCGGCGCCCGGGAACGCCAGGGGACCTGGACCTTTTCCTCTATGGGCAGGGCGTCCATATCGGCCCGGTAAGCGACGCTGCGCCCAGGCCGGAAGCCCTTAAGGTCGGCAACCACCCCGTGGCCGGCGATGCCGGTCAGCACCTTGAGACCCAGCCCTCTCAGATAGTCGGCCGCCACCCGGGCGGTGCGCTCTTCCTGGTGGGAGAGTTCCGGGTGCTGATGGAAATCCCGGCGCAGGGCGGCCAGCTCCCCGGCCAATTCCTGGGATAGCGCCCGGGTTTTGATATCTTCTAATAAATCTGTCATGGGTCCATTTTATCGCCCCGCGATAATGATGACAAAGGATAAAATCTTTGATGGCAGAGGCGGTGGCACAGGCTTCCAGCCTGTGCAAATTAAGGCTGGTATTGGGGCCCACGGAAATCTTGCCTAAATGCTTTGCTTTTTTCCCTCCCCCTTGAGGGGGCGACAGGTGGGGGTGTCATGGAGCAGTGAGCGGTAAGCAGTAAGCAGTTATCTTTTCCTGCTCACTGCTCGCTGCTAACTGCTCACCCAATTGCCACCCTCCCCCCAACCCTCTCCCCTCTCAGAGAGGGGGATTATCTCAAATCTTTGGGAATTATATACCTGGCTCCCGATTCCATCACGGCCGTAGGGGCGGCGTTTCAGTGGCACAGGCCTCTGGCAATCGTGGGTTTGCCCTGGGCGGGGAAACCCCGCCCATACAAAAGATAATTGAGGGATTCAAATATATAATTCTCCAATCTTTTTTAAGTTAATTGTGGGTCATAAGATAAGATTCTGCGCTATTGTCGTGCCTCAAAAAAATCTTAAAAAAATATCAGGGGCTTATGTAGCCGCAGGCTTCGGCCTGAGCTCATTTTTCCTTATTATTTCATTATTTCGCAAGCTAAAGCTCGCGGCTACGTTTTAAATGGCCGTGGATAATGGAATTATTTAGTAAAGGTGCATCTGAGACACGACACTAGCATGAGACAGGGAATTTTGGAAGGCGCTTCAGAAGTTATTTAAAATCAAGAAGATGCAGGCGTGGGGTGGGCCGCCGCCCAGGGTGCAAAACGAGGAGGGAAAAAAGGCGCCCTGGAGGCTGAGCCGCCAGGGCGCCATCTTTGGTGCCACAGGCGTCTCGCCTGTGCATTTGGGCAATTGGGGTTACGAAGGCAGGAATAAGTACCTGGCCGTGCACCCTTCTTCGAATCCGCCACCGCCGCTGCGGCTGGCCAGAAGGTTTAAAGATTAGTAACCGCCACGACACCGACCGCCTCGCTTACCGCTGCTTCCTTCCGGACCTGACGGGGTTCACGAGCGTCTGTTGCGCGGGGTCCAATCCGCCGTCCCGGTCAACCGGCATCGGAGGCGCTGCGACCCTCAATAAAGGACTTCAACCCCGCATAAGCGGTTCTCGGGTTACAGGGCACCGCTAGCTCCCCATCTAGCACGGCCAGGTCTGAAATTGGGCAGCGAAACCGGCCTCAGCGGTCGACGCGTTCCCGCATCTCCTTGCCGACCTTGAAGAAGGGCAACTTTTTGCCCTCCACCTTGATGAGGTCTCCGGTTTTGGGATTCCGGCCCTTGTAGCCGTTGTAAAATTTGACCTTGAAGCTGCCAAAGCCGCGGATTTCGATGCGTTCCCGCTGCACCAGGGCCTCCACCATGTTCTCGAAAAGGGCGTTCACCACCATTTCGGCCTTTTTCAAGGTGATGTTCTCGGCTTTGGCCAGGCCTTCGATTAGCTGCGACTTGTTCATGCGGCGCTACTCCTTGGCGAGGGCGTCGAGTCCCGGACCGGGGTGGCTCCGCCGCCCGTTGGCTAATTTACCAAAATATAAACGAAATTGGACCCAAAGGCAAAGAAAAAACTTCAGCTTCTCCGGCAGGCCGCCGGCCAGGCAATTCGTCAAATCGAGGATCGTTCGATTCCGGCGGCCACAGGCCGCCCTATAAGGCTGTGGCTGGACAAAGGAGACCGACCTATCACCCAGGGTCACTGACGCTGGGGGGAAGCCTGCGCCCTCGTTGCGATAACCGTTGAAACTTCACCCCCGCGGGCGTGGGAACAACGGAAGCCGAAAAAGGAGAGAGAAAGCGACGGGGCTGTCCACAAAAGAGCACATATAATCTGGATATGGGAAGTTTTCAGGATCTTGATAAGTTTCCAGTCATAGCAGCTTTCTTCTATCCCAATGTTCCAGGTTTTGTCCACCTTTGTATCTTAATCAAGACCATATACCAGTCCCATTCCGCGGTCTTTGAGGCTCGAGGGGGTGAATGTCTATCTCAGACCTCGTTAGCCGCAGGCTATCAGCCTCCACCCCGGAGTACATGAATGCCTCCAGGAAACCTGGAGCTGAGGTAGACAAGACGGACTCTTCTTTTAGTTCGCTCCCCGGTTGAGTGAATCCTGAATCCGGATATCGCTATCCGGTTCGATTGTTCTCATCTTTATGTTTATGAAGGCTAATTCACCAAAGAGCCGTCTACCAGTTTCATGGTGACGCTCATGGCCTCGTTTTCCCATCTGCTATCTTCATCCGACATTACCCACTCCCAAAGGTTAACCCTTCCTAATCACAGCACCCAAGAGCTTCGTGACCGTAGCGGCGTCGAACTCCAGCGGCACAAATTCATCAAAACCGAAGTGATCCACGTACTCTTCCCACGGCCCCTCGCAGATCAGATCGACCGAGCAAGCTTGGCAGGACACGCCCTTCCTCTTGATGGCGCGGCGCACTTTCGTCCAATCCAAAGTAGCTTCCCCGACTGATGTAAAAACCCTCCGATCGCCTCCAAGGAAACCTAGTTCCGCAATCGCACCTGGGCGTCTTGGAATGATGCAAAATGGGACAGCCTCGAAACTTAGTAGAACCCCCAAAAGTTGAGATTCATCCAGCAATTGATGGAATACTTCACGAAGGTCGGAGTATCTCGGCACTACCCGATTGAAGGTCTCCTTCGTAAAGCCCTGCGCATGAGGAAAGGCGAAATTACAGTTTCGAACCTTCATCCGATGCAAGCAAGTCAGGGTGTCAAGTAAATATTGTGCATTCAAGCTCGAGATGACGACTTTGCCAGCAGCGGTCCACGACCTTGTCGCGAGATTCGAGAGAGCGCGCATCGTGTCAGCATAGCTTCCGGGACGTCGCGTGATTGCATCATGGATCGAGGCACTCGGACCGTGGACCGCAACGGAGAAGGAGTCGTGTTGCAAGATTTCGAGGTCGTCACAGAAGCTTGGATCTCCAAGCATCCGACCATTGGTCTGAATTTCCACTGTTAGACCCATCTGATGGCAACTTTGAAGGATCTCCGGGAAATCTTTGCGGATTGTAGGCTCTCCTCCGGTCAGCACCACCCTAGTAGCACCGGCGGCGTGAGCCTGGCTAACCAGCCGAAGGCATTCATCGGTCTTCAAGTTAATGGGCAGTCGCCTCCGCCGCAGCTGTTCCCGGTTGCCAGCAATCACGCAATGCACACAGTCATTGTTACACGAGTAGCCAAGTTTAATGTCACTAATCATGGAGGCTATCCATTTTGGTGGCTTCTGAAATAGCATGTTGGATTCTTTTCGTCTTTAGGATCAGGCTGATGTCCTCAGGTTCTCGAATGAGCTTCTCGAAAAGGTAGTCGAACAAAAAAATGGTTGACCGACATCTGGAATCATCCGATGGGTCAATTTCGAAATTGCCGCTTGCGGCGAACGCCAAGACTGGGCAAAGCCCACAAAATGGCTTATAGGCGCAAATTACGCACTCCTTCGATCGGGGGATGGAGGCTTGGTGAATTGTCGTGGCCAAGGGCGAATGGGCAATTTCATCAAACGAGTGCGTACGAATCGTTCCCAGAGCGAGCTCTTTGAAGCCGCGAGCCTCATCGCAGGGGTAGATGACGCCGTCGATGTCATAGGCTATCTGGCCAAAGATCGCTCCGCAGGGGTTGCGGAAGTCAGCGAACTTTACGTCGGAGGTACGCGTGATCTTGTCGAGCGCAAGGGCAAAGCGGCGTTCCAAGATGAATTGACCGTTTTTTATCTTCTCAAACATGTAGTCCAACAAGGACCGATAATATCCAAGCCGGGTGATGCAATCGCAGCCTATTTGACCCCATCGGCTTCTAGCAATGCCGAGAGGCTCTACGGGATTCATACAGAGTATCTGGGCACCACGTTCCAGTGAAAAATCCACAATCGAGCGATAGTGCCCATAGGATTGGCGAGTTAGGACAGTGAGGAACGGAATTCGAAGGCCGAGGGCTTCCGCAAGCTCTATTTTCCGGGTGACGAGATCAAAGGTCCCCCTGCCATGGCTGCGTCGGTGCATATCGTGGATCCAGGCAGGACCATCCAGTGAGGTACACACTTGGACACGATTCTGACGGAGAAATTTGATCTTTTCCCTCGACAGCAAGGTTGCATTAGTGACTAGGGAAAAATCAATGCGTTTTCCTGTGGCTTGCGACAGCTGCTGACCATATTCCACGGCCAAACACAGGACCTCCCAGTTCAGGAGCGACTCGCCTCCCTGGAACTCGATGTTTACAGAATGCGAAGGAGTAGTGACTATGAAATCAAGGATTGCCTTGGCGGTGTCACTAGAGAGGTCCTCTCCTGAGGAACGCTCAGGTCTTGCATCTGCGTGGCAATAGGTGCACTGGAGATTGCAGCGCCTCGTCAGCACCACGATATGCAGGTCTGGTCCAACCGCGTTGGGAGCATGCCACGTCCTGAGCATTTGTTCAATGCAAGTCTCATTCTCTGCCGTGCGAAGGAGTCCTTTGTCGACCAAATCATTGAATATGGAGATGGGCGGGAGGCCGACACGCAGCTGGGCGAAGTCCGACAGGCTTAAGATGGCCCAGGCGCCGTGGTCGGCAGTAAGCAGAACGCTTCCGCTAAACGAGCGACTCCGGTAATTAGGCTCCCATGGAATCGTGGGCAGCGCGTTGGCCTGCCGGTTGGATTCCCCATCAATAATCATCTTGAGGTCTACCTTGCCCCCTGACCATCCTCTGGACAATGGAGAAGCTCAAGAACCCAAATGCCCGGCGTTTTGCCCCGCTTTACATTCAGGGCAATTAGCCAACAAGACTAAATGCCAGGCGCGTCGGGACACTCCTGAAGAGGCGGTTGATTTTTTTCTGTTTGGGACTTCGCAGCGTAGCTTTTTGAAGCGAAGAGCGACGCCGGCATAATAGAATTAGCAGCTTTTTTTGATGACCTTGCCCACCTCCTCGGTGAGCATCATCACTTGAGCCTTGGGACAGGTGTTGCTGTGCGTGGAGTTCGAATGGCCGGAACCAAGACTACTACTATGTCCGTTATCGTGACATGTGTCCGCAGCGGAAATTAACGGTTTTCTTATTATCCCTTCTTCCAGGTCATTGAGATCTTTGCTGAGAGCGGCGAAGTCGATTTTCTGGAGGATGGCGAAGTTCTCCTCCGAGATATCGAAGTCGTCAGCTAGCGCGGCCGGGTTGAAAAAGTACTTGTATCTGAATTCTTTTTCAGTGGCAGCCAGAAAGATGAATAACTGCGGGTCTAGGGTTTTCTTGTGGATGAGAATCGTGGCGCTCATGGAATCCTCCTTGGGTAGATAATTTTGTCCCGAAGATTATGCGGCAGGTTTCCTGCGATCCGGTGTGGTCCCAATTAGGTTTTTGGCCCGGGACCCTAACTCAATTTCGTCTTACGAACGAGGGGATGGATGTCCAAAACTGTAGTCATTCTAATTTTATTGTCAATAGGGTTTTTATTATTTTTTTATTAAAAAAATTATTACCCATAAAGTTCTTTCCAATCCTCGCCAATAGCCATTTAGCCTTCGTTTTTTTGTTTATAGCGGAGTCGGTTCCTCAAGGACCCTCTTGACCCGGATGCGCCCACAATCGCCAGTCTGCTTTAGATTCTTGCCTTCCCGAGCCCCATGGGCGAAGGACAGCTGACAGAAGTCCAGGCCGGCTATGCCGCCAAATCCTGTGACAACCCCAAGGGTTATGAAAACCGCCACGGCATCGATGACGGCCCTTGGTTCTCTTGCTTGCCCCAATTGCTGCCGCGTTGGGTCAGACGGCCAAGCAGAACGGGGAAAAACGGAAGCCCGCGGGTTGGCTAATTCAGCAAAATATAAACGAAATCGGCCCCAAAGGCAATGAAAAAACGTCATCTCCTCCCCATGCGCCGCCGGGGCAGACAGTTCGCCAAATCCACGATCATAGAATTCCGGCGGCCACAGGCCGTCCTATAAGGTCCCTGTTTGTCGATTAAATCTCAAATTTACTGCCCGCCAAGTTATCCGGGAGTTAGGAGTGGAGGCCCTCATCACCTTTCCAGCCTGGACGGCCCGAGGGTAACGAACCTGAAGGAATTGTTGCCGGCAGGCTTTCGATTTCCCGGGAAGCAAGGATAGAAAAAAGACGGCGGCAGCGCAGTTTACATGATAGGATATCCCCAAGGAGGCGTTATGAATAATCAGACCCGAGAACCCCGGCCCCGCGAGCGGTTTGCCATCCGGCTGTTGTACACCCTTCTTTTTCCGCCCATCTACGGAATTTGTAATTTACTGGTCCTCCTGACCACCCTGTTTCAATTCGCCCTTCTGCTCATCACCCTGAAGCACAGCGAACCGGTGCGCTGCTTCGCCAACCGGGTGATTTCCTATGAATACCGGATATGGCGCTATGTCTCTCTCAACAGCAGCCAGCGGCCCTTTCCCTTCGCCGAGTTTCCGCCGGAAGTGGAACCTCCGGAGCCAGAAGTCAGCTTTCATTAAGGACTGAGGCGCGCCAAAAAGGCCCCGGGGGGTTCAACTGCCGGGGCCGATACAAGTTCCTTAGTGTATCTGGTTCCCAAGCTGCGCTGGGGAAACCAATAATTTACCAAGCTTTGCTTTGCAGTCCAAAGCGCAGCTTAGACCATAATGGCGTTCCCAAGTGCAACTTGGGAACGAGAACCAGGATAGAGGTCATTGCAAAACCTTGGTCCGCCCAAGAATGTCATTCTGAGCGAAGCGCAGAATCCCGTATTTTTAGTGACCTTAGATT
>JBAVAG010000084.1:0-22252 GCA_049585595.1 Desulfobaccales bacterium
ACCTTAGCCCGACCACGTTGCCGGCAGCCCAGGAGAAGGGTAAAGAGGCAATGGTGGTGCGGGCCTGTCCCACGCCACAAAATATCCTGCGAAATCAATATGATTTGGAGCAGGAACCATCGGCCTCAGGGGTTTGCAGGCTCCCCGGCGGCCCTTTGCGTTTTGAGTCCATCTCGCGTTTGCTACCGTTTCCGACGATTTTCATAAGATGAAAAGAGAATCAGCTGCAAAATTCGGTATCCCTGCTACACGCATATGAAAAATCCCTTCAAAATATATTAATTAACAATATCCATAAGTTATCCAAACAGCGGCCAGGGGCGGGGGTCATGGAGGATCGGCTGGGCGGGATGCCTCTCACATCCGGGGTTCGCTGCCAGCCGCCACAGGGCCCGGGGGCCTGGCGCCGGCTTTACCCCCGCTTTCCTTGACAAATTCGACCTCTCGGTTATATCATTGCCTAAATATTCCGAAAATCTTCTGAGGCCGGCCATGATCAATTATCCCGCTTACCGCAAGTTCATCACCCTGCGCAGCGGCAAACGGATGATGTTGCGTTTCCTCAACCCGGGGGATCGCGAGGGCTTGCTCCAGTTGTTCCAAGGTGCTCCCGAGGAGGATGTCCGATTTCTCAAGCAAGATGTCAAAGATCCCAAGGTGGTCAATTACTGGGTGGACCACATCGACTACCACCACGTTTTGCCCCTGCTGGCGGTGGACCTGGAAACCAATCGGATTGCGGCGGACGCCAGCCTGCACCGGGGTAAACACTCCTCCAAGCACATCGGGGAGATCCGGATTTTTGTGTCCCGCGGCCACCGCAACCTGGGACTGGGCTCCCTGATGCTGGAGGAGCTGATCGAACTGGCCTTTAGGGAAAATCTCCAGTGGCTGAGGGCGGAGATCATCGCCGACTTCAAAAAGGTGATCAAAGGCTTCAGAACCCATGGATTTGAACATAAGGCGGTGCTGGACGACTATTTTATCCGCATGGATGGGGTGACCCACGACGTGGTGTTGCTGATGCGCCCGGTCATGAAAATTGAGGAAGCGGAATTCTAACGGCGGCGCCATGGGCTTGCGGTAAGACCGGGGCGGGTATTAAACCCGCCCCTTTTCATCCGGGGCCTCCCTGGGAGCGGTTGGGTTTTCGATTAGGGAGAGAAAGCCATGGGGCGGGTAATAACCGGTCTGGAAAGCTTCCTTAAAGACCCGCCTGCCTGGGCGGCCCGGAGCCGGCTGGGGCTGCTCAGCCACCCGGCGGCGGTGGCGGCTGATCTGACCGCCGCCCGGGAGGTCCTGGCGGCCCGCTTTCCCGGTCAACTCAAGGTGCTGTTCAGTCCGCAGCACGGCCTGTGGGGGGAGAAGCAAGACAACATGATCTCCTCCGCCGACTTTGTGGACCCCCTCCTGAAGCTGCCGGTGATCAGCCTTTATGGTCCCCGGATGGCCCCCCCAGCCGAGGCGCTGGCGGAGGTGGATGCCGTCCTGGTGGACCTGCAGGACGTGGGCGCCCGGGTTTACACCTTTGCCGCCACCCTGGCCAAGATGATGGAGGCTGCAGCTCCCCTGGGCAAAAAGGTGGTGGTTCTGGACCGCCCCAACCCCATCGGCGGCGCCGCGGTGGAAGGTAATATCCTGCGGCCGGAATGGGCCTCTCTGGTGGGACCTTTTCCTCTGCCCATGCGCCATGGCCTTACCCTGGGGGAGCTGGCCCGCTACTACCAGGTCACCCAAAAGATCGACTGCGACCTGGAGGTGATTCCCCTGGCCGATTGGCGGCGACGCGACTATTTCGACGCCAGCGGCCTGCCTTGGGTATTGCCATCCCCTAATCTGCCCACCCTGGAAGCAGCCCTGGTCTATCCGGGCCAGGTCCTCCTGGAAGGCACCAATCTTTCGGAGGGGCGGGGCACCACCAAGCCCTTCGAACTCTGCGGGGCGCCGTTCCTGGAGCCGGCGCGGCTGCAGGCCCTGTTGCCGAAACTGCCGGGAGTGATCCTGCGAGAGGCCTGCTTTGAGCCCACCTTCCAAAAGTGGAGCGGCGAGAGGTGCTGCGGCTTCCAGCTGCACGTCATCGACCGGGGGAGTTTCAAGCCCTATTTCACCACCCTGGCCCTGTTGGCGGCGATCCGGGAGCTCTACCCGGAGCGGTTCGCCTGGCGCCTGCCGCCCTATGAATACGAGACCCTAAGGTTGCCCATCCACCTGCTCACCGGGGATGCCGCCATCCGCCTGGGGCTGGAGCGGGGCCTGAGCGCGGCGGCATTGGAAGATTCCTGGCAGGGAGATCTGGCCGGGTTCATGGAGACGCGGCGGGAGTTCTTGTTGTATCCGGAATGACTGGAGGGTCTCATGGCCAGCCCCAGATTCGAGGTGCACAGCCTGCTCTAAGGATGCCATCCTCATATATTATTAAAAGCTCACCCAGGCCTTTCAAACCGAGCCTAGTTTGCTGCCGTGTAAATCGACGTGCGCCGGTGCGCAAGCTAGTCTTTAATGAGGATCGTGTCTTCTTCTTGAAAAGCCAGGGCAAAGCCGCACGCGTGACGAGTTTTTAAACCACAACAGAATGAATTGCCTCACAAAGGCTCTCAATAAAATTGATCGCATTTGTAACATCAGGAGGGAAAATAGGCCATCGAACCCCAGGATAAGTCGGGTCTAAATCTGCTTCATGAGCAATCTTATTCCGCCGACCGACAATCAATTTAAGGCGGGTTTTTAAATCCTCAACCGACATGCTAAGTTTGAGAGCTACTTCTGGCCATAGTTTGCAAGGAGAAAAAAGCCGTATTGCGTCTGCTATCTTTTCCGGCTGCTGAAAAGACAAATAGCTATGCTTCTGCCTTATTTCGTCATCAAACCAAGAGGTTCCACTTCCGCCAGAAACGCCCGCTATTGCAGCACTTATTGTGACATGAAAATTTTGAAAAGCATTTGTTTGAGGACGATTCTGACTAAGAACTTCCAGCATACCAAGCCGCGTAATTTCATGTATATAATGATCAAGTGCACTTACTACAAGCACGATTTGAGCGCGCAAAAGATCGGTGGCATCTATTGCAGATGTCGTTAACCGGGAAAGAGCATCATAAAGCCCTCCAAGTGCCCTCGCGCGCTCTATATTGGCACGAAAGTGTTGAATGGTGTTATGCATTTTCAATTATTGCGATTATTCGATCAGCACCTTGAGAGTACAGATCGGCGAACCTTTGCATCGACTCCTTAGTTCTCTCCAAGACCACGCCTGTTTGTTCAAGTTGAGCATCGGTTAGGTCAAAGACAGGTGCTTTATGTTTTTGTGACAAGGCAATAAGACTGTTGAAATCAGACATTTGGATTAACGGTTGTCCCAGCGGAATACCTGCAACAGCATATGCTGCCGCAGGTATCAACATATTGCTATCGCGTAACGCTGGTATAAGTTTATTTTCCACACCTTTTTGAATTTCATCAATCCACATCTTAAAGGCAGCAGCGGGTGCCTCACGTTCTCGTAATCGATACTTCTGAACTATTGTTCCTAGAAATTTGGGATTCTTATTAGGAAAAGGATATGTTGCCTTCTGTAAAATTGGCATCGCATTTGCGCTTCTTGCCCAAGCCGCCCATTTGGGCAAGACAGATGAAAGACTATCTGTTGCCATCACAGAAAAATAATCCGGGGCCATTGGTATTATGAAATAATCACTCGTCATCAATAGGTTCTGATTAATTGAGCCCAAGCTCGGGCTCATATCTACCAAAATTAAGTCTGCCTCATACTTCCCCGCAGTCAGATCAATTAGGTGCCGTAGAGACCCTGGCAGGTTTTGAAGAGTCACCAAAGATCCGGTAAGTTCTTGAGCAATACCTAGAGTAACTTCATACTCTGCAAGGCCAATATGTCCTGGCAATAAATACATATTCGGTTGGCCTTTAACAGGTTCACATTCGACCGGGACGATTGGGTTAGGGCGTGACTCAAATGCAGGAGCGAGACCATCACGAATATTCCTTACGCCGCCAGATTCATAAATGCTTTTAAATTCCTCGGCTTCTTTGAAGCCGAGAACCATCCCGGTGAGATTGCACTGAGGGTCACAATCAACAATTATTACTTTCTTGGCCTTGTTGGCTAACATCCATCCAAGATTGAATGTAGTAGTTGTTTTACTAACTCCTCCCTTGTGGTTAAAGAGCGAAATTTGGATGGCCATAGAAATCTCCTTTTTGACATGTCCGTCAAGTTGCCAATGAGCGCAACAGTTTAATGCACCAGGGCCAGGGCGCTTCTGAGGGCGGCCTTGGGGGGCACGATTTCGGGTTCTCCGGCCAGGCCCCGCCTGGCCTTTTGCAGCCAGTCGTAGATGGTTTGCCGGGCCGCAGGAATCTCCACCCGGTTGGGCGGCGAAAGACTCGCCAGGATGGCTTCGATGACCTGCAAGGCGGCGTCGTTCTGCCGCCGGTCCACCATGTCAAAGGCTTTCTGAATCTCGCTTTTCATATCGGTCATGGTCATGCTCCTTTGTTTTTATTAAAATACCTCTCATTAGCCTGCCTATAAAGTTCACGTGATAACGCGCGCACATGTATCCCATATGAATGGACCTCTGATGAACTCAGTTGAATTTCTTGCCCAATTTCATATTCAGAATTCCGAGCTAATCGGATATCAACGCGGCTCATATTGTGTATAATACAATTTCGCAAGAGAGATGCAACTAATACTTGGTTCTTGTGCTCAACAGGCCATGTCAATTCTAACTTCGTTTGGTAATATTCGACTATCTTTTCAAAACTTTGATAAAAAATGGAAAGGGTCTCTTTCTCAATCATCATTTCAATTACATCTTCATAGGTGCTCGCTTCTATAATTTCACTAAATTTTAGCTGCTTTTCTTTTGGCAACATTTTATGGTTTGAAAGGTATATTTTCCTAATTAGTTCGCCAAGAAAAACCTCAAAATATGAATATCCAAGCAAGAATGCCGAATGAGTTACCTGGGTGCGGAAAATCTCATAAGTTTTGGGAAGAGTTCCCTTTGAATTTTCTTGGAACCAAATATCCTTCTCCTTTTGTATAAGGTCAAATACGTCTTTATAAGAAATTGATATGAATGGGATCAATGTATCGAGTTGAACAATTAAACGATCGATAAGATTCATATCATCCATATTCCTTATCTCACTATATAGGATTAGTTATTTTAGGGGCGACCCAGCGTGTCGCCCCTACGCACACAGGTTGGGGGAGGGGGTTTGGTGAACGAGGCAGGGCCCGAGGTCCTGGCCCCCTTTCTCCAAAAACTCTCTTCCCTCACTTGGGAAACAGGCTGCGGATGGCCGCCGCCAGGGTTTCCACTCCCATAAGTTCCAGCCCGGGGTAGTCCCCTAGACGCTCTTTTTGGCGCAGGGCCAGGAGGGCCCGGCGGAACCCCAGCTTATGCCCTTCCTTGAGGCGCACTTCCGGGGCGCTGACCGCCCGGACCTCGCCGGTGAGGCCCACTTCTCCGAAGATGATGGTGTCCGCGGGCAGCGCCCGCTCCAGAAAGGAGGAGGCCACGGCCAGGGAGACCCCCAGGTCCGAGGCCGGTTCGGAGAGGCGGACCCCGCCGGCCACGTTGACAAAGAGATCTTGGCCGCTCAGGCCCAGGCCCACCCGCTTTTCCAGGATGGCCACCAGCAGCGACACCCTCCCCGGGTCCACCCCCATGCTCTGGCGGCGGGGCAGGGCCAGGGAGGAGGGGGACACCAGGGCCTGGACCTCCACCAGGATGGGGCGGGAGCCCTCCAGACTGGGGACCACCGCAGCGCCGGGGACCTCCAGGGACCGCTCCGCCATGAAAAGGCCCGAGGGGTTGTCCACCGCCAGGAGGCCGGCCTCCTGCATCTCAAAGACCCCGAGTTCCTGGGTGGGGCCGAAGCGGTTCTTCACGGTGCGTAGCAGCCGGAAGGCGTGGCTGCGGTCCCCTTCCAGGTAGAGGACCGTGTCCACCAGGTGTTCCAGGGTCATGGGGCCGGCGATGGCGCCTTCCTTGGTGACATGGCCGATGAGAAAGGTGGCGACTCCGGTGAGTTTGGCTTGCTGCACCAGCCGAAAGGCCGTCTCTCGCACCTGGTTCAGGGACCCGGGGGCCGCGGGGATAGCGGCGGTGTACATGGTCTGGATGGAATCAAGGGCCAGGAAGGCGGGCCGGACTTCTTCCACTATCTTGAGGATGTTTTCCAGGCAGGTCTCGGTGGCCACCAGCAGCTCGCCGGAGGTGAGGCCCAGGCGATTGGCCCGGAGTTTGAGCTGAGCTTCGGACTCTTCCCCGGAAATGTAGAGGCCGACCAGGCCTCCCCGGCTGAGCCGGTCCAGGACCTGGAGGATGAGGGTCGATTTGCCGATCCCCGGGTCGCCGCCCAGCAGCACTACGGACCCCTGGACCACCGCGCCTCCCAGGGTGCGGTCGAACTCCTGGATGCCGGAGGTCCGGCGCACCTCCGGGGCCGCAACCAGGCTAAGCAGGGGCAGGGGCTGGCCGCGCCGGGGCGGCAGTTGCGCCAGGCCGGGGGCCACGGGGGCTATTTCCTCTTCGGCCATGGAGCTCCAGGCGCCGCACTCGGGGCAGCGCCCCAGCCATTTGGCCGCCTGGTAGCCGCACTGCTGGCAGACAAACACCGGTCTTCCGGCCCGGGACATGGAGGCGAGAGTCCTTGGAGAGCTAGATTGGTGATGCCCAACAAAAGATCTGGGTTGATCTTACTTGATCTCAGGCGCAAAAGACAATGAGAAACCTTAAACCGGCTCTGGCACAGTAGCGTCCAGCAGAGATTTTGCATGAGGGCTGGCGAAAGGCAGTGATCAGTGATCAGTGGTCAGTAAAAGCCAAAGCAAAAGCAAAAGCAAAATTAATATTGGAATATATAGCCAAAAGCCTTTATCCGGAGAGGATGGGAGCTTCTCAGAATTCCCAAAACCCCTATCCCCCCATTGGGCCTGCGAGGCGAGAGGGGAAAAAAAGCAAAAGAACTTTATAAGCTAATCAAAGCAGACTTGACAGCCGATAATATATGGCAGAATAGCAAAAACCTTGCCGGACGCCACTGGCTCTGGCAGGGCGGCGCGGAGCCCCGCACCACCTTTAAATAAGCCCCACTCGCATATAGGGGAGACGGTGAAGCTGGGGGTGCTGGACCACCCCTGCGGGCGGTCCCAGATTCTCAGGTTTTGGCCTCCCGGGGCCGCACCTCCAGGTCCTGGCGTTCCAGGCCCCGGATGACGGTGAGGGTCACCGGCTCGCCGATGGGCCACTCGGCCAGGAAACGGTGCAGGTCGTCCACGCTGATCAAGGGTTGGCCGTTGATGGAGACGACGAGGTCGCCTTCCCGGAAACCGGCCTGGGCTGCCGGTCCCTGGGGGTCCACCGAGATGGCCTCCACTGCCGATTCGGCGCTCAGGCGGTGAAAGCGCACCAGCCGGCGCTCCAGGGGCCGCTGCCTGGCCACCAGTCCCAGGTAGCCCCGGCGCACCCGGCCGTGGGTAAGCAGTTGGGACACCACCCACTTGGCGGTATTGGCCGGGATAGCAAACCCGATGCCCTGAGCCATCATGATGATGGCGGTGTTGACCCCCACCACCCGGCCCCGGGAATCGACCAACGGCCCCCCGGAGTTGCCCGGGTTGAGGGGGGCGGAGTGTTGGATGATATTCTCGATGAGGCGGCCGGCCCGGCTCCGCAAGGCCCGGCCCAGGGCGCTCACCACCCCGGTGGAGACGGTGGACTGGAAGCCGAAAGGGTTGCCGATGGCGATGACCACCTGGCCCACCCGCAGGGCTGCGGAGTCCCCCAGGTTGGCAAAAGGCAGGCCCGCGGCGTTCACCCGAATCACCGCCAGGTCGGTGGCGGGGTCGGTGCCGACGATATCGCCGGCCAGAGTGCGGCCGTCTTCCAGGGTGGCTTGGAGGAGCCGGGCCTGGGCCACTACGTGGTCGTTGGTGAGGATATAGCCATCCGGGGCGATAAGGACCCCCGAGCCGGCCCCGGCCTGCTCGGCAGCCTGCCTGGGCGAGGGGCTGCCGGTGGTGATGCCCACCACCGCCGGACCCACCTCCTCCACCACCTTGACGATGGCCCGGGAGTAGGCGTCCAGGAGTTCCAGGTCCGAGCCCTCCCCGGGACCTGCCTGAGTGCCGGGAGGGACGCTGGCGGCGAGGTCATCGCCTGAGATAAGGTTCAAAGTGCGTCGCACCTGCTCTTCCATGAGATACTCCAAAGATCTAGCCATCGAGCCAAGGCCCGGTGAGTCTTAATGTTGGTGGCGCTGCCCAGCCAAACCTGAAAGCTGACCCTGCAAGGGGTCTTATATAAATATAACCTAAATTTGCGCGGCGGCCGGGATTTATGAATTTATTATCCTTAAATATATGGTAAAAGAACATGATGGGATAGGCCAGCGAAGCCCCGGCCGGCACCCGGATTTTTGAACAAAACCGGGTCAATCTCTCATCCGAAGGGGATTTGGGTTCGGGATGTCCGAGATGACCGTCGATGCCCTGCGCCAAGAGCTGGTGGCGGGAGCCGGCAGGCTGGCAGGGCGGCGTTCTTTGCGAGTGTTGCGGGAGCTGGCGGCGGGCCGGAAGGCCAAGGTCTATTTGGTGGGGGGCTCAACGCGGGAGTTGGCCCTGGGGCGGACCGCTGCGGACCTGGACCTGGCAGTCTCGGGGCAAACCCTGGAACTGGCCCGGGAACTGGCCGGCGCCCTGGAAGGCACCTTCGTGCTCCTGGACGAAGGGGAGCGCACCGCCCGGGTCGTCTGGCAGGGAGAGATCCTGGACCTGGCCGAGTTCAGGGCCCCCGGACTGGAAGGGGATCTGAGGGGCCGGGATTTCTCCATTAATGCGGTGGCCCTGGACCTGGACGCCATCCTGGGTCTGGCTCCTCTCGCGGTCCTCGATCCCCTGGGGGGTCTGGGGGATTTGTCCCGGGGGTTGATCCGGATGGTGGCGGCGCAGAACCTGGCTGCGGATCCATTGCGGCTGCTGCGGGCTTACCGGTTTGCCGCCACCCACGGCCTGGAGCTGACGCCGGAGACCGAGGCCGCCATCGCTGGGCTGGCCCGGGAATTCTCCCGGGTAGCCGGCGAGCGGGTCCACCAGGAGTTGTTTCTCCTGCTGGGAGCACCCCGGGCCGCCCCCATTCTGGCCCGGATGGATCGAGTCGGCCTCCTCACCCGGATCTTTCCCGAGCTGGAAGAGATGAGAGGGGTGGAGCAGGATGGTTATCACCACCTCGACGTGTTTCAGCACTCCCTGGCTGCGGTGTCGCACCTTGAGGAGGTGTTGGCGGAGCCGAAGCGGTACTTTGGGGAAATGGCTGCGGCAGTAGCCGCGGCGGGGACGCCGCCCTGGCCGGCCCTGGTCAAACTGGCGGCCCTGTTCCATGACATTGGTAAACCGAGGGTTCGGGAACGGCGCCGGGATCCGGACCATTATACCTTTTATTTTCATGAGAAGCTGGGTCTAGAGATTTTTGCCGGGGTGGTCCAGAGGTTGCGACTGAGCGCCGCGGAAGCCAAGGTGGTGACCACCCTTATCCGGCTGCATATGCGCCCTTTTCTGCTGCTGACCGCCTTTCGGGACCGGGAGCTGAGTTTCCGGGCCCTGGGGCGGATGGTGCGGGCAGCTCGCCCCGAGTTGCCTGGCCTCTTCGTCCTGGCCATGGCCGACAGCCTGGCGGGTCAGGGGCCCACGAAACCTGCGGATTCCGAGGCGGTGTTGGCCGAACTGGCGGATGAGGCCCTGCGTTTCCTCAAGGAGAAGCTGGAGCCCCAGGAATCCCTGCCCCGGCTGCTCAGCGGCGACGACCTGATCCGGGAATTTCACCTGGAGCCAGGCCCTCGCTTTCGACACCTGTTGACCGCGGTGCAGGAGGCCCAGTGGGAAGGAATGGTGCGCACCCGGGACGAGGCCCTCGGCTTGGTGCGCCGCTTGCTGGAGTAAGGGGGCCGCCCCCGGAAAAATTGGCGGCGCAGGGGGAAGGTTACCGCGAAAAATAATGAATGTATACAATATACAAAAGCTCTGGTATCAATTGCATTTACAATTTTATAATGCTACTAAGTTCCCAAAGGAGACCTGCCCATGGAAAGGTCCAATCCGGAGGATAGAGGGGACCTTCAGAGCGGCGCCTTGATCCGCCTGCGCGGGGTGTATCCATCCCTGAAAGCGGCCGTGCAGAAAGTGGCGAGCCTGATCCTGAGGCAGCCGGAGATGGTCATCTATGCCTCGGTCAACGAGGTGGCGGCGGCCGCCGGGGTCAGCGAGGCCACCGTCATGCGCTTTTGCCGCACCTTGGGTTTTAAGGGTTTTCAAGATTTCAAGATCGCCATGGCCCGGGAACTGGTGGCGCCGCCAACGCGGCTGCCGGAAGATGCGGGTCCCGCCACCCTGGTGCGGTCGATCTTCAAGGCCAACGTCGCCGCCCTGGAGGAAACCCTGGAAGTTTTGGAGATGCGGCAGTTGCTCCAGGCCGGGCAGGTCATAGAAAATTGCCGGCGGCTGATCATTGGCGGCTTGCGAGGCTCGGCGCTGGCGGCGCAATATGCCGCCATTCGCTTCGCCCCCCTGGGGATGGACCTCCACTGTTTTACCGAGACCTACCAGATGTGCATGGGCGCGGCCCTCCTGGGGAGGGAAGACGTCCTGCTGGCCATCTCCCACTCGGGCAGCACCCAGGGAATCCTGACCTCGGCCACGGAGGCTAAAGACAACGGGGCCCGGGTCCTGGCCATCACCAGCAACCCTTTGGCTCCCCTGTCCCGGATGGCGGACGTGGTGCTGGTGAACGCGGTCCGGGAGATGGCCACAGTCCCGGACTGCCTGGCAGCCCTTCCCAGCCAGATCTCCATCATCGACAGTTTGGCCACCTTGCTGCAGCGGGACCGGCAAGATGAGGCCCGCGCCAATCTGGCCAAGATCGAGAGAGCCCTATCGGGGGCGGCTTAATTTTTCCGGACGGGACCGACCGCGATGCGCCAAGCTCAGCTAAAGCAGGATATTGTCCGGGTCTGCCAGATGTTGCACCGGAAAAATTACCTGGCGGCCACCGACGGCAACGTCAGTGTGCGTCTGGGGGACCAGGTCCTCCTCACCCCCAGCGGGGTGAATAAGGGAATGATGGCGGAGGACCAGGTGATCACCGTGGACCTGGAAGGCCGATTGCTGGCCGGGACGGGACGGCCTAGTTCGGAACTCCGCATGCACCTGCTGGTCTATGAATTGCGGCCGGAGGCGGGGGCCGTGGTGCACGCCCATCTACCCTACGCCACTGCCTGTACCCTGGCTGGCATCTCCCTGCTGGAACCCATCTTGCCGGAGGTGGTGATTACCTTAAAGGGGATCCCCACCGCGGCCTATGCCACTCCGGGCACCGAAGAAGTCCCAAAGGCCATCCGGGATTTTATCCTGGAATTTGACGCCATCCTTTTATCCAGGCACGGCGCCATGACCGTGGGGCACGACGTGATGGACGCTTATAACAAAATGGAAAAGCTGGAACACACCGCCCGGGTGGTCCTGGCGGCGCGGCTGCAGGGGACGGTGTCGCCTCTGTCAGATTCGGAGGTGGAGAAGCTGCGGCGTCTGAGAGAAAAGTATAGGGCAGGCGGCGGTTGATTTTGGAGATGTGTCCAACGAGCTGATTATGGCGCCGGAGGCGCCCGGCGCCGCTCCCTTAGGTGCAGGTTCCCCGGAGACTCCGGATGAAACTCACAATATCCCTGGCCCAGATCGAGGTGGCAAATTCGCAGCCGGAGATGAACCTCAGCAAAGGCCATCTCCTAATTGCCGAGGCTGCCCGCCGGAGAAGCGATGTGGTCTGTTTCCCGGAGATGTGGACCACGGGCTTTAACTGGGCCAACAACGAACGCCTGGCGGCCGAACACGAAAAGATCATTGATCGAATCGCCGGCATGGCCAAGGATCACGGTATCTGGATCAACGGCTCCATGGCCGCCCTCGACGAAGATGGGAAAATCTCCAATACCTCCATTTTATTCAGCCCCCAGGGAGAGAGAACTGCAACCTACCGCAAAACGCACCTCTTCAGCCTGCTGGGCGAAGAAAAGCATATGGCGGCCGGGAAAACTCTGGGCCTGGCCGAGACCCCCTGGGGGCCGACGGGTTTGGCGGTTTGCTACGACCTTCGCTTCCCGGAGCTTTTCCGGACTTATGCCCTCAAGGGCGTCAGGATAGTTTTCTCTCCCATGGCCTTTCCTTACCCGAGACTGGAGCATTGGAAAACTCTGGTGCGGGCTCGAGCCATTGAGAACCAGATGTTTGTAGTCGGAACCAACCAGGTGGGCAGGGAAGACTTTGGTCCCGGTAACCTGGTGACCTACTGCGGCGATTCGGTAATCATCGACCCCTGGGGGATGACCGTGGTGGAGGCCAGCGAAACGGATGACGCGCTCCTCACCGCCACCATCGATCTGGATCTGGTTGAGGAGATCAGAAGCAAGATGAAGGTATTGGCTGATCGCCGGCCCGACCTTTACGAGCTTGGCTGAGCAATTCCGGCAGCCCATCCTTTCCCTAACCGGTGAGCAACCCTAGCCGCTGCTGACGGCTGACTGCTCGCGGCTCGCCGCCTCGATCCGCCGCACCGTGGGAAGCACCCAGGGGAGCAGGGCGAAGGCGGGCCAGGCGGCCAGGAAGCTCAGGAAGAAGAAGGTGGCGTAGCCCAAAGAGGCCGCCAGCCAGCCCCCCAGGTAGCCGCAGAGGCGGCCGCTCAGGCCGAAGAGCATGGACAGGAAGGCGTAGTGGGAGGCGCTGAAGCGTTTATCGCACAGGCACATCAGGAAGGCCATGAAGGCCGCGGAGCCCATCTGGCCCGCCAGGTTATCCCCCAGGGTGGCCAGATAGATGGTGTAATGCCAGGACCCCGGTAGCGCCGCCAGCCAGTATCCCAAAATCGAAAGCGCCTGAAAAATACCCAGGACCCAGAGGGCCCGGCTGATGCCCCAGCGGGCCGTGAGCACCCCTCCCAGAAAACCGCCCAGGATGGCGGGCAGTTTGCCCAGGGTGATGGAGGCCACCCCGAACTGGGTGCCGCTGAACCCCAGGTCCCGCCAGAAGGCGCTCACCATGGCCCCCAACATGGCGTCGCCGGCCTTATAGGCCAGGATAAAGACGATGATCACCCCCATATTGGCATGGCGCATCAGCTCCCTGAAAGACTCCTTGATCTGGCTGGGGGGCCTCGATCCCAAGGCGGCCCGGGACCCCTCGGGCCGGGGCAGATGGAAGGGGCGGCAGGCCAGGACGGTGACCGCCAGGGCCGCCATGATCAGGCCCACCCCCACGAAGGCGGGGCTCCAACCCACCAGGTCGCTGAGTATCAGGACCCCGCCCCCGGCGGCGATGAGGCCCACCCGGTAGGCGCCGATACGGATGCCGTTGGCCAGCCCCAGCTCCCGGGTCTCCAGGAGGTCGATGGTGTAGGCGTCCACCGCCAGGTCCTGGGTGGCCGAGGCCAGGCAGAGGAGCCCCACCAGGACCCAGAAGGCCGGGCCCACCGGCGCCGCGGCCAGCCAGGCCAGCCCCAGCAGACTGAGGATCACCCCCACTTGAGCCGGCACCAGCCAGGCGGCCCGGGAGCCGAAGCGGTCTGCCAGGGGGCTCCACAGGACCTTGAGGCTCCAGGCCAGGCCCAGGAGGCTCAGGATGCCGATCTGCTCCAGGGGCACCCCCCGGCTGCGGAGGTAGTAGGACAGGGTGGTGTAAACGAAGCCGAAGGGCACTCCTTCGGCGAAATAGAGCACGAAGACCACCAGCATCTTCAAGCGTCCGGAGAGTTGGGGGTGGGATTCCTGAGGCATCTCGGAATTAACTTAGAAGCTGGCAGGAAGAAAGTCGAGCCTTTTTTCAGACTTCCTTAATCAGATAAAAAGCCAGAGCGACCCTAACACAGGCTGGAAGTCTGTGCCGCTGGGCCCTGCGGGAATCTGGGCAATATAGGGCGGCCTGTGGCCGCCGGAATCAATGGGCGACCCAGCGGGTTGCCCCGACGGGGCTTGGGGTGGGATTTAATGGGGACAGTAACGAAGGGCCTCGCTACGGGAAGTCCTACCTACCTCCCGCAAACCCTCAGCTTTTATGCTATATCATTCTATATTTTTTCATAATAGATTCTATCTCTTTACCCAATCTTCTTTTAGCATAATTATCAATTCGGCGAATAAATCCAGATAATACTACTGAAATTTCATGATTAGCTAAATTGCCAACATATGAAGTTCTATATTCATCTGGGGGTTTTATAATTTCTAAAACTATTTTACAAACGGCAGCCCCATTGCAAATAATAATATCAGGATGATGTTGCTCAAATTGTTGCTTTAAGTATCCCTTACAGTTATCTATTATTTTATTCATATCTATTTTGTTATCCTTATCTTTATTGTTAAACTTTTTTGTAGGACATTTAACTAAATCAGTATGAGCTACTCCAAATTCCTTTCCTAAAAAATCATACAAAACTCCGGATACTTTTTCAAAATCCCCAAAATATGAATGAACATGCTTGGTTTTAAAATAGTTCTCATTTTCAAAAATTGTTTCATTACCTTGGTAATTTTTTTCTTCTTTTGGATTTAATCCAACGATCCATATTTTGCTATTCCTTTTGCCCATAAGAAAATCATTAGGAGGATATGGATATTTAAAATTAAGACCAAATGAATTACATCTTTCACAAGTAGACATTTTACGATACTCCCTAAACTGAGATCATGCCGCTGGCTTAGCCATTGTGGTCAAAAAATGGTTTTGTACCTTTCCGTCCCGGATTCAATCCCGAAAAACCAGGGACGGCCGCCCCACCTCCACTGCTAGAAGCTATTGCAAAACCTGACTTCATTGTCATCCTGAACGAAGTGAAGGATCTCAAGCCACTAAAAACAATAGATTCTTCGCTTCGCTCAGAATGACATTATTTGGCAGAATGAGGTTCGGCAATAGGTTCTAGTATTCATTAATTGTTGTGACCTCTAGGTCATGATGGTTCGCTCAACTTCCCGGCGATGGCCGCGGCCACCTCCAGCAGCTCCGGGATGGCCTCGTAAGGGGGGATGCCCTTCAGGTCGGCTCCGATGATCCTCTCGTCAAAGGGAATGAATCCCAGGAAGGGGAGGTCCGGCAGGCTTTTCCGCAAAAAGGCTTCGTCCGCCTCCCCGCGGATCTTGTTGCCCACCACTGCCACCCGCTGCAGTCCCAGGTCTCCGGCCAACTGCCGCACGTGCAAGGCCGTCTCGACGCTGCGGCGGCCCGGCTCCACCACCACGATGAGCCGGTCCACCCCCTTGGCGGTGGCCCGCCCCAGGTGCTCGATCCCCGCCTCCATGTCCATGACCACCACTTCATCCCGGAGGAGCACCATGTGGGTCACCAGGGTGCGCAGCAGCACACTTTCAGGGCAGATGCAGCCGCTGCCGCCCTTCTTCACCCCGCCCATGACGATGAGCTTGACCCCGTCCAGTTGCCGGGCAAACTTCTCGGGGATGTCATCCACCTTGGGGTTCAGCTTGAAGAAGCCCCCCATCTTGCCGGGCTGGGATTCGGTGCGCTCCGCCACCATCTCTTTCATCTGGCTCAGGGGCACGATGTTCTCCGGATCGGGGACCCCCAGGGCCAGGGCCAGATTGGCGTCCGGGTCGGCGTCCACTGCCAGCACCTTTTTGCCCTGGTCCTGAAAATATTTGATGAGCAGGGCCGCCAGGGTGGTCTTGCCCACCCCGCCTTTGCCGCTGATGGCAATTTTCATGTATAATCCCCCCTGGCTAGTTATTTCCTTGGATCATGGATATTTTACCATAGAGCCCCGGATAAACGTTTTTCGATTCCGGTTTTTCTTTTGGGGTTTTTCGATTTTTTTGTTTGGGCCCCCTGGGCCAGTTTCTAAGAAGAACGAAAAACGGAAAATCAGGAATCGATCTGCCTCTCGGGGTGTCTGAGCTAAAGATTTTTTTGCGGAGAATCTCATGCAAAGCGAAATTGAACCCTTGACGCCGGAGGCGGAAGCCCCCATACGCGCCCGCCTGGCCGCCAACCCCTTCATCCGCTTCGTGGGCATCCAGGTGCCGCAATTGGGGCGGGGCTACGCCCGCTTCCTTTTACCCTTCAAGCCGGAGCTGGCGAATGCCATCGGCCTGTTGCAAGGCGGCATGATCGCCGCCCTGGCGGACGAGGCGGTGGCCTACGCCCTTTACAGCTTGGCGGCGCCAGGCGAAACCATCAACACCGTGGAGATGAAGATCAATTTCCTGGCCGCGGTGAAGGAGGGTGAGGTAGAGGCGGTGGCCCGCATCGCCAAGCGGGGCCGCACCATCTCCCTGGGGGAAGTGGAGGTGCGCCAGGGGGAGCGCCTGGTGGCCAAGGCTATGTGCACCTACATCCACCTTTCTAAGAAGTAAGCAGTAAGCAGTGAGCAGTGAGCAGTAAGCAGGGAGCATGGAGGAGTAAGGGATTAGGGGGTGGGGATCAGCTCCAAGCCAGCAGACTTGACAGCAGCCGGGAGCTGGACGCCATGGTCAGGTGGATGATGAGGTCCGTTTCCCGGCTTGAGAGCCGCCGGGTCTGGAAGGCGCCGCTGACCCGCAGTTCCAGGCGCTCAGGGCCGCGGCGCTGTGCCGAGAGCCGGGGTGCTTCGCAAAAGATGAAGAGGTTTTGACCGGGAAGGTGGCAGGCGGCCAGGATTGGGGTCTCCAGCAGTTCGGCCATGGCCGGCGTCGGCTCCAGGCGCAGCTCGTGCCGTGCGGCGAACCCCTCGATCAGATCCGCCAGGGACGCGGGCGGGGGCAGGAGAGCCTCCAGCCAGATACTCGCCTCCCCTTGGAGTTCCGGGGCCTCCAGAACCTCCAGACCTTCCACCCGCAGCACGCAGGACCCACCATGTTCATCCCAAATTAGCCGGGCGGGCTCCCGGTTCTGCAGCCTAAGCTGTGCCGCCGGAAAATCCGCCAGCACCCGGGGACAGTCAAATTGCACCCTTCCTCCTCATTATCCGGCAGCCCCTCCGCCCACCGGGGCGGCTGCTTCCGGCCCTCGCACCTTTCTGAGGCCAAATGCCCCGGACCTGCCTTAACTATCATCATACCATGCCAGGGCTTCCTGAGAACCTTGGGGAGGGTTAAAAAAATTTGGATAGGGCCGCCGCGGCGGGGTTGCCAAGGATCTATCAAGGATTGCCAGCGCGCCAACCCTGGTAATTATTTCCGTCCAAAGTAACCTTAGTTCATAACTATCCGGACTTCTTTGGTTTATCCTTGATTTATCTTCCTGCAAATCTTATCTTCAAATATTACAGATTTGGTTTAATTAAAAAATTTGGAGTCACGTCTCATGGCATATTCCCCGGTAGTCTTGGACCATTTCAAGAATCCCCGCAACGTCGGCGAAATCCTGGATGCCGACGGCATCGGCGAAGTCGGCAACCCGGTGTGCGGCGACATCATGAATGTCTATATCAAGGTGGTGGACAACCGCATCGAGGACGTTAAATTCAAGACCTTCGGCTGCGGAGCGGCCATCGCGGTTTCCAGCATGATCACCTCCATGGCCAAGGGCAAGACCCTGGAAGAGGCCATGAAGATCACCAACGCCGACGTGGCCGCGGCCCTGGGCGGCCTGCCGCCTAACAAGCTGCACTGCTCCAACCTGGGGGCAGACGCCCTGCACTCCGCCATCAAGAACTACCAGGACCGCCTGGCCGGCAAGCCGGCTACCGGCGAAGCCGACCGGGAGCCTCACCACAAGGGCACCGGCCAGTGCTACTGCCCCTACTGCGAGATGAAGGTGGACGACGAGGCCCATTTCTGCATGTCCTGCGGGCAGGAACTGCCCCATGAACACGATCATTAACCGGCCGCGGGCAGAGGAGGTTTTTTTAAAATCATGGGCTTGACTTACCTGGACTATCTGTCCGCGGCGCCCCTCCATCCTCAGGTCAAAGAGGCGATGGTCCGGCACCTGGAGACCGTGTTCGGCAACCCTGCCACGGACAATCAGATGGGGCAGCCGGCCGCCGCCGCGCTGGAAAAGGCCCGCGCCCAGGTAGCGGCGCTGATCAATGCCGATCCCAAAGAGGTGGTCTTCACCTCCGGCGGCACCGAGGCCAACAACCACGCCGTCAAGGGTGTGGCCATCGGCCTCCGGGAGAAGGGCCGCCACCTGATCACCTCCAATATCGAGCATAAATCCGTGCTCAATTCCTTGCGCACCCTGCGCCTCCTGGACTACCGGGTGACCTCCCTGGACGTGGACCGATACGGCCTGGTGGACCCGGCGGCGGTGGCAAAGGCCATCACCCCCGAGACCATCCTCATCAGCGTCATGTCGGCCAACAACGAGATCGGCACCGTCGAGCCCATCGCCGAGATCGCCGGGATCGCCAGGCAGCACAAGGTGGCTTTGCACACCGATGCAGTGGCCGCGGTGGGCGCCATCCCGGTGGATGTCCAGGAGCTGGGGGTCAACCTGCTGAGCCTGGCGGCCAACCCGTTTTATGGTCCCCCCGGGGTCGGGGCCCTCTTTATCCGCAAAGGGACCCCCATCTTGCCCTTGCTGGATGGCGGCCTCCAGGAGAACAAGCGCCGGGCCGGCGCTGAAAACTTGGTGGGCATCGTCGGCCTGGGCGCCGCCGCCGAACTGGCGGCCAGAGAAATGCCCGAGCGCCTGCCCCGGCTTAAAGCCCTGAAAGAGCGCCTGGGCCAGGGCTTGGCGGCCGGCGTCCCGGAGATCAAGATCAACGGCCATCCCGATCGCTGCCTGCCACACCTTTTGTCCGTTTCGGTGCCCTACGTCGAAGGCGAGAGCCTGATGATGCTGTTGGAAGAAGAGGGCATCATAGTCAATACCCGCTCCGCCTGCGCCTCGGGGTCGCTCCGGGCCTCCCACGTCCTTATCGGCACCGGCCTCGACT
Organism: Desulfobaccales bacterium; assembly: GCA_049585595.1. Classification (GTDB taxonomy): domain Bacteria; phylum Desulfobacterota; class Desulfobaccia; order Desulfobaccales; family 0-14-0-80-60-11; genus JAPLJC01. Next base: position 18,948 of record JBAVAG010000084.1, read on the forward strand.
TCGCCCTGGCCCAGGGCACCCTGGTCTTTTCCCTGGGCCGGGAGACCACCCCAGCCGACATCGACCGGGTGTTGGAGGTCATGCCGGGCATCGTTCAGACCCTGCGAGACATGTCGCCCCTCTACAAGAAAGGGCACACCGCCTAAAAAAATTCGAGGGGAAAGGCCCGGCCTGCCGGCTCCTTTCCCCCTGCCCCAAACCCGCCTGGTTGATGGTTATTTAAGCTCCAGCACCACCTTTAAGGATTCCTGGGCCGCGCTGACAATCTGGAAGGCCTCCTGAATCCGTGCCAGCGGCAGCTTCTGGGTTATGGTGTCTATGACATTGATCTTCTTATCGGCAATGAATTGCAAGGCTTCCTCCAGATCGACCGGGGCGGCGCCGTAAGATGAGGTCACGGTAAACTCATTTCTCCAAAAGTCCGGGATGGGAAGGGCAATATCCCGGTCCGGGATGGCAAAAAGGAGCATAATCCCCTTCTTATCGAGGCAATGGAAGGCTTGCCCCACCGCCCGGGGGGCTCCGGTACAGACGATCACCCTCTCCGCCTTAATGTTTAGGTCCTGATCGGCGTGCCTCACCTCATGGGCGCCAAACTCCTTGGCCTTCCTCAAGCGATACTCGTTAACATCGGTGGCCACCACCCTGGCGCCGGTCAACCTGGCCAATTGAATATTCAGAATGCCGGAGATGCCGCAGCCCAGAATCAGGACGGTGTGGCCTTCCCGGAGATCGAGCAACTTCAGTCCTCGTATCCCGCAGGCCAACGGTTCGATCATGGTTCCTTCGGCATAGGAAACCTGATCCGGTAGGACGTACACCCCGTAATCGACGTTAATCTTGGGCGCCCGGACAAATTCACTGTAGCCGCCGGGATCATAATTGCCCCGGTGCAGGGTATCGCACGCAGTATGGTTTCCCGCCCGGCAGTATTTGCACTGATTGCAGGGCACGTGATGGCTGACGAAGACCCTCTGTCCTTTCCGGTAGCGGCGGGATTTTGACTCGACGATCTCCCCGGCGATCTCATGGCCCAAAATCCGGGGACCCTTTTTAATCCGGTACCATTCCATGACATCGGTGCCGCAAATGCCGCTGGCGCGCACCTTTACCAAGATCTCCCCCGGCCCGATCTTCGGGATGGGGAGCTCCTCCAGACGGATATCGTTATTGTTGTAGTATCTGGCTACCAGCATATGCGGGCCCGCCCCAGTAATCAGTAGCCAGTAGCCAGTAAAGGCATAAGATAAAGGCAAAAACGGAGCGCGATAGCTGCACAAACTGACTACTGACTACTGACTACTGATTACTGTTTACTGATTACTGACTACTGGCTACTGACTACTGCTATGCCTTGGCGGTGGCCCTCTTTTCTTTGCTCTTCTTTAATATTTCGTGAGCTTGCTTGAGGGAAGCCTGGTCATGCACAATGGCCCTTAAGGCCTTGGCCATCGCCACCGGATGAGGGCTCTGCCAGACGTTTCTGCCCAGGTTGATCCCCACCGCTCCCTTCTTGATGCCATCATGAACAAATTCCAGGACCTCCAGTTCCGTCTCACACTTAGGCCCACCGGCCATAATGACCGGAACCGGACAGCCGTAAACCACCTTATCAAAATCTTCGCACCAATAAGTCTTAACCACCCTGGCGCCCAATTCCGCCGCAATGCGACAACTTAGCGCCAGGTAACGCGCCTCCCGTTTTTCCAATTCCCGGCCCACGGCGGTAACCGCCATCACCGGGATGCCAAAATCCTCGCAGACGTTTACCATGTCGGTGAGATTCTTCAGGGACTCTTTTTCATAATGACTGCCGATAAAGACGGAGAGACCCACGGCCGCTACGTTCAAACGAATAATCTCCTCGATGGAGGTGGTGAGCTCCTCGTTGGCCAAATCTTCTCCCACCATGCTGGTGCATCCGGACACCCTCAGGACAATCGGTTTGCTGTTTAAAGGATCGATGGCCGCCCGCAGGGCCCCCCGGGTGCAAAAGATGGCGTCCACATAAGGAAGAAGCGGTTTTACCGTCTCACCCGGCCTCTCCAGACCCCGGGTCGGCCCTTGAAAATAGCCATGATCAATCGGCATAAAAAAACATTTGCCATTGGGCATAAGCTGGCCCAGGCGATTTTGCATTCCCCAATCCATCGGTGGTTCTCCTTTCCCTGGGGCTTCCCTTAATTCAGCAGAGGTCCCACAGCTTGCAAGCTAAAGTGATTTTCTTTCCCGGACCGCCGCCTTTACCTCCGGCCTTTCGGCGGCTGCTGGCGGAGCCGCTCGATGGCTGCCTCCTCCAGTTCCAGAAATGCCGCCGGGGGAAAGTCCATTCTGATGGCGCCGCTGCTCCGGGAGATAGAAATCATCAGGGGCGGGCCGGCATACATGGTCTCCCAGGTGATGTGCACCGTGTCGCTGGCCACCTCCAGGTGGATGCCCCGCCAGGCGCCGAAGACCGGGTCGAACTCCAGGTCGAAAAGCTCGTCCCAGGCCCGGCCCAGGTAATCGACCACCTCGGCTTCGCTCAGGCGCTGGTCCCTGTAGTACAGTGAATAATCCTTCATGGGGTTGGAGGGGGTGCGAAAAGATAGGGGGCGCCGGTAAGGCGGCCCCCCCGGTGTGAGGTCTATCTTATCCTACTTTTTCTTTTCGTGGAAGAATTTGCATTCCTTGGGAGCCGTCCAGGCTCCAGGCCGCGCTTCCTTGAAAATGCCAAGCAGGAAAGGATATTCGATGGCCCGGCAGTGGCCGTAGAGCATCTTGGAAATCTGCGGGTCATAGGTATATTTGAAATCCCGGCAATCTTCGCAAAGAATCTTCGCCATATCGAGCATTCCTCCTCTGTTCCAAAGTTACCCGGCGGCTACCAGGATTTCCCATACTTCCGCTGGGCGCTGATGCGTTTCCAGCAACTGCCGTCCAGATCTTCCGGCTTGAGCTGGGTGCAGGCGACCAGCTTGCCGCGAGCCGATTCGGTCAGGTTCTTGGGTTTGCCCAGGAAGGTGACATTGGCGAAAGGCGGCGCCGAGGTCTTGCCTTCCCCGGAAAGGGGCTTGAGGTCTGAGGTTTCCGCGTAACCCGGCAGGATGTAATCGGTGCCCCGGGCCTTTTCCGGCTCCACCACCCGCTGGCCGTTTTCCCACTCGGCATAGTAGAGGGTGCCACAGCCGGCGCATTTGAAATTCCCCGAATATTCCCAAAAGCTGTAGGGATCGAAGAAATTACGCGATTTGCAATGCGGGCAATCGTAAAACAGCGAGACTTTGAATTCAGTCATATCGAGTTATTCCTCCCTTGTCGAAAGA
>JBAVAG010000085.1:0-13856 GCA_049585595.1 Desulfobaccales bacterium
CCCAAACCCCCACCCCCAATCCCATAAGTAGGGGCGACCCGCTGGGTCACCCCTTTCTCGTTCCCAAGCGGGAGCTTGGGAACGGGAATTTTGTCCCAAGCTCTGCTTGGGCAAGGTATTGTAATACAAGGATAATTTCTAACTATAATTTCTTGCCAGGCGGAGCCTGGCGAAAAAATGGGTTCCCAAGCAGGAGCTTGGGAACCAGAAAAAAATTGAAAAACCGATTTTTTTTGCCTTTTTCCTTTTTACTTTTGCCTTCGTATTGACTTTCCTCTGACAAAGATGATAAATATTGGTGACTTAATCTAAAACCCAGGGCTTGGATCCGTGGTGACGGACCGAGACTCGGCGGGCGGTGCGAAAACCCCCAGAGAATCGGCCGGGGGTTTGTTTTTTTATGGAGATCGTCAGCGATCCGCAAGAGATGTGGGCCCTGGCCGTGGGCTGGCGGGCCAGAAGACTAGTGATCGCTCTGGTGCCCACCCTGGGCTATTTCCATGAGGGGCACTTAAGTCTGATGGAGTATGGCAAGACCATCAGCGACAAGCTGGTGGTGAGCCTCTTCGTCAACCCGGCCCAATTTGGGCCCGGGGAGGATTTGGAGCGCTATCCCCGGAACCTGGAGGGGGATGCGGCCCTGGCCCGGGCGGTGGGGGTGGACCTCCTCTACACCCCCAAGGCCGCGGCCATGTATCCCCCGGGCTACCAGACCTTCGTGGAGGTGGAGCAGCTCAGCCGTGGGTTGTGCGGCGCCTCCCGGCCGGGGCACTTCCGGGGGGTGGCAACCGTGGTGCTGAAGCTCTTTAACCAGGTGCAGCCCCACGCCGCCATCTTCGGGGAGAAGGACTACCAGCAGTTGGTGGTGATCAAGCGGCTGGCGGCTGACCTGGACCTGCCCCTCACGGTGGTGGGCCGGCCCATCGTCCGGGACCCGGACGGCCTGGCGCTCAGTTCCAGAAACACTTATTTGAGCCGGGAGGAGCGGAGCGCCGCCCTGTGCCTGCATCAGGCGCTCAGGGCGGCCCGGCGGCTGGCGGGAAACCGGGTTACCTCCCGGGAACAGATTTTGCAAACGGTTAGCAAGATCATCACCCAGGCGCCTTTTACCCGGATTGACTACCTGGCCCTGGTGAACCCCGATACCCTGGAGGAAGTGGAGGCCGTCCATGGGGAGTCCCGCCTGCTGCTGGCGGTGTGGGTAGGCCAGACCAGGCTCATTGACAATATGATGCTCAGGGAGAGCCCAGCATGTTGCGTGTAATGATGAAATCCAAGATCCACCGGGCCACCGTCACCCAAGCCGACCTCAATTATGAAGGGTCCCTCACCATCTCGGGGGAGCTGATGCGGGCCGCGGATATTTTGCCCTATGAAATGGTCCACGTCTATAACATCTCCAACGGCGAGCGATTTGAAACCTACGCCCTGGAAGGCGAAGCAGACAGCGGGATCATTTGCCTGAATGGCGCCGCCGCCCGCAAGGGGGCCCCCGGAGACCTGATCATCATCACCACCTACGCCACCTACGAGGCGGCGGAGGTGCAGCGGCACCAACCCAACGTTATCCTGGTGGACCGGCACAATCATTTAAAAGATTCTACCCACGCCGAAAAACCTCTGGCAATTTTCTCCGTTCATAGTTAAAATAATACGGTTTAGCGCCGGGGACCCTTCGGCGTGAGCCGTTATTTTTAGGTTAAGGAGCCCACAGAGTATGGCCAGATCCTTTTTATTCACCTCGGAGTCGGTTACCGAGGGGCATCCCGATAAGGTGGCGGACCAGATTTCCGACGCTATCCTGGATGCCATCCTTGCCCAGGACAAATATGCCCGGGTGGCTTGCGAAACCCTGGTGACCACCGGCATGGCCATGATTGCCGGAGAGATCACCACCACTGCCCGCATCGACTATCCCGACATCGTCCGGGAGACCATCAAGGAGATAGGTTATTCTGACTCTTCCATGGGCTTCGATTGGGAGACCTGCGCGGTGCTCACCTCCATGGACCGGCAGTCTCCGGATATCGCCCAGGGGGTCGAAGGCCGCGGCCTGACGCCGGAGCAGGGCGCCGGGGACCAGGGCCTGATGTTCGGCTATGCCTCCACCTCCACCGAAAATCTGATGCCCATGCCCATCTGGTATGCCCACCGCCTGGCGGAACGCCTGGCCAAGGTGCGCAAGAACGGTACCTTGCCCTTCCTGCGCCCGGACGGCAAGACCCAGGTCACGGTGCGCTACGAAGAAGAGGCGCCCAAGAGCATCCATACGGTGGTCATCGCGGCCCAGCACGATCCCGAGGTTACCCATGACGACCTGGAAGAGGCCATTGTCGAAGAAGTGATCAAAAAGACCATCCCGGCCAACCTGCTGGTGGACACCAAATTTTTGGTCAACACCACCGGGCGGTTCGTGGTGGGGGGGCCCCGAGCCGACTGCGGCATGACCGGCCGCAAGATCATCGTGGACACTTACGGCGGCCGGGGTTACCACGGCGGCGGCGCCTTTTCCGGCAAGGATCCCACCAAGGTGGACCGCACCACCTCCTACATGCTGCGCCACGTGGCTAAAAACGTGGTGGCCGCCGGGCTGGCCAACCGTTGCGAGGTGCAGCTGGCGTATTCCATCGGCCTGCCGGACCCCCTCTCCATCATGGTTTACACCGATGAAGAAGCCGCCGTCCCGGAAGCCAATCTCCTGAAGATCATCAAGGATACCTGGAGCTTCAAGCCCGCGGCCATGATCCAATACCTGGACCTGCAGCGTCCCATCTTCAAGAAGACCGCGGCGTACGGCCATTTCGGCCGCACCGACCCGGACTTCACCTGGGAATACTGCAATAAAATTGACATCTTGCGGGAAAAGGCCGGTCTGAAGGGCCCCTCCCCCAACTTTGTCTGCCACCCCATAGCCGCCGCCAAATGAGGAATACATGGATTACCACGTTAAGGATATAACTCTGGCCGATAAAGGGCTGCTGCGGGTGGAGTGGGCCCAGCAGGACATGCCGGTATTGACCGCTATCCGGGAGCGTTTTGCCCGGGAAAAGCCCCTGGCCGGCCTCAGGATCGCCGCCTGCCTCCACGTCACCACCGAAACCGGGGTCCTGGCGGCCACGCTCAAGGCTGGCGGGGCTACCGTCCATGTCTGCGCCTCCAATCCGCTCAGCACCCAGGATGATGTGGCCGCCTACCTGGCCAGAAATGAAGGCATTCCCACCTTCGCCATCAAGGGGGAAGACGGCGGCACCTATTACCGCCATATAAACCAGGCCTTGGACCTCAAACCCCAGATGACCATGGACGACGGCGCCGACCTGGTGTTCACCGTTCATACCAAGCGCCAGGAGTTGGTCTCCGGGGTTTTTGCCGGCACCGAGGAGACCACCACCGGGGTCATCCGCCTCAAGGCCATGGCCCGGGACGGCGTGCTGCAATATCCCATCATTGCGGTGAACGACGCCATGACCAAATATCTCTTCGATAACCGCTATGGCACCGGCCAGTCCACCCTCGACGGCATCCTCCGGGCCACCAACCGCCTGATGGCCGGCAGCATCTTCGTGGTGGCGGGCTATGGCTGGTGCGGCCGGGGTCTGGCTATGCGGGCCCGGGGTCTGGGAGCCCGGGTCATCGTCACCGAGGTCAATCCCCTCAAGGCCCTGGAAGCCCTGATGGACGGCTACGAAGTGCGGCCCATGAGCCAGGCCGCCCAGGTGGGCGACGTCTTCTGCACCCTCACCGGCGATATCAATGTCATCCGGGAGGAACACTTTCTGGTCATGAAAGACGGGGCCATCCTCAGTAATTCCGGCCACTTCAACGTGGAGATCGATCTCGCCGCGCTGGGTCGCATCAGCACCGGCCATCGCCCCCTCCGGGAGTTCGTCGAGGAATATGTCCTGAAAAACGGCAAACGCCTTTATGTTTTGGCCGAAGGCCGCCTGGTGAACCTGGCCGCCGCGGAAGGGCACCCCTCCGCGGTGATGGATATGAGCTTTGCCAACCAGGCCCTGGCCGCGGAATTCATCTCCAAGAACCATCAGAAATTCCAAAAAGAGGTCTATCCAGTGCCGGAAGAGATCGACCGGGAGATCGCCCGCATGAAATTAGCGGCCATGGAAACGGAAATCGACACCCTGACCCCGGAGCAGGAAAAATACCTGGCCTCCTACGATCTCGGCACCTAAGGGCGCTTTCCGGAATCCGGTTAGAGGGAAAATCCTAGATCAGAACCATACGGGGGATTAAGGCAAAGGTTAGAAGTTGCAGGTTTTCCCTTTTTACTTTTGCCTTTTGCCTTTTCCCTTCTCTCAATGCCTCCCAATCCCCGTTTCTCCCCTGAGGTCTTTCCCATGGCGGCGATTAAATTCGGCACTTCCGGGTGGCGTGGGATTATCGCCGAGGATTTCACCTTTCCCAATGCCCGTCTGGTTTGCCAGGCCATCGCCACCTACCTCCAGCAGGAAGGGCTAGCCTCCCGAGGCGTGGTCATCGGCTATGACACCCGGTTTCGCTCCGAGGCCTTTGCGGCAGCCGCCGCCGAGGTGAGGGCCGGCAACGGCATCACCTCTTATTTCAGCACCCGGGACTGCCCCACCCCGGTGGTGAGCTTCGCCATCCGCCAGGATGGCCGTGCCGGGGGGATCAACATCACCGCCAGCCACAACCCTCCGGAATACGGCGGTCTCAAGTTCTCGCCCCTGAGCGGCGGCCCGGCCCCGGAAGCGGTGACCCAGCCCATCGAGGCCCTGGCCAACCGTCTCAACCCCGAGGCCGTCAAACTCCTTTCCCTGGGGATCGCCCGCTCCCAGGGGTTGATCATCGACCTCGACCCCCGGGAGGCTTATTTTCAGCACCTGAGGACGCTCCTCGACCTCGAGGTCTTGCATAGGGGCGGCCTCAAGGTGGTGGTGGACGTCCTCTACGGCACCGGCCGGGGTTATCTCGATGACTTCCTCCGCCAGGCAGGGGTGGAGGTGGAATTGCTGCATGGCTGGCGGGACCCATATTTCGGCGGGCAGCGGCCGGAGCCCGCGGCAGCGGTCCTTAAGGAGCTGGCTGGCCGCGTGCCGGCCGCCGGGGCCCACCTGGGGCTGGCGGTGGACGCCGACGCCGACCGCTTCGGGGTACTGGACGCCGCCGGGGAATACTGTGAACCCAACGAAATCCTGGGCCTGCTCCTCGACTATCTGATCCGCACCCGGGGCTGGGAAGGCGGCGTGGCCCGCAGCGTGGCCAGCAGCCATCTGCTGGACCGGGTGGCCCAACTCTATGGCCGGCCGGTCTTCGAGACCAAGGTGGGCTTCAAACACCTGGGGCCCTATATCGTTTCTGACCAGGCTATTATGGTGGGGGAGGAGAGCGAAGGGTTCTCCATGAAGCGTCATTTGCCGGAAAAAGACGGCATCCTGGCCTGCCTGATGGTGGCGGAGATGGTGGCCCGCACCGGCAAGGGGCTCCCCGAGCTGCGGGCCGATCTGTTTTCCCGGATCGGCGGCCCGGTTTTTAATCGCCGCCTCAATTTCGCCCTGACCCCGGAGGCCAAGGAGCGCCTGCTGGTAAGCCTGAAGCAGCCTCCGGCCAGGTTTGCCGGCCTCACCGTGAAACAGCACCTCACCCTGGACGGCCACAAGTATCTCCTGGAAGACGGCAGTTGGGTCTGTTTCCGCCCTTCCGGCACCGAACCGGTGGTGCGCTTTTACTTCGAGGCCTTCTCGGAGGAGAGCCTGGCCAGGCTGCGGGCTGCCGGGGAGGCCTTGCTGCGGGGAAGCTGAGGACTTAAGGGGCCGGGTCAAATCCGCCCCCACCTAAAATCATTCGTAACCAATAAGTTACTGACAATACTTAATAGTAACTTTACACACTGGGCGACCCAGCGGGTCGCCCCTACGACTCGAAACTCAAAACATGCCCACTTTCAGCCTCCCTTACCTCATGGAAATGGCCCTCCTGGTCGTGGTGTTGCTCTTTTCGGTGATTGTCCACGAGGTGGCCCACGGTTACGTGGCCCTGCTCAACGGCGACCCCACCGCCAGGATGCTGGGCCGCATCACCCTGAATCCGGTACCCCACATCGACCCGGTGGGCACCATCCTGGTGCCGGCTCTCCTCCTGTTGAGCCATGCCGGTATTTTGCTGGGCTGGGCCAAACCGGTGCCGGTCAATTCCCGGAACTTCCGGAATTACCGCTGGGGCGAGGTCACCGTGAGCGCGGCCGGCCCTTTGAGCAACCTGGCCCTGGCGGTGGTCTTCGCCGCCGTGCTGCATCTCGGTCTGGGCGGCCAGGGTCTCCTGAAACTGGCTTACTACGGAGTCAGCATCAACATCATCCTGGCCTTGTTCAACCTGTTCCCCATTCCGCCCCTGGACGGATCCCACATCCTTTCCATCCTGCTGCCCCCCCAGTTGTCCCGCCTGTATAGCTATCTGGAGCCGGTGGGCTTCGTCCTCATCCTGCTCCTTTTATACACCGGAGTGTTGTGGGCCATAGTCATGCCGCTGTACGAGATCATTGCCGCCTTTCTCTTGGGTTAGAGCAAATCCCGATCTGAAAACCCTCATTTTTATACCTGGGGCCGGGTTTCGGTGGGTGATTCCCTCGGCCACCCGGATAATGCCAGCCTTGCCAGCGGCTGCATCGGTTATTGCCGCGTTTCCGGCGCTCCGCAAAAAACCTGCCGGATACTACTGTTAGCCACCCGAATATGCTATTATTTTAATAATGTGGCCGATTCGCAGGAAAAGCCAGGTGGGCAGCAAGCTCTTGGGGGTCACCCTGTTTTCTCTGTTGGTGGCCCTGGTGGGTCTGCTGCTGGTGATGCAATACCTGGCCACCCGCCAGGTCCTGGAGGGGCACCGGCAGCGGGTGGAGCTGGTGGGCCGCCTGGTGTTGGCGGAATACCAGGGGACGATCCAGCGGGTGGAACAGGCCGCTGACCTGCTGGCGGACAACCCCACCTACGGTGAACTCATGGCTGCGGGTAACGTCGAGGCCTTGCGCGTCCTGGTTACCCCGATGATGAAGGCCACCGGCCTCGATATCCTCACCATCACCGATTACCAGGGGGTGGTCCAGGTCCGGGCCCATGAACCCGGCGGCGTGGGGACCGACATCTCCAGTAATCCCCTGGTCCGGGCCGGCCTCCAGGGCAAGGAGGCCTCCCGCATGACTCCCTGGAAGGACACCATCGCTTTGATGGCCTCGGCTCCCATCCGCTATCGAGAGAAGATCGTTGGGGTGGTGCTCACCGGGGTCCTCGTCGACCGGGGATTCGTGAAATCCCTGTCCCGTCCCGGCGCCGAGGTGGCCATCTTCTATGGCAACCACCTGGTGGTCAATTCCTTTAAAGAATTGCCGGAGAGCGCCCTGAACCAACTCCGGCGCGGCAAAGACCTGGCCGCCAGCGCATCCGGCGCCGTCAACCGCATCCAGACCCTGTCCTTGGGGAAGGACTCCTATACCATAAATTTTCTGCCCCTGGAAGGAGAAGAGAAACCCTGGGAAAACCTCATCGTGGTAGGGGTTAACCGCAGGGAACTGGAGCCCACCCTCCTCACCCTGAAGCTGGTGATCTTTGGGGTGGGCGGCGCCGCCGCCTTGTTGGGCGGTGTCTTGAGTTTCTGGCTGTCCAAGGGGATGCGGCGCCAGATCTCCCATCTAACCGAGGGTACCCGCCGGGCGGCCCGGGCGGACCTGACCGGGGACATTCCGGTTACCAGCCGGGACGAGTTGGGGGAACTGGCCGAGTCCTTCAACACCATGACCAGTGCCTTGAGAGAAAAGACCCGCCTGCTCCAGGAGGAGCGGGACCGGATCGCCGCCAACGCCGATTTTCTGGCCATGATCGTCCATGATATCAAGGCCCCGCTCACCGGAGTGCGCCTCACCATCGAGGCCCTGGAGGACGAAACCCTGCCTCCGGAGATCCGGGACAGGTTGCAAGGGATTATCGGGCGCAGCGAAGGCCTGCTGTTGCACCTGCACAACGTCCTGGACCTGAGCCGCTTCGAATCCGGCAGGTTGGTCCTGAGGCCGGAAGCGGTGCCCCCGGGGTTCATCATCCAGCGGCTGCTGCATCGCTTCGCCCTCCTGGCCCAGCATCAGCGGGTGGACTTGCAGGCGCCCCCGGCGCCGGAGTTGCCTCCTCTCATGGTGGATGAACCTTCCCTGGATCGGGTCTTGTCGAATCTCCTGGCAAACGCCCTGGCCGCCACCCCGGGCGGGGGCCACATCCAACTTTCGGCCCAGCTCCTAAATGGTCCCCAGCCCCGGGAAGTGGAGATTGTCGTGGCCGACAGCGGCTCCGGGCTGGGCCCCGAGGAACAGGAGCATCTTTTTGAAAAATTCCGCCTCTCCGGGCAGAAACCGGATGGCACCGGCCTGGGACTCTATATTTGCAAGACCCTGGTGGAGGCCAACCACGGGCGTATCTGGGTGGAGAGCAGCCCAGGCCGGGGCGCCGCCTTCCACCTGGCCTTCCCCGCGGCCAGCGGCGGGGAATCCCCGGAGGGTTGATTAGCGGCCCGGCCGGGAAGGGTATCTTGATGGAAAATCGGGTTATTGGCGAAACGCAGGCTATGAGGCCCCTTGATCCTCGCCTTCGGGGGAAAGCACCGGACGGCGCCCTGGCGGGTCCCCGAGGCCGGAGACGGTGACTGCGATGAATTCCTGGATTTTGGTGATTGACGACGACCCCTGGACCCGGGAAGCCCTGGTGGCCATTCTGCACCGGGCCGGCTACCTGGTCACCGCTTCTCCGGGATTTCACCAGGAGCTGGCCGAAGGCGGCGACGCCGGCGGCTTCCAGGTGGCGATAGTCGATTTCCACCTCCCCACCCTCAACGGCCTGGAGGTGGCCCGCCGTCTCAAGGAACTGCAGCCGGAGTGCCGTATTCTCATGATCTCCTCGGAGCCCCCTGCCGTCGCCGACCTCGCCAGCCAGGATCCGGTGGTGGACCGCTTTCTGGCCAAGCCTTTCTCCAAGGACGCCATTCTCGAGGTCATCGCCGAACTTTGCCCCACCGCCGCCGCCTGATACAGCCTCTCCTCCAGGCCGATAACCCGGGATCGCAGTTGCCGGATCGGGTCCTCGGCTTTGTGCGCCAGGAAGAGCTTTTCCGCGGCGGCGACCGGGTGTTGGTGGCGGTTTCCGGCGGCCCCGACTCCGTGGCCCTGCTGCACCTGCTGGCAGGCTGGCGGCAGGAGTTGGGACTGGAATTGGCGGTGGGCCATTTCGACCACGGCCTTCGCCGGGAATCCCAGGAAGAGGCCGACTGGGTGGAAAGTCTGGCAGCTCAGCTAAAGCTGCCCATGCACCAGGGCCGGGGAGCCGTCAAGGAGCTGGCCCGCAGCTCCAGGCTCTCCCTGCAGATGGCGGCCCGGAAACTGCGCCTCAGCTTTCTCCGGGAGGTTTGCAAGGTTCACGGCTACCAAAAGCTGGCCCTGGGCCACACCGCCGACGATCAGGTGGAACTCTTCTTTCTGCGGCTGCTGCGGGGCGCCGGCCCCGGGGGTTTGAAGGGCATGTGGCCCGCCACCCCCGAAGGCGTCGTCCGGCCGCTCCTGGCGGTGGGGAAGAACCCTCTGCTCGCCTGGTTGGAGGAGCAGGCCATCCCTTACCTCCGGGACCCCAGCAACCTGAGCCGCGCCTATCTGCGCAACCGGGTCCGCCTGGACCTGCTGCCGGAGTTGTTGCGCCTATACAACCCCCGCCTCCGGGAGGCGGTCTGGCGCGGCCAGGTGCTGCTTCAGGAGGATGAACGCCTGCTGGCCGGAGAGACGGGGCGCCTTTTGGCCCAGGTGGGGCGCTGTCCCGCCCAGGGTTTCTACTACCTGGACCTGGGCCGGCTCCGGGCCCTGGATTACCCCTGGCAGTTGCGGGTGCTTCGGGCCGCGGCGGCCAGGGTGGCCGGGGAGGCGGATCTCACCCTCGCCCAAACGGCTGCTCTCCTCGACCTGGCTCAGGGGAAGAAAAGCGGCGGCCTCATCTCCCTGGGGCAAGCCCGGGTGGCCCGGGCCGGCCCGGAGCTGCACCTTTTCCGGGATTTGCCGCCCTCCCCGGGCGGCGCCCTGGCCCTACCTAGGGCCCCCCGGGGAAATCTGGAGTCGCCGGAGGGCTGGAACTGGACCTGGAGCAGCCGCCCTCACCCGAGCTCAGGCTTCACCCCGCCGGGGCCGCAGACGGCGGCGCTGAGCCGGGAGCGGCTCATCTGGCCGCTGGAGGTCCGGTATTTCCGAGCCGGCGACCGCTTCTGGCCTCTGGGTGCGCCGGGGCCCAGGAAACTCCAGGACTTCCTGGTGGACTGCAAGATCCCCCGCTGGCTCAGGCCCCATATTCCCCTGGTGGTGAGCGGCGGGCAGATCGTCTGGGTGGCAGGGCTGAGGACGGCAGAACCGCTGAAGGTGGGCGCTGCCGGTGAGGCGGTCCTGACCCTGACGGTCAGCCCCACCCGGCCCGAAACCCAGCGCCTCTGGGAGGTCATCCTGGACTGCCGTCGGCGGCGGGTTCAGGGGGGCTGGATTTAAAGGCGGCGGGCACAGCCCGCCATTTCCTTAGAAAGATCATCTCCGCGCCCTCTGCGTCATATGCGGTGAACTTTCTTGCCGATTCCCAAGGGTCTTTTTTAAGTGATTGCCTCCCAACCATCCTTGCTGCTCATCAACCCCTGGATCTACGATTTCGCAGCCTATGATTTCTTTGCCCGCCCCTTGGGGCTCCTCTATCTGGCGGGCTGGCTCAGGAGCCTGGGGGCGAAGATCGACCTCCTCGATTGCCTGGATATGGACCACTGCCGCTCCGGTCCCTTCGGCACCGGCCGCTACCCCAAGGAGATCGTTCCCACCCCGGCGCTTCGGGCGCTACGGCATCCGGGAGGCGGACTTCCGGGCCCGCCTGGCCCTGCTTTCGCCCCCCGCGGCCGTACTGGTCACCTCCCTCATGACTTACTGGTATCCCGGGGTTATTGCGGCCATCCGGCTGGTCAAGGAATGCTTTCCCGGGGCGCCGGTGATCCTGGGGGGAATTTACGCCAGCCTCTGTGCGGACCACGCCCGGGCCGAGAGCGGCGCCGACCTGGTGCTGGCCGGCCCCTGGGAAACGGGACTGCCTCCCCTGCTGGCCCGCCTGGGATTGGGCGGGCTCGCCGCCCCGCCCCCGGCCGCTCTCGATGACCTGCCTTATCCGGCCCTGGACCTCTTAAAATACCTTTCTTATATCCCCATCCTCACTTCCCGGGGCTGCCCCCTGAACTGCGACTACTGCGCTTCCCGGCTGCTGCAGCCCCGTTACCGGCGGCGCCGCCCGGGGGCGGTGGCCGCGGAGTTGGCCCACTGGCAGGATAGGCCAGGGGGCCTGAGCGACGTGGCCTTCTACGACGATGCCTTGCTGTGGGGGGCAGAAGAGCACCTGGGGGTGATCCTGGAGGAGCTGGCCAGGCAGGGGCGCACTTTCCGCTTCCATACCCCCAACGGTCTCCAGGCCGGACTCATTACCCGGGAGGTGGCCGGGATGCTCAAGCGGGCCGGGTTCGCCACCCTGCGCCTGGGGGTGGAGACCGTCGCCCTGGAAGGAGGCCGGCTGGACCGGAAACTGCGTGCCGGCGAGTTGGAGACGGCCCTGGCCCATTTGCAAGAGGCCGGCTTTGCCGCCAGAGAGATCGGGGTTTACCTGCTGACCGGATTGCCGGACCAGACCGAGCTGGAGGTGGCGGCCTCCATCCGCCGGGTGCAGGAACTGGGGGCCACCCCGGTCCTGGCCCACTACTCCCCCATCCCCGGCACCAAACTTTGGCCCCGGGCTTGCGCCTGTTCCCGTTACGACCTGGCTAACGAGCCTTTGTGCCATAATAACTCCCTGTTCCCCTGCCAGCCCCAATTCTCCTGGACTGCGGCAACCCGCCTGAAACGGCTGGCGCGGCAAGAGGGGTTATGTTAGGGTGATGGAAGGTGGCAGCGATTACCGCGGATCCCTGGGTCCGCCCTGTAGGGGCAGGCTTTAAACCTGCCCCTACATTCCAAACCATTAACCGGCGGAGTTGACTATGGGGACTTCCAGCGCCCGGCGGGGGCCGACGGGGCCCTTCTGGCGTCTGGCCAAGAGGGCGGCCAGCCGCTATCTTGCCCCAGGAAATGCAGGTCCCGCGGCCGCCCGGGAGGTTGCGGCCCGTTACGTGGCAGCCCTGGGGGAGGGGGACGCGCCGCCGGAGACCGTCTCCGCCCTGGCGGCCTTTCGCCTGACCCGCAGGGTGGCCCAAAATCTGGGGGCCTTTTACAGCGAGGCCGCGGTCCGGGGCTGGCCGGCGGCCCTTTCTGCCTGGGGCCTTAATGAGGCGGCCGGGGAGGAGGGCACGGAGGTTCCGGCCCAATCCCTGAGCGCCGCCCTGGAAATACCGGGAGGCGGCCTGGAGCAGGCGGTGGCGCATACGGCCCTGGTGGGGCTCTTGCTCCGGAAGCCCGCCGGCGGCCCCGGCGGAGAGGTTTTGGCCCCGGTCCCGGCCCCGGAGGTGGCCCGGTTGGTGCGGCGGTTTTTGGGGGACGCCTTCTCTCTCAGGCTGCTTCTCGACCTGGGGGAATCCCTGGAAGCTGCGGCCCCAGGTTTCGCCCCGCTCAGGCAAGGCGCCATCGAGATTAGCCGCTGGATCGAGCAGGCGGCGGCAGACCCGGCTCCGGCGGCGCCGCCCCTGAAATCTCCGGAGGACTGGCTGGGCCTGCCGGGCTGGACCTGGGTCACCGGGGTGTTGCAGGGCCTGCTGCACTGCTTGCAAGACCAGGGTTGCCCCGAAAATTTCTCTGAAAAAATTTAGATTGTGATTTCATCAGGATAGGGATTTATAAAAGAAAAATTAATTTGGGGTTACGAAAATGCTAGAAAAAGTGAGGATGCGCGAGCCTGATAAAATTGCGGGGCGCTGGCGGCTCTCCCTGGAAAAATCGACTATACCAGTGCCTTACCCCTTCTAGCAAGGATTCCGCAGACCTCCGGAAGCTGCCGCTGCTGGCTTTCCGTCTCCCTGGACCGGCACCAGCCCCTCCGGCTAAGTTCCTTTTTCCCCCACAGTCTTTGCCCTGATGGAAAAGAAGCGGTAAGAGTAAAGAAGAGAGCCAGCTTCGCCCTCAGAGGCGCCCCGGCCCGGCGTGGAGCAGGGGTAAAAGTGCACCCAGGCTTCCAGCCTGGAATCGGGTCGCCGGTGTGGGGTGCGTCCCACGGGGATAGCTCTCAGCTTTAAGCTGTCAGCTTTCAGCTAATATGGCGAAACCAAGAAATTTTTGATGTAGCCGCAAGCTTTAGCTTGCGAAAATCCTAAATGACTTGAGCGCAGGCTAAAGCCTGCGGCCACCAGGTCAGGTAGATTTTTTTGAAGTCATTTTTGAAACATGACTTTAACTATGGCTTCCGATTTTTTGCCTTTGGCCGATAGCTGACAGCTAAATTCTGGCAGGGGAGGGCAAATCCGTGCTGGATTGGGAGAAGACCCTGGAAACCTTGCGCCGCCAAGGTTGGGGATATGGCTTTGGCAGATGCCCTGATGGCCAAACGGGAGAGGAAGTCTATCTGGTCAATCTCAGCCGCGGGGATAAGAGACTGAGTATCAGAAAGCCCAGCATCGAGGAGGCCGTGACTGTTATCAGCCGACTGGCCCAGGGAGAGTCCTGATCTGAAATTAGCGCATTTCCCACCCTCTGGCAAGCCGGCCAAAATTTCCCCTAAAAGCTCCCGTTTCTCCAAACAGGGCTTGCCGGCCAAGGCCGTTGCCGTGCTGGCGCCCGGCTTCCATTCAGGGCCACAGGGGGGACCGATCGATTCAATCGCCTGAAATTATCCCTCCTCTGAGCGCCCGGGCGGGGAGACCCCGCC
>JBAVAG010000086.1:0-26896 GCA_049585595.1 Desulfobaccales bacterium
ATTCAGAGCTATACCGATTTTGTCAACCGCGTTGTCTGGCAGAAACAAATTTAAGCAGTTGCATGTCAGTTCTGATCCCCGGTCATAACGTCGGAATTGGAATTGCCATCCTTTTATCTTGGGCAATTTAATAACCCTCATGATTAAATTGGTAATCACACCCCTACCAGCGCGGGTCTTATAAGTCTCAAGGATGCGAGTTCTAATTATCACCCATATTTTCTGGCCTGAAGGCGCTGATTTCAAAAATATGGCTCTGGCAACCCGGCTTGCCGAGCGAGGCCATGATGTAACGGTCCTTGCCCCCTTTCCGAACTATCCTCTGGGGCGTTTGTACGACGGCTATAAACTATCCTGGCGGCAATGGGAAAAGGTCAACGGGGTTCGCGTTCTCAGGGTCCCACTTTATCCCGACCATAGCTCTTCCGGGTTCAAGAGGATTCTCAATTACGGTAGCTTTACCGCTTCGGTAGTGACTATAGGTCTGATGCTTACCGATAGAATGGATGTAATATTTGTCCATTCGCCGCCGATGACTCTCGGATGGGCTGCGGGTCTTTTCAAATTCTTGTATAAGTCCCCGATATTGTTGGACGTAGTCGATTTATGGCCCGAAGCCATCAGCGGCAGCGGCATGGTTTCTTCTTCGTTGGTGATAAAAATAACCGAGTGGATTGCTTTAGGGGCGTACGCTCTTGCTGACAGAATATCAGTACTCACGAATGGTTACGCCTCGCGCCTTCAGTCTGCAGGCGTCAGCAAGCTAAAGATGCTGGTCACGCCTCCGTCGGCGGACGGCGACCTATTTCAGGTGACAGAGAGGAATCGTAAATTTGGTGAGATTTATGAGTTAGAGGGAAAATTTTGCATTATTCACGCCGGCAATATTGGGCCTTTCCAGGGTATTGACAAAATATTGGCTGCGGCCGAAAAATTGCGGCATATCGATCGCTTCCGGGTCGTTTTCGTCGGAGGCGGACGTGATCTGGAGGCGATGAAAAAAGAGAAGGAAGACCGGCATCTGGACAATGTTATTTTTGCGGGTAGCTATCCCGTGGAAGAGATGTCCGGGATCCTCGCCTGGGGAAACGCCCTGCTCGTCAGCCTGCGTTCGGACCCATACATGTCCATCAATTTCCCCAGCAAAATGGCCGCTTATATGGCCGTGGGCCGCCCTATTATTGCCTGTGCTGAAGGAGAAGCAAGCCGCCTGGTGACCGAGAACCGTTTGGGGTTCAGCTGCAGGCCGGGAGATCCTGCCGCACTGGCGGAGGCGTTCGTGCGGTTCATGGATTTAAGCGAAGATGAGTCCCGCCGGATGGGGAATCGCAGCAGGGCCTTGTTTGAGCAATCCTATGAGAAAAATGTGCTAATCGAAAAATATGTTGCTCTCTTAGAAGAGATGTCCAGAAGGTAAGCCGTAGGGATGCTGGCTCCGCCCATTGCCAGAAGGTTGGTTCCATGCCTTGGATTGCCGCGGACTTGGTCGAGGCCTGTTTTCCTTTTTTGGGAACCCATGTAGTGGCGCTGCTGCAAAAGTCATAGATATCTGGGACCTTTTAGGATGGAAGCCTTTCGCAGCCTGATTCGAGGACTAATAGGGGACAACTCCAGATTTTACAAGGTGGGAGCCAGACTTCTCGATTTTATCTCCGTAACCCAGAAGGAGGGCATCAGGACCTGGTTTGCTCTAAGGCAGTTGGGGGCAGATAGTTCAGGGTCCTTCCCCCCGGTGCCTGTAACTCTGCGTAAACTTCAATACCCAATTGTCATCAGACCGGGAACGGCAGATGTGGGAACAATCATCAATAATGTCATTCGAGAGGAGTATGGCCATTTCCAACCAGCGGGCGATCCCGAATGGATGATAGATGCGGGCGCTTATATCGGTGATACGACCGCTTACTTCCTTACCCGGTTTCCCAAGCTCAAGGTTATTGCACTCGAGCCTAATCCGCCTGCCTACGAAATGGCATCTCAAAATCTGAAGCCATATGGCGAACGCGCCGTCTTAATGAAGAAAGGCTTATGGGCAGGCGACCAGAATCTTCTTTTCGACGGCACTTCCAATGGTGCTTCTATTCGAGATAAGGGCTTTGAAATTGAAGGCATAAGCTTGCCTACAATACTAGAACGGTTTTCCATTGCCAGGCTAAATATTCTCAAAATGGACATCGAGGGCGCCGAAAAGGCAGTCTTCTCCTCAAATCCAGAAGCATGGCTTGACCGGGTCGATTTGATCATTATTGAGATTCATGGACCGGAAATAACGAACCTGATTTCCCATACTTTACAGCGTAACAATTTTTCTATGAAACAATTCCGTTCCCTTTGGTACTGTAGGCCAACCATTGACGGTCGGTTTGAGCCTGACAGTATTCGGGACTACTCTTAAGCAAGCGAGGATCGAGTCAGGAGTGTCCTTTACTTGTAACGACCAAAGTTTTTACACAGATAACATTTAATAAGATACCCTCAGATTTATGGACTCCATTAGGAATTTTCACTGTGGGAAAAGAACCTTATAAATTACATTGGTTTACGCCAAGACCGACACCTTACAATGATTTTCTTTTTCATGCTATTGGAAAGGATCCTGAAATTGAGCTAACTGTCCATTTTGGGAGATTGACTTCAGCAAGTTATCCTTGGAAGAGTACTTTGGCTCAGGGTTTTTGTTCCCGGGTTTACCAGACTAAGTTTGGGATTGATTGGCACTTGGTCAGTCGAGCGATGACCGATAAAAATTCTTTTTTTATAATAGGGGGATGGGACGAGCCAACTACCCAGCTGCTGCTAACTATTATGGGTATCAGGCAATATCCCTTCGCAATTTGGACCGATACCCCCTGGCTCAAGCGTGGGCGACCGTTTTTCAAGGGTCTGGCTAGATCAACCTGGCTGCGATTAATCTTTCGATCTGCCAGTGTGGTGATGGGAACGGGTAAGCCAGCCATCGAAGCTTTGACGAAAATGGGATGTCCAAAAGAGAAACTGAGGTCATTCTCTTTTTTTGTTCCCCTGCCGGAGATTGGTTTATTAAAAACTAATAAAAGAGAGCCTGGAACTAATTTTTTGGCATGTGGGCGGTTAGAGGAAATAAAGGGATATGACCTAGCCATAGAGGCCTTTGCCAGGGCCATCGGACTATGCCCCGATCAAAGTTCCAAATTTATAATCTGTGGTGAAGGAACGCAGCACTCTGCCTTGGAGGCCAAGATCAGGTCGCTCGGCCTGGAGGGGCATATCGCGTTACCGGGATGGCAGGAACCTGCGGAGATTGAGCGTCACCTTCTCTTGTGTGATGCCTTTATCCACCCGGCGCGTTGGGACCCATTTCCAGTTGCAGTATTAGAAGCCATGGCGTTTGGCAAACCGGTATTAGGTTCTGATCAGGCGGGCTCAGTCTTAGAGCGGGTTAGTCATAAAATGAACGGATTAATTCATAAATGCGGAGATAAAGAAGAGTTGGCTGCGCATATGGCATTCGTGATGCAGGAACATGGCCTAACTAAAAAAATTGGGTATGAAGCCCGTAAAACTGCAGAAGAATGGCCAGTTCAAAAAGGGGTAAAAATAATCAAGGAAATAATAAAAAAATCTGCTTAATTCGCCATCCGCTTCATCGGTGGAAATTGTGGTTAATGTAAAGCCTACCCGGTTTCCGAAGGGCCAGGATTTTGAGTTGGAAAAATTCTTGATCATATTAACCCTGGTCTTGCCGATCTCCCGGTTTTTCCTGTCCGCACCGGCTCCAGGGGCTGCAGCAGCCCTAATCTCAATCCGAATTATTGCAGAAAAAGGCCCGCACGGAGGTGATCACTTTCCGCAACTGGTCTGCCGTCATCGTCGGAAAGAGGGGCAAGGTAATCTCGCGGGCGACTGCGTCTTCAGTATGGGGCAGGTGATGGGAATGGCTAGCCGGCCAGAGTTTCCGGTAATAAGAAAACCGATGCACTGCCGGATAATGAATGCTGGTCTGGATTTGCTGTTCTGCCAGGGCGCTCATCACGGCGGCCCGACGGCTGCGTTCGACCAGCACCGGCAAGAGATGGTAGGAGGAGCCCAGCGTCATCTCCTGGAAAGGCAGGACTAAATGCTCGCAATCCTTCAACCCTTCCCGGTAGCAACCGGTTAACTCCCGGCGCCGGGCATTGTTGTCCGCCAGGCTGCGGAGTTGCACCAAGCCCAGGGCCGCCCGGATTTCATCCAGCCGGTAATTATACCCCCGAGCCACCACGTCGTAGCTGAAGCTGTGGCCCTTGTGCCGGTCCCAGGTGAGGGTGGTCATGCCATGGGAGCGCCTAACTCTGATCTTTTCCGCCAGATGGTCGTCTTTGGTGACCGCCATGCCGCCCTCACCGGTGGTCATATTCTTGTTGGCGAAGAAGCTGAAGCAGCCGACGTCGCCGATGGTGCCTGCCATCTGAGGGCCGTCTTGGGAATGATAGACGGCGCCGGGGGCATGGGCGCAGTCCTCGATGATCTGCAAATCATATTTGGCGGCCAGGGCCCGCACCCCGTCCATATCGCAGGGGTAGCCCCCGTAGTGAAGCACCATGATCGCCCGGGTTCTCTCCGTCACCTTGGCGGCGGCGTCCGCCACCGCGAGGTTAAGATCATGGGGACCGTTGATGTCGATAAACACCGGCCTGGCCCCGGTGTAGAGGATGGCATTAGCAGTGGCCACGAAAGTGAGGGCGGGACAGAGGACCTCATCGCCCTCCTTGAGCCCCACCACCTCGCAGGCCAGATGGAGGGCGGCGGTGCCATTGGCCACGGCAAAGGCATGTTTGACTCCCAAAAACTCTTTGAATCTCTGCTCAAATTCCTCGGTCTTGGGCCCCATGGAAAGCCAGCCGGATTTCAGGACTTCGGTGACTGCTGCGATCTCCTCCGGTCCCAAAGTGACATCTGCGAGAGGGACTTTCCAGTGAGATTCTCTTTTAGACATTGTAGATTTCCGGTTTATAGCGGGAGAGGTGTTCCTGAATAAATTTAATGGTTCTGGCTAATCCTTCCTCAAGGCTCACCCTTGGTTCCCAGCCGATCAGCTCCCTGGCCTTGCGGTGGTCGCAGAGTAATTCCAACACCTCGCTGGCCTCGGGACGCACCCTTTCATCTTCGGTAACCACACGTTTGTTGCCACCCAGCAGATCCAGGATCTTTCCTGCCAGTTCTCCAATAGAGACTGACTTCCCGGAGCCGATGTTGATCACCTCGCCGATGGCCCTGGGGCTCTCCGCCACCTTGATAAAGCCCTCCACCGTATCGCTCACATAATTCAAGTCCCGCACTGGGGATAGGCTCCCCAGGCGGATGAGATCGCCGTTCAGGGCCTGGCTGATGATGGTGGGTATGACCGCCCTGGCCGACTGCCGGGGGCCATAAGTGTTGAAGGGCCGGATAGTCGCCACCGGCACCCCGAAAGAGAGGTAATAGCTCTCCGCCAGCTTGTCCGCCCCGATCTTGCTGGCGGCGTAAGGGGATTGGCCTCGAAGGGGGTGGTTTTCGTCAATGGGGGTGTATTGGGCGGTGCCGTAGGTCTCACTGGTGGAGGTGTGGACAAAGCGCTCCACTCCCTGCTGCCGGGCCGCCTCAAGAAGGTTTAGAGTGCCGCCGCAATTGACCGCCACGAACTGGGAGGGGGCGGTATATGAGTAGGGAATGGCGATCAGGGCGGCAAGATGAAAGATTACCTCGCAACCAGCCACCGATCGGGCCGTGCCAAACGGATCGGTGACGTCACCGGCAATCACCTCCAGATGGTCTTTAACCAACGTCGGCAATAATTCTATTAGGCCCCAATCGTTTCGAGAGTTGTATCGCACCAGGGCTCGCACTCGGGCTCCCAGTTCCGCCAGGCGTTCCACCAGGTGGCTGCCGATGAAACCTCCGGCGCCTGTGACCAGGACTTTTTTGTTTTCCCAGTTCATAGATCTCGAAAAGTTAAATCCCGATTAGACTTGAGGAAGGGAATATTAGCCGCTTCCAGCAGCCGGCTCAATCAATCAAGGGTGAGTTCCGTAAGAGCTTTTGATAATTTAGCTTAATGAATCGGGACTCTCAAGTCAAAATTATTGTTTCCCTGCCATAAAGCATCTGCTCAAAGGAGGAGGTATGAAAAAAAATCTAAAAATGGGTTTTAAGAATATAATTTCTGCCGAGGTTGTGCTATTATACCTTCCGCAAGACAATCCATTTAAAAAATAGGGAAACTTTCCTGTTTAATATCCGGGAGAGGTATCCCCAAAACCGTTATTGATTCAGGCGGCCAGGGGAAGTCGCCTAATTGCGGGGGGGGTATTATGAGAAAGTCGCTCTGCTGGGCAGTGGCTATCCTTGGATTTTTCACCTTTTGCTTAGTTCCAAACCCGAAATCCCCAGCCTGGGCCAACGTGTTGGGGTCCGAACTGGAAGTTACGGCGGTGCCCATCGGCTGCGTCTTATTGGGCGGGGCGGTCGGATATATGCTGTGGAAAGAAAGGTTCTCCCAGCCCCCGGATGCCTTAGGCAGGGAGGGGTACCATGGTCCCGGTGAATTTTATTTTGGCGGGTTTATGGGCGCATCTCTTGTAAGCAACAATAATTGGAGCTGGCAACCAATAGAATTCTTCAATAGCCCCTCAAATCCCATCCCAACATTATATAACACCGCGGAAAAAAATGTCAGGACTGATCCGGGATTGGTAGGGGGCATAAAAGCGGGTTATTTTTTAGACAGCATCCCGTACCTCGGTGTCGATGGCGAGGGCAGTATTGCCAGTAATTATCGGCCCCGGCAATTGGTCACTTTTAAGCCGGCGATATCTAATTTTCCTGTTATTGCTCAGGAACAGGGCAACCTGATCTGGGACATGGCCGTTCACATTGTGGGCCGCTACGGCTTTTTCCCGGATCCGGAAAAGGACATTCCTTTCGGAAGATTGCAACCCTATATCGGTATCGGGCCCGGTGTCGGTGTGCTTTATTTTCAAAACGATTCGTGCAAGAATTTTGGTCTGGACGGCGAGGCAGGTGTACGTTACATGTTCACCAAAAACATCGCCGCCTTTGTAGAGTTTGATTATATCAAGCAATGGGATGTGCAACTGGGCTTACAACATGTGACTTCCGATTGGATTCGCTATATTAGTGCAGGAGAGCCTTTTGGTTCCGGTGAAGGCAAGACCGTCCACTTCGATTTTGACAATCAAAAAATTGTCTGTGGCGTGGAGTATCATTTTTAGTCAGAGAAATTCCCCGACTAGCCGGCAGATTTTTTGACTGGGAAGGGCATTGGTTTTAAGCTTCAGGTCCCGGCGCCGCCGGTGCCCGGGGCGGCGGTGGAGGCCGGGGATAGTTGGCAATAACGGCTAAGGAGATCGTTCACCTCATTCTCCGGGGCGGTCCTGGCTTTTGCCAGATCGCCCTCACCAACGCCTGCAATGCTCGTTGCCGCTTCTGCAATTTCCCCAAGGTGCCGCCCGCCTCCCGGGTCATGGCCGATGCGTCCCGTCTGCAAAAGGGGCTGGCCGCCCTGAAACAGGCGGGAGTCCAATACGTCTGCTTCACCGGGGGGGAACCGCTGCTTTACCCCGGCCTGCTGCCGGCGCTGCACCAGGCCCGGGCCTTGGGGATCCATACCCTCTTGTGCACCAATGCCTCCCTGCTCACCCCCGCCCTGGTTCAAGATCTGCGGGCTGCCGCCCTGGAAACCCTGATCATTTCCATGGACGCCCCCAGCCCGGCCCTGCATGACCGCCACCGGGGGCTGCCGGGTCTGACGGACCATATCCGGGACCTGCTGCCGCTTCTGCGGCGACACCGCCTCGATCCGGTGGCCTCCGTAACCCTGAGCCGCATGGTGGCAGACCTGGAGGGCATGGTCCAGTTCCTGGCGGGACTGGGCTTCCGGCGGGTCACCTTTTCTTATCCCGTCACCCGCCTGCAATCCTCCTATCTGGGGTTCGCTGAGCACTATTCCGTGGACTTCACCCCGGAGGAACTCTACCGCTGGTTTGGCCGGATCAAGGAATTGAAGGCCAAATCCCCGTTGGCCATCCTCAACCCGAGGCTCGGTTTGACGGACCTGCAGCGCCAGTTGCAACAGCGTCCCGGCCGTTTCCCCTGCCTGGCGGGATACAAGTACTTCTTCGCGGACTGGCACTTGCAGGTCTCCCGCTGCCATTACCAGGCTACCCCCCTGGGCCCCCTGGAGGAGATCCACCGTCTGGGTCCCATCCGGGACGGCTGCCAGGCCTGCGCCATCGACTGCTACCGGGACCCCAGCGTCTATCAGTACCTGGCAGTGTCGGTGGCCGACGGTCTGGCGGCCCTGCGCCAGGGGAAATTGCTCCAAGGCCTGGGCTCCCTGCTCCACCCCTATAACTTCCTGTCCCTGGCCACCTTGCTGGAGGGCCTCCATTGGGTGCGGGGGTGAGGGCCGCGGTGGGGATGGGCGGCAGGAGTGGCGACTGCAGGTCGCCGGCCTCCCTCCTGGTTAGCTGTTAGCAAAACCTTTGATTTCCTGTTGGCAGCTCGAGTGGCAGAGTTTGCCCGGTCTGTCCGTTTCCGGATTCAGCTGGGCGTTGTACAATAAAATATTGAGTACCGCTGCTGGAAGCCCTGGAAAAAATCGACTAAGGAAAAGGATGATGAAAAAAATTGGCATGGCGGAAATCGAGTTCACGGAAGCGGAGATCGAAGCTGCGGTGCAGGTCTTGCGCTCCGGGGCCTTGCGCCAGGGGAAAGAGTGCAACGCCTTTGAAGAAGAGTTCGCGGCCAGGGTGGGGGCCAAATTTGCCGTGACCAGCGCCAATGGTACCGCGGCCCTGCACCTGGCTTACCTGGCTTTTCTGCAGCCGGGAGACGAAGTCTTGGTGCCTTCCTTCACTTTTGTGGCCACCGCCAGCATGGTGACCATGTCGGGAGGCAAGCCGGTTTTTTGCGACGTGGATCCGCTGACCTTCCTCTTGGACCTGGAAGATGCGGCCAGGAAGGTGTCGCCCCGGACCCGGGCTATCTCGCCGGTGCATCTTTTCGGCAATGCCTGTGATATCGACGCGGTTCAGAGATTTGCCAAGAAGCACCACCTGGTCATCGTCTGGGATGCAGCTCAAGCCCACGGTGCGGAATACCACGGCCAAGACGTCGGCTCCTTTGGGGATTTCGTCGCCTATTCCTTTTATCCCTCGAAGAATATGTTTGTGGGTGAAGGGGGCATGACCTGCACGGACAATGGCGAATATGCCGCCAAGTTGCGCTACCTGCGCAGCCACGGGGAAACCGGCAAATATCTGCACACCATGCTGGGACTGAATTACCGGATGACCGATGTGGAAGCGGCTCTAGGCCGGGAGCAACTGAAACGTCTGGACGCCATGCTGGCCATCCGCCGCCGCAACGGGGCCCAGCTTAATTCCGGCCTGGCCGGCATTCGCGGGATCCTCCCCCAACGCCTCACCCCCGAATCTCTCCATGCCTGGCATCAGTACTGCGTCCTGGTTGACCCGCAGGCCTTTGGCTGTGACCGGGACACCCTGGCCCAGCGCCTTAAGGAAAAAGGCATCGCCAGCGGCGTGCATTATCCCCGGGGATTGCACCAGCAGCCTATTTTTCAAGAGCTGTATGGTACCCTCAGGCTGCCTCACACCGAATACCTGGCCGAGCATATCCTGGCCCTGCCGGTGCATCATGGTTTAAGCGCTGAGGATGTTTCCATTATCGTGGAAAGCGTCAGGGCCTGCTGCGGCTGAGGATTCGCGGTAGAGAAGATTAATGAAAAGGGGGCCGAACTATCCCCGATCCACCCTGTCCACAGGAACAATCGCCATATCCTTCCCGGCCACCTGTGGTTTTAGGATGCGCCTTTACGGTCTTCGAAACTTCTTCACCACATCGGCAACGGCTTCTATCACAGCCGCCACATCATCCGAACTGAGCCCTGGATGGAGGGGAAGACTGACAATTCTCTTGTAATTCTCGTAAGCCACAGGGAAATCTTCGGGTTTAAAACCGTACTTGTCACGGTAGTAGGGGTGCAGGTGGATCGGGATGAAATGAACAGATGTGCCGATTTTTCTTCCCTTCATTTCCTCAATAAAGCGGGCCCGGTCGATGGACAGGCGTTTGAGATTGAGCCGGATAACATACAGGTGCCATGCAGATTCAACCTCCGGCCGCTCGCTGGGAAGCTCAAGTTCCGGGAAGTCCCGGAAAGCTGCATTGTAGGCCCGGACTACCTCAAGCCTCCGGGCCTGAAAGGCGGGGAGCTTCTTCAGCTGATGCAGGCCCAATGAGGCTTGAATGTCCGTCATATTGCACTTGAAACCGGGAAGCACCACCTCGTAGTACCAGGAACCCTCTGCGTTGTAACGCTTGTAGGCGTCGCGGCTCATCCCGTGCAGGGACCAAAGGCGTGCCTGCTTGATAAGGTCGGGGGCGCCGGTCAGCATGCCGCCTTCAGCCGTGGTAAGGTTTTTCGTGGCGTAGAAGCTGAAGGCCGTAGCGGTTCCAATCGTGCCGATTTTGCGAGTTTTATAAAGGGCAGAAACGGCATGGGCAGCATCCTCGACAACCGAAAGGTTATGCTGCCGGGCAATCTCCATGATTGCATCCATTTCGCAAGGGTGCCCGTAGAGATGCACCGGCATCAGCGCCCGAGTCTGAGGGGTGATAGCCCGCTCAACGAGCTCGGGGTTTATATTGAGCGTATCGGGCTCAACGTCCACAAGCATTGGACGTGCCCCCAGTTGCTCAATGACATGCACAGTAGAACAAAACGTCAGGGCTGTCGTGATAACCTGATCGCCCGGCCTGATGCCCAACGCCGCCAGCCCCACCAGCATGGCATCCGTACCCGAGCTGACTGCAAGAGCCGCAGAGGCTCCGGTGAATTTTGCGAATTCTTCCTCGAAGCGATGCACCTTCGGTCCGGTAGTGATCCAGTTGGAGTGGAGGGTATCCGCAACCTCATCGATTTCGTCGGAGTTCAGACAAGGAGGCGAAAAGGAGATGAAAGTTTTCTGCCGTGAAGTCATAGTATGCTATCTCGCAATTAAGTAATCCAGGATTATGCCGCTTCTATTTCTGTCTCTACGAGGTTTTTGGAGCCTCTCTCCCCGAGTAAATCTCCCAAATCATCCTCTTCTCGAAGCCAATTCTTCTCACAGGTGGCTAGATAACCAAAATCGGGGCGGAAAGTCAATATTCCCCAGAAAAACCCCATGCCGGAACTGACGGGTAGCTATGTGCCAGAGGAAAGTTGGAGGCCCTGGAATGGTGGATCAGTTAAGGAACCGGCTCCCCCTTGATGATCTTTGCGGGGGTCTGGGTGACCATGGCCCGGGCTTGTTCAGGGCCGATCAGCTTGGAAAGGGCACTCACCGCCTTGCTGAGTATCGGCGGCCGCCCCCGGGTGTTATGGGCGTCGGAGGCCAGCACGTGGATGTAGCCCTTTTTCACCAACTGCCGGGAACCCTTGGCAACCTGGCGCCCAAAGATGCCCGTCAGGCTGCCGGCGGTCAGTTGGGCCAGACACCCCCGTTCCACCAGCCGCGCCAGTCTTTCGGGCCTCTCCAGAATCATCGGCTGCCTCTCGGGGTGGGTGATGATAGGGGTGATCCCCAGGGATTGCAGGCGGAAACAGATATCCTCCAGGGTGGGGGGTATGGAGAAATGGGGCAGCTCCAAAAGGAGATAGCGTTTCCCGTCATTGACCGTCAGCACCCGGTCCTCCGCCAACAGGCTCAAGGCACCGGTGCTCAAGGGGACGTCGCAGCCCGGGAGGATTTCCAGGGGAATGGATTCGGCCGCCAATCTATCCCTGAACCTATCCAGGTGCTCCAGGATGACCTTTTTCTCGTTGAGGGCGGCCACCTCCCCGGAACGGTGCTTGAAAAGGTGGGGGGTGGCCACCATTACCCGGATGCCGTCCGCCACCGCCAGTCGGGCCATCTCCAGGGCCTGCTCCAGGTCCCTGGGGCCATCATCTATGCCCGGCAGGATATGGGAGTGGATGTCGATCATGGGTAGGCAGAATTGGAGTCCATGGTTTGCAGTGCCAATACTGCGGGGTTACTGGTTCCGGGGGGGGCTGCGCCTTTAGATCTCGAAAGTTAAATCCCAGTTGGCCTGAGGAAGGGAGATATTAACCGCTTCCAGCAGCTGGCTCGATCAGTAGGGTTGAGTTCCGCGAATGGTTTTGATAAGTTAACTTAATGGATTGGGACTCTCAAGTCAAAAATTATTGTTTCCTGGTCACTGGCAGCGCTGGATTCATTGGCTTTCACGTCGCCCGGGCCTTGCTCAGCCGGCAGGCCAAGGTGGTTGGGCTAGATAATTTTAACGATTATTACTCCCCGGCCTTAAAGCTGGATCGAGACCGGGAACTTCGGAAATATCCCGATTTTATCTCGATTAACGGGGACTTGACCGACCTTTCTCTTTTACAGTCGCTGTTCGCCAACCACTCCCCGCAGAAGGTCTGCCATCTGGCCGCCCAGGCCGGGGTGCGCTACTCCCTGGTCAATCCCTTTGCCTACCAAAAGGCCAATCTGGAAGGGTTTCTCAACCTCCTGGAACTGGCCAGGCAAACCCGGGTGGAGCGCTTCGTTTACGCCTCCAGCTCCAGCGTTTACGCCGGCCTGACTGAGATGCCCTTTTCCGAAACCCAGCGGGTCGACAAGCCCATCAGCTTTTATGCCGCCACCAAGAAAGCCAACGAACTGATGGCGCACGCTTATTCCCACCTATTCGCACTGCCCAGCGTGGGCCTGCGGTTCTTTACGGTGTATGGCCCCTGGGGCCGGCCCGACATGGCCATGTGGCTGTTTGCTGAAGCGATGCTCGCGGGCAAGCCCATTAAAGTCTTTAATTACGGCCGGATGCGCCGGGACTTCACCTACATCGACGACATCGTCACTGGTGTCCTGGCGGCTTTAATGGCGACGGGTCTGGATACTTATGAGATTATCAACCTGGGCAACCATCGGTGTGAGGAACTGACCAGGGTCATTGAGCTCCTGGAGCAGGAACTGGGCGTGCAGGCCAGGCAGGACCTTCTGCCCATCCAGCCGGGGGACGTCCCCGCCACCTTTGCGGATATTGACAGGGCCAGGGAGAAGCTCGGTTTCCAACCCACGACCTCCATCGAGGTGGGGGTCCACCGGTTCGTGCAGTGGTACCTGGGCTATCACAGGCAGGCCGAGGCAAATGAGGCCAATATCACCCTTGGAAGCAAAGGATAGCTCCACGAATGGATTTGCTGGCTAAGATCAGGGATAAGCAGGCATTGGTGGGCATCATCGGCCTGGGGTACGTGGGACTGCCGCTGGTGCTGCGTTTTTGCCAGGCAGGATTCCAGGTCCTGGGGTTCGACACGGATGACCGCAAGGTGGAGGCCCTGAACCGGGGCGAATCCTACATCATGCACATCCCGTCGGCCCGCCTGGGGGAACTGCTGACATCCCGGAATGGCCGGCAATTCGAGGCGACTGCAGATATGGCTCGCCTGGGGGAACCTGATATCCTGATCATCTGCGTGCCTACCCCACTCACGCCCAAGCGGGAGCCGGACCTGCGGTATATTACCTCCACAACCCGGCAGATTGCCGCCGCCCTGCGTCCCGGGCAGTTGATTTCCCTTGAATCGACCACCTATCCCGGTACGACCGCGGAACTGGTCTTGCCCATGCTCAGCGGCGATCTGCAAGTGGGCCGCGATTTCTATCTGGTCTTCTCGCCGGAGCGGGAGGACCCAGGGAATGCCGAGTTTGAGGTGCGGACCATTCCCAAGGTGGTGGGCGGCATCACCCCGGCCTGCCGGGACCACGGAGCAGCTCTTTATGGCCAGGTGATCGACCGGGTCATCCCGGTTTCCTCCACCCAGGCGGCGGAGATGAGCAAGTTGCTGGAAAACATTTACCGGGCGGTGAACATCGCCCTGGTGAACGAACTGAAGATGCTTTGCCTGCGTATGGGGGTCGATATCTTTGAAGTAATTGAGGCCTCCAAGACCAAGCCCTTCGGTTTCCAGGCCTTTTATCCGGGGCCGGGCCTGGGAGGCCACTGCATTCCCATCGATCCTTTCTACCTGACCTGGAAGGCCCGGGAATATGACTTTTCCACCCGCTTCATCGAACTGGCCGGGGACATCAACAGCAACATGCCCTATTTTGTGGCGCAGCGGGTGTCCGAGGTCCTGAATAAATACGCCTTGCCCCTGAAAGGGGCCGGCATCCTGGTGTTGGGCATTGCCTACAAGAAAGATGTGGACGACAACCGGGAATCGCCAGCCCTAAAGATTATCCAACTTTTGAGCAAGGAGGGGGCTGTGGTTAGCTACAACGATCCCCACATCCCCCGCTGCGCCGGGATGCGCCACTATCCCGGCCTTGACATGCGCTCCACGCCTCTCACTGCCGAGACGCTCCAGGAGGCCGACCTGGTTCTGCTGGTGACGGACCACTCCGCTTACGACTACGCCTGGATCGCCTCCCAGGCGCGCCTCATCGTGGACACCCGCAACGCCTTCAGAAATCAGGCAGGCGCCCATATTTACCAAGCCTGATATCTGCTTGGAAATCAAACCGACTGATTTCAATGGGGATAGGTTATAGCCAATGGGTGCGGGGGTGAGGGCCGCGGCAGGGCAGGGCGGCGCCTGGGCCGGAGGATCGCCTTTATCGAGGGTTTGACAATTAAAGGCAGGGGTTGAAGTCAGGCATCAAAACATCACTTTGACCCCGACTAAACTTTCATTATCAGTCGGTCCGTGATAGAAAAGAACGGTCTCGACGTGCTGGAAGCGATAATAGACCACAAAATCCAGCACCCCGTGGAGGCGAACACCGGTCTCTGCGGCGTATTCAAAGGCGTTGCCGGTAGAGCCTCCTCCCGACATGAAATTCACCTCGCCTTGGATATAGGGCACGACAATACGCCAGCGCAGCGGATCCCAGCGCACCTGTCCATTCATATTCCAGAGGTATTGCCAATCCCGGTTGTCGAAGCAATGCCCCGCAGCGCCTTGGGCATTCCACTTATTCAACCATTGCCAGGTCTGGGGATCGGAAAAGGAGATGCCCTCGTTATAATGCCCCGGTTTCATCCCCTCGGTGCCCAGGCGCACCCCGGCCAGATTGTATCGCTCGAAAGAGCCCCGGAAAACATTGCCGTCCACCTGGTTGGCATCCTTCACAAAGCCTTCAGCAAAATAATCCTGCCAGTTATATGTACTCCAATTTATTACTTTCTGCAGCCAAATTGCTTCGCGGAAGGCATGTTAGCACAAATTTCGTGGTAAAAAATAGATTTTTCAAAAATTTTGACATTCCTACTCCTTTGGCTTTGGATCCCTTACTGTGATGGGGCTAAGGATTTTAAGCCGGCAGGGCCCGCCAATGGTAAGCCAGAGGGCAGGCGCAGGCCACAGGAGCGTTCCAGCTTCGACCGGGATCAGGGCCCCGGCTCCCACTTTGAGCAGGCGCTTGGTGATTCCCAGGGAGGGTGATTATTGCTGGTGCAGCGGTCTTTTGCCTCTCCTTGCAGGAAGGGGGGGGTGTCGGCACTCAAAAATTTGGGTTAAGTGGACGCAAAACTGACAATAACTACTCATAAAGGAAAAGGGGCTGGCACCGCACCCGGCCGCCAACCCCTTATTATGCAACTGGCAGGCCAAGGGCTAGGTGCCGGAAATGCGTATTGAGCCTGGTGACAAGACCGAATCGATTCGCACACGCGGCTGGACGCTCTGGCGCCACCTGTTCAACCCGCGGCAGGGATATCTCCGGGCCTTCCACCGCTACTGCCGCCACGTACCCGGAGGCGGGGAAGAACACTTCCCCGGACCAGGGCCCGCCGGGGCGATGGGAGTCAGACCACCGGCGGTGCCCCTCTCCCGGGAAGAACAGGCCAACGATCCCCGGATCTCCCCCCTGGTCCGCCCACCCTTCCCCCACGGCCTTCAGGTAGGCCTCGGTTTGGGTCCACCACCGCAAAAACACCAGGTTTTTTTGGTCCGGCGGCAGCCGGCGCCACAGGGCGGCCCATTGCGGGGAGAGCTGGCGGACCGCAATCTCTTCAGCCTCAGGGATGCCGGTGAGACGTTCCAAGTCGACCCCGATCCGCCGGCCTCGGCTAAAGGCATACAGGGCCGCATCGTGAGAGTGGGAGCAACTGAACTCCAGCTCGCCATCACCGATAGGAGAGGCCAGATATGGTTTGCCATGGGGACCGTACCGGAAGCGCAGCGCCGGCGGCGCCATATCCAGATAGAGGCTGAGAATTTTTCGTAAAATACCCCGGCGGCAGATGAAGCAGCGGCGCTCCCGGTCCCTGGCAAAACGTCCGGTTTGATCCTTCTCTGCCTCGTCGAGCCAGCTGAAGGCCTGCCTCCAGCCCCCTTCCGGTTGGTCCATCGCCGCTAACCAGAGATGCACCTCGCCAACGGCGAGGTGCAGGCTTGAGGAAGTCTTGACTTCTGGAATATCCCAGAAGCTAACGGTGGCCGGTTCTTCTCTGGCGTAGTTCGCGCCTGCCGGGATCAAGGGCCCCTGTGTCACTTCAAACCCCCGGTGTGCCCGTCATTTCCTGGGCATTGAGCAGGGCGGTGCGGAGCAGGTCCGTCCACACCAACACGTGGGGCAGCTTGCATAATTCCAGATGGCCCGCCTGGACGGCATGAACTTCCCGGGGGCCTGACAACACCTCGGGCCAGGAAAAAGTTAGCTCCTTGCGACCTTCCTCGCTTTGCACCAGAAGGGTCCGCACCGGCAAATGGGGCGGATCGTAATTACGGACGGCATAAATCACCTCACCATAGAAGGCCGGTAGCAGGGCAGGCGGCAAGGGCAGACCGCTCTGCATGGTCCGGAAAGCCAGTTTCTTCAGCAAGTTGCAAAGATGGGTGCTTAGATATGCTAGTTTTTCCCGAGCCCCTATCCGTGCCAAACTATCCAGGTGCTGGACCGCAGGCATTTCAGAAAAATACGGGCCCGGTTCATAAGGAGTGGGGTCGAGGAGAAAGAGCAGGGCCACCTCGTCTCCCTCCTCGCGCATCTGCCGGGCTATCTCATAGGCGAGGACTCCGCCAGCCGAAAAGCCGCCCAGGAAATACCGTCCCCGGCCTTGAACCTCACGAATGGCTTGAAGATAATGCGCCGCCAGCCCCTGGACGCCGGTTCTCAGCAACTTATAGTCATTTAGCTCAAGCGGAGAGCGCAGAGAATACAAGGGCTGCTCTTCTCCAAGGGCGCGCCTCAGGTGCGGTAGACTCTCAAATCCCTGGATCATGAAAAAGGGCGGTCGGGTCCCCGCCGGGTGGATGGGAACCACGAGAAAGCCCGTGCCGACACCCGATACCCCCCGATCCTTGAAGGCCTCAGCCAGTTGCGCCACGGTGGGTCGCTGGTAAATGAGCGACAGCGGCGGTTTCACCCCCGAAATGTTTTCCAGGTGCACGAATAGACGTGCCGCCAACAGGGAATGGCCCCCCAGGGAGAAAAAATCATCGTGGACTCCAATGGGCTTCACCCCCAAAACCGCTTCCCAGACCTCCACCAATCGGCCTTCCATCTCGTCCCGGGGCCCCACATAGACGTTTTGCAACGCGCCCCGGCCCCGGTCTGGTGCCGGCAATGCCCCCCGGTCCACCTTGCCGTTGGAAGTGAG
Source organism: Desulfobaccales bacterium (assembly GCA_049585595.1). GTDB lineage: Bacteria > Desulfobacterota > Desulfobaccia > Desulfobaccales > 0-14-0-80-60-11 > JAPLJC01. The sequence continues at coordinate 17,653 of JBAVAG010000086.1, forward strand.
GGGAAACTTCTCCAGGAACATACATCAGGTCGGGATCATGCAGCTTGGCAGCCGGTCCCGGAGAAAAGCGCGTAAGCCCTCGACGCTCGGGCAGGAGTGCCGGGATGGCGTGATATATGCCACCAACCGTTTGTCCCCCGGCTCGTCTTCCTGCGCCAGCACCAGGACGTTTTCCACCCCTGCGTGGCTTAACAGGGTAGCTTCGATCTCACCGGGCTCGATGCGAAAGCCGCGGATCTTCACCTGATGGTCCATCCTTCCCAGAAAATCGATGTTGCCGTCCGGCAAAAACCGGGCCCAGTCGCCCGTCTTGTAGAGGCGGGTCTGGGGATCCTGGCTAAAAGGATGAGGGATGAATTTCTCTGCGGTCTGCTCTGGGCGATGGAGGTAGCCCTGGGCCAGACCGTCGCCGCCGATGCACAGTTCTCCGTGGACACCCACTGGAACCAGCTGCAGGTTGCGGTCCAATATATAGACAGTGGTGTTGGAAATAGGGCGACCGATAGGGATGGCTTTTTTGTCCTCCGGAATATCCGGCACTAGATAACAAGTGGCAAAAGTTGTGCTCTCCGTAGGACCATAACCATTTAATAATCGGTCCGGCGGCCCGTGCTGCATGACTGCTTTGACCCAGCGCGGTTCCAGAATGTCCCCCCCCATGATAAGATCCCGCACGGACCGAAAAGCATCTGGAACCTCGCGGGCAAACTGGTGAAACAGGGCTGGGGTTAAAAACATTACATTGATCTTCTTCTCCTGGATAAATGCGGCGAAATCATGAGAAGAGACCAGGATATCCCTTGGGAGGCCGACCAGACAACCTCCATTGAGGAGAGCGCCCCAGATCTCCCACGTGGCGCCGTCAAAAGAAATATTGGAGGCTTGGGCGATCCTGTCCCCAGGCTGAAAATCTAGATAATTCGTGTTACGAACCAGACGTTGGACCGCATAATGAGGAACGGGCACCCCCTTAGGTGTCCCCGTTGAACCCGACGTATAAAAGATACACGCCAGGTTGTCCGGTCGGGCAACGTTTGCGGGCGTCTCCGTGCCCTCCCCCAAGACCTCGGCGTCCTTCGGGTCTACACAAATGGTCAGGGCATCCCCCTCCGGCATCGCCCCCATAAGATGCGGCTGCGTCAGGAGCACCTTGGCCTGGGTGTCGGCCAACATAAAAGTGATTCTTTCGGAGGGATAATCCGTGTCCAGGGGTACGTAACAACCGCCGGCTTTGAGGATGCCCAACACTCCCACCAGCATCTCCACCGCAGGCTCCATGCAAATGCCCACCGGCACGTCCGGCCCCACCCCCAGCCTGCGGAGATGATGCGCCCACCGGTTGGCCCGGGCGTCCAGTTGCCCATAAGTGAGGATGGGGCCCCCAAAACTCAGCGCCGGGGCCTGAGGCCTCTGGACCGCCTGCTCGGCAAACAACTCGTGAATGCACCGATCCTTGGGGTACGCCGTTGTCGTGTCATTCCACTCCACCAGGATCTGCCGCCTTTCCACGGCCGTCAACAGAGGCAGGCGGAAAATGAGTTCCCCGGGATTTGCGACGATGCCCTGGAGCAGGGTCTGATAATGGCCCATCAGTCGCCCCACGGTGGGCGTCTCGAAGAGATCAGTGTTGTAAATGAATAGGCACTGGAGGCCGTCATGGTCTGCAAGAACTTTCAGGGTTACGTCATAGGGAGCGATACCTGGATCAAAGGCCCAGGACTCTATGATCAGCTCATCAATCTGCTGCCCTTTCCAGGGATGCTCGACAAAGTCGAACAGCACCTGGAAAAACGGGGTCCGGCTCATGTCCCGGGGTGGTGGTACTTCTTCCAGTACCTTGGCAAAGGGCAGGTCCTGGTTGGCCCAGGCCTCCTGCCAGGCGCAGTGGACCCTCGCCAGGACCTGCTCAAAAGAAGCCTCTGATTCCAGATGCACGCGCAAGGCCAGGGTATTGTCACAGCACCCGATGAGACCATGGGTTTCAGGCCGATGACGGCCGTCCACAGCGCAACCGACGACGATATCCTCATGTTGGGTGTAGCGGTACAGCAAGGTCTGCAGGGCCGCCAGCAGGATCACGGAGAGGCTTGTGTCATGACGGCGGCTCAACTCCTTGAGGGCCTCAGCCAGGTCCCCGGGCAAACGGATCCCCTGCATAGCCCCGTTATAGGTCTGGATCGGCGGGCGGGGCCGGTCGGTGGGTAATTCCAGGACGGGAGCATCTCTCAGTCGGTGTTTCCAAAAAGCCGACCGCCCTTGCAGATCGTTGTCCACCTCCTGCCGCTGCCACCGGGTGAAGTCCTGATACTGCAGGGGCGCCGCCGCGCGAGGGGCCGGCTGGCCCATGACCGCCGCCGCGTAGCCGGAAACCATCTCGCTGGCCAGCAGATTGGCGGAGGAGGCATCGCCTATGATCCTGTGCATAACGAGGAGCAAAAGGTGTTCATCGGCCTTAAACCGCACTAAAACCACCCGGACTAAAGGCCCACGGGATAGATCGAAGGGGCGGCCGGCTGCCCCGGCCAACAAGTGCCGCGCCTGGGTTTCCCGTCCCTCCGGGGGAATGTCGCTGAGGTCCTCCAACTTTACCTCAGGTCCCCCATCCCCCTGCACAACCGCTACCACTTTGCCCTGCACAAAAGGAAAGACGGTCCGGAGAATAGTGTGGCGGCGCACCATGGTGTTGAGAGCCTGGCGGAGCGCCTCAACGTCCAGTCGGCCCTTCAACTTCAGGGCCAGGGGCAAATTATTGGCGGGACTCTCCGGTTGGAACTGCTGCAAAAACCACAAGCGCTCCTGGGCCCAAGACAAAAAAGCTTCGGCCTCACCGGGTGGTTGGGGCTGGGTAAGTATCATATCCTCAACGATTACATTTTACCTTCACGTGCATCGGACATGGCTGGCTCGGTAACGTGGGAAAGGACCGTGGGTCTTTTACCCGGCCTGATCCCTCCCCTAAAAATCCGTACTGAGTTCTCACCCATGAGGTTCGGTTGTTTCCTGAAGAGTCTCGGCGCCAAGGGTGAGCCTGCCAGATTTTTGGCCTTCCAGCTGCTTTCAAGACGGGACCAGTCCCTCTACAAAGGGCACTTCAAAAACTTTTTCATGGAATACGGGGCCATGCCCAAAAAAGCCGTCTTCTCCAAAGAGTTCTCCATGGTCAGCGGTAACAATGAAATAAGTATTGGGAAGGCATTTAGCATATAACTCCCCCAGCAACCCATCCAGGTACTCCAGGGCTCGAATCTGTTCCTGACGGAAACGAGCCATCTGTTGCGGGTCAAAGAAAGCCTGAGGGGGGCCTTCCTCGGTGTCCAGATGTTTCAGCACCCCATGAAGACCATGAAGAATGGGAGCTTCGGATTTATCCAGCATATAAGGGTAGTGAGTCTCTCCGAGATTGAGGAAATAAAAATAAGGCTGGGGACCGGCAAAATGGATTTCCTGGATCATTCCCGCAAAGTCATTGTGATTCTTCATCATCTTGTAATCATCGAAGTATTGGGGAAAAGTTGTGTATTGGTTCAATACCGGCAAGGATACCCGGCTCACGGTATGATATCCAAGTTTCTGAAGTTGCCGGGGCAGGGAAAGTTCAGGGACGAAGGAGCTAAATTCAAGATCCGGAACATCCAGCCGTTTGGACCAGGCTCTGAAATCTTCTTTATAAACTTCCGAAGCGTAGACAAAGCGGGGGTTTTTATGCGGAGTCATCCCCATTAATAAAACATAATGAGATGGGGAGGTCCAACTGGCATAGCTATAGCGTAACTCCACCGTCCCTAATTTATCCAGGTTGGGAGTGTGGGCCGCCTCATAGGTATCATAACGACAACTGTCCATAATGATGTAAATTAGATTATTCATGGCTTTTTAACCTCCAGATGATCTCTTGCTCTCAGGAAATGTATCCCAGCTTTTCCATCATTTTGGTGATGGCCTTGATATCCTGGCAAAATTCTTGCTCGGAAATGGTCTTCCGCAAATAGTTGCGCTCGACTAGAGCGGCGATGATCTTTTGCACCCCTTGTTCCACTGTTTCTTGGTGGGTATAGACCGTAACTTCCGGATTTTCCGGAGGTTCGTAGGGGTCATCGATGCCGGTAAACATCTTGACTTCCCCGGCCCGAGCTCTCGCGTAGAGGCCCTTGACGTCCCGTCGTTCGCAGACCTCCAGGGGGCAAGAGACATACACCTCCACAAGGTCCCCCACCATTTGCCGGACCTTTTGGCGGGTATGGAGATACGGGGAGATGACTGCCACGGTATTGGGGACCCCATGGTGGGTCAGCATTTTGCACAGGTAACCGATGCGGCAGATGTTGGCATCCCGGTCTTCCCGGGAATAGCCCAGGTCCCGGCAGAGAAAGATTCTAACATCATCGCCGTCAAAGATCGCCAGGTTTAGCACTCCGCTGGCTGTTAGATGGGCCCGAAAGGCGTTAGCCAGCGTGGATTTTCCGGCTCCTGAAAGCCCGGTGAGCCAAACGGTGAACCCGCGGGTGGCAGTATAGACCGTCTGAGGAAACATTAAGATATCCTCCATAGCCATAACTCATGATTATGCGGCCACCTTGGCCACATGGTCAAAAAATGGGTTTTGGAGCCGTCTAACCAAGTTGAGCCCCAGCAAGTTTCCTCATTTTTTGCCAAATTGTCTCGCGGAAGGTATGATAGCATAAATTTCGGGGGAATAGCATCTTTTTAAAAGTTGGCATAACGAGCGCTTTTCATGGTTGGCGACTAACTTGCCAGGATTGTTGATAATCTCTTGGGTGGGGAAAACCCCAGAGCCTGAATTTTTAAAAATTCCTAAAAAGACCTTGACAGAATTAACCATCATGGCTACCCCTCATTGGTCGTGCAATCCTGTGGCCGTAACTGTATAAATCCTTCCTTAAAGTCCACCTGCGCCCAAGTCAGGTTAAGAATCTCGCCTTGCCTCATAGCGGTAGGGTAGCATTTTATGATAGAAGGTGATTGCCGGGAGGATAACGAAATGAACCAGAAAATATTGGTGACGGGCGGAGCCGGCTTTATCGGCTCCCATATAGCCGACCGCTTGGTGGCCGAAGGCCACGAAGTGGCAGTAATGGACAACCTGAGCACCGGGAGGTTGGAAAACGTCCCGTCGTCGGTTCATTTCATGCATTTGGATATCAAAAGTCAAGAGGCCTTTGATTTCATCCACAGGTGGCTGCCGCAAGTGATTCTGCATCTGGCGGCCCAGATGAGTGTGCAGACATCGGTGAGCGACCCGGTCTTGGACGCCCGGGAAAATATCCTGGGTTCCTTAAATCTTCTCCAGGCCGCGGCCCAGTCGGGAGTGGAGAAGGTCATCTTCTCCTCCACCGGGGGGGCCATCTATGGAGACGAGGCGCCGGTGCCGGCCCGGGAGACGGATCCGACCCGGCCAGAGTGTCCTTATGGCATCGCCAAGATGGCGGTGGAGCACTATCTCCGCTTTTTCTTCCGCCAATACGGGATCATTCCTATCTCCCTGCGCTACGCCAATGTCTATGGCCCCCGGCAGAATGGCCTGGGAGAAGCCGGAGTGGTGGCCATTTTTATTGAGAAATTCCTGGCCGGGCATCAGGCGATCATCAACGGCGACGGTCTCCAGACCCGGGATTTCGTCTATGTCGCCGACGTGGTGGCGGCCAACCTGCTGGCCCTAAACTATCCCAGCGCCGGAGTTTTCAATATCGGGACAGGCCAGGAGACCGATATCCGCGCCCTCGCCCGGAAACTCAAGGACCTCACCGGCTCCTCCATAAACCCGGCGCACGGCCCAGCCAAGCCTGGGGAACAGCGTCGCAGCGCCTTGAGCAGCCGGCTAGCCGAGGATGAATTGCGCTGGCGCCCCCGAGTGAGCCTGGACGAGGGCCTGGGGCGAACGGTGGCGTCCTTCCGGGAGCGCCAATAAGATATGAGGAGGAAAGGGGTAGTGAACCGGCGCCATGCATTCACGGGAATACTGGCCCTCTTCTGTCTTGGTCTATTGGCAAAGCAGGGTCTACCTCAAGAAAGTCTGTCCAAGGTAATTAAGAGGATCCAACCGGCAGTCGTTACCATAATCGGCTATGATGCCAATGACAGGGTTACCAAAATTGGCAGCGGGTTCTTAATAGATAATGAGGGTCATCTTATCACCTGCGCCCATGTCATTTCTGGTGTCGCCAGAGCAGAGGTGAAAATGGCGAACGGGATGCGCTACCCACTCAAAACCTTGGTAGCTGAGGATGCCACCGCAGACCTCGTTAAGCTTTTTGTTGATGGTCTCCGGGGTAACCCTGCTTATCTGCCCATATCCAAAATCATCCCGGAAGTCGGAGAGCGGGTTGTCGTTGTGGGCAGCCCACTGGGACTGGAAGAAACGGTGAGCGACGGCATGGTGTCGGGAATCCGTATCGTCCGGGGCCGTGGGGAAATCCTGCAAATATCTGCACCTATTTCTGCGGGCTCCAGCGGTGGACCGGTGGTCAACCTGAAAGGGGAGGTGGTGGGGGTGGCCATGTTTCAAATGGGAAAAGGTCAAAATCTTAATTTCGCCATCCCTGGAATCCGGGTGCTCGCTTTACGGGATGGCCCTCCCAGACCTTTGACGACTCAGGAAAAAGAGGTGCAGCCATCGCAGCCATCTCCTCCTGGCCTGGGGCAATCTCTCCCCCCCCGGCCGGAAGTTCTCGTGCCACCGCCCAGGTTCCAAGAACCCCCCACAGAACCAGCGCCTCAACCTCAGGGACCACAGCCTTAGGCGCTGTGGATGGTATTGAAGGATCGTGGCGGACTTGGTGCAACTGACATGAATCCCATCCTAACTTGACATGCCCCAGGCGCTGTGGGCAGGTCATAACAGGCATGACCGCTTCAGAATCATTGCCCCCATTAAAATATATCAGGGATTCCCCGAGATAAAAACCAGGTTTAGTCCGATTGATTTCGACAGATAACCGTGTTTCATTAAAGTTAATCTTTCTATATGACGATAGAATTAATTATTTGACATTATTCATTCTTTGACTTAAGCTGACAATCCAAGGATTGGCTGAGATTACGAAAATCCTTGTTTTTTTCTTTCTCAATTAGAGGAGTCTAATTATGGGAATCCGATGGAGACAAATTTCCGGCTGGGGCTTGCTGGGGATAGGTATGATGGTTTGGGGTTGCGCACCCCATCCAGGACCTTTGGTGGAAGCCCAGGCGGCGTCCGCAACCGTTACCGAACCTTCATTGAATACTTACCTCCTGGGAGCGGAAGATACCATCGAGGTTTCGGTGTGGAAGGAACCCGATTTGACGAAGACGTTGGTGGTGCGGCCTGATGGCAAGATCTCCTACCCGCTTTTGGGTGACCTCAAGGCCGCCGGACTCACGGTCAAGCAATTGCAAGCTGAGATCCAAAAAGGCTTGGAAAAGTATGTGACCGATGTCCATGTCACGGTCATTCTGGTGAAGGCGCAATATTACAAGATTTATGTTACCGGCAAAGTGAATAAGCCAGGGGAGTTTTTGGTAGGGCAAGCTCCCACAGTTATGCGGGCCATTGCCATGGCCGGTGGACTGACGCCTTTCGCATCCCCCAGTAATATAGTCATCTTGCGCAAAGCTGGAGATAGAGAGGATGTATTCTACTTCAATTATAATAAAGTATCTCAGGGCGAATCTTTGGAAGAAGACCGTCTCCTCTTGCCCGGAGATGTAGTTGTAGTCCCCTGAGGTAATCTGATGAAATTCCGGGTCAGTTATATTGCACTGGGGCTAGCCCTCTGTTTTGCAATCTTTCATCCTGGCTCTTCGGGGGCCGCCGACTGGTCGGTGATCCCTTCGCTAAGTGTGCAGGGACAATATACCAATAATGTCAATTATAGTACTTTGAGTAATAAAATTTCGGATTTTATCTTTAGTGAGACCCCGGCTGCATCGTTCAATTACGCCACCGACGCCGGGAGCTTGCAAGGAGTGTTATCTTTGACCGAATTGCAATACCTCAAAGAGACCCAGTATGATAACCTGGACCAGAGCTACTCGATTAATGGCAGCTATCAAGCATTGCCACGCCTGGGATTAACTATGCAAAGCTCCTATACGGTGAATAGCACCTTACAGCAGGCACTGATCACATCGGGGGTAATTACAAACCACGTACCCCAAACGTATATTACTGTTAACCCTGGAGTCTCCTATGCCTTGACCGAACGTCTGACGGCAACCTTGGGTTACACTTTTAACCTGGTAAATTCCCAGGCTTCGCAATTCATTAATTCTACCAACCAACAGGGAAACCTGAGCCTTTCCTATCCCTTGAAAGATGAGAAGACAACCATTGGCGGGACAGTGTCAGCTAATGAAACAGATTATGCTGATAATGATATTACCCGTCAGATTTTAAGTTACCTGACCGTTGGACATCGATTTTCTGAGGTCTGGAACATCAACTTTTCGGGGGGGCTCGCATACACTTCCACTAACAATACCTCTGTCGTGACTTCCCCGGCAACATCACCATTCTATACTGTGACTCCCCAATTGGGGCGTCAGGCAAGTTTTCAACCTTATTTCAATGCGAGCGCTACCCGCAGTTGGACCAGCACCACCCTTTCAGCGACCTATCAGCGGTCGCAGCCGGGTTCCGGTTTGGGAACCCCCGTGGACTTCAATTCGGCCTCCTTATCGCTAAGTCATGACTTCACCGAGCGCCTTTCGGGATCAATGGCAGGGACTTACACTGAAAGTCAGCCAATAAACGCCAGGGGCGGTTTTGAAACTTCGACTTATCTACTTAGTCCCCAATTGTCATATAAGATCACCGAAAATCTTTCGTTGATACCGGCCTGCAGCGTGGGGTTACTTCAGGAAATGGGGAAAAGCGCCGATATAGTTAGTGCTTCGCTGATGCTGACTTACTCCTATCCGTTTTTTCATTACCAAAAGTGAATGGCCAATTTTTTTGCGGGGTTCCTGTTTGCTGAAATTGGCATTTTTTTTGCAGCAATGCAAATTGTCCATTAGGAGCAAACTGGTGAAAATTCTATTCGGGAATTTTTACCTAGTTGAAAAAAGATTTTAAGCAGTTATAATTAATTGTTTTGTTAGCAGTATATTTTCATTAAGGAAATTCCTAGAGCCATGGAAAAAAAGACCAACGATCTGCGGTACTATCTGGGCATCCTGAAAGCGCGGAAAACGTACTTTATCATCCCTGCCCTAATAATTTTTCTCGTGGCCAGCGCCGTAGCTTTCC
>JBAVAG010000087.1:0-10621 GCA_049585595.1 Desulfobaccales bacterium
TCCGACGCCCTGGAGGGCATCACCCATTCCATCTGCACCCTGGAGTTCGAAGACCACCGGCCTCTTTACGACTGGACCCTGGATAACCTGCCGGTTCCCTGCCATCCCCAGCAGATCGAATTTGCCAGGCTCAACCTCAGTTACACGGTGATGAGCAAGCGCAAGCTCCTGAAGCTGGTGAACGAGGGCCACGTGGCCGGTTGGGACGACCCCCGCATGCCTACTCTGGCGGGGATGCGCCGCCGGGGTTACCCAGCCGCGGCCATTCGCAATTTTTGCGAGCGCATCGGGGTGGGCAGACGGGAGAACCTGGTGGACCTGGCCCTGCTGGAGTACTGCGTCCGGGAGGATTTGAACCGGCAGGCCCCCCGGGTGCTGGGGGTGCTGCGCCCCCTCAAGGTGGTGCTGGTCAATTACCCCGAGGGCCAGGTGGAGGAGCTGGAGGCGGTGAACAACCCCGAAGACCCGGCCGCCGGCAGCCGCAAGGTGCCTTTCTCCCGGGTGCTGTACCTGGAGCGGGAGGACTTTCTGGAGGAGCCTCCCAAGAAGTTCTACCGTCTGGCCCCGGGCCGGGAGGTGCGGCTGCGCTACGCTTACTTCATCAAGTGCGTGGAGGTGGTGAAGGACGCGGCCGGAGAGGTGGTGGAGCTGCACTGCACTTACGACCCCCAGACCCGGGGCGGCTACGCCCCCGACGGCCGCCAGGTGAAGGCCACCCTGCACTGGGTCTCGGCGAACCACGCCGTCCCCGCGGAAGTGCGCCTTTACGACCGGCTGTTCACCCGGCCCGAACCCGGCTCCGAGCACGGGGGGGATTTTATGGCGGATATCAACCCCAATTCCCTGGAGGTGCTCTCCTCCTGCCAACTGGAACCCAGCCTGGCGGGCGCCGCCCCGGGCAGCTTCTATCAGTTGGAGCGCCAGGGCTACTTTTGCGCCGACCTCAAAGACTCCGCCCCCGGAGCCCTGGTGTTCAACCGCACCGTGAGCCTGAAGGACCCCTGGGCCAAACTGCAACAGCAGCAGAGGAAATAAGTCCCGCGATTGGGTTCGCCCTACTGAAAACAGGTACAGATTTTTGAGGAATTGGTGGGCAGTGCCCACCCTACATAAACTACAACAAGAGGAGAGGAAATAACTCCCTCGAGCCGGGTTTTTGCCGGTCCGGGAATTATTGCGGACCCGCGGCGCTTCCCCGGGCCCTCTTGTTAAAGCCCGGAGCCGTCAAGCCAGGCGCCACCGCCGAGCTCCTCAACTATCCCGGCTGCGGGTGCGGATGCAGTGGACCGCATCGCTCCCCGGCAGCAGCTCCACCGGTTCGCCCAGCAGGAATTCGCCTTTGCTGATCCATTCCTTCAGAAGCAGGGCGATCTCCCGGGCCCGCACCAGACTGGAGAGAGGGACGGTGGGCACTTCCTGGCCGGCCAGCGTGAGGGTGCCCCGCTTTAACTGGGCGTAACTGACGTGCCCCAGGATGCGGCCGGTGGCTGCGGGATAGTCGCTCCCATAGTCCACAATGGGGGCCAGCAGCTCCTCGTCGGCCACCCCGCAAAAGTGGGCCATCTCCTCGTTCAGGATGGGAATCGGGATACCCAGGCCCACGGACAAAGAGCAGCCGTAACCCAGGAGGCTCACTCCCACCAGATACCTGGAGGTCATCTTTTTCAGGTCGCCCATGACGAACAGGGTGCCCGCCGGACCCTGGGGGATGCCGTTCTCGAACCGGGGCTTGGCGGGATTGTGCTGGGTGCCGGGAAAGACGACGTAGCCCACCCCGCCTCCCAGGAAGATACGGGTGCCGATGCCGGTGGTGCGGTAAAAGGGATCATTGAACAGGGGGCTCAGCTCCCCGGAGGTGCAGTAATTGGCATTGCCCGCCTTGGGGCGCAGCGGTCCCATGTAGGTGTAGATGGTGCGCTTGGACAGGTTCACCGCCACATTGTAGTTTTGATAACAATTGCGGGGGTTGCAGAGGATGGCGTTGACCATCTGCTTCAGGCTGATCTCCCGCTCCAGGCGTTTGTTGGGATAGCAGTCGGTGCCGTAGGCTTCGGCCACCAGATGCACGCTCTTGCCCGCCACCAATTCCTGGATCACATGGCCGCCGCCATACTTGAATTCACCGGGATAGACCTTGTTCAGAGGATCATCCTCAGTGGGTTCGGTGACGCCGAGGTAAACGTCCACCGCGGCCAGGCCGGCGTAGGCCGGCACGTCGTTGAGCCAAACCTTGGCCATCTTGATGGGCGGCTTGGCATGGCCAAAATTGATCATGGCCCCGGAAGAACACATGGGGGAAAAGGTGCCGGTGGTCACCACGTCCACGGTGCGAGCCGCGGCCGCCTCGCCTTTGCTCTTGACCAGGCCGACCATCTCTTCGGCGCTGACCACCACCGCTTGACCTTTCCTGATTTTGTCATTAATTTCCTGATAGGTCTTATTCACCTGATAATTAGCCATAAGCCATCCTCCTGGGAGAGGCGCCCCCGCCATGGGTCACGATTTTCTGGGTTCCACCGGTTCCTTTTTCATTACCAGCCTGATCTCTTTTTTCGTCATTTTAGACCCGCTGGGTAATATCTTTCCCTTCCTGGCCCTGACCTCCGACCTACCGGAGGCCGCGGCCCGGAAGGCGGCCGCCCGGGCCTGCTTCTATTCCTTCGCCATCCTGGCCGTGTTTTCCCTGGTAGGCCGGTATATCCTCCATTTCTTCGGCATCAGCCTGGCGGCCTTTCAGATCGCCGGCGGCCTCATCCTCTTTCGGATCTCCCTGGATATGCTCCAAGCCCGGGGTCACTTCAACCGCCTGGACACCGCCTCCAGCCTGAAGGCCGAGGAATACGCGGACATCGCCCTGGTGCCGCTGGCCGTGCCGCTGCTGGCCGGGCCAGGGGCTATCACCACTGCCCTGGTCTTGACCAGCCGGGCGCTAAATACGGTGCAAATCCTGGCCATTTTGCTGGCGGCCATTATCATCCTGATTATCACCCACCTCTGCTTCATCTTTGCCACCCGGATCATGCCCCTCATCAAAGAGAGCGGCGCCCGGCTGCTGACCCGCCTCATGGCCCTGATTTTGGCCGCCCTGGCGGTGCAATTCATTATCGAAGGGGTGCGCAGCGCCTTCCCCTCATTGATTCAATAAAAATCGACCGGGTCGATCTTGCGGCTCGCCGACCAATGAAAAAAGAGATTGCTGGGGAGCCCCTGGAAGATGTACCCGGTCGGGGGCAGCAGCAGCCGGCGGCAGATGGAAGCAAAGGAGTAAAATTTCTGGAAGCAGCGCCAGACGCCGGCTTCGCACTCCTCCGGGCTCATGTGGCTGGGGAAAAAGTTGCACACCATCCCCAGGTACTTTTCGGCGTCGGGATTGTGCATCCGGCCCTCCTGCTGGAGCCGTTCCCACATGGGAGTGCCCCGGCGGGGGGTGGCCACGTTGAAAAAGGCCATGGGCGCCTTGATCTTCTCCAGAAAGGCCAGGGTCTCATCAAAGAGCTCCCTGTGGTCTCCGTCCAGCCCGAACATGAAGTTCAGGGAGTAGAAGATACCCTTCTGCCGCAAGCGGCCCAGGAGCCATTCATATTCCGCCACTGGATTCTGAACCTTTTCGATGGCGGAGATGGACTCCGGGCAGACGTTTTCGATGCCGATGTTGACGTGGTTGCAGCCGGAGCGTTTGGCCAGGTCCAGCAGTTCCTCGTCCCGGGAGGTGTTGATGGTCCACAGGCAGCTCCAGTGGAGCTTCAGCGGCATCAGGGCCTTGAACAGCTCCTTGGCGTATTCGAGGTGGCCGGTGAGGTTATCGTCGATGAAATAGATGTTCTTGAGGCCGGTGATGCGGACGTTGGCCCGGATCTCTTCGATCACTTCGTCGAGGGGCCGCCGGCGGTAGGTGTGCCCATAAACGATGGGAACCTCGCAAAAGGCGCAGTGATAAGGGCAGCCGCGGGTGGTCTGGGCCGGGATGATTTTCACCCGGTAGCGCCGAAAATCGACCAGTTCCAGGCGGGGCCGGGGCAGGCCCGCCAGGTGGTGCAGCTCCCGGGCCTGGTAGCGCCCCTGCAGGCGCTTGCCGCGGGCGTCCTCTAGGACCTGCTGCCAGACGTCCTCCGCCTCTCCCACCACCACCGCATCGCAGTGCTCCATGGCCTCCTCCGGGTGCAGGGTGACGTGGAAACCGCCCATTACTACCGGCACCCGGCGCCGGCGGAACTCGGCGGCGATTTCGTAAGCACGCTCCGCAGTGGCGCAGGTGGCCGTGATGCCCACCAGGTCGTACTGGCGGTGGTAGGGAATCTCCACCAGGCGGTCATCGGCCAGATCTACCCTGACCTCCCGAGGGGTGAGGCCGGCCAGGTAAGGCAGGGTAATCCCCAAGAGCCAACGCTTGGGACTGCGCAAAACTCGCCGGTCCGGATATTTGGTGGTTGGTTGAACCAGTAAAATTCTCATGAAATTGACCCTCGCCCCGCCCCGGCCACCTAAATGGCCGGATACCGGGCTGACCTGGCAACAATCTTAAAATTGTAAAAAGTGAGGCTCACCGCCCGCCTCGAATAAATTCCGGACGGGCAACCTTGAGATACTAGAAGCTATTGCAAAACCTCGATCTGCGTAAAACTGTCATTCTGAGCGAAGCGAAGAATCTCGTATTTTTAATGACTTGAGATCCTTCACTTCGTTCAGGATGACAGTGAAAACGGGTTCTGCAAAAAATGTTACTATAGCATGGATAAGCGAAGATAAAAAGGAAGACGCCCCGGGCCGCCCTTAGAGTCGCTTTTTTTGTCTGGGGAGCGCGGTCCGGTACCATATACCCAAGATAGGGACTCATCACCTGAAATCAGGCCTTCCGCACCAGGGGGATGACCTTGCCCTTGCCTGCCGGAGGGGTTTCCGGTTCCGGCGGGGGCTTGGGGGGAATGAGTTCCAGCCTTACCGGCCGGCCGCCCATGGTAAATTCTTCTCCATTGAGCTGAGACTCATCTATGATCATGGTCATCACCTGGGAAGGCAGGGTGAGCAGCAGGAGTTCCACCTGATACCAGCCCCGCTTGACATCGGGGACGATGTCATTGACGCGGGCGTAGAACGCCGGCTGGCGGTCGTGGTAAACCAGGACCAGATCGTTAATGACGGCCATATTTTTTGAACCCATGGCTACAGTTCCACTACATCCGAATCCATCTCTTGTCCCATGAAGAGGCTGGCAAGCTGCTGAAAACGCGGGGTGAGGTCGGTGGAGAGGTAGCGGCGGGAGCCACCGCGGCTTAGGCGGCTCTCCAGTTCCGGGTGGCGCCGGAGATAGTCCAGCAGCTTAACCGCAGTCACCTGCCCGGAGCAGATAAGCTCCGGACTATGATCGAGGAGGCTCAGTATCTGCTCCTTCAAGATGGAGTAATGGGTGCATCCCAGAATCAGGGTGTCCACCCGGCTCCCCTGGAAAGGAGCCAGATAGCGGGAGAGGATCATGGCGGTGCCTTCCCAGTCCTGCTCACCGGACTCGATTAACGGCACCAACATGGGGCAAGCCTGTGTGAGCACCTCCACCCGGGGGTCCAGTTTTTGGAGCTCCAGTTCAAAGGAGCGGGAGGTCACCGTACCTTCGGTGGCGATGACCCCGATGCGCCGGTTGCGGCTGCGAACCAGGGCTTCTTCCACCGTGGGAATCAGCACTCCCAGGACCCGGCGCTGGGGATAACGCTCCGGCATATAGACCTGTTGGATGCTCCGCAGGGCCCGGGCCGAGGCGGTGTGGCAAGCCAGGACGATGAGCTCGCAGCCCTGGCGCAAGAGGTAATCCACCGCCTGTTCCGTAAAGCGTTGCACTACCCGGTCCGAGCGGGTGCCATAGGGAATCCTGGCGTTGTCCCCCAGGTACAGGTAGTCATATTGCGGCAGGACCTGGAGAAACTCCCGCAGCACCACCAGCCCGCCGAATCCCGAATCGAATACGCCGATCATAGGTTTGAGTGTGGGGGCGCCCCGCTGGGTCGCCCTGGTCCCGAGTCCGGTGGTTTAATTCTTTTCAAGTTTCGAGTTTTAAGTGTGGGGGCGCCGGTGGCACAGGCTTCCAGCCTGTGATTGAGTCGCCCTAATTTCGAGTCCGCGGTTTTACTTCTCCCGGCGCTGCCGGCGCAGAAATTCATGCAGCCCCTGGAGCTCCCGCCACAGGGCCGGAACCTGATCCAGGGGCAGAGAGTTGGGGCCGTCGCAGGGGGCCTTCTCCGGGTCAGGATGCACCTCCATGAAGAGGCCGTCCACCCCTACCGCCACCCCGGCCCGGGCCAGGAGCGGGATGAACTGCCTCTGGCCCCCGGAGCAGACGCCCTGGCCGCCGGGAAGCTGGACGCTGTGGGTTACGTCCAATATGACCGGGCAGCCCAACTCCCTCATGATGGCCAGGCTGCGAAAATCGACCACCAGGTTGTTGTAGCCGAAGCTGGAGCCCCGTTCAGTGAGGAGGAGCCGCTCATTCCCGGCGGCCCTGGCCTTCTCCAGCACCGGCCCCAGGTCCCAGGGGGCCAGGAACTGGCCTTTTTTGATGTTCACCACCTTGCCGCTCCGGGCCGCGGCCACCACCAAGTCGGTTTGGCGGCAGAGGAAGGCGGGAATCTGCAATACGTCCAGGACCTGGGCGGCGGGCCCCACCTCGGCCACCTGGTGGACGTCGGAAAGCACCGGCAACCCCACCTCAGCCTTGACCCGGGCCAGGATTTCCAGGCCTTTCTCCAGCCCCGGGCCCCGGTAAGACGCCAGGGAGGTGCGATTGGCCTTGTCGTAGGATGCCTTGAAGATCAGGGGCAGGGCCAGCTCCCGGGCCATCTCCTTCAGGGTCCGGGCGATCGCCAGGGTGGCCGCCGCGGACTCCACGACGCAGGGGCCGGCGATCATTACCAGGCTGGCGCCGCCTATCGAAAAATCGGCAATGGGGACAGTGGCTTTCATCAAAGCTAGGGCTGCTTAGTCAGGCACTCACGGGTTCTGCTTCAGCCTCTCTCCTCAGCTAGGTCGTGGGGGAGTGTCAGGGCTGACCGCTTCTTTATTTATGACCACCTTGGAGCCGCGACCTTGACCGCCAGCCGAACCAGACCAGCAAGGCTCCGGCCACCAGGGCCATACACAAGGCGATGAGCTGGGTCAAGGGCATCCAGCCAAAGTACGTCGGGCCGCGATAATCGAGGGGGCTGCGGAAGAACTCCACCACGAACCGCACCGCTCCGGCCAGGCAAAAATATACGAGGAAGAGCTGGCCATCGTAGCTTTTCCTGGTCTTCCAGAAACTGAGCGCCGCGAAGACCACCCCCAGGTCCAGGAAGGCCTCGTAAAGTTGAGCCGGGTGCACCGGTACCCGCAGCGGGCACAGGGTCGCGGGATTGGTGAAGAGCACCGCCCAGGGCAGAGAGCTGGGGGAGCCGTAACAGCAGCCGGCCGAGAAGCAGCCGAGCCGGCCCAGAAACTGGCCCACCGGCAACCCCAGGGCCAGGGCGTCCAGGGTGGGCCGCCAGGGCAAGTGGTGCCGCCGAATAAACCAGACTGCCACCGCCAGGGCCAGGATCACCCCGCCCTGGAAGTCGAGGCCGCCTCCCCAGATGGCAAAGATCTGCAGGGGGTGCGCTAGGTAGGTCCGAAAATCGAGCAGCACATACATCAGCCGGGAGCCCACCAGGGCGCCCACCACCGCGTAGAAGCAGAGGTCGAAAAAGGTCTCCGCCGGCAGGCCCAAACGCCGCGCCTCCCGGCCGGCGATGAAAATGGCGCCGAGGAAGGCCAGGGCCAGGAAAAAGCCATAGGTGTACAGTGTCAAAGAGCCGTATTTAAACAGGATCGGATGCATGGTCAGGACACTCTTCCTTTAAGATAACCCACACCAGCCAGCCGGCGCCCAGGCACACCAGGCTGTCGGCTACGTTAAAGGCGGGCCAATGGTAGCGCCCCCAGTAGAAGTCGAGAAAGTCCACCACCTCTCCCAGGCGCAGCCGGTCGAGGAGATTGCCCAGGGCCCCGGCCAGGATAAGGCTGTAGCCCACGGCTGACTGCCAGCAGTCCCGGGGCAGGCGCCACCAAAAATAGATCACCACGGCCGCCACCAGGCTGCTGAGGATAGTGAAGAGAACCCGGGTGAACCTGACCGGCAGCTGCCCCAGCAAACCAAAGGCCGCCCCCCGGTTGTGGATATGCACCAGGTTGAAGAAGCCGTTAACTACTGGGACTTCCCCCCCCAGCGGCAGGAGTCGCTGGACCAGAATCTTGCTCCCCTGGTCCAGGGCCAGGCCCAACACCAGGATGACGAGAAGAATGGCGAGCTTGCGGGACATAGCTAACCTGGGTTCCCTGCCAACACCTGGCGGCAGCGCCGGCAGACCTGGGGATGCCGGGGATCTTCACCCACTCCCGGATAATGAAACCAGCAGCGGACACATTTTTCTCCCGCGGCTTTTGCCGCCACAACCACTAAGCCGGGGACCTCTCCCGAGACGATGCCTTCCCCTTCAAGGCTTTCCAGGGGATCAACTCTCAGTTCAGCCACCTGGGCCAGGGTTTGCAGCTCGGCAATCTGGCCGGCAAGTTTCTCATAAAGCTCGCCGGTGGCCCCCAAGATCACCCGGGCCTCCGGCGCGGTGGCAATCTGCTTGTTCTTCCGGGCCTCCTCCAGGCCCCGATTGATCTCGCCCCGCACCTTCAATAAGAAGTCGTATTTGGCCAGCAGCGTCTCATCGGGAAATCCCGCCGGCGCCGCAGGCATGCCCTCCAGGTGGACGCTGGCCGCCTTGTCCCCGCCCGGCAGGTAATCCCAGATTTCCTCGGCGGTGAATGAGAGGATTGGGGCCATGGCCAGGGTGAGGCCCTTGAGCAAGTCCCACAGGGTGCTCTGGGCGCTGCGCCTGGCCGGGGAGTCGGCCCGGGAAACGTAGAGGCGGTCTTTCAGGATATCGAGGTAGATGGCGCTCATCTCCACGGCGCAGAACTGGTGCAGCCGGTGAAAGGCCAGGTGAAATTCGTAATCCTGGTACGCCTGTTTAACCCGTTCCAGGAGTTGGGCCAGCCAGGAGAGGGCCAGGCGGTCCAATTCTTGCCGCTGCTCCGGAGGCACCAGGTGGCTCTCGGGATCGAAGTCGTAGAGGTTCCCCAACATGAAACGGGCGGTGTTGCGGAAACGCCGGTAGGCGTCGGCCGATTGTTTCAGGATGTCGGGGGAGAGCCTAACGTCGTCCCGGTAGTCCACCGAGGCCACCCACAGCCGGAGGATTTCGGCCCCGTAGCGGTCCGTGACCTCCTGGGGGGCGATGACGTTACCCAGGGATTTGGACATCTTACGGCCTTCCCCGTCCATCACGAAGCCATGGGTCAGCACCCCCCGGTAGGGGGCGTGGCCCCGGCTCCCCACCGCGGTCAGGAGGCTCGAGTGAAACCAGCCCCGGTGCTGATCCGAGCCTTCCAGATAGAGGTCAGCGGGGCTTGGCCCCAGCTCCGGGTCGGGATCGAGCACCGCGGCCCAACTCACCCCGGAGTCGAACCATACGTCCAGGATGTCGGTTTCCTTGCGGAAATCGGTCCCGCCGCAGGGGCACCGGGTCCCCGGCGGCAACAGCTCGGACACCGGGGCTGCGAACCAGAAGTCGGCGCCTTCAGCCCGCACCCGGCCAATGAGGTCGTGCAGGAGCTCCCTGGTGAGCAGCGGCTGGCCGCACTGCCGGCAGTGAAAGGCGATAATGGGCACCCCCCAGGACCGCTGCCGGGAGATGCACCAATCGGGGCGGCGCTCCACCATCTGGTAGATGCGTTCCCGGCCCCAGCGGGGAATCCAGGTGACCTGCCCGATGGCCGCCAGGGCCTTCTGCCGCAAGCCGTTTTTCTCCATGGAAATGAACCACTGCTCCGTGGCCCGGAAGATTATGGGCTGTTTGCAGCGCCAGCAGTGGGGATAGCTGTGGGTCGTCTCCCTGGGCTGGCCCCAGAGCTTGCCTTTCTCCCTAAGCAATTCGATGATGGCGGCGTTGGCCTTCCAAACCTGCTGGCCCCTTAATTCCGGCGGCTCCACCTCGTCGGTGAAGCGCCCGGCGTCGTCCACCGGGGAGTAGGGCGCTAGGCCGTACTTGACGCCGCTTTCGTAGTCCTCCTGGCCGTGCCCGGGGGCGATGTGCACCAGGCCGCTGCCAGCCTCCAGGGTGACGTAGTTCGCCAGGATCACCCGGCGCTCTTTGTTGTCCTGAAGCCAGGGGTGTTGATAGACCGCGCCTTCCAGCTTGCGGCCTTTTATCCGGGTTAAGCCGGGGAGCTCTTGCCCCGGAGGGCCACCTGCCAAATCCCCACCAAGGGAGGCCAGGTTTGAAGCAACCACCAAGACTTCGTTTCCCGTTTCAAAGGCGCTGTATTCCAGGTCCGGATGCACCGCGATGGCCAGGTTGGCCGGCAGGGTCCAGGGGGTGGTGGTCCAGATAACCAGGGAGACGTTTTGCACTTTCCCCAGTTCCGGCAACTGCGGCGGCGGACTCACCAGGGGAAACTTCACGTAAATAGACGGGGCCTGGTGCTCTTCGTACTCCACCTCCGCCTCGGCCAGGGCGGTGCGGCAGGTGGCGCACCAGTGGATGGGCTTTTTGTTGCGCTCGATGGCCCC
>JBAVAG010000088.1:0-55047 GCA_049585595.1 Desulfobaccales bacterium
TTAATTTGCCCGGCGCCGGCGCCGGCGCCGGCCTGGGTCTGGCTGCGGCGGCGGGAGCAGGGGCCACCGTGGTCAGCGACGGCGGCGTCAAGGTCTCCTCGGACTCGCCGCCGTGGCGGCTGATGGCCGGGACCTGGGGTTTGGCGGGGGCCCGGACGGGTCTGGGCTCCGCCTCTCCCGGCCACTGCCGCCGGTGCCCGCCGCGATGCCAGAGATCGTCAATGATCCCACCCAAATGAGAAATCAACCCCACATAAGAAAGTCTGGTCAGCGCCATGAAGCTGAGCAGGAGAGCCAAGGCCAGGGCCAGGGCTGCACCCGGGCGATTCAAGACCGCCAACAGCCCCCTGCCCAGCAGCTCGCCGAGGATGCCGCCGGGCTCCAGTCCCTCGTTCCCGGAATAATAGGGGCGGACCAGGTAGAAGAGCCCAGCCGTAGAGAGGATCATTCCCAGAGAGGCGCCCACCTGGCGCCAACCCAGATCTTCCAGGCCCCGGCGGTGCGACTGCCAGGCCAGGCCCAACAGCGCCAGGGGAATCCAGAAGGCCGCCCAGCCCAGACTCCACCAGGCGTAGGCCGCGGCCAAGGCCCCAGCCTTCCCCCCCGCGTTTTGCACCGCGGCCCGGTTCCAGACCGCCTGCAACCCCTGGGGGTCTCGGAGGGAGTGGCTCACCAGGGCCAGCATCAAGAGGCCCGCCAATCCCAGCAGCAGCAGGGCGGTCATCTCCTGGCCCAGGCGCCGGGGCCAGGATTGGGTCCGGGACGCCGGCGCGGCGGCAGCCGGCCTGGTCGCCGCCTTGGCCTTCCGGGAGCCGCTCTGCTTCGCCGGGCTTTTCTTGGCCATCGGTGCTCTCCTCAATTCACAGGCTGGAAGCCTGTGCCACCAAAATGCTAATCCTGGTCCAGGGCGCCCACCCGGTGCAGCTCCGCCACCGGGGTGGCCGCCAACCGCCGCCGGGAGGTGCCCTCCTCCAGGCTGGGGATGATGTAGGCTATGGCCTGCGGCGAGACGCTGAGTTGTCGAAAGACCTGGAAGCCCGCCTCCCGGACCGCCGCCTCCCAGAAGGCGTCCCGGGCCGCGTCCTGGGACTCGTAGCCCAGTTCGTAATAGACCCGCTCTATCTGGGCCGTCGCCAGGAGCTTGACGCACACGAAACAGGGCTGCAGGGTGACATAGAGGCTGGCTCCTTTGATGGCCACCCCGTAGCGGGCCGCCTGGGCAATGGCGTTGGCCTCGGCGTGGGAGGCCCGGCAATAGTTATATTTATCCGCGTCTGGGACATTCGTGGCCCGCCGATAGCAATAGGGGGAGCCGTCGGGCATGACCTCGTCGCTGCAATGAGGGGCGCCGGGCATGGAACCGTTGTAGCCGGTGGCCAAAAGCTGCTTGTCCTTGACCAGCACCGCGCCGGTGGGCCGGCTGTTGCAGGTGCTGCGGGTGCTCACCAGCTTGGCGATGAGCATGAAGTATTCATCCCATGATGGTCGCATAAGGGTACTCACTTGTAAATTAGTAAATCTTTGGTGGCACAGGCATCCTGCCTGTGCATCTTTTTGCTTTCTTATTTTGCTTTGTCTTAATAGCCGGTACTGTCTATCAATGGTCTCCCTCGAGATTACTTCTCCAAAAATTTCATAATCGCCTGCCGGGTGGCCTCCGGTTCCTCCTCCGGGGGGATGTGGCCGCACCCGGACAAGGGGACCAGTTCGGCGCCGGGGATGTCCCGCTTGAACTCAAGGCCGACTTTCAGGGGCACCACCTTGTCTTCCACCCCCCAGATAGCCAGGACCGGGGCCTTGATCCCCTTATACTGTTCGGTGAGGCGATCGATATCCTTCGGCATGATCTGTTTCGCCGTCTGGATGAAGGCCTCCCGGGCCCCCGGCAGGCTGCCGTAATAGGCATAGGTGTCGATCTGTTCCTCGGTGATCCGGTCTTTATGATAATAACATTCTTTCAGGACCAAGTCCGCGGCAAACCGGGGCGGCACCAGGGCGCCCAGGATATCGGCCCCGGGAATCCTGGCCAGGCTGATGAACAATGGTAGCCTTTGCGGGTAGCCGGCGCTGTCGATGAGCACGAGCTTGTTTACCCGTCCAGGGTCGTCCTGCTGCAACCCGAGATAGGTCAGCAAGGCCACCCCGCCGCCCAGTGAGTGGCCCATGATTACCAGGTTGCGCAAGTCTTGCCGGCGGATGAATGCGGCCACCATCTGCGCCTGGTCTGCCACCGCGTAATGGCCGTCCCGGGGTTTGTCAGAGAGGCCGAAGCCTTTAAGCTCCAGGGTCAGAACCCGGTGCGCCGCGGCCAGGGGCGGGATCAGATACCGCCAGGTGTAGGCGCACGCCCCGATGCCGTGCAGCAGGAGAACGGGCGGCCCCTCCCCGGCATCATAGTAGTTGATCTTGATCCCCTGATAATCGAAGGTCCGCCGCACTCCCCAATCCCGGCTCAGGCTGGCCGGCGGCGCCGGCACCGGGCGGCAGCCCGCCTCCAGACCCAGTGTTAAGCAAGCAAGTAAGATAACCTTATGCAGCTCCATGGTTTATCCACCTTTGAGCGGCCCGGCCTTCGGCTTTTGCCAGGGCTTGCCAACCACTCATTTCCTCAAGTCGATCACCAAGGGCGAGGTCTCCTGCTCCCGGGCCAGGGATTCCGGCTCCACCAGTTTGACCCGGGGCTGGACCCCGATGGCCTGGGCCAGTTTGTGGGTGAGCTGCTGCAAAAATTCCCGTTGCATCGTCATCTTGTCGAAGAACAGGCCTTCCCGCACCTCGATTCTGACCTCCAGGTAATCGAGATGGCCCTCCCGGCCCACCACCAGTTGGTAGCAGGGCTCTTCCTCCTCAAGACCGCGGAGTATCTGACCCACCCGGGCCGGAAAGATATTGATGCCCTTGACGATCACCACTTCGTCACAGCGCCCGGCAATACGGCTCATGCGGGCTAAAGTGCGGCCACAGGGACAGGGATCCATCATCAGGCGCACTAAATCCCCGGTGCGAAAGCGGATCAAAGGGGTGGCCTCCCGGGTGATGGTGGTCAGCACCAGTTCCCCCAGCTCCCCGGCCGGAAGGATGACACCGCTCTCGGGGTCAACGATCTCCGGGAGAAAATGGTCTTCGTTGAGGTGCATGCCCGGTAACGGGCGGCCGGCGCACTCCCCGGCCACCCCCGGCCCCATGGCCTCGGAAAGGGCGTAGTGGTCTAAGGCGGTGAGATAGAGGCGGTTTTCGATCTCGGAGCGCTCCCCTTCGGTCCAGGGCTCCCCGGCCAGCAGGGCCAACTTCAGGTGCAGGTCTTTGGGGTCCACCCCCTGGGCCTCCATCTGGTCAGCCAGCACCAGGGCATAGGAAGGGGTAGTGGCCAGCACCGTGGTGCGGTAGTCCCGCATCACCTGGATTTGGCGGGCGGCGCCGCCGGGGCCGGCGGGGATCACCGAGGCCCCCAGGTGCTCCACCCCATAGTGAAGCCCGAAGGCGCTGGTAAGGAAGCCGTAACTCAGAGCCACCTGGACCACATCGTCGCGGTCCACCCCGGCGGCGGTGAGGACCCGGGCGGCCAGCCTGGCCCAGTGGCGCAGGTCCCGGGCGGTATAGCCCATGACTATGGGGTTGCCGGGGCTACCGGTGGAAGAGTGGATGCGCACCACCTCCCGCAAGGGCACCGCGAACATCTCGTATGGGTAAGCCCGGGCCAGGTCGTGCCGCGTGGTGAAGGGAAGCCGGGCCAGGTCTTCCAGGGACTGGCAATCCTCCGGGAGAAAGCCCATCTCATCGAACTTCTTCTTGTAGAACTTAACGTTCTTATAGACCCGGGTAAGGGTGGCCTGTAAACGCTCCAGTTGCAATTGCGCCAGTTCGCCGCGGTCCATCCGTTCCGCATCTGGGTCGAAGTCTGCCATAAAGAAACCCCGTTTTTACTTTGGTGGCGCAGGTTGGCTCACCTGTCGCCCTTGCGGCTGTGCCCAGCCTGTTTGGGTCAAACCAACCACCTCAAGCGGGCGACCCGATCAAGGCTTAAAGCCTCTGCCAGGGCCGCCCTTACTGCGAACTGCCTGCGCTCATTCTCCTTCCTTACCCAAATAGGCCTCGATGACCCTCGGGTTCCGACGGATTTCCCGGGGCCCGCCGCTGGCGATGACCTCGCCGTGGTCCAGGACTACGATGCGATCACAGAGGCCCATCACCAGGCTCATGTCATGCTCGATGAGCAGCAGGGTAGTCCCCAGGCGCCGCAGCTTCTCGAGCAGGGCCATGAGATCTTCGGTCTCCCGGGGGTTGAGGCCGGCGGCGGGTTCGTCCAGGAGCAGCAACCGCGGCTTAAGGGCCATGGCCCGGGCGATCTCCAGGCGCCGCTGTTCGCCGTAGGCCAGAGACTCCGCCGGCCAGTCCTCCTGATGCGTAAGGCCCACCAGGCGGAGCAGCTCCCGGCCACGCTCCCGGGCCTGGACCCTGGCCCGCCGGACCCTGGGCAAGGGCAGGAGGGCCTCCAGGACTCCCGCTTTCTGCGCCAGGTGGTAGCCCGCCAGGATATTATCCAGCACCGTCATGCCCCCGAAAAGCTGGATATTCTGAAAGGTGCGGGCCAGACCCCGGGCCGCCCGGCGATAGGGCGGCAGGCCCACCAGTTCCCGGCCGGCCAGCATCAGACTGCCGGCGCTGGGGGGGATGAGGCCGTTGATGAGATTGAAGCAGGTGGTCTTGCCGGCGCCGTTGGGCCCAATGAGACCCAGGATCTCGCCGGCAGCCACCGCGAAGGAGACCCGGTTCAGGGCCTGGACCCCCCCGAAGTTTTTAGTCAAACTATTGATTACTAATAAACTCATCGATTTACCAGTTAAAACCTAAGCTCCGGAGAAGGCTGCCAGCTTGCAGCCAGGACTGCGAATCTTGTTGGCCAACCATCTATCAATGAGAGCTGCTTTTCACTCCCAAACCTCGCGATAACCCTTGCCCAGGTAGGCCCGCTGCACCTCCGGGTCTTCCCGCAGTTCAGCGGCACTCCCATCCAGGATGATGCGGCCGGTCTCCAGGACATAACCCCGGTCGGCCACCTTCAGGGCGGCCCGGGCATTCTGCTCCACCAACAGAATGGTAGTCCCGGTTTGCTTCAATTCCGCCAGAATTTCATAAATCTGGGTCACCATGCGGGGGGCCAGGCCCATGGACGGCTCATCCAGCATCAGGAGGCGGGGCCGGGCCATGAGGGCCCGGCCCATGGCCAGGATCTGCTGCTCGCCGCCGCTCAAGGTTCCGGCCGCCTGCTGGGCCCGTTCCCTCAGCATGGGGAAGCGCCGCCGCAGCTCCTCCAGATCCCGGCGCACCTCGATTCTATCCCGCCGCGTATAGGCCCCCAACTCCAGGTTGGCAGTGACGCTCAGGGTCCGGAAGACCCTGCGTCCCTCAGGCACCAGGACCAGACCCAGGGCCACAATGCGCTCGGGAGTCAGCAGGGTCAAGTCCTGGCCGGCAAATTCCAGGGTCCCCTTACGGGCCCGGAGCAAACCGCAGATGGTGCGCAGGATGGTGCTCTTGCCGGCGCCGTTGCCGCCGATCAGGGTCACCACCTCGCCTGGCCGCACGTGCACGGAGACGCCCTTGAGCACCGGCAGGCGGCCATATCCGGCCTGGACACTTTTTAAGGTAAGCATGTTAGCAGTGAGCAGTGACCAGTGATCAATAGTCAGTAGTCAGTAGTCAGTAAAAAATAAAAACCGCTTGAGTGACATTGTATTCTCGTTCCCAAGCTCCTGCTTGGGGACGTAATTTTGTGCCGCGCTCTGATTGGCGACCTAAATTAATAAAAAGAAAAACTATTCTTTCTTAGATATGAACTTCAAACTCAACTTGCCTCTGCCCAGCAACCCTTCAGGCCTCAAAATCAGCAGACCCACCAGCAGCGCCCCGTAAATCAGGTCCTGGTAGGACTGAAACTGACGCAGCATCTCCGGCAGGGCCGTCAGGATCACCGCGCCCAGCACCGCTCCTGTCATGGAGCCCATGCCCCCCAGCACCACCATGGCCAGGATCAGGATAGAGGTGTGCAGACCGAAGGATTCCGGGTTGATGAAGGTGATGTAATGGGCGTACAGGGAACCGGCCAGGCCGGCCAGGGCCGCGGCCAGCGTGAAGACGGCCACCTTGTAGGCCGAGGTGTTGATTCCCATGACCTGGGCGGTGGTCTCATCATCCCGGATGGCCCGCAAGGCCCGGCCGTGATAGGACCCAACCAACCGCCAGGTCAGGACCAAAACCAGGGCCACCGCCGCTGCCACCAACACCAGATAGCGGCCCGCAGGCCGGAAGCTCAGGCCGAAAAAGCTGGGAGAAGGGATGCCCGCCAGACCATCCGGCCCCCCGGTGATATCCAGATTGAGGAACACCATGTCCATAATCACCCCGAATCCCAGGGTGACGATGGCCAGGTAATCCTCCTTCAATCTCAAGGTGGGCAGGCCCAGGGCCAGGCCGCTCGCTGCCGCCGCCAGCATGGCGGCCAGGGCCGCCAGGGGGAAGGAAAAATGTCCCCTGAGGGCCATGAGGGCGGAGACGTAAGCGCCGACGCCGAAGAAGGCGGCGTGCCCCAGGGAAATTTGCCCGGCGTAGCCGATAATCAGGTTGAGGCCCACCGTGAGGATGATGTAAATCCCGGCCATGATGGCCAGATGCAGGAGATAGGCGGTCATCTCAGTCTCCCCGCCCCCTCAGGATCCCCTGGGGCCGGAGAAGCAGCACCAGAATCATGATGGCGAAGGCGATGGCGTCCTTGTAACCGGAAGAGATATAGGCGGCTCCCAGGCTCTCCGCCACCCCCAGGAGCAGCCCTCCCAGAATGGCCCCGGGAATATTGCCCACCCCTCCCAGGACCGCGGCGCTGAAGGCCTTGAGGCCGGGCAGCAGACCCATGCGCGGGTAGGTGGCGTTGTAATAGATGGCCATCATAATGCCGGCGGCGCCGCTCAGGGCCGAACCGATCAGAAAGGTCAGGGCCACCATGCGGTCGACGTTGATGCCCATGAGGCGGGCGGTGTCCCGATCCAGGGCGCAGGCGACAATGGCCTTGCCATACCTGGTATAACGGACGAAGACCAGCAGCAGCCCCATAAAGCCCAGGGCTGCAACCAGGATGGCCACCTGCAGGGTGGATACCGTCGCCCCGGCGATCTTCAGGCTGCTGAAGGCGAATTGCACCGGAAAGGGCCGGTCGCTGGGGCCGAACAAAAGCAGGGCCAGGCTCTGCAGAAAGATGGAGGCGCCGATGGCGCTGATCAGGGGCACCACGGGGTGGGAGCCCCGCAAGGGCCGGAAGGCCACACGCTCCAGGACCACCCCCAGCAGGGCGGCGGACGCCATCCCGGCGCCGCAGGCCACAAGAAAAGGGACCCGCCCGCCGGCCAGCAGCAACACCGTCACAAAGGCCCCGAACATGTAAATCTCTCCCTGGGCAAAATTGATCAGGCCCAGAATGCCATAGATCATCGTGTAGCCCAGGGCGATGAGGGCGTAAACGCTGCCGCTGGTGAGGCCGTTGAGTAATTGCTGGAGAAACATCGACTTTAACCAGGTTCCCGGATTTGCATTATAAAGTATTCGGCCCTACCGGGCAAAGCCCGCCTCACCATATCACCTATGCCATAGGGATGACAACCAGGGTTTGCCCGGCGCCCGGGAGCGCATTCCCCTCTCTCGGAGGGGCTGCCCCATAAAAAAAAAAGCGGCCCCCAAGGGGGCCACGGTGAAATCGGCGACGCTGGCGTCTAAAAGTGCTCGCCCCCCACCCGCACGCCAGAGCAGGGTTTATTCGGGGATTGGTTAGAGCGGGGAGCCCATCCTAAACGGCCAGGGACAGCCAGGTGGCCAGGGCCAGGCCCAGACCTACCAGACCGTTCAGGGTGAAGAAGGCCGGGGGCAGGCGCAAATGCTTCCGGCTGGAGAGCAGGACATGCTGGTAGAGCAATATCAGGGAGGTGAGGAGCACCGCTCCGGCATAGACCGCGCCCAGAGCAGCCAGCAGGCCGGTAAGGCCGAAGCAGGCGGCCGCGGCCAGGTGCAACAGGGCCGACAAACGCCTGGCGCCCGAGGCCCCCAACCTGGCCGGCAGCGAGGAGAGCCCCTGGCGGCGGTCGAATTCTTCGTCCTGCAGGGAGTAGAGGATATCGAAGCCCGCCACCCAAAAGATTACTGCCGCGGCCAACGTCAGCACCGACGGGCTCAGGTCGCCCCGCACCGCCAGCCAGCCACCCAGCGGGGCCAGCCCCAGGCTCGCACCCAACACCAGGTGGGTGAGTGAGGTAAAACGCTTGGTGAGGGAGTATCCCAGGATCACCAGCAAGGCGAGCGGCGAGAGCAGCAGACAGAGCCGGTTGAGCTGGGCCGCGGCCCCTATGAAAACCAGGGCGCTGCCGATCGTCAGCATCCAGGCGGCCCGGCGGCTCACCCGGGCTGCGGGCAAGGCCCGATCCTTAGTGCGGGGATTGAGGGCGTCCAAAGGGGCGTCCACCAGGCGATTGAAGGCCATGGCGGCAGCCCGGGCGCCTACCATGGCCATCAGGATATAGAAGTCGGTCCGGCCGTCGGGCAGGCCCCGGGCCGCCAGCATGGCCCCCATGAAGGCAAAGGGCAGGGCCAGAACACTGTGGCCGATCTTGATCATCTCCAATAATTCATAAAGGTTTTGCAGGAATTGGCGCATGGTGGGCAGGGATGGTTAAACTGTTTTCTGTTTTCCGTTTTCCGCCGGTCTCAGTTTTCCCCCCAGCGCGGCCCCAAATGGTGCGCCAATCCCAGCAGGTCCAGGACGCGGCCGGCGAACTGCCGGGACATATCCTCGAGGGTGGCAGGCCGGTGATAAAAGCCGGGGCAGGCGGGCATGACGGTGGCCCCGGCCGCGGCCACGCGGGTCAGGTTCTCCAGGTGAATAAGGCTCAGCGGCGTTTCCCGCACCACCAGGATCAGGGACCGCCGCTCCTTCAGGAAGACGTCGCCGGCCCGGTGGATCAGGTTGCGGCCGACTCCCTGGGCGATGGCCCCCAGGGTCCCCATGGAGCAGGGGACCACCACCATGGCCCGGGCCTTGAAGGAACCGCTGGCCAGGGGGGCGGTGAGGTCGTCCACCCGGTGCCAGTGAGCGCCGGGAGCCAGCTCCCCGGGGGTCAGCCCCAACTCGAGGGCCAGCACCTGCTCTCCGACAGCGGAGATCACCGCGTGCAGCTCCAGGTCCCGCCGGCCAGCGAAATAGGCCAGGAGTTCCTTGGCGTAAATCATCCCCGAGGCCCCGGTGAGGGCCACCACGTAGCGGTTCATTTCAGTCCCAGTTTGGGCCACAGCTCGTCCACCTTCCTTTGGATTTCCGGGTCCATCTCGATCACCTGGGGCCAGGGGCGGGTAAAGCCCTCCTCGGGCCACTTGCGGGTTGCGTCGATACCCATTTTGGAGCCATAGTGAGGCAGAGGGGCGGCATGGTCCAGGGCGTCCACCGGGCCTTCGGAGAAGACCACGTCACGTTTGGGATCGACGTTGTTACCCAGGCGCCAGAGGACCTGGGCCTGGTCCTGGACGTCCACTTCCCGGTCGAAGACCACGATAATCTTGGTAAACATCATCTGGCCCAGGCCCCAAAGGGCATACATCACCTTGCGGGCGTGGCCCGGGTAGCGTTTGTCGATGGAGACGAAGGCCAAGTTGTGGAACACCCCCTCCACCGGTAGGTTCAGGTCCACCAGTTCCGGCAGGGTCTTTTGGATCAGGGGCAAGAAGATGCGTTCGGTCGCCTTGGCCATGAAGCAGTCTTCCATGGGGGGCCGGCCCACGATAGTGGCTGGATAGATCGGCCGGCGCCGCCGGGTGAGGGCGGTGAGGTGGAACACCGGGTAATCGTCCGCCAGGGAATAGTAGCCGGTGTGGTCGCCGAAAGGCCCTTCCCGGCGCCGCTCCCCGGGGGCCACGTAGCCTTCCAGGACGATCTGCGACTCCGCCGGCACTTGCAAGGGCTGGGTGAGGCAGTTCACCATTTCCACCGGTTCGCCCCGCAGGAAGCCGGCAAAGATGATTTCATCGATGTCCTCGGGCAGGGGGGCGGTGGCTGCGTAGGTGACCGCGGGGTCGGCGCCGATGGCCACCGCCACGGGCAGCGCCTCTCCCCGGGCCTCCGCCACCCGGTAGTGCTGGGCCCCTCCCTTATGGGCGTGCCAATGCATGCCGGTGGTCTTAGCGTCATAGACCTGGAGGCGGTACATGCCCACGTTGCGCCGCCCGGTTTCGGGGTGCCGGGTGAAGACCGCGGGCAGGGTGATGAAAGGACCGCCGTCCCCGGGCCAACAGGTGAGAACCGGGAGCTGCCCCAGGTCGATATCGTCGCCGGTGAGCGCCACTTCCTGGCAGGGGCCCCGGGAGACCTCTTTGGGGAACATCCTCCCCAGGCGGGCCAACTTTGGGAGGAGCTTCAGCTTTTTCATCAAAGTGTTGGCCTCCACCTCCATGAAGTCCAGCAACTCCCCGGCGATGCCGTCCAGGGAGTCCACTTCCAGCGCCAGACACATGCGCTTCATGGAGCCGAAGGCGTTCATCAGCACCGGCATCCCATAGCCCGGCGCCTCCTCGAAGAGCAGGGCCGGCCCGCCCCGCTTGCTGATCCGGTCGGTGATCTCGGTGATTTCCAACCTGGGGCTCACCGGCTCCCGGAGACGCACCAATTCCCCGGCCTGCTCCAGGCGTGCGATGAACTCCTGCAAATCGCGATAACCCATGTATTTATCCCTTCAGGACAGCTTATAAATCGCTTCTGCGCACTATCATTATTTTTTGTTGATCAATCGCATTATTAAAAAGGTCAGAATTTTCTAAAAGTAGTTGCATCAAATAATCACTCTCCGCTTTATCTGCTATGCAAAAAAACACAAATCCCCATAATCCACATAATGCGAAAAATGTAAAATAATTATGAATCCCCCCAAAAAAGTAACATAAAATACAGATAAAAAGGAGAAATCCTCCTATTGATATTTGCTTTTGCTCATTATAAATTAGTTTGGCGGCACTGAGAGTTGCAATTAACGATATAATAATTCCAATTATAAGCCACCAGTTACCTTCAAGATATGCCCATATTGGAATGAGAATAAATGGTGCTACAGAATATAGCATCACGAGAATATTAAACATACTTTTTCTATATCCTGTAAGCAATTGATAAGCTCCCCCACCTATAACCTTGAATCCAATAGTTTGGTTTTCCATGCCACTTATAAACTCCGCATGAGTGATTTTTTTATTTGCCTCAGCAATGGTTTCTTTGAGCCTTTCTTTGAACGCAGCCTGAAACTCCTGGGTCTTCGTCGTTTCCCAAAATGACTTGACATATTCCGGGGCCTTCCTTGATTCCCAAACTGACTTGACATATTCCTTTATAATAGGGGGGCCTCTGACCTC
The DNA here is from genome assembly GCA_049585595.1 of Desulfobaccales bacterium. Taxonomy (GTDB): domain Bacteria; phylum Desulfobacterota; class Desulfobaccia; order Desulfobaccales; family 0-14-0-80-60-11; genus JAPLJC01. The sequence continues at coordinate 11,431 of JBAVAG010000088.1, forward strand.
CATTAAAACCAAGCAAATTCCGGCTACAGCAATCGCAACTACAACCCACCAATTCCAAAATACGATGAGTGGCGAAGCGACAAAGCAATCGCCAAGAATGACAACGCCAGAAAGAATAGCCGCTCTCCACCGCTGAAGTGTCCCGCCTTTCGCTTGAACGGCAATCTGAAATAAGAAGGTCTGGAAAGCCCATCCAATGGCTAAGGTAATGAGGATGCCGATAGTCAGGTGATTAGCTAAGAAGTAGCCCGCAAAGAAGCCCACGATGCAGGTAACGATGCATCCATCGAAAGAGCACCAAAAAGCGCTGCTCAACAAGAACTGGACACGGCCTATCAATCTGCCCAACAAGAGCAGCAGAACCATGCCGACTATGGTAGCGACGGCAATATCAAGGATAATAAACATAACTCAGCAGTTAGCAGTGTAGGGTGCGCACTGCGCACCATTTACCTTTCAAAATATTCCAACTGGGGCTCTTCCGGCAGCTCCCCCCGTTCGTATAAGTAATGAAAGAAAGTGCGCAAACCTCGTTGGTGCTCCGGTCCTAAAGCATAATCCAATTGCCGGAAATAAGCCAGCACCGCCTCCGGCGTCATGTCGAAGGAGGCCGCGGCCAGGCGGCTCAAGGCCGGCAGCGACCCGAGTCCCCAGGATTTGGAATCCAGCAACTGCCGGTGCAGGGCCAGGGTTTCCGGGCGCCGGGCCTGGGCAAAGTCACGGCGCACCGCCCAGACCCCAAAGACGAAGGGCAGGCCGGTGAGTTCCTGCCAGGCGGCGCCCAAATCGAGCTCAAAGGGCCCTGCTCCCTCCTGTTTGAGGCGCAGGGCTTCATCGCCGATGGCCAGGTCTGCTTGAGCCGCCTCCGGGGAACCGCCGGCCAGGGGACCGCGGTGAAAATGGGCGGTCACCCCGAAAAGCTCCGCCAGCAGCACCTTAAGGAGGGCGGCGCCGCTGGCCGAGGCGGCGCTCACCCGGATGCTCTGACCATTGAGCTCCCCAAAGGGCACCCGGCTGAAGAGCAGAACGCTGCCCACCGGCCCCCGGGAGCTGATGGAGAGGTCCGGCAGCAGCAGATAAGACCCGGGATGGCGGCCGTATTCCATGGCGGAAATGGACCCCAGGTCCACCTCTCCCCGGAGCATGGCGGCGTTCAGTTCCGCCGGGGTGCCCCGCACCAGCTGAAAACCGTTCTCCCCAGAGAAGTTCTCCAGGGCAAAATAGATGGGCAGCACGTTGAGATACTCGATCCGACCGAGACGGGCCTGGGAAAGCATGTCGGCCTCCGTAAGAAAGCGATCAGTGACAGGTAAGGACAGTGGTCAGATTATCCCAGCCAGCGAAATTTCCCTGCGGCCCCGGCTGCAAAAAGTTCCCGCCAGAAATTTTCTCCCGGCTTGTCCAGGGGGATAAACCCCAAAGCCGCCTTTTTACCCGGCGTGAGACTCCCCAGGTCCCGGTCCCTGCCCAGGGCCCGGGCGCCATTGAGGGTGGCCAGCCGCAGCCACAAATCTCCGGGGCAGGCGGGAAAAGTCCGCTGAAGCCAGTCAATCTCCCCGAAGAGATTCAGGTCCCAGTTGCCCGCCAGGGAGTCGGTGCCCAGGGCCAGGTTGACCCGGGCCTCAAGCAGCCGGCCCACCGGCGCCAGCCCCGCCCCGGTGTAACGGTTGGCCCGGGGGCAAAGGACTAGCCAGGTGCGGCTTTTAACCAGCAGGCGCCAATCCGCCTCATCGAGCCAGACGCCATGCACCGCCAGGGTGCGAGGCCCCAGAAAGCCCAGGTCCTGCAAATAGGTGGCCGGGCTCTCCCCCGGGGGCTGAAAGGCATCGAGCCACCGCCCCCGCCGCTTGAGCAAATCTCGCAAAAAGCCGTTGCCCTCCGCCAGGAAGGCCAGTTCCTCCCGGGATTCTCCCAGGTGCACCATTTGCGGGCGGCCTCCGGCGTCGTTCCAACGGGCGATGGCTCGAAACAGGGCCGCAGAAACGGAGTAGGGCGCATGGGCGGCGGCGGAGACCCGGGGGTTGGCAGCCACCCTGGATTCGGCCAGGAAGGGAAACGATTTCCCCAGATCCACGGGCTCCACGAGGTTGAAGCCCAAACATTCGTAAAACAGCTGGTAGGCCAGGCCGCTGTTTTCCAGGGGCTGGAGCGAGGCGCCGGTATTGCTGACCTCGCCCACCAAGGCGGTGCCATTGTGGCGCAGGGCCTCCAAGCCCCGGAGAATGCCTAGGTCAACTTCCCCGGGGGCCAGGGTCTCCCGGGCCGCCAGGGTGGCCTCCAGCCAATCCCGCCAACGCTCCTGCGGCGGAATCCGTCCGGCCAGGGCGGAAAATTCGAGGTGGGTGTGGCAATTGACCAGCCCCGGCAAGATGGCCCCGGAGCCGTGGTCGCAGATCAATCCATGGCATCCCGACCCTGAGTGAGAAGGCCGGGAAGACCCAAAGGAGGACAGAACGTCCCGGGCCGGGCCCACCGCCCGGATCACCCCGCCCTGCACCAGCACCGCCCCATCACGGATGGGGGGGCGGTTCACCGGCAGCACCCAGGACGCCAGGTGGGCGATCATAATGGGTCCTGAAAGCGGCAGGCGACAGCGGTAACCGTCATCTTTAACCTCGAATCCAGGCCCGGCAGCTTGCGGAACCACCCTGCCGGTATTTCTCAGCCTCAGCGCACCCAGGTGCGCCAGTCCGGGCCGAGATCGCCCCGGAGTCGGTAGCGCTCCAGCAGCCGGGGGCAGGAGCATTGCCGCAGTGTGGCCGCCAGGCCTGGCAAGAGACCCAGGAGCAGCTTCGGAAAAGCCGCCTCCACCGCGGCCACCCGGGCCACCTCTTCCGGGGTCGCCAGCCCCTCGAACAGCGTCCCGGGCCGGTAAGGCCGGTCCAGGAGACCCTCGGCATAGTTCACCACGTAAGTGAGGGCGACGTAACAGAGCTCCAGCTCCCGGGCCAGGAAGACCTCGGGCGCCAGGGTCTGGCCCACCAGATCGCCGCCCAGGAGGCGGAGCTTCCGGATCTCCGCGGCCGTCTCCAGGCGGGGCCCGGTGGTGGCTACATAAACCCCTTGCCCGTGGACCGTGAAGGGCGCCCCGGCCAGGCCGCTCAGCAAGGCTTCTCTAAGTTCGGGACAAAACAAAGGGTTATGCCGAATAAAACCCCAGCCCACCCCGGTAAAAAAGGTATGGGGGCCGCCACGTCCTTCATCCAGCACGTCCCCGGGGACCACCAGATCCCCCGGCGCCATTTCCTGCCGCAGGGACCCCGGGGCCACCCAGGCCAGGACCTTGGCCACTCCCAGGTCCTTCAGGGCATAGAGGTTGGCCCGGGCGTTGATAAAGGGGGCGGAGATTTCATAGCCCGCTTCGCCGTGACGGGAGAGGACCGCAAACTCCAGGCCTTCGTGCCGGAAGAAATGCACCGGGCGGCTGTCGCCGTAAGGAGTGGAGAAGACTCGGGACTGCTGCGGCTTAAGCCCCGCAGCCGCCAGGGCCTGATGGGCCCCTACCCGGGCGATGACCGCGATCTCTGGCATCATGGATTTCCTGATGGCCGAGGGGGCAGCAGCAGGCGTCTCGTCTTGTCCCCTGCCCTCCTCCCGGTTCCCTCATTGCCAATTATACCGATGGTCCCTCAACCGCGGCTGGTAGCCGGCCTGGCGGATGAGGGTTTCGATTTCCTCACGGGGCAGCCGGAAGCCCACCCCGGTGGCGGCAACCACGTTTTCTTCCAACATGGTGGAGCCGAAGTCGTCGGCCCCGAATTTCAGGGCGAGCTGGGCCACCTTGGGTCCCTGGGTCACCCAGGAAACCTGCAGGTGGGGCACGTTGTCCAAGATCAGCCGGGAGATGGCCAGGGTGCGCAAGTATTCGACTGCGCCCAGGGGTTCGCCCCCCAGACCGGTGGACCCGGGCTGAAAGGTCCAGGGGATGAAGGCGGTGAAGCCGCCGGTTTCATCCTGCAACTTCCGGATCTTCAGGAGGTGCTCGATGCGCTCGGCCCGGGTCTCCAGATGTCCGAACATCATGGTGGCGCTGGTCTTTAATCCCAATCTATGGGCGGTCGCCATGACCTCCAGCCACTGGGCGCTGTCGCACTTATGGGGGGAAGCCAGGCGGCGCACCCGGTCTACCAGAATCTCGGCGCCGCCCCCGGGAATGGAGCTTAAGCCCGCGGCCACCAAGAGCCGGATGACCTCTGCCAGGGTCAGGTCCCACTGGTCAGCCCAAAAGACCAGCTCCGGGGGTGAAAAGCCATGAACCGCCAGGCCGGAGTCCCGGATGGAGCCGATTAGCCGCTGGTAATATGAATGCCCCAGCTCCGGGTTGAGGCCTCCCTGGAGGAGGACTCCGCTGCCGCCGTGGTCCTTGAGTTCCTTAAGTTTGGCAGCCAGGTCGTCCCAGCCCAGGACATAGCCGTCCGGGGCCCCGGGGGGGCGAAAGAAGGCGCAGAAGCGGCAGCCGGAGACGCAGATGTTGGTGTAGTTGATGTTGCGGTCAATGACGTAACTGACCCGGGGCTCGGGGTGCAGGCGCTGGCGCACCAGGTCGGCGGCGCTCCCCAGGGTGAGGAGGTCCAGGTCCCAGAGGCGGTTGGCTGCCCGCCGGTCGAGGCGCTTGCCGGAAATCATTCTTTCACCTGATTAGATTGATCAGGGGTCAGGGGCCTGATAACTGGCTACTGACTACTGACTACTGGCTACTGGCTACTACCTGATAAAGGGTATCCCGTTCCACCGGCTCACAGCCGGCTTCCCTGATCAGGGCCCGAAGCTGGGCCCGGGTCAGGCCCTGGGGGGTCTGGGCCCCGGCCATGTGAGTGATGCGCTCCTCCATGACGGTGCCGTCCACGTCGTCCACCCCGAAACTGAGCGAAATCTGGGCCAGCTTGGGTCCCAGCATCACCCAGAAGGCCTTGAGATGGGGAAAGTTGTCCAAGAGCAGGCGAGAGACCGCCAGGGTCTTGAGGTCATCGATGGCGCTGGGGCCGCTCAGCTCACTGAGACCGGTGTTTTGGGGATGGAAGGCCAAAGGGATGAAGGACAGGAACCCTTGGGTTTCATCCTGCGCTTGGCGAAGTCTGATCAGATGATCCACCCGCTCTTCCAGGGTCTCCAGGTGGCCATAAAGCATGGTGGCGTTGGAGTTGAGCCCCAGGCGGTGGGCGGTTTGGGCGACCGTAAGCCACCCTTCCGGGGAGAGCTTTTCGGGACAGAGATTTTGCCGGATGCGGGGGCTGAAGACCTCGGCGCCGCCGCCGGGGAGGGATCCCAGGCCCGCCTCCTTCAGGGCCAGCAGGGTGTCGGCGACGCTCAGCCCGGCACGGTCGGAGAGATGGGCCACCTCCACCGCGGTGAAGGCCTGGAGGTGCACTGCGGGGCGCAGCCTTTTGATGCCCCGGAGCATCTCCAGGTAATAGGAAAAGGGCAGGTCCGGATGGCAACCGCCCACGATGTGAATCTCGGTGATGGGTTCGTGTAAGCGGCCCTCGACCTTGGCGAAGATCTCCCCCAGGGACATTTCGTAGGCCCCAGGCTCTACGGCCTTGCGGCTAAAGGCGCAGAACTTGCAGCCGTTGATGCAAATATTGGAGTAGTTGATGTGCTGGTTATAGATGTAATAGGCCCGGCGGCCGTGGAGCCGCTGCCGCACCATCTGGGCCAGGGCCCCCACCCCCAGCAGATCGGCGCTCTTGAACAGGGCCAGTCCGTCTTCCCGGTCCAGCCGGACCTTTGCCGCCACCTTGTCATAGATGGACCTCAGATGGGGGTCCTGAAACTTGGGAAGGGCCATCCCCGGACTCCTTTATGACCGACTGGTCATTTAAAGGTCATTATTTTTCTTCGCAAGGGGCGGCACAGCAGCCGCGCCCCTAGGCCGCCAAGCCTTCTTTCAGAAGTTGCACCAGTTCCTTAACCCGTTGGCGGATAACCGCCTCCGGCGCCTGGTTCAGACCCAGGGTGACGTCCAGGGCGGGCACGGCCACGGCCTGGAGGAAGCGATCGAACAGGGCGTCCAGGAGGAAGAGGACCGCTGCCTCCGGCACTCCGGGCCGCAGCTCCCCCCGGGCCTTGGCCCGGCGCACCAGGGAGGAGAAATAGTCCACCGCGTGGCGGCGCACCGTGCTCAGGAACTCCTCCCGGTAGGGGACGTTCTGGTCGAATTGGATCTTTAAGTAGAAGTTGAAGATACGGGGATGCTCCCGCAGGAACCCCACCCCGGCCAGCAAAGATTTCTCCAGGCGGCTGAAGAAGCCTTCCTCCAGGGTATCTTCCTTGACCGTGAGCAGGGTGCGCCGGACCCGATCCAGGGCAAACTGGAACAGGTGGCGGAAGATCCCTTCTTTATTGGGAAAATATTGGTAGAGGGACCCCTTGGCAATGCCCGCCCGGGCCACCAGACGGTTCAGGGAGGCGGCCTGATAGCCCTGGTCGGCGAACTCCGCCAGGGCGGCGGTGAGGACGCGTTCCTGCTTGTCCGGCGGCAGTTGCCGGAAGGTGGCCAGAACCGCTTCTTCGTGCCTCAACATGACCACTTGGTCATACCAGATATATTCCATCAGTGTCAAGTTTTCTCTCTTTAAACTGAATGACCACGCATATCCTTGACATCTGCCGCTTCCCCGGGATAAAGAAATCCAGAGAATGTCGTCAGCATCTGGAACCTCTATCTGCATGGCGTTCGGCATTATTTGGTGATAGAATTGCCTCAGAGGGATAATTTCATGAAAACCGTGTCCAAGAAACAATTGCACGGCTTAATTGAGGCTTTGCCCGAGAGGGAGACTATGGCGGCCAAGCGTTTCTTGGAATTTTTGCTTAGTCTCCGGGAAGGGGAGGAATACTTTTCAGGCCAGGACCTGTCAGAGATTGAGGAAGGTTTTGCCCAGATCCAGGGGGGTGAGTATGTGGACTGGGAAGAGTTCAAACAAAAGCACGGCCTTTGAAATACCTGGTTCGCCCTTCCGCCAAGGCTATCAAGGAAATAGAGTGGATGGATCGGACAACCATGAAGCGGGTCCAGGCCCGCATTGACGAACTGGCCTTGAATCCGTTCGATCATCGCCTATCGAAACAGTTAGAAATGGCCCCGGATCGGCGTTATTCCAGGGTGGGTGACTGGCGGCTCGTCTTCGCCGTGAACGAAGGAGAACACGCCATTGAAATCGCTGCTGTCCAGCACCGCAGCCGGGTTTATAAGAAATTAGATTAATAAGGACACCATGGCGGAAATTCTCGACAAGGTTTACGATCCCTCCCGGATCGAGGAAAAGTGGTACCAGTATTGGCAAGAGCAGGGGCTGTTCCGGGCCCGGGCCGACGGCAGCAAACCTCCTTACTGCATCGTCATCCCGCCCCCCAACGTCACCGGCCTCCTGCACATGGGCCATGCCCTGAACAATACCCTGCAGGACATCCTGGTGCGCTACAAGCGCATGCTGGGTTTTGACGTACTGTGGATGCCGGGCACCGACCACGCCGGCATCGCCACCCAGAACGTGGTGGAGCGGATGCTGGCCGCGGAGGGCAGCGACCGCCACGCCCTGGGCCGGGAGGCCTTTATTGAGCGGGTCTGGCGCTGGAAGGCGGAATCCGGCGGGCAGATCATCAAGCAGTTGCAGCGCCTGGGCTGCTCCTGCGACTGGAGCCGGGAGCGCTTCACCCTGGACCAGGGTTTGTCCCGGGCGGTGCGCGAGGTCTTCGTGCGGCTCTATGAAGAAGGCCTCATCTACCGGGGCGACTACATGATCAACTGGTGTCCCCGCTGTCTTACCGCCCTGGCGGACCTGGAGGTCGAGCACGACCCCCACGACGGCCATCTCTACCATATCCGCTATCCCCTGGCCCAGGGCCGCGGCCACCTCACCGTGGCCACCACCCGGCCCGAAACCCTGTTGGGCGACACCGCGGTGGCGGTCCATCCCGAAGACAAGCGCTATCTGGCCTTCCATGGAGCCACCCTGCGGCTGCCGGTGCTGGGGCGGGAGATCCCGGTAATTACCGACTCTTACGTCTCCCAGGGGTTCGGCACTGGCGCCCTGAAGATCACCCCGGCCCACGACTTCAACGACTTTGAGGTGGCCCGGCGCCATCAGCTCCCGGCCATCCAGGTCATCGACCCGGGCGGCAAGATGACCAAAGAAGCCGGCCCCAAATACGTGGGTATGGACCGTTTCGTCTGCCGGGAGCAGATCGTCAAGGACCTGAAGCACCTGGGCCTCCTGGCGAAGGTGGAGCCCTACGTCGTCCCGGTGGGCCATTGCTACCGCTGCAAGGTTATCGTCGAGCCCCTGGTCTCCCGGCAGTGGTTCGTAAGGGTGAAGTCCCTGGCCGAGCCGGCCATGGAAGCGGTGCAGGACGGCCGCACCCTTCTTATCCCGGCCAACTGGGACAAGAGCTACTTCGACTGGATGACCAATATCCGGGACTGGTGCATCTCCCGGCAGATCTGGTGGGGCCATCGCATCCCCGCCTGGACTTGTAAGGATTGCGGACAAATCCTAGTCAGCCGGGAAGACCCCACTGCTTGCCCCCAATGCGGCGGCGCCGAACTGGCCCAGGAGACCGACGTCCTGGACACCTGGTTCTCCTCGGCCCTGTGGCCCTTCTCCATCCTGGGCTGGCCGGATGCCACCCCGGAGCTGAAAATCTTCTACCCCACCAGCGTTCTAATTACCGCCTTCGATATTCTCTTTTTTTGGGTAGCCCGGATGATGATGATGGGGATTCATTTCATGGGGGAGGTTCCCTTCCGGGAGGTATATATCCACGCCCTGGTGCGGGACCCGGAAGGCCAGAAGATGAGCAAATCCAGGGGCAACGTTATCGACCCCCTGGACCTGATGGAATCCTACGGCACCGACGCCTTCCGCTTTTCCCTGGCGGCTTTCGCGGCCATGGGCCGGGACGTGCGCCTTTCCGAGGAGCGCATCGCCGGCTACCGCAACTTCGCCAACAAGGTATGGAATGCCTCCCGCTTCACCTTGATGAACCTGGAGGACTACGATCAACAGGCCGGCCCCCCGGAGGAGACCGGCCCAAACCCTTTGCGGGACGAAGATGCCTGGATCTTAAGCCGCCTGCAGCAGGTCGCCCAGGAGACCCGGACCCGCCTGGACGCCTACGAGTTCGACCAGTCGGCCAACAGCCTTTACCAGTTCACCTGGCACGAGTTCTGCGACTGGTACCTGGAGCTGATCAAGCCCCGGCTCTATGATAAAGAAAACCTGGCGGCCCGCCGTCACTGCCAGGGAGTCCTGCTGGGCCTTTTGAGCGCCGTGCTAAGGCTGCTCCATCCCTTCATGCCCTTTATCACCGAGGAGATCTGGCAGAAACTGCCCGGGACCCAGGGCTCCATCATGGCGGCGCCTTACCCCGAGGCGGATGCAGCCTTGATCAACCCTCACGCCGAAGCCGAACTGGCCCTGGTAATGGGTTGCATTATTGCTATTCGCAACTTAAGGGCGGAAATGAATGTTCCTCCTGCCGTGCAGGTGAAGGCCTATATCCATAGCCCGGACGATCAAGCCATCCAGGGATTGCACAAACACCGGCAATCGATCTCCCTATTGGCAAAGGTTGAAGACCTTCACTTTAACGACGCTTCCGGACCGCCTCCCTCTGCAGCCAGAGCGGTTGTGGGTAATGTGGATATCTACCTGCCCCTGGCCGGGATCATCGACTTTACCGAAGAAGAACGCCGCCTCAGCCGGGAAATCGAGAAACTGGGAAAAGACCTGACGGCGGCCCAACGCAAACTGAGCAATGAGGACTTCCTCGGCAAGGCCCCGGCTCAGGTGGTCCAGAAAGAAAAAGAAAAGCTCACCTCCTGGACCGAAAAACTCACCAAACTCAAAAACCACCGGGAGCGGATCAAGGAATTGATGGGGTAAACGCAAAGATCTTGGGGCCGGGGGAACGGGTGCCCGCACCTTCATCCAAACGCATTTCCAAGCGCGCGTAATTTTTTTTTATTAATATTTTTTTTTTAAAGAGTATTATAGACCTATAACCTTAAATGGAGAAAACATAATCAGATGAAATCCATTACGATATTTAATAATAAGGGCGGTGTAGGAAAAACTACCTTTTTATGTAACCTTGCTTCATTCATTTCATTAAGGATGAACAAGCGGGTGCTTGTCCTTGATGCCGACCCACAATGTAATGCCACAATTTATTTGTTACCTGACTCAGAGGTTATTCAACTTTATGAATCCAATACGCATGAGACGATTGATTCCTTCCTTGACCCCTTGCGTCGTGGAAAAGGATATAAACCAAATGCCATACATATAAGAAAGAGCAAGAGATTTGGCATTGATCTGGTTCCCGGTGATCCCAAATTAGCATTATCAGAAGATTTACTAGCCCAAGACTGGATATCAGGTGCCTCTGGAGATCCACGCGGGCTTCAGACAACATATGTCTTCAAAGATTTAATGCTCAAATATATGAATTATGATTTTATATTTATTGATGTAGGTCCTTCATTGGGTGCAATAAACAGGGCTGTTCTTATAGGTTCCGATTTTTTCATAGTTCCAATGTCATCAGACATATTTAGCTTAATGGCAATCAAAAATATTTCTTTATCATTAGTTAAGTGGAGGCGGGCTTTGACAAAGGGATTAGCCGACTATGAAACCGAAGAACATGAAAAATTTGCCCTTAATGGTAATTTTGTTAAATGGGAATTAAGTTTTGCCGGTTATGTTACCCAACAATATACTGCAAAAACTTCACAAGGTGTGCGCAGGCCAGTAAAGGCCTATGAAAAAATTCTAAAAGAAGTACCGCGTCTAATTAAAAAGGAATTGATAGAAAAATTCTCAAATTTCCCCTCCGGTGTTAATTATAAACTTGGAGAAGTTCCTAATCTTCATAGTATTGTGCCTATGTCCCAAACTGCGAATGCACCAATTTTTGAGCTGAAAGCTAAAGATGGCGTAGTTGGTTCACATTTTACAAGAGTTACTGAGGCAAGTGAAATATACCGAGAAATAGCTGAAACCCTTCTGCGCAACTTTGAGGTATAGGATTGATTGAGTGGCCAAAACAGGTTATTAGCGATTTGGCTCGCCGTAGATCGGTAATTTTTCTCGGCGCAGGTATTTCGCGACATTCAAAAAATCATGACGGAAGGCGACCTAAGGCCTGGGTTGAATTGTTGCAATCAATGGCCCAGGGCATAAATCCAAACCGGCACATAATGTCACTAATTAGAGAAAAAGATTATCTTACCGCCTGTGAAGTTCTTAAAGAGGCTGTAGGTCGGGATGCATTTCATGAACAACTCAGGGATGAATTCTCGAATCCAGGTTTTCAACATGCCCTGATCCATGAAGAAATTTTTAAATTAGACTCTCGCATAGTAGCAACACCAAACTTCGATAAAATTTATGAAACATATGCCAACCATGCAGCTGGAGGATCTATTATAATAAAGCATCATTTCGATCCAGATATAGCAGAAGCTATTCGAGGAACAGACCGTGTTATATTTAAAGTTCATGGCACTATCGATTCTCCTAATCGAATGATTTTTACTCGGAAGGAATATGCGGAAGCACGTGAAAAATATAGAAGTTTTTACTCTTTATTAGAAGCTTTATACTTGACACACACTTTTATCTTTTTAGGCTGCGGCGTAAATGATCCTGACATTAGACTTTTGCTTGAGGATAATTTTTTTAGGCACCCTAGTTGCCGCCCCCACATGTTTGTCTTGCCACACGGTGAAATACATAATTCTATTAAAGGCGTCCTCCAGGAATCTATGAATGTAAGATTTATTACTTATAAACCAGCACATGACCATAGGGACTTAGTAGAATCTATTGGACAACTTGTTACTTATGTTGATAACATGAGAGATGAATTGGGGAAAACGCGAAATTGGTAGGTTAATTTTTGGTTGCAATTTCCAATTTCACTCTTTAATGGGTTTTAAAGTGTTAATATCGCTGTTTAATAGAATTAAGAAGGTGGTGGGAGAAAGATAAAATGATTGTCAGTGTCAGTGGCAAGATCCCGTATGTCACGGTTTTTGGCGATGGCAAGCATGAGGCTGCCTGCGATACGGCCCCTGATAAAGGAGGGAGCGGCGCGGGCTTTCGTCCTGTCGATCTCCTGGAGGCGGCTTTCGCTTGTTGCCTCAATGTAACCATTCGCAAGTACGCGGATAAACACCAAATCCCGCTCTCTGAAACCAAGGTGAGCGTCTCCCTCCATAGAGACGATCCTAAGGAGACGGTCTTTGAATATGCGATTGCACTTAAGGGTGATCTGACCCCGGCGCAAAGGCAAAAGCTGATGAAAATGGAGGAATTATGCGCGGTTAGTCAAGCGCTTGCAAAGCCGATATCTTTCCGCAGCTCGCCATGATTCAGGGCGACCCGGCGGGTCGCCCCTACGAGGATTCTGACTGATGGCCGCTTTCTCCGCCTGGCCCTTCGTTGACCGCCTCATCGACCTGGCCCTGGAAGAAGATCTGGGAGCGGGCGACGTCACCACCCAGGCCTTGATCCCCCCGGACCTCCAGGGTGAGGCCCACCTGCGGGCCCGGCAGGACCTGGTGGTGGCCGGACTGCCGGTGGCCGGCCGGGTTTTTGGCAAGCTGGATGCCAGTCTCGCCTTTGAGCCGCAGGTGGCCGAAGGGCGGGAAATTGCCGCAGGTACGGTGCTGGCTCGCTTGCGCGGCCCGGTGGCCGGCATCCTTACCGGCGAGCGCACCGCCCTCAACTTCCTCCAGCGCCTCTCGGGCATCGCCACCTTCACCCGGCGGATGGCGAGCCTGATTGAAAGCTCCGGCGCCACCCTGGTGGACACCCGCAAGACTACACCCGGCTGGCGGGCCCTGGAGAAATACGCGGTGCGCCTGGGCGGCGCCCGCAACCACCGGGCCGGGCTCTACGACGGCGTCCTCATCAAGAACAATCACCTGGCCGCGGCAGCCTCCCTCTCCGAGGCGGTGCATCAGGCCCGCCAGCACTGCCACCACCTCCTGAAGATCGAGGTGGAAGTCACCGACCTGGCAGGCCTGGAAGAAGCCCTGGCCGCCGGCGCCGAGGTCATCATGCTGGATAATATGGATGAGGCTGCCATGAAAAAAGCGGTGGCCATCGTCGCCGGCCGCGCCCTGTTGGAGGCCTCGGGCTCCATCAACGCCGAACGCCTGCCCCGGGTGGCCGCCACCGGAGTCAATCTCATCTCCATGGGCCAGCTCACCCACAGCGCCCCCGCCGCGGATATCCATCTGCGACTGATAAAGACCTGGAGATGAAAATTTCTTGAGAGAGGAAGCAGGAGCCGACGGCCCTGGTCCGTCCCCCAAACCCCCAACCCCAACCCCTTAAGATTTTAGGGCCGGGGAAAGCGGGTCCCCGCCCGACTGCCCCGGCCCCATATATCATCACCCTGGCGAATATGCCTTGATATTATATGCTTTTCGTATACCATACAATAAACAAAGGTAATCAATGATTATCAGTTTCCGCGACAAGCTGACCCGGGCCTTTTTCGAGGGCGAGCGGGTTAAGGCCTTCCAAAGCTTCGAGCGGCAAGCCATGTTGCGACTCGACCGCCTCTATGCTGCCGACCGCCTGCTGGCGCTGAATACCCCCGGCAACCGGCTTGAAAGGCTAAAAGGGGATCGCCAAGGCCAATACAGCATCCGTATCAACGATCAATGGCGGATTTGCTTTGCATGGCCGGAAGGCTCTCCGGGGCCGTTTAACGTGGAAATCGTGGATTACCATTAGGAGGTGACTTATGGCGCGGCTTCTTATCCATCCGGGGGAACACCTGGCTGACGAGCTAAAAGCGCTGGGCATGAGCGCCAACGAACTGGCGAAAGAATTGGGAGTGCCGACGAACCGGCTCACCGAGATCATCCGGGGCAGGCGGGGAATCTCGGGAGATACGGCCTTGCGCCTGGGCCGGTGGTTCGGCACCGGGCCGGATATCTGGATGAACCTGCAAAAAAACTACGAGCTGCGGCTGGCGGCGCAGGAAATAGGCGACGCACTGAATAAGATCCCCGAGCATCAGGGCAAAGCCAAGACAGGCAACGATCTGCATCCGTAGCCGGAGCCTAGACCTCACTCCTTCCCCAACTCCCGGGATCGGCGGGCCGCGGCTTCCACGGCGCTCATCACCAGGCCCCGGAAGCGGCCCTCTTCCAGGACGTGGAGGCCGGCGATGGTGGTGCCTCCCGGGGAGGTCACCAGGTCTTTGAGCATCCCGGGGCTGATCTCCTTTTCCAGGCAGAGGCGGGCGGCGCCGATGACGGTCTGGCTGGCCAGGAGCAGAGCCAGGGGTCGCGGCAGGCCCATTTTGACGCCGCCGTCGGTCAGGGCTTCCAGGAACACGGCCACGTAAGCCGGGCCGCTGCCGCTCAGGCCGGTGACCGCGTCCATCAGCTTCTCTTCCACCACCACAGCCCGGCCCACGGCCTCAAAGATCTCCAGGGCCAGAGCCAGGTCTTCCTGGGTGGCCCGGCTCCCCGGGGCCAGGGCCGCCATACCGGCCCCCGCCAGGGTGGGGGTATTGGGCATGGCCCGGATCACCCGGGACTGGGGCAGGGCGGTTTCCAGCGCCTTCAGGGTCACCCCGGCGGCGATGGAGATGATGAGGTGGTCGGGACGGGCGGCTGCCTGGATCTCTGCCACCACCTGGCCCATTATCTGGGGCTTGACCGCCAGGAGCACCACCTGGGCCTCCATTACTGCGGCGGGGGCCTTTGCTGCCTGCACCCCCAACTGGTCCATCTGCTTCTGCCGGGTCCGGTCCGGGTCGTAATAGACCAGGTCCTTCCCGGCTACCCGGCCGCCGGCCAAGAGTCTCTGGATAATGGCCCCACCCATGGCCCCGGCGCCGATGAACCCGAGTTTCACTCCCTTAAGTCGTCCGCTTCCCGTTTCTGCCATTGACAAAGCCCCTATCCCACGTCATAGTTTTATTGGAACCTATTTTGGCACATATCCCCCGGAAAGTGCATGGAAAAAGTGCAAGGGGAATTCCTCAGCCCTGACTGTCCTTCCAGTCCGCCAAACTCGCGGGCGGACAGCCCGAAGGCGGGGATAACTCATGAAATTGAGGAAGATAACTAGAGCCCTCGGATTAGCGCTGGCGCTGTGGTGGTGCCTGGCGGCCCCGGCCCTGGCGGTCCCGGCGGTTGAGGCCCCGGCCCAGCCGGGCTGGGCGGTCTATTTTTCACCCGAGGGCGGCTGCACCGAGGCCATCGTCGCCGCGCTGGACCAGGCCCGCAGCTCCCTCCACATCGAGGCCTATGTCTTTACCTCGCAGCCCATCCTCAAGGCGGTCATCGCGGCCCAGAACCGGGGGGTCAAGGTGGAGGTCATCCTGGACGCGGGGGAGGCGAGGGATCAATATTCCGTTTTGCGGTACCTGCTGGCGGCCCGGGTGCCCACCTGGCTTGACGCGGCCTACCAGATCGCCCATAACAAAATCATCATCATTGACGGGGAGACGGTGATTACCGGGTCCTTCAACTTCACCCGCAGCGCCGAAGAGTACAACGCCGAAAATCTGCTAGTGATCCATGACCAGGCCCTGGCGGCCCGCTACGAAGCCAACTTTCAGAAGCACCTGCGCGTTTCCCAGCCCTGGGGTCCGGGCCGATGACTGAAGCCCGCACCATTTCTGAAAAACAGCGTCCCATATTGGCCCTGAGCATGGGAGATCCGGTGGGAGTAGGCCCTGAGATCATCGTCAAGGCCCTGGCCGACGCCCGCATCTACCAGCTCTGCCGGCCCCTGGTGCTGGGGGACTTTCCCGCCCTGGAGCGGGCCGTCCTGGCGCTTTCTCCGGCCCTAACCATTCACCTGGCGGAGCGGCCCGAGGCAGGCCGCTATAAGGCGGGAACCCTGGACCTCATGGTGCTGTCCCAACTGCCGCCCCGGGATCTGAAGTTCGGCCATCCCACTCCGGACAGCGGCCGAGCCATGGTCTCATACATCCTGCGGGCCATCGATCTAGCCTTAGAGCAGCGGGTAGCGGGGCTGGTCACCGCGCCCATCAGCAAACTCTCCATGAACCTGTCTGGATACCCCTATCCCGGGCACACCGAGCTGCTGGCGGACAAGACCGCGGCAGCCGAGGTAGCCATGATGCTGGCCGGTGAGGATTTCCGCGTCGTCCTGGCCACCATCCACTGCGCCCTGGCCGAGGTGCCCCGGCGGTTGAACATTGAGGGCCTCTATCGCCTCTTCGCCCTCACCTGCAAGGCCCTGGCCCGGGACTTCGGCCTGGCGGCCGCGCCCCTGGCGGTGGCGGCCCTCAACCCCCACGCCGGCGAGGGCGGCCTCTTCGGCCGCGAAGAAGAGGAGATCATCACCCCCGCCATTAAGAAGGCCCAGGCCGCGGGCTTGCCGGTTACCGGCCCCTTCCCGGCCGACACCCTGTTCTGGCGCCACCGCCAGGGGGAGTTCGCGGCGGTGGTCTGTATGTATCACGACCAGGGCCTCATTCCCTTGAAACTCCTCCATTTCCTGGACGGGGTGAACGTCACCCTGGGTCTCCCCATCATCCGCACCTCGGTGGACCACGGCACCGCCTACGGCCTGGCAGGCACCGGCCAGGCGGCCCCCGACAGCCTCAAGGCCGCCATCAAAATGGCAGCCGAGATAGCCAACAGGAGATTGGGGGAGCAGGGCTAACCGAATTTGGCGAAGTGGCCAGGAGGTGAGCCGGCCTCTCCACCCGGTGAAGGCCCCGACCAAAAACCTAGAGGGCGGACCCTTGGGTCCGCCCCTTCACAGAAAGAACCTGTTAACGTCAAGTTGGACCTTTGCGAAAGTCCCCATTTTTGTCATTCTGAGGGAGCGAAGCGACCGAAGAATCTCATAAATGACAAAGTTGGTTTTCGCAGAGGTCTCGAAATGGCACAATACCCTCGCAATTCGCCAGAAACTGGGGGCTGGTGTTAACCCGCCCCAAATTTTTCGCCCATTTAGGCAAGGTACGGTCTGGGGAGTTCGCGATCATCCGGCGGCATTGACTTTCCGCCGCCTCACCTCCTGGTTGATCCGCTCCAGCAGATGCGTCTCTCCGGCCATTTCCAAATCGTAATGTGACTGGAGATTAAGCCAAAACTGCGGAGTGGTTCCGAAATATCTGGCCAGGCGCAGGGCGGTATCTACCGTAATAGCCCTCTTGCCCCGGATAATGTCATTGATCCTTTGTGCCGGGACCCCCAAATCGCGGCCCGCCTTGTTTTGGCTTATGCCAAGAGGAATGAGGAATTCCTCCAATAATATCTCTCCCGGATGAACCGGGGGAATTTTCTCAGCGGCCATTGGGCTTCTCCTCAGTGATAGTCAACAATTTCCACTTCATAGGCATTATTATCCCGCCAAACGAAGCAGATGCGGAACTGATTATTAATCCTGATACTGGACTGTCCTTTCCTATCCCCTTCGAGATTCTCCAATCTATTCCCCGGTGGACTGCGCAAGTCTTCCGGTTCTTCTGCGGCAGCCAATATCCAGAGTTTGCGTAAGACGACCGATATAGATTGGCGGGTATTCTCCGGGTAGGCTCCCGGTAAAAGAGCCTCTCGGTCTCTTTACACTTGAAGGACTTGACCACGTCATTATTTTATAACGCCAAATGACATGTCAAGCGTGATAAGAAAATATAAAAAAAAAGGCACGGATAGCCATGCCCCTAAATTTTCCCCATTTACACGGGTTCGGTGGGCGTTTGGGGAATGCGGGGGCAGAATTCCCCCGGCCCTCCCCCAAATCATTTCTGTCGACAATCCCGGCAGACGAAAAAGCTTTCCAGGGGATCGCCGGTGATTTTGGCCCAGTGTTCCAGTTGGGCTTTGGGGGCGATGTAGTTGCCGCACACCTTGCAGGGTTGCAGTTCGAAATGGCGGCCCCAGACGGTGCGGATGCCGTCCTTCTCGGTGTAGGGGATGACGTTGGTGGGGCAGATGAAGACGCAGGAGCCGCAGCCGATGCAGGCCGCGGATTCTTCCTTAAAGGGCGTGGCCACAACTTTCTTCGGGGTGCGGAAGGCCATGGAAATGGCGCTCACCCCCACCACTTCCCGGCAGGACCGGACGCACTGGCCGCAGAGGATGCAGCGGGCCTGGGGATCCGCCTTTTTAAAGCGGGTCTCGTAGACCCCGTGCTCTGCGGCCAGCTTCTGGATAATCTCAGCCGCCGGCGCCTGGGCCAAGAGCAACTCCAGCACCATGCGCCGGGCCTTAAGCACCTTCTCCGAGGCGGTTTGCACGGTGAGTCCCGGCTCCGCCGGATAGGTGCAGGAATTCACCAGGCGGGTGCGGCCCGGCTCGCCGATTTCCACCACGCACAGGCGGCAATGGCCTTCGGGCTTGAGATCGTCATGGTGGCATAAGGTGGGAATATCGATCCCCTGCTCCCGGGCCGCCAGCAAGAGGGTCAGGCCGGGCTGCGCTTGCACCACTTGGCCGTCGATGGTCAGATTCACGTAACCGCTGTTCATGACGCTACCTTAACCGCCGTGAATTTGCAGATTTCGTAACACATGCCGCATTTGACACAGAGTTCCTGGTCCAGTTCCTGGGGTTCGCCCGCTTCGCCCCGGATCGCCTCCGCCGGGCACTCCCGCACACAGGCCAGGCAACCGGTGCAGGTCTCCGGGTCGATAGTGTATTTCAGCAGGGGCCGGCACACCAGGGCCGGGCATCTTTTTTGCTGGATATGGGCCTCGTATTCCTCCCGGAAATACTTCAAGGTACTAAGGACCGGGTTAACCGCGCTCTGACCCAGACCGCAGAGGGAGGCGGAGGCCATGGTGGCGCACAGTTCCTCCATCAGGGCCAGGTGCTCTTCGCTGCCCCGGCCTTGGGTGATTTCGGTGAGGATCTCCAAGATTTGCTTGGTCCCTTCCCGGCAGGGGGTACACTTGCCGCAGGATTCGTCATGGAGAAAGGACATGAAATATCTGGCCACATCCACCATGCAGCTACTTTGGTCCATGACGATCATGCCGCCGGAGCCCATGATGGACCCCACCGATTGCAGGCTGTCGTAGTCCACCGGCAGGTCCAGGTATTCTTTGGGGATGCAGCCGCCGGAGGGGCCGCCGGTCTGGACCGCCTTAAATTCCCCGCCGTCGCGGATGCCGCCACCCAAATCGAAGACGATCTGGCGCAGGGTGGCGCCCATGGGCACTTCCACCAGCCCGGTATATTTCACCGCGCCCACCAGGGAAAAGACCTTGGTGCCCTTGCTCTTTTCGGTGCCCATGGCGGCAAACCATTCCGCGCCGCGGATAATGATCTCGGGAAGGTTGGCCAAGGTTTCCACATTGTTGATCACCGTGGGCTTGCCCCAGAGGCCGTGTTGGGCCGGATAGGGGGGGCGGGGCGCCGGCTCACCGATATCGCCCTCCACCGAACGGATGAGAGCGGTCTCTTCGCCGCAGACAAAGGCGCCCGCCCCTTTGCTGATCTTCACCTCGAAGGCGAAACCGGACCCCAGGATACTGGCGCCCAACAGACCGCATTGCCTGGCCTGGTCAATGGCCAGGGACAGGCGCTTCACCGCCAGGGGGTATTCATGGCGGACATAGATAAACCCCTGATGGGCGCCAATGGCATAGCCGCCGATGATCATCCCTTCCAGGACGGCGTGGGGGTTGCCTTCCATGACCGCCCGGTCCATGAAGGCCCCGGGATCCCCTTCATCACCGTTACAAATCAGATATTTCACCTCTCCGGACGCCTCCCGGCAGAGGCGCCATTTCCTGCCGGTGGGAAAGCCGCCGCCCCCCCGGCCCCGCAGACCAGAGCGGTCCACCGCCTGGATGACCGCCTCGGGGCTCATTTGCTCTAATAACTGCTGGAGGGCCCTGTAGCCCCCCACCGCCAGGTAATCGTCCAGGCTCGTTGGATCGATGAGATCCATTTTCCCCAGGACCACCGGCTGCTGTCCCTGGTAAAAAGGAATCTCGGATTTGTGGGCCTTGGCGCTCTGGTCGGCCGGGTCCTGGTAGCACAACCGGTCCAGAATCTTACCCTGAACCAGAGTCTCCGCCACAATCTCCGGGACGTCCTCGGGCTTCACTTGCTGGTAAGTGATTTCCTGGGGCCGGATCATCACCTTGACTGCCTTGGAGCACCATCCCTGGCAGCCGCTTTCCTTCAGCAGGACCTTGACCGCCGGCCCCCGCTCCTTAAGCTCCCGCCGGAAGGCGGCCGCGACCTGTTCGCTCCCCATGGGGAGACAGCCGGGGCCTCCGCAAACCAGAATCTGCAAGGCCTGGGCGTCGGGGTGAGTCAGAAGCCGGCGGCGGTATTCCTCCAGTTGCGGTACCGTCTCAAGCCTGGTCATATCGTCATCTCAGTCAGGGTTTTTATAGGATTTCAAGATCTTTGGGACCTTATCCACGGACATGCGCCCGAAATACTGGTCATCGACCATCAGCAAGGGCGCCTGGGCACAGGACCCCAGACAGCCCACCGTCTCCAGGGAAAACTGCAGGTCCGGCGTAGTCTGGCCGATATCGACCCCCAAGCGGCGGGAAACCGTCTCAACCAGACGCTGCCCTCCCCGCAGATGGCAGGCCGTACCCAGGCAGACCCGGATCTGGTGGCGGCCCTTGGGCTCCAGGGAGAACATCTTGTAGAAGGTGGCCACACTATAAACCTGGGTCAGGGGCACTTGCATTCTATGGGCCACTACCTTCAATTGATCCTTGGGCAGGTAATTGAATTCGTCCTGGATATCCTGGAGCACCGGAATCAGGTCCGCGGACCCTCCTTGATAATGAGACAGTATCGCTTCGAGTTTTTCTGGATTTGTCATCTTTGATCAACCTCAGGGATGTGCACCGGGGCGAATTCCGGAAACGGCGACTGGCATTTATGTAGAAGCAGCTCGTAATTGGCTTGAATTTGCTGCTGAATGAAGTTGATCTCCGGGTCCCGCAGGTGGCGGAAGCGGCCCTGGGGTTTGAGATAGTCCCTGACGGGCCGCAATTTGGGCGGCTCCACGGTGAGGCGAAACTTGCCATCCACCACCTCATAGAGGGGAAAGACACCGGTTTCCACCGCCAGGCGGCCCAGGCGAACGCTGATATCGGTGGCGGAGCGCCAGCCGGTGGGGCACACCGACAGGACGCTGATGTAGGCCGGGCCCGGGGTTTCCAGGGCCTTTCTCACCTTGAAGTAAAGGTCGAAGAGGTAGCTGGGCGAGGCGGTAGCCACGTAGGGGATACCGTGGGCCACGGCGATGGCCACCATGTCCTTCTTCCAGTTGTGCTGGCCGATGCTCATCTTGCCCGGGGGCGAGGTGGTGGTCATGGCCCCGAAGGGCGTGGCGCTGGACCTCTGGATGCCGGTGTTCATATAGGCTTCGTTATCCCAGCAGAAATAAGTGAAGTTGGTGCCCCGCTCCAGGGCCCCGGAGAGGGCCTGGAGACCGATATCGCTGGTGCCGCCGTCCCCGCCCATGGCCACCACCTTGGGCCTGGGGCCGGAGAGTTTGCCTTTGCGCTCCAGGACCTTTAAGGCGGCTTCGATGCCGGAGGCCACAGCCGAGGTGTTCTCAAAGGCCACGTGGATCCAGGGGTGCATCCAGGCCGTTTGGGGCAGGCCCGAGGAGACGATCTCCATGCAACCGGTGGCGTGGGCGATGATGGCATCCTTGCCGATGGCCTTGCACACCCAACGCACCGCCAGGGCTTCGCCGCATCCCTGGCAGGACCGGTGCCCCGAAGTGAAGAATTCTTCCCGGGGCAACAACCGGGAAGCGTAAGTATCGAACTTTTGGCTCTGGGCGTGACCGAATTTTTCCATCAGCTCCTCACTCCCACCAGGTAGAATTCTTCCCCTGGTCCTTGCTCGATTTCCTTGAGGGCGTGGCTCACCAGGTCCTTGAAGACCTGGGGTTGCACGTCCCGGCCTCCCAGTCCCACGATATACCCCAACACCTGAGGCCTCTGGGCCAGAGGATAGAGGGCGCTGCGCACTTCCGCCAGCACCGGTCCTGCCGCCCCACCCAGGGATATGGCCCGGTCGCAAACGATGACCAGGTCGGCTCCGGCCATGGCGGCCCGCAAATCCGCGAAGGGGAAAGGCCGCCACAGCCTGGGCTTCAACAGGCCCACGGCCTGGCCCGCCTCTCGCATCTCATCCACCGCCACTTCCGCCACTTCCGCCAGGGACCCCATGAGAAGCAGCAGCACTTTCGCACCCTCGGTGCGGTAGCGCTCCACCGGTTGATAATGGCGCCCGGTCAGCTCGCCCCACTCCCGCCACACCTCCAGGATAGTGTCATAAGAATTGGTCAGGGCCATCTGATGGGCCATCTTAGCCTCGGTGTAGAGCTCCGGCAAGGCGAAGGCCCCCATGGTCACGGGCTTCTTGGGGTCCAGCTTGAGATAAGGCGAAAGAGGCGGCAGAAACCGGTCCACCGTCTCCTGGTCCAGCATATCCAGGGGTTCCACCACGTGGGTCAGGATGAAGCCGTCCAGGTTAATGGCGGTGGGCAGCAGCACCCGATGGTCTTCGGCGATCTTGAAGGCCATGACGCTCTGGTCGAAGGCGTCCTGGCCGTTCTCCACGAAGATCTGGATCCAGCCGATGTCCTTCTCCGCCATGATGTCGCCGTGGTCGTTCCAGATGCTCAGGGGCGCCGATAAAGCCCGGTTGGCCACGGTCATAACGATGGGCAGCCGCATGCCCGAGGCGATGAAGAGGATCTCGTGCATCAGGGCCAGACCCTGGGAGCTGGTGGCGGTGTAGGTGCGGGCCCCGGCGGCGGCGGCGCCGACGCTGGCGCTCATGGCCGAGTGCTCCGACTCCACGGTGACGAAATCCGCATCCAGTTCGCCATTGGCCACCAGGGAGGAGAGATGCTCCACAATGTGGGTCTGGGGGGTAATGGGATAAGCGGCGATAGCCTCGGCCCGAGCCAGTTGCACTGCATGGCTCACCGCAATGGAGACTTCCATGCCGACTCGGTGGCCCATTATCCCTCCTCCGGCGCCATGCTGATGCAACCGGTCACGCACTCTTTGGCGCAGATGCCGCAGCCTTTGCAATAGTCGTTCATCTCGAAATAACCATCCGCGTCCTCGGAGATGCCGGCTTCGGGGCACACGGTCCAGCAGACCCCGCACCGGATGCAGCGCCTCCTGTCCCAGATCGGATACATGGACCGCCATTCCCCGGTGCGGTAAGCCCGGGCCGACCCTGGCTCGGTCAGGACCGAGCCGATCTCCATTTCCTGCCAGGTCACCTGGTCCCATGCTTTGCTCACGTCTGGCGCTCCTCTATGGTAGTGGCCTCCAAGGCCACTTTCAGGGCATTGAAATTCTTTACCGCCAGGGGGCCGAAACGTTCCTTCAGGGGCGCCTCCAGGGACTCCAGCTTCACCAACCCGGTGGCCCGCACCAACGCCCCCATCATGGCAGTGTTGACAATGGGCACCCCCAGGACCTCCCGAGCGATCTTGTTGGCGTCCACCAGGGCCAGGGTATGCGGATAGCCGTATTCCCGACGGATTTCGGCGGCGCTCCTGGGGGTGTTCAAAACGATGACGCCGTTTTCCCTCAGGTCCGCCGGGGGGTTTTGAATCCTCAGCAGCGAGGGGTCCAGCACCACCACCACATCCGGCTGCAGGATCTTGCAGCGCAGACGGATGCGCCGGTCATCCACCCGGCAGAAGGCCATTACCGGAGCGCCCCGGCGCTCCGGGCCGAAACTGGGGAAGCCCTGGGCGAATTTACCTTCGCCGATGGCAGCCAGGGCCAGCAGTTCCACCGAAGTCACCGCGCCCTGGCCGCCGCGGCCGTGAAAGCGGATTTCGATCATCTCCAATTTCCTTACAGTTATGGAAGGGTTCCCTGGGTGTCTCCGCTAACCTTATCCCGCCGGCAACAAATTGAAACCGGATAATTTGTGATTCTGCTGTCAAAGATTATCTTACAAACGAGCCTGCCGGGGGATCTGCGCCCCCTCGTTGCCCATCTTCATAACCTGGGGGAATGTCAGTCCCAATTCTGGTAAGCATAAACCATTTTCAGCTAACATCTGCTGATAAAATTTGCCGGGGCATTATCGATCGCTTGCCGGGCAGTTGGTGTAGAACCGCCGCCCCCGGCGGTTCTATTCTTTGGGCAGACGCCGCCGGGGGCGGCGGCGCTACATATTTTCCGCCCCTTCCACCCAATTCCGCCACAGCCAGGGATAATCGTCTAACTCCTTAACCAGACCTTTACGAACCGGATTCTCGCAAATATATTGCGCCTTGGCCTGGGCACTCTCATCGGAGCGCAAAACGTGGTCGAAGAATTCTCTCTGCCAGATATGGCCGCGTCGGCCCAAAGTTTTATTGATGCTGTGGGCGGACGCTCCCTTGATGCCATTCATGATTTCTGCCAATCCGAAGGGCTTCCCCTCATCATCAGTTAAGGCGCTAAATAGCATGTGAGCATGGTCCGGCATCACTATGACGCCATGAAGATGATATTTGACCCTGTGATCATGCAGGCAATGTTTGAGAACCAGGCCTCGCACCGACTCGGGCAGGACCCACCTATTAAGGGTAACAAAGGTGACGAAGAGAGGTTTATCTTCTACTTGGAGATGGGGCAAATTACGGCGATATTCACCCTTGGCAGGTTTGGCTGGCCGAAGTGACTTTTGTGGGGCGCCAGGGTCCATTGGCCTCGGTTGGTGTAGAACCGCCGCCCCCGGCGGTTCTATTCTTTGGGCAGACGCCGCCGGGGGCGGCGGCGCTACATATACCCGCCAGGGGACGGCGGCGCGGTTTTATCCAAGAGGGTTCTTGATTACGATGGTCTCTTCCCGATCGGGGCCCACCGAGACGATCTGGATGGGCACGCCCACCAGTTTCTCCAGTCTCTGGAGATAATCCCGGGTAGCCGCGGGCAGATCCTGGAAGCGCCGCACCCCCCGAATATCTTGCCGCCACCCCGGCAATTCCTCATACAGCGGGCGGCAGCGTCCCAGGTCCTGGATGGTGGCTGGGACGGTTTCCCGGCGCTCCCCCTCCAGGTCGTAGGCCACGCAAATCTTCACCGGGTCCACGCCGGTGAGGACGTCCAGCTTGGTGACGGCCAGGCCCGTGAGTCCGTTGAGACGGGCGGCATCCTTGAGCACCACCCCGTCCAGCCAGCCGCAGCGCCGCCGGCGCCCGGTGGTGGAGCCGAACTCCACCCCGCATTCCACCAAATGGTCGCCGATGCTATCCAGGCACTCGGTGGGAAAGGGGCCGGCCCCCACCCGGGTGGTATAGGCCTTGACGATACCCAGGACCTGATGGAGTTGATTGGGCCCCACGCCGGCGCCGGTGCAGGCGCCCCCGGCCACCGGGTTGGAGGAGGTAACAAAGGGGTAGGTGCCGTGGTCGATATCGAGGTGGGTGCCCTGGGCCCCCTCGAAAAGAATATTCTTGCCGGCAGCCACCGCCTGGGCCAGGAGGACCGAAACGTTGGCCACCAAGGGCTTGAGCCGCGCTCCCATGGCCAGGTAGGCCGCCAGGATCTCTTCCCCTTTTAAAGGCTGGGCCCCCAGGAACTTTTCCAGGTAAAAATTCTTCTCGGGCAGGATATCCGCCAGCTTGGCCCGCAAGACCTCGGGATCGATGAGGTCCGCCACGCGGATGCCGCGCCGGGCCACCTTGTCTTCATAGCACGGCCCGATGCCCCGGCCGGTGGTGCCGATCTTGCCGGTGCCCTTCTGGTCTTCCCGGGCCACGTCGATCCGCTGGTGGTAAGGCATGATCACCTGGGTCCGTTCGCTGATGCGCAGGTTCTCCGGCCCCACGATAATGCCCCGCTCCTTAAGCCGGTCCACCTCCATCAGCAAGACCTCCGGGTCCAGAACCACCCCATTGCCGATGAGGCACTGGGTGCCGGGATGCAGGATTCCTGAGGGAACCAGATGGAAAATGAACTTTTCGCCGTCCACCACCAGGGTATGGCCGGCGTTGTTGCCGCCTTGATAACGCACCACTACCTGGGCCCGCGAGGTCAGGAGATCGACGACCTTCCCCTTGCCTTCGTCCCCCCATTGGGTGCCCACCACCACTATATTGGGCAATGCTTTGTCCTCCTTTTCACAAGCCGCGTATATTAAATCACAGGGGCAGCCAAAAAAAAAGAAAAATCCCGGCCGGGGCCGGGAAGAGAGACTCAAGGATAGGTCCGGGGGCGGACTTGCTAGAAAACCCGCCCCCGGAGGGAGTAAAGGGTTTACTTCACCTTGGGAGTGAACTTGTTGGGCATTTCCGGATAGTTCTTCCGCAGGTCCTTTTTGATGATCTTGCCGGTGGGAGTCCGGGGGATGGAATCGAGGAAGACCACTTCCCGGGGCAGCTTATACATGGCCAGCAGGTCCAGGGTGGACTTGATGATGTCGCTGGCCATGTCCTGGGAGGCGGTGTAACCGGGTTCCAATTCCACCATGGCCACCACCTTTTGGCCCATGATCTCGTCGGGGATGCCCACCACCGCGTCATCCCGCACCGCCGGGTGCCGGATGATGGCGTCTTCGATCTCGGTGGGCGCCAGGCGGAAGCCGGAGGACTTGATCATGTCGTCTTCCCGGGCCTGGAAGAAGATGAAGCCGTCTTTATCAATCATAACGGCGTCTCCCATCATGTTGAAGCCTTCCTTGATGCCCTTCTTCATCGATTTCAGCAACTTGTTTTCCTGGATATAGGGCTTCCAGTAGAGGGTGCCGGTGGGGCCCTTGATCATCATGCTGCCCACTTCGCCGGGTCCAGCGGTGGTGCCGTCTTCCCGCACCACCTTGATCTCGAAACCGGGCAGGGCCCTGCCGATGGAGTCGGGCATCGGGATCTCGCTCATGGTGTTGGAGGTCACCAGGTGCATCATCTCAGTGCCGCCCAGCCCTTCCCAGATGGGCTTGCCGGTCTTGGCCTGCCACATGGCCAGGGTTTTGCCGGTCAGGGCGTCGCCGCCAGTGGTGTACATGCGGACGCTGGAGAGGTCGTAGTCTTTGAAATTGGGCATCTCCAACAGTTTCCGGTAGGCGGTGGGCAACCCGGTGATCACCGTGATCTTGTGCTTCTGGATGGTGGACAACATGTCGTCCGGGGTGAACTTGGGCAGCAGCGAAATAGCGGCGCCGCCGGCAAAGGGGATGAGGCAGAAGGTGCCATAACCCGCGGCGAAGGAGACCGGGGCCGAGCCACCCAGGACGTCGCCGGGGCCCATCTTATAGACGTACTTGTTGACCAGGGCGGCCTCGACCAGCACCTCTTTGACGAAATGGACGCAGCCCTTGGGCTGGCCGGTGGTGCCTGAGGTGAACAGGATGACCCCGATGTCTTCAGGGCCCAGCTTGACGTTGCTGAACTGGTCGGAGGCGCTCGCCATTTCCTTGGCAAAGGAGACATAGCCCTTGGCCTCTGCCTCTTCGGGCTTGCCGCCCACCACCACGATCTTGGTGGGAAACTCGAATTCGTGTGCTCCGGCTTCCACCGCGCCCATCAGGGGAAAGCTCACCGCAAAGGCCTTGAATTCGGCGTTGTTCAGAACGAAGGTGATCTCTTCCTTGGCCCACAGGGGCGACACCGGCACCGGGATGGCGCCCAACTTCTCGATCCCGAAATTGATGGCGATGGCCTCCGGGGTATTGGTGAGGCGGATGCCTACCCGGTCCTGGGGCTCGACCCCTATCTTGGTGAGGACGTTGGCGAACTTGTTGGCCATGGCCACCAATTCTTTGAAAGTGATCTTCTGGTCGCCGAACAGGATGGCGGCCTGATCGCCCCGGCCTTCCTTCACATGCCGATCCAGAAATTCTTCCGCAATGTTCCACTGTCCCGAGTGGTACTTCTTGTATTCCTCCGGTGTGGTATAGTGGGCCCAGAGTTCCTTAGGTGGCAAATAATCCGCAGGGATTTTACTCATTTACTACTTCCTCCTTAAGATAAATTGATTCTAAATTCGGCTTCTGGATAATTCCTGAGGCAGGACTATGTGAAGCATATTACAAAGTCCTGGCCCGGTGTCAAGAAATTTATGACATCATAGCCAATGGGCTCCTTTCCCTTAGCTTTTCGGATCATCACCCCCTAAGGGGGGATTACCGCCAGGCCCCTGAGAAGTTTAAATAAATCTGCTATACTGAATTGAGAGTAAGGCTCCTGAAGGCGCTTTGCCTTTCGAAATTTGAAATTGGGCGACCCAGCGGGTCGCCCCTACAACTCAAAACCCGAAACTCAGGGCGGACACATGGGTCCGCCCCTACACCTCGAAACTCGATGCCTTCTGTGGCTCTCGTCGGACCGGAGCTCTACCCCATCCCGCCCATCCGGGGCGGCGCCGCCGAGCTGTTCATCGAGAAGGTGGCGGCCCGCCTTAAGGGGTGGCGGCCGCTGGTCATCGGGGTTTCGGACCCGAAGTTGCCGGCTCGGGAGGTGCGCCAGGGAGTCGAATATTTCCGCATCCCTTTACAGGGCTGGCGCAAATGGCTCTACTGCCGCGACCGCCGGCATTTTCCCCTGTATGACCGGCAAGTGGTCAGCCTGCTGGCCCTGCTGCAACCCGATTTGGTCCATGTGCACAACCGCCCTCTATTGGCCTGGCAGTTAAAAAGGCGGCTCGCCCCCGGGATTCCGGTGATCCTGCACATGCACAACCTCAGCGACTCCCTGGGAAAACGGGAGAAACCCCGCCCCGGAGAGGCGATCCCCCTGGAGGGCTTCATCGCCTGCAGCCGTTTCGTGCTGGAGCGGGAAAGCGTCGGGTTGGGCGCCGGGGCTCCCATCCGGCGGGTGGTCTATAACGGGGTGGAAGTGCCGGCCTTCGCCTGCCGCTGGGAGGACGAAGAAGCGGTGCGCCGGGCGCGGCAAGCTTACGGGCTCAGCGGGGAGCCGGCGGTCCTGTTCGCCGGTAAACTTCGGGAAAGCAAAGGGGTGCAGGTGCTGCTGGCGGCCATGGGACGCGTCTGGCAGAACCTCCCCCAGGCGGCCCTGGTCCTGGCAGGGGGCACGGAATACGGCGAAGGGCGCTCCATGCGCCAGACCCCTTTTCTTAAGGAGTTGCACCGGCAAATAGCCCAGGCGGCCGGCCGCGTGGTGCTCACCGGCTTCCTGCCGCATCCTGAGATGCCCCGGGCCTATCTATTGGGGGACGTGTTCGTAGGCCCCTCCCAGGTGGAGGAGGGCTTGGGGCTGGTCTTCCTGGAGGCGGCGGCCGCGGGACTGCCTATCATCGCCACCGCCAGGGGCGGCATTCCCGAGGTGGTGCAAGACGGAGTCAACGGCATGCTGCTTAAGCAGCAGAACGACCCCGGGGAACTGGCGGCAAAGATCCTCGAGTTGCTTCGGGATCGGGAACTGGGACAACGCCTGGGGCGCCAGGGCCGGGAAAGGGTATCGGAGAACTTTTCCTGGGAGCAGACCGCCCACCGCCTGGAGCAGGTTTACGCCGAAGTCAGAGGCCTGGGATCAGGCGCCGGGGGTTAACCAAGCTCCAAAACCCAAAAAGACGAGAAAATCAAAATACCCCGACCCGGGCCCCTTGAACCTTGAACCTGAGATCTCTGCGAAAGTCCTCATTTTTGTCATTTTGAGGGAGCGAAGCGACGGGAGAATCTAATAATTACTAAGGAAATACGAGATCCTTCGCTTCGCTCAGGATGACAGAGGTGCTTTTCGCAGAGGTCTCAACTTTGAACTTTGAACCTTGCACTTTGAACCATGAACCATGTGGCATAAGATTTTATTGACCCTGAGTCGCCAATATCTGCGGCGCCGGCTGGCCCGGCGGCCGCCCCGGCCCCTTGCGGACCTGCAGCCGGAATTTTTTGCCGGGGTCCGGCGGGTGCTGCTCATCAGTTCCACCGCCCTGGGGGACACCCTGTTCTCCACCCCGGCCATCCGGGCCCTGAAGGAGCGTTTTCCGGCCTGGGAGCTGGATGTCCTGGGGCACCGGGTCTTCGGGACGCTGCTGGCTCATAACCCCCACCTGGCCCGGCACTATGCCTACCCCGGCCGGCGGCTCCAGCTTCTCCGGTTGATCAGGGAACTGCGGGGCCGGCGCTTTGACCTGGTAATCATCTTGCACGGCAACGACCCTGAGGCCACCCTGGTGGCGCATCTGACCGGGAGCCCCGTTATCGTGGGTTCCGCGGATAGCCCCTTGTCCTTTGCTTATGCGGCCCGGGTGCCTCAGCCGGCGGACCCCTTCACCCATGCCATCGAGCGGCGCCTCGATTACGTCCGCCTCCTGGGGGCTGATACCCCTAACCAACGCATGGACCTCTTCCTGGCGCCCGAGGAGGAGGCCGAGGCCCAGGCCATCTTATCCAGGCATTTCGGGGAGGTCCCTCCCCTGCTGTTGGCCCTGCATCCCTCCGGCTCCGATCCTTACAAATGGTGGCCGGCGGACTCCTTCGCGGCATTGGGGAATTTTCTCGTGGAAAGCTACGGGGCGCCTTTGCTGATCATCAGCGGCGCCAAGGACGTGAGCCAGGCGGAGGCCATCGCGGCCCGCATCCAGGGCCCCAGCCTGGTGACCGGGGGCCGCTTTCCCTTGCTGACGGTGGCCGCCCTGCTCCGCCGCTGCCGCCTCCTGGTGGCCAACGACAGCGGCCCTCTGCACCTGGGCTTGGCCTTGGGGGTGCCCAGCATCGCCCTTATCGGCGCCGACCACCCCGCCCGGGTGGGGCCTCATCACGTGGAATGGGGCGTCTCTCTGTTCAAACGGCCAGAGGTTTGCACCCTGGAGGCATGCCGGTTGAAGAAGTGCCCGGATAACCGCTGCCTGTCGGCCATCGAGGTTTCGGCAGTGATAAAGCTGATTAAGGAATGGTGGGAGCCGCGGTTTTTCTTAAGCAAGGCCAAACCTGGGGGCAATGAAGGAAGCGGTTAAGAAAAGTGTAATCCGACGTCTCTGTCTCCGGCCTCGGAAGGCGGGCCGGCGGCTGGGGAATTTTTCCCGTTGAACAATTATTCCTTGACAAAACTCTGCAAGTTGGCAAATTAGTGACATCCTTGCAAACCTTGAACAAGAGAAACTGACCAAGGTTAGAAACGAGAAAACCGGCAGCAGCCGGGGAAAGTGGAGGGAAAAGCCGTGGGAGACAAAGGTAAGAAGGATAAGGGCAAGAAAGAGGCCAAAAAGCCCAAGAAAGGCGCCAAGAAAGGTGTCCCAAAGGGCAAGGAAATCACCAAGTAATTCTGATAAATAGCCTGTCCTGACCCGGGTTTGATTTGACACTACCCCGCAGGGTGGTTTCTGTGTCCTTTTGCCGTTGACCCGCCTCCAACCCGCCTCTCCGCCAGTTCTTCGGGAGCGTCCTCAAGAGTATCGGGGTTTCCTTGCCCCCCCCACCCTGAGCAGGTTCTCTTGACACGTAGTCCATAGCACCTATCTTAAAGGTGCTCTCAGATGCCTTCCTAATGATTGCCCTTTAAAGCCCGGTGTTTCGAAAATGCCGAAAGCCCCTATTCCAGCTTTAGGGCATGTTGAAAAATTTGCGGTGAACATTCTTGCTTCGTTTGCGGGGCCAACCTGATGACACATACAGACTGGAAACATGTGCGCGCTGATCAAGCATCGGCAATTACTGGTGCGCGCTTTGCATCGAAAAACAAAGCGCTGGTCATCGAGGCCTTCGACACGCTGTTCAATAAGCGTGACTATGTAGCAGCTGAGCGCTTCTGGTCACCCGACTACATCCAGCACAGCGCTCATATCGCGCCCGGACGCGAAGGCCTGTTCAATCTTGTCAAAGGCATCCCGCCGACGTTGAGGTATGAACCGGGATTGATTGTGGCGGAGGGGGATTTTGTGATCGTCCATGGACGATTTTCGGGCTTCGGCCAGCCGGTCAATTGGATTGCAGCCGACATCCTCCGTATCAAAGACGGGATCCTCGTCGAACACTGGGATGTGATTCAGGACGAAGCCTCCCGCGAGCAGTCCAAGAGTGGCCTTCCCATGTTCGGAGACCAGTTTCCGAAGTGAGCGCGGCAATGTAACTTGGGGAAAGAAGCAAGAGAATGCCCGAGATCGACAACTACCGGCCTGAAAGAGAACACTGACTTTGAATGTAAACGCAAGATAGCTCACCAAGGAGGAATGTCTTGAAGAACAAGGTTGTTTTAATCACAGGCGCTCTTACTGGTATCGGCCGCGCCACTGCGCTGGCCTTTGCGCAGGAAGGCGCACGCATTGTCATTTCCGGCCGACGCGACGAAGAGGGCCAAAAGCTGGTTGGGGAACTTCGTAATCTGGGGGCTGAAGCCGAATTCGTGCGCTCCGATGTGCGTCATGAGGACGAGGTGCGCAGCTTGGTCGATCAGACGGTGGCGCGGTTTGGCCGGCTGGATGCTGCCGTGAATAACGCGGGCACCGAAGGCACTCCCGGTCCTGTGACGGAACAAACGCCAGAGAGCTACGCCGCTATCTTCGACACCAACGTCCTCGGCACGCTCCTGAGCATGAAGCATGAGCTGCGCGTCATGCTCCTTCAAGGACACGGCAGCATCGTCAACTTGTCGTCTTTCGTCGGGCGGGTCGGCTTCCCGGGCGTCTCCGTTTACGTCGCCAGCAAGCACGCGGTCGAAGGACTGACGAAGGCGGCTGCGCTCGAGGTGGCGGAAACCGGTGTACGCGTCAATGTGGTCGCTCCGGGTCCGATCGAGACCGGCATGTTAAACCGGTTCACTGGCACTGCCGACAGGAAGTCCGATTTTATCTCTCAGGTGCCGGTTAAACGTGCAGGTACGCCCGAAGAGATTGCCCACACCATCGTGTTTCTGGCGTCCGATAAGGCGTCTTTCATTACGGGCGCCTCTGTCGCCGTCGACGGTGGGCTCTTGGCCGGGTAAGTCCATTCGGATCGGGCGCAACTCAGGGAGATTGCCTGCCTGCTTGATACAGGGCAGATTAGGCCCCTAGTGGGGGGTATATTTCCCTTGCCCGAGTTGGTATGGGATTCTCAGAAATACCGGGGCTTCCTGCCTCCCCACCATTAGTTAGTCCTCTTGACATGGAGCTCTTGGCACCTACCTTATAGACATTCTCTAGGGTTCGTCGAGACTGCTTGAGCATTCACACCGTGGCATCAATGAAGTAAATCAAAAACCGCGGTTCTGACAGGGGCATCCGCAGGAATCGGGTCGTTCCTGGATAACAGTGAGGAAGATCCCATGACAGCTCTTAAGCCCGGAGTGCAAGCCCCTGACTTTTCGCTTTCAGCCACCCCTGATCAGAAAGTATCCCTCTCCGACTTGCGCGGACGGCCTGTGGTCCTGGTCTTTTATCCGGCCGATTGGAGCCCCGTTTGCAGTGACCAGTTGGCCCTCTATGGTGAGTTGCAGCCCGAATTCTCCGAGTTTGGCACGCAAATCCTCGGCATCTCAGTCGACGGCGTCTGGAGCCATCTCGCCTTCAGCAAAGACCGCAAATTGCACTTTCCGCTCCTGGCGGATTTTGAGCCCAAAGGCGCAGTGGCCCGTCAGTACGGCGTCTACCGGGAGAAAGACGGCGAGTCGGAGCGGGCCTTGTTTGTCATCGATGCCCAGGGCGCCATTTGCTGGAGTTACGTCTCGCCGGTGGGCGTCAATCCGGGCGCCGACGGCATTTTGAAAGTTCTCGAATCTATGGCCAAAGGCGAAAAAGCAGTCTGCGCCGGAAACTAGTGCAACCTCCAAGCCAAGAGGTATCATGGACGAATCCGCCACACTCACCCAACCCGTTTCAGCGCGTGACCACGCTGCAGGACCCGCCGACGCACCTTTGACTTTAGTGGAATACGGCGATTATCAATGCCCTTACTGCGGAGCCGCTTATCCCGTCGTGAAGCGCCTGCAGAAGACGTTGGGGAAGAAACTGCGATTTGTGTTCAGGAACTTCCCTCTGACCCAGGCGCACCCTTATGCCCTGATCGCGGCCGAAGCCGCGGAAGCCGCGGCGCTCCAGGGTAAGTTTTGGGAGATGCATGATCTGCTTTTTGAACAGCAGACCTTGCTCAAGCCGGACATCATTCCCGTGTGGGCCAAAAGAATCGGGGTGAATCTCGAAAAATTCGGGAACGATATTCAGCAAGGCGTTGTGGAAAAGCCTATTAAGGAAGACCGCCAGAGCGGCATCCGCAGCGGCGTTAACGGCACGCCGACCTTTTTTATCAACGGAACCCGCTACGACGGCTTGGCGGATTATGATTCGTTGCTGGCGGCATTAGAGTCTGAATTGGAGCTGCGCTTCGCCTAAATACGCCAGGGCTAAAGGAGAAATAAAATTATACCTGAGTGCTATACAAAAAGCGGCATTAGTCTCGGGATCGTGGATGGGCGGCTGGCGCCGTGCCCGAACAAACCCAACTGCGTCTCGAGCCAGGCAGCGGCGAGTGACAAGCAGCATTACATCGAGGGGCTCACCTACAGTGGTGAACCGGGGCAGGCGCGGGAGCGGCTCGAGGGAGCCATTGCCGGGATGAAGCGGGTGCAGATAGTGGTGCGCGCTGCCAATTACTGGCGGGCGGAGTTCAGGAGCGCGCTGTGGCGGTTCGTGGACGACGTGGAGTTCCTATTCGACGACAACGCCAGGCGAATCGACATCCGTTCGGCCGCGCGGGTGGGCTACAGCGATTTTGGGGTGAACCGGCGAAGAATGGAAGAGATTCGCCAGCGGTTCTCCGGAAGGTAGAAACTTTCCGGGCGCGCCGCATACGATCCGGGGAAGACCTCAGAAAAAGGAGCTTTCTAATGATAAACGGATATGCCGCAACTGAACCTAAGGGAACGCTGAAGCCGTTCGCATTTGACCCCGGACCCCTGGGAGACACCCAGGTTGAGATCAACGTCGAGTATTGCGGGTTATGCCACAGCGATCTCAGTATGTTGGACAACGAATGGGGAATGACCCAATATCCTTTGGTTCCCGGACATGAAGTTATCGGTACTGTCGCCGCCCTGGGCCCTCACGCCCGGGGGTTAACGGTGGGGCAACGGGTCGGTCTGGGGTGGTTTGCCAGCTCGGATCTGACCTGCGAATGGTGTAAGTCCGGAAACCAGCATCTGTGCGCCTCCGCGGTCGGGACCATAGTCGGCCGCCCTGGGGGCTTTGCCGACCGGGTCCGGGCCGACGCCGCCTGGGTCATTCCTCTGCCCGAGGGGCTCGCCCCCGAAACCGCCGGTCCCCTTATGTGCGGCGGCATAACTGTCTTCAATCCCTTGCTGCTGTGGGACGTGTTGCCCAGCGCCCGGGTGGGAGTAGTCGGCATCGGGGGGCTTGGCCATATGGCCCTGAAATTTACCCATGCCTGGGGCTGCGAGGTGACCGCGTTCTCCAGCAGCCCGGACAAAGAGGCTGAAGCCAAGGGGTTCGGCGCCGATCACTTCCTCAACTCCCGTGACTCGGAGGCCTTGAAAAAGGCGGCAAACTCTTTCGATTTTATCCTGTCGACGGTGAATGCTCCTCTCGATTGGCAGGCCTATATCGAAGCCTTGCGTCCCCAAGGCCACCTGCACCTGGTGGGGGCGGTGATTCAGCCGATTGCAGTGCCGCTTTTTCCTTTGCTTATCGGCCAGAAATCCATCTCCGCCAGTCCGACGGGCAGTCCGGCGGCCATCGCCACTATGCTCAACTTTGCGGCCCGGCACCACATCCAACCCACCGTGGAGAGCTATCGGTTCAGTGAAATTAATGATGCCGTGGAGAGATTACGGCGCGGCCAACCGAGGTACAGGATAGTCTTAAAACCCTGAAGTTCAGGCTTGGCCGGCGTCCGCGACTACGCAGCACCGCGGCGAATCCGGAAAAGCAATGACTGACCCTATTTCACACGGGGTTAATAGAGGAAATTGCCACAATGACGCCTAAGAACGAGCGCAAACCGACGACGGCCAAAGTAGTCTACCGGACCGAGAAGATCGACGGCCTGGACATTTTTTACCGCGAGGCGGGGCCCAAGGACGCTTCCGCCGTGCTGCTGCTCCATGGCTTCCCCACCAGTTCGCACATGTTCCGTAACCTGATCCCGGCGCTGGCCGACGAGTTCCGCCTGGTGGCGCCGGACTACCCCGGCTTCGGGAACAGCTCGATGCCGACCGTGGACCGGTTCGAGTACACCTTCGACCATCTGGCCGAGGTGATCGAGCAGTTCACTGAAAAGGTCGGGCTAAAGAAGTATACGTTGTACGTCCAGGACTACGGCGCACCGGTCGGCTACCGCCTGGCCGCCAAGGACCCGAAGCGCGTGCAGGCGCTCGTCGTGCAAAACGGCAACGCCTACGACGAAGGCATCGACAACGACTTCTGGAAACCGCTCAAGGCTTACTGGCAGGAGAAGACCGGGGAGCGCGAGCAGCCTCTGCGCGGCTTCCTCAACCCCGCCGCCACCATCTGGCAATACACCCACGGCGTCAGGGATCAGGAAGCGATCAGCCCCGATAACTGGAACATCGACCAGCCGCTGCTGGAGCGGCCGGGGAACGCCGAGATCCAGCTCGCTCTGTTCTACAGCTACGGCAGCAACCCAGCGCGGTACCCGGAGTGGCACGACTACTTTCGCAAATACCAGCCGCCGACCCTCATCGTCTGGGGAAAGAACGATCAGATCTTTCCCGCGGCCGGCGCTGAGCCCTACAAGAAAGACCTGAAGAATCTGGAGTTCCACCTGCTCGACACCGGACACTTCGCGTTGGAGGAGGAAGGCGACCAGATAGCCGGCTTGATGCGTAATTTCCTGCTGAAAAACGTCAAGCGGTAGACGCATCGGCCATGATGCGTCTGAGGTTTTGGCAAACTCCGGGAATGGATGGGACCAATATTCGAGCTGACTGCCATTTGTAACTTTTTTCTAAAATAGGAAGTTCTGTCCGGTTCTATTTATCTGGCAGGGCTTTCCCCCTCAGGTGGCGCCACGATGGTCAAGACCGGACAGGTGGCCTGGCGCACCACTTTTTCGGCCACGGACCCGAAGACCAGCCGCTGCCAGCCTGCCAGCCCGTGGGTGGCAATGACGATGAGGTCCACGTGCTCCTTATGGGCCAGCCGCAGGATTTCCGGAGCTGCTTCCCCGGTGGCCACCACGGTCCGGGTCCCGACTTTATGATGGGCCACCAGGTCTTTGAGCATTTGCTCCGCCTTGATCGCCAGTTCTTGCTCGAACAAGGGCACGTCAAAATTGAAGTCCGCTTCCGGGTCGGGGAACTGATGGGGGACCGGCAACTCCGGAACGACATGGACCACGATTAATTCCGCCTCAAAATGGCGGGCCAGTTCCTCGGCGCGTTTCAGTGCGGTGAAAGCCGGCTCACTGAAATCGGTGGGGCACAAAATTCTTTTAAATGGCAACATTAACCGGACATCTCCCTTCGCGTATTTACCGTATTTTAATCTAACCACCATCTCAGGGACTTGCAAGCGCTGCAGCCGATCATCCTCCCGCCAAGACGTTGGTTTAGAGGAGGATTCGAGAAATTCATCCAGGTTGGTCAAGTAAACCGCTTTCCCAGGCTAAAGCCTGCGGCTGCCGCTTAATTCCCCGTAAATCTCATTGATCTCCCGGCCCAGGCGCTCCAGGGAATAATGGGCCTTCATGTCGGCGCGGGCTTGCTCCCCCAGCCGCCGGGCGAAATTCGGGTCTGCCAGCAGGCGCTCCAGGGCCCGGGCCAGGGCCTCGGGATCCCGGGGGGGGATGAGCAGGCCGTTGGCTGCGTCGGTCACCACTTCCGGGAGGCCGCCCACCGCGGTGGCGATCACCGGCAGCCCCGCGGCCATGGCCTCCAGCAGTGCCAGCGACACCCCCTCGCTGTGGCTGGGCAGCACCAGGATATCCATAGCGGCCAGCAGGTCCGGGATATCCCGGCGCTGGCCGAGGAAGAGAACCTGCGGCCCCAGGCCCATTGCCGCGGCCAATTGCCGCAGTTCCGCCTCCCGCCGGCCGCCGCCGATGATCAGGGCCGTCAAGGGATAGCGGTCTTTTAATCCGGCCAGGGCGATGAACAATTCCCGATGCCCCTTGCCCCAATGGTCCAACCGCCCCACCAGACCCACCACCCGGGTTTCCTCGGTAATCCCCAATTCCCGGCGCACTTCGGCCCGGGGCCGGTGTTCCTGGATGCGCGCCAGGTCAATGGCGTTGGCCACCACCCTCACCTTGGCCGGGTCCAGGGCGCACTGCTCGATCAGGTAGTCCCGCACTCCCTGGGAAACCGCCAGGCTCAGGGTGGTGCGCCGCCCCAGCAGGCGGCAGATCAGCCGGCGCTTGCGGCTGAAGCGGGTGAAGCCGTGCCAGTGGTCGACGATCAGGGGCACCCCCATCAGGGCCGCAGCCAGACGGGCGTAATTGCCCGGCACGTAACTGTTGGTGTGCAGCAGTTGGATGCGGTAGCGGCGCAGCACCCGGCAGAGGGTCAGGAAAAAACGGAGCCAGACCCAGCCGTTGAGCCCGGGGAGATTAAAATTGATAGGTATGAACTGGGGCGGCAGGAGGTTTTCCCGGTCGGGAGTGAGCAGCCCGGCAAAGACCCGGAAGCGCTCCGGGTTTAGCCGGGCCGCGGCCGCCATCAGGACCATCTCGGCGCCCGCGGCCCGCTCCGGCTTGATGATGAAGAGGACGTTGATCTTATCCAGGGCCTCTCCCTCTCCTCAATCAGGGGTCAGGGGGCCTGGCCCCCCAAAACTATTTTGGCGTCTCGCCCCGGCCCGGCAATTTCTTCGGCATCGCCACGGGCAGCAACTGCTCACTGATGATCTGCGCCGCCAGCCGCGAACCGGCGGTATTTACGTGAACCACATCATACATGTATTTTGCTTCCTGGGGAATCAAATGGGCCAGATCGATAACCAGGACCCCGTTGCGGCGGCCCACCTCGACGGTGGCCTCATTAAACTTATCGTAGATCTCCTTAAACTCCTGGGCGGAGATCTGGGAGCCGGACTCGAAGCCTTTCATGGCCTGGCGGATCTTTTCATCCGGGTTGGACTTGTAGCGGTTGAACTGGGTCATCAACACCGGCGTGATCTGGCGCGCCCGGCAAATATTGATGAAGGTCTGCAGGTTCATCCGGAACTCATCCAGTATCCGGGCCGGATCGAAGACGATCTTCCGGCCCCGCTCCTTGGCGAATTCATCCTCCGGGTCCCTGACCTTCCTTCCGAACGTGGCCGCCACCTTTTTGCACAGGCTGCGGAAGGCCAGGTGCAGGTCGGGGATGTAGGTGTCCCGGGCCAGGGTGGCGATGGCCTTCATCCCGGTCAAATTCTTATACAGCTTATAATCGATGATGGGGCCCCGGGTGGGGTTGTTGCTCCAATAGGTCTGGTCGTAGATCAGGGACACCAGGTCGTTGATATTGTGCATCATCACCACCACGTCGGGGTGCAGGGGGATGAGCTTATTCAGCAGGATATCCAGGGAGTGCAGCGAATTGTTGCCGCCCACCCCGGAATTGTACGAGGTGACCTTGTCGCCGGTCGCCTTCTCTATGAGGTTGCCCACCAGATAGGGATACCGGTTCTCTTCCTCGACATAGAGGCAGGCCACGGTGGAGCCCCCCAGAAAGGCCAAGGTGAGGTCGGGGTGGGGGTAACGGTTATAAGGCAGGAGTAAGCCGTTGGCATCGGTGCGGACCCGGTAGGCCTTCTTCACCAGGCCGTCGGACTCTCGCACTTCCTTGTCCGTCGGCGTGTACACCACGTCGATGGAGGGCTGGAATTCCCGGAGGTTGATGTAGCGCCGCTCGGTGAACAGCACCCGGTTTAGGCTATGGTTGCGGGAGGCCAGGACCTTTTCGGCGGCCCAGGTGGCGGCCACCAGGAAGATCAAGAAAATCAGGACCAGGGTCTTCTTGGGATTCTCTTCAAACCAATTTTTCTGGCTCTGCTCAGGTGATGCGTCTGCCATATCTCTCTCGTCTTGCCTGCCGCTCCCGCCGGGGGGGTGGCTTCCCGGCCTTTAACGGCCCTTTCAGGTGATTATACCAAATTCTGCCTCCTAAATAAGTTCAAAGTTGCGACCTCTGCGAAGTCCCACATTTTTGTCATTCTGAGGGAGCGAAGCGACCGAAGAATCTCAAAAAAACTAAGGAAATACGGGATCCTTCGCTTCGCTCAGGATGACAAAGGTGGTTTTCGCAGAGGTCTCGAGTTCAAGGTTCCGTGTTTATTCCATCAGGACAGGTGTCAAGGGGATGATTGCGCAAGGTTCAAGGTTTTTTATACGCGGGTTTTATTAACTTTGAACCTTGAACTTTGAACCTTGAACTCTCCGCTCCGGCTGGGGTGAATCACCCCCCGTTTGATACCGATTCCCCCAGGCCCACGCAGATGGAGCCTGGCTTTCTCCAGTAGCACGCCCTGGCAGACATGCGTTTGCACAAAAAATCATCAGGGATATAAGTAAGATACCCTCAAAGAAGTTAAATGGCGCAATAATCGCGGCATTTGGCACAAATTTAGCTTAGAATACCGGTGGACTAATATGCGGGAATTCCCGCGCCCTGGCTCCTTTGCGAGCCCCAAAAACCGACGGAAGGGGGTGCTGTCACCGTAGGAGAGGCGCATGACTAAGTGAGATGATTCAATTATTCCTGAGCGGTAATCTTGACTCACCTGTTGAGGAAGGAGGAATTTGAATGGCTGATCTGAAGAAAGAGGTTCAAGAAGCACCATTGCTTTGGCCTCTAACCCCGATCCCCACCTTCGAAGAAGTGTATGATCCCAAGATCTGCACCGAAGCGTCCCGGGAAATTTCCACCATTTTTGAGGGCTGGCTCCATCCCAAGCACGAGATGGCCAAACCCGAGGCCCTAGGGCAAATCCGGGTGCTGGAGTGCGGCCACGGCGGCCTCCAGGTGAATGCCATGCAGGCTGGCGGCTACCTGGGCGAACTGGGAGCCAACGTCATCATGGTGGAACCGCCCGGCGGCTCGCCTCTCCGCAAACTGACGGCCTTTGGGCGCAAACGCTATATGTTCAAGGATAACGTCAATGGCGACCTGTGCGGCGGCACCTTCCTGCACGAGTGCCGCAACAAACAGTCCATCACCCTCGACCTGACCAAACCGGAAGGCCGGGAAATCCTGAAAAAGCTGGTCATCCATGCCGACGTGCTCATTGAGAATTATCCGGTGGGCCAGTTTGACGCCTGGGGCATCGGCTACCGCCAGCTCTCCAAGATCAACCCCCGCCTGGTCTATGTTTGGAACGGCCAGAAAGGCCAGTGGGGGTCCCTGAAGGACAAGCCGGGTGAGCTTTATCCCTCTTCCCCCTGCGCCTCCGGCTGGTGCCATGCCACCGGGCTGCCCAAGAGCTTCGGCGGCACCCCCCTCCGGGCCGGAGAGCGGGCCGACGACATCCTCTGCGGCAACCTCACCGCCCACGGCACCATCGCCGCCCTGATCTTCCGGGACAAAATCTCCGGCAAGGGCCAGTTCCTGGAGGTGACCTCGTCCGAAGCCCACGCCCGGATCCATGACTATGCCTGGGGCTGGTATGGCATGGACGGATCCTCCAAGCCCCGCTACGGCAACTGGGACCTGGCCATCAACATCTACTCGGTGAACCCGTGCAAAGACGGCTACATGATGGTGGGCGGCGGCCATGACCGCCTCTGGTACCGCATCTGGAAGACCGTGGGCAAGGATCGCCCCGAGTTGGAAGACATGATACTGGATGAGCCCACCCTGCGGGTGGTCATTGACCGGGTCGGCCACGATCAGCAGGTCAAAACCTGCACCATCCTCACCGACTGGATGAAGGACTGGACCCGGGAAGAATGCCGGGCCAAACTGCTGGAAGAGGAAGTGGCCGCGGGCGGCGTCTCTTTCCTGGACGAAGTGGCGGAAGAGCCCCACTACAAATACCGGGGCATGGTGAAGGCCATTGAGACGTCCCACTACGGCAAGGTGCTGTTCTGCGGTTCGGTGTTCTATAGCCACCGGACCCCGGGACGGGTGAAAGACCTGGGCCGGCCGGTGGGCTACGACAATAACGACGTCTACCGCAAGCTCCTGAACTTTGACACCGCCAAGCTGAATGAGCTGCACGACAAAGGGCTCATCTAATAGAGGGGGTTGGAAATATGTCCGAACACCTGGATAAACTGCCATTTGAAGAATATTGCAAGACCATCTTCAATCAGGAGACGCTTTTTGAGAAACCGGAGTGCCTGAAAGGTTATCGGGGTCTGTCCTGCACCCAGTATATCCTGGGGCCGGCGGCCGCCGCCTACCTGGGCGAGCTGGGCGCCGAGGTCATCAAGATCGAGGTGCCTCGCCTGGGCGAGCCCATGCGCCACTGCTCGCCTTACAACGAATCCTGGTTCTACCCGGTTTCCCGGTGGAACCCGGGCCGCGGCACCTCCCCGGCCTTCCAGGGCGCCAACCATAACGAATATTTCGTCACCCTGGACTACCGCAAACCGGAGGCCAAGGAGATCTTCTACAATCTGATCCAGAAGTCGGATTTCATGGTCTGGAACTACCGGCCCGGGACTTTCGACCGCTGGAAGATCGGCTACGGCGCCTGCAAAGAGGTAAACCCGCGGATCGTTTTGGCTTGGTGCGGCGGCTTTGGCGGCTTCGGCCCCGGCCGGAACTGGGCCTCCTATGACATCCTGGGCCAGGCCAAAGGCGGCGTCTTTTCCTTTACCGGCCAGCGGGCCGGCGCCGCGGCGGGCTTCCCCAGCAAGCACACCACCTGGATCATGGACTACTCCATCGGCATGCTGGTCTCCACCGCGACG
Organism: Desulfobaccales bacterium; assembly: GCA_049585595.1. Lineage (GTDB taxonomy): Bacteria > Desulfobacterota > Desulfobaccia > Desulfobaccales > 0-14-0-80-60-11 > JAPLJC01. The sequence continues at coordinate 54,149 of JBAVAG010000088.1, forward strand.
CTGGCCGGCCTTTACTGGCGGGACACGGTCTCCAACCTGGGCAACTACTTCGAGTGCTCCCAGGTGCAGGGTTCCACCCGCTACACCGAATACGGCCTGCCCCTGTGGGGCCGCCACGGCATCGTGCGCATGCGCTGGGGCAACTGGGACACCGAGATCTGCGTCAACGGCATCTGCAAATGTGGCCACTCCTCTTACCCCGGATCGGATCACCCGGCGGAGAAGGAAGAGGGCTATATCTGCGTCCAGGCATACACCGATCAAGACTTTGCCAAGTTGATGAACGCCATAGGTAAGGCCGACCTGGCCAAGAAATATGCCACCCACGATGCTCGCGTCGAGGCCCGGGCCCAGGAAGAGATCTACCCGGCCATCGAAGAGTTCCTGAAGGACAAGACCAAGGAGAAAGCCCACGAGGCCTTCAGCAAGGCCGGCATCATCTCCCAGCCGCTGCTCACCATCCGGGAAGCTGCCAACTGCGACCACTTCCTGGAACGGGGCTCCCTGGGCTGGTACGACGACCCGTACTATGGCGACGTCTTCACTCAGAAAACCATGTACAAGATGAGCGAGTCGCCGCCCCGGTTGAAGCACGTGCACCGGCCGGTGGGCTCCGATAACGAGGAGATCTACCAGCGGGTTTGCGGCCTCAGCCTGGAGCAAATCCGGGAATTTGAAGCCAAAGAAATCATCTAACCGTATGGGAGGCCGATTTCTTTGCAGCCTTCCCGGAGCCAACCTCTTTCGACAAGGGAGGAATAACTCGATATGACTGAATTCAAAATCTCGTTGTTTTATGATTGCCCGAAGTGCAAGGCGCGTAACTTCTTCGATCCCTATAGTTATTGGGAATATTCCGGGAATTTCAAGTGCGCCGGCTGTGACGTCCTCTACTACGC
>JBAVAG010000089.1:0-11972 GCA_049585595.1 Desulfobaccales bacterium
CGGGCGTCCAGCAGACGATTCAGGCGGCCTTCACGCCGCCGGTGGGCGAACCCCAGGACCTGTTCCGGCGGGCCTCCCGGGTGCTTTCCAGCGTCAGCGGCCATCCGGCCCTGGTCCTGGCCCCCCGGCCCCAGGCGACGCGGCTGAAGCATATCCAATTCATCAGCCTGAGTAGCGACGGGGTCCTCGCCATCCTGGTCTCCCAGGACAATCAGGTGCAGACCCGGTTCGTGCGGGGCGAGTTCCGCTACTCCCAAGACCTGCTGGACCGCTTCAGCAACTATCACAACGAGCTGTACCAGAACCACACCCTGAGGGAGTCCCGGCAAAAGATCCTGGCCAAGATGGAGGAAGAAAAGAGCCTCTTCGACAAAATGGTATCCCAGGCCTTGAGTCTCAGCCATCAGGCGCTGCAAAGCGAAGATGGCGAGGAACTATATATCGAAGGTACCAGCCGCATTCTGGACTACCCGGAGTTTGCCGAGGACGTGGCAAAACTGCGCAGCATGTTCATGGCCTTCGAAGAGAAACATCGGCTCATCACCCTGCTGGATCAAACCCTGGCGGCCCAGGGGGTACAGATCATCATCAGCCCGGGCGAGCCCTTTCCCGAGATGCAACTGAGCCTGGTGGCCTCCTCATACGGATCCCGGCGCGCCCCCCTGGGCTGCCTTGGGATCATCGGCCCCATGCGCATGGATTATGCCCGGCTGGTTCCCATTGTGCGCTACACCGCTTCCCTGGTCAGCCACTTGCTCGATGAGCGGCAGAACTGAGCCCCTCGCAAGTTCCGTAGATCAGCGACCCGCCTGGATTGGCCTTTGGCCGGCGGGTAAAAAGGAGAAATGGTCATATGACCGCGGCCAAACATCATAAGGGAGGGCATCCTGGGGGCGCCCAGGAGGTTCCCCCCGCGCCCCAGGACGCCGCACCGGCGCCTGTGCCCGATATTTCTCAGTTGCAGCACCAGTTGGAAGAAAAGACTAAGGAAGCCCAGGAGAATTACGAGCGGTACCTCCGGCTGGCCGCGGAAACGGAGAACCTGAAGAAGCGGCTGGAGCGGGAGAAGGCCGAGTTGCTGCAATTCGCCAACGAAAATCTGCTCAAAGAGCTGCTGCCCGTGGTGGACCATGTGGAGCTGGCCCTGGAACACGGACGCCAAGCCGGCACCCCGGCCCCGTTTCTGGAAGGTCTCGAACTGGTGCACCAGGGATTTCTCAAGGCCCTGGGCCGGTTCGGGGTGACTCCTCTGACGGCGGTGGGCCAGCAGTTCGACCCGGCTTACCACAACGCCGTGATGCAGGAAGCCGCCCCGGAGGTTCCCGACTCCACCGTGCTTAAGGAGTTGCAGAAAGGTTACCTGCTCCATGGCCGCCTGTTGCGGCCGGCCATGGTGGTGGTGGCCCGCAATACTCAGGACAATTCAAATCAAACCGATTCGACCGATCAGGAGGAAAGTTAAATGCCCAAACCCATAGGCATTGATTTAGGCACCACCAACTCATGCGTGGCGGTTATGGAAGGTGGAGAGCCCAAGGTCATCGCCAATGTCGAAGGAGCCAGGACCACCCCTTCGGTGGTGGCCTTCACTGAAACCGGGGAGCGGCTGGTGGGCCAGATCGCCAAACGCCAGGCCATCACCAATCCCATGAACACCGTCTTTTCCATCAAGCGCCTCATTGGGCGCAAATATGACGACCCGGCAGTGCAGCGGGATACCAAGATCCTGCCCTATAAGATCGTCAAGGCCGCCAATGGTGACGCCCACGTGGAGATCCGGGGCCGCACCTATTCCCCGGCGGAGATCTCCGCCATGATCCTCACCAAGATGAAGCAGACCGCAGAGGCGTATTTGGGGGAGAAGGTCACCGAGGCGGTGATCACCGTGCCGGCCTATTTCAACGATGCCCAGCGCCAGGCCACCAAGGACGCCGGGACCATCGCCGGGCTCACCGTGCTCAGGATCATCAACGAACCCACCGCCGCCTCCATGGCCTACGGACTGGAGAAGAAGAAGGATGAACGCATCGCGGTCTTCGACCTGGGCGGCGGCACCTTCGATATCTCCATTCTGGAGCTGGGGGAGGGGGTCTTTGAAGTAAAATCGACTAACGGCGACACCCATCTGGGGGGCGACGACTTCGACCAGCGCATCATGAACTTTCTGGCCGACGAGTTCCTCCGGGAACAGGGTATCGACCTGCGCCAGGACCGCATGGCCTTGCAGCGCCTGAAGGAAGCCGCGGAGAAGGCCAAATGCGAGCTCTCCACCGCCCTGGATACCGAAGTCAACCTGCCCTTCATCACCGCAGACGCCTCCGGGCCTAAACATCTGCTGATCAAATTGTCCCGGGCCAAGATGGAGTCCCTGGTGGCGGAGCTGATCGACCAGACCGAAAAGCCCTGCCTCAATGCCTTGAAGGACGCCAAGGCCAGCCCCAACGAGATCGACGAGGTCATCCTGGTGGGCGGCATGACCCGCATGCCCCGGGTGCAGGAAAAGGTCAAGAAGATCTTCGGCAAGGAGCCCCATAAAGGGGTCAACCCCGACGAAGTGGTGGCGGTGGGCGCCGCCATCCAGTCCGGGGTGCTCAAGGGCGAAGTGAAGGACGTCCTCCTGCTGGACGTCACCCCCCTGTCCCTGGGGATCGAAACCCTGGGCGGGGTCTTCACCAAGATCATCGAGCGTAACACCACCATCCCCACCCGCAAGAGCCAGGTCTTCTCAACCGCGGCGGACAACCAGACCGCGGTGACCATCCACGTGCTCCAGGGCGAGCGGGAGATGGCCGGAGATAACAAGACCCTGGGGCGCTTCGAGCTCTACGGCATCCCGGCGGCCCCCCGGGGCGTGCCCCAGGTCGAAGTCACCTTCGACATCGACGCCAACGGCATCGTGCATGTGGCCGCCAAGGACCTGGGCACCGGCCAGGAGCAGTCCATCCGCATCACCGCCCCCAGCGGCCTCAGTAAGGACGAAATCGACAAGCTGGTGAAAGAGGCGGAACTCCACGCCGAGGAAGACCATCACAAGAAGGAGCTGGCCGAGGCCCGCAACCAGGCCGACTCCCTGGTCTACACCACCCAGAAGACCCTGGCGGACCTGGGGGACAAGGTGGACGCGGCCACCAAGGCGGATATCGAGAGCCGCATCACTACCCTGAAGACCGCCATCGACGCCAACGACCTCCCGGCCATCAAGACCGGCAGCGACGAGCTGATGAAGGCCTCCCATAAACTGGCGGAGCAGATGTACGCCAAGACCGGTCCGTCCGGCGGCGAAGGCGGTCCCGGCGGCCCCGGCGGGGCGGGGGGGCCCGGCGGGGAAGCCGGTCACGAAGAGCAGGCCAAAAAACCCGAAGAAGAGGTGGTGGAGGCGGAGTTCGAGGAGGTCAAGTAGGACTGGAGCAGTTTAGTTACCAGTTCCCGGTTCCCAGTTCCCAGATTCTGGTCCCCAAGATCTTTCTGGCAACTAATAATTGGGAACTACCTTCGGTCAACCAAAAGGGCGGGATTTTTCCGCCCTTTCGGTTTTTTCCGGCCTATTATCCCCATCTCCGGTCTCAGGCGGGGAGAATTTAGGACATTGAGCAACGGGAGAAAAATTCCCTCCCCCTTGAGGGGGGAGGGTCAGGGTGGGGGTGAAATATCTGAAATCCCGCCAACTTACCCTGCTCCGCCAAACCAGCCCCGTAACGAAGTGAGGAACCTTTAGTTTATAGCGGCCGGCACCGTAGGCCTCCCCATGGACAATCACCTGATACTTACCATCTATAAGGGCTTGGCTGTTATATCCCTGGACGACTCCGTGGGAGGTCATCATTTTGGCCGAGTCGTTGCCGGTAATATTACTCTGATTCTCTCTGCCAGCGGCGCCCTGGTTAGGCTGGTTCTCAGCCAGCCATCTATCAATCAGCTCCGCCTTCCTCTGTAGTTTCTCCACTGCTGCTGCCTGGTAACCGACCCCCCGGGACCGGGAAGGACGCCCTGCCCTCGGTCGGCTTGTACTTGTTCTTCCAGCAACTGGGCCACCTTGGTCTCGATCTTCTCTTTCTTCTTCCGAAGCTCGGCCAAGTTGCCGCTCCACTCCTTGGAGGCATTGGAAGGCAGCTTACAGCCATCCAAGGCAAACCTAGTCCCGCCCAACAGGTTCATCTCTTCGCAGACCAGCAGCACATCTCTAAAAAGGGGGAGAATCTCGTCTTTCCTGGAAGAAACAAAAGCGGCAATGGTGCTGTGATTTGGATGCTGGCCGCAGGCCAGGGCTATAAAGACCACGTTCTCCCGACAGGCTTGCTCGATCTTCCGTGAAGAAATCAGCCCCCGGGAGTAAGCCAGCAACACTACCTTAAGGAGCGTCTTGGGATCATAGGCAGCCCGGCCAGTCTCGTCATTACGATATTTGCTCTCAAAAATGGACATATCCAACCGCTTTTCCACCAGGTATGAATGGCGAACTCCAAGGTCCCAGGCATCAACTGGTCTTCCAGAGAAACCGGTAAGAGAACTCTTTGCCGATAGTCGTAGGGTTTATATCTGGCCATGGCTTATCCGCCCCAAAAAAGTTATTGGTCAAGGATAGCACAAAATAGCTATTTTATAAAGATTATAATTGGTTATATGTGATTTTCGGTGAGATTGATGAAGACAAAAATTAGGAATGAACTGATCGAGGGGGCTAACTTTTTCGACAGCCTCAGCAGTACCTGAAACTTTTTCATGAGCAAATCCCCCACAATACCTTCTTGTTTAGCCGCCAGAACTGACATTCCAGGTACAAGATACCCATGAGGTGAAGATGAGTAACCAACGATCTTCGACCATGAATCTGGCCTCAATAAATAATTTTATCTATTTTATTTAAATAAAATATTGTGTATTAGTTACAAGTAGCTTTTATAATTGAAGAAATTTATGCAAAAAGCCAAACCCATAGCGAGGCGCGGACGTAAAGCCGGTGGCAGATCATTTATAATGAGCCTAATTTTTTTAAAAAAGTACTAAAAAGGGCTTGACCAGCTAAAACTTTATGCCGAGATATTAATACTACAGAAAAAGCCAAACCCGCCGCAAGGCGGGGACGGAAAGCCACGGGTCTTTTATTCCGCGAGAGATAGCCGGGTTGCCTGGAAGGAGGTAGCTCGGCTTTTTTTGTTCCTTCCGGAGAGGGGCTTTTCTGAGTAGAGGTGACAAAATTTTATAACAGCCTCGATTAACCCGGTCATGCGCACAGATCGCCCGGTAGAAATTGGATCTATCATCAAGATCCATGTTCATCAGTAGGGAGGTATTTATGAGAAACCCAAAAGGTCTAAGATTAAAGTCAACCCACCCTGTGGCCCTCCTGGTTCTCATGCTCATGGTGTTGAGCATACACACGCCCGCAAGGGCTGGTGAGTTTTACGAATGCTTTTTCAATTTGCCATTCGGCGAAGAAGTGGCTTCTTCGACATACGTCGAGACAGGGCCAGGGTTTCCTTCGTCCCCTGGTATCGGTGATCCCACGACCATGAGCATCCTGTTCTCTTGCGCTGGGCCCGGCACCCAGCCCAATGCGAACTGGACGATGTCTGCTGGTGGACTCACGCTGACGGCGACACCAGCCCTGCTGAGCGAGGGCCTCGCGTCATTCGATATTTCCTGGTGGGGCTATCCGCTTTCCCCAGCTCCACCGGCCTCCGCGGGGCTGCCAGTCTTTTGGGGAGCATCTATACAGAGCAGTTCAAGTTATCCCTTTTACATTCTCGATTCCTTTAGTTTTGATAATGATGGCCCGGAGTTTGGTGATTCGGTGACGTATGAGCCGTCATCGGACCCGAGCACTTGGACCACGGAGTCCTATTACTTTTTGTTGCCTGGCAGCCCAGTATCCCCCTGGTTTGCGTGGGAGGGGGGTTGGAATTACGACCCAACGGTTGTCCCGCTGCCGGCCACCGTGCTGCTCTTTGGAGCTGGCCTCATTCCGCTGCTGTGGGCCAGTCGGAAAAAACGATTAGGGCAATAACCGACCGCCAGCGGCACCTGCTCCTTAGGCCTGACGACCATGGCGCAGTGGAGCATGCTTAGCAAGAGTTGAGCACGCCATTCCCTCTCGACAACTGCACAACGTCAGGGTTATCATGGCCCTGCCTTTTTTGTTTCGAGTTTATAGTGAGTTGCTTGCCATGAACGAAACTTATTGGATTCCCAGAAAAAAATAATGATAAGATTCGCTTATCGGTACCACCATCGAAAACCGAAGGTGAATTATGGAAGAATCCAAAGCCATTGACCCAAACAATCTGGGCGCAACAAGGCTGCTAGCCACCGCGGCCAGGCAATGAGATTCAGATTCTTATCGACGGTCAAGCGGCCTACAAAGAAATTGCCGACGCCTTTAACAAGGCGAAGAAGTTCATCTATCTGAGGATTTCCTTTGGTGATCTCGATTTCCTATTAGTTTCGGAGACCGAGGAACCATATTTTGTAGCATTATCCTGGGACCCGACACTGGTCAGGAAGTCACGCTTACCCGCAAGGTGCTGGCTCATTGTTGCTATGACATTTCAAACTGCAATTTTTTGACTCCCCCTTTGAAAAAAGGGGCAGGGGGATTTAATATAACCTCTTTAAATCCCACTAAATCCACCTTTTTCAAAGGGGGACTTTCCTGCCCTTGGATTTTAGTTTTCAGTTGATTAAAGGCCATACTATTTGGGAAGAGAAACCATGGGAAGCGCGTTGGGCTGTGGGGTAACTCTGCCGGCCTATTATCCCCGGTCGGCAAGGCCCCGGGCGATTTCCGCCGCGACCCGGCGGGCCGCCTCAGCGGGAGAGGCAGCGAGGCGGATGGGACGTCCCACCACGATATAGTCGGCCCCGGCCCGGATGGCTTCATAAGGGGTGGTGACGCGGCTCTGGTCATCCCCAGGCACGGCGGCCCAGGCTGGCCGGATGGCCGGACAGACCACCAGGAAATCCGGACCGAAGGCCGCTTTGACCGCTTGGGCCTCGGTGCCGGCGCACACCACCCCATCACAGCCGGCCTCATGCGCCAGGTTCGCCCTCAGGAGAACGAGTTTTACAGGATTTCTGGCATACTCCGGGGCAATGCCCATGGCTTCCAGGTCATCGGCCCCCAGGTGGGTAAGAACCGTAACCCCCAAGACCTTGACCCCGTCTTTTTTCAGGGCCTCGACACTGGCCGCAAGGGATTTGCGGCCCTGGTCCACATGAACCGTGGCCAGTTTTGCCCCCTTCATTATCCGGGATGCCGCGCCTCTAATGGTGGCCGGAATATCGTGAAATTTAAGATCGAGGAAGTAACCGACGCGGGCGGTGTCCGCCAGGAATTGTAAAAAACCGGGGCCTTCAGCCACAAAGAGTTCCAACCCGACCTTAAAAAGTCCAACCTCGTCCTTTAGTAGGGAAATATATCTCTCGGCTTCAGCCTTATTGGGAACATCCAGGGGAAAGATGAGGCGGTCTCGGGGCTGCGGCATGTCACGCCTTTGGTTGCCAATTGGGCAATTTTTACCATCCTTGCGGCGCACTAGTCAATCTAATAATGGGCATGGGATCGCAAGTCACCGCCCTAAGGCCGGCTGCTTTGCCCCCAGGGGCGGGTTTAAAACCCGCCCCTACACAATTATAGAGAAACCGGGGGTCCCGTCCCTAAATCCCAGGCCGCCGCCCCCTGACCCTTGGCGGCTCAAACAATTCCCTTCTTTTTCCGGGAATAATTTGTTATTTTTTTAACTTAACCTAAATTCTCAGGTGTTTAAGATATTAAGGATGAAGATCTCCCTGCCCAGGCTTTCGGCCCTCCTCCTGCTGCTCTGGCTGCTGCCGGCCTGCGCCGAACTTCCCGGCCCGCCGTCCCCCGGACGGCCCGTGGCGACGGCGGCTACGGACGAGTCCCTGTTCCAGGCGGCGGAGGCCGATTACCACCGCCAGGCCTACGCCCAGGCCTATCAAGGCTATGCCCAATATCTGGAGCGGTACCCCCGGGGGCCGCATGCCTTCGAGGCTCGCCTGCGGGAAGCGGAGCTACTGGGGCTTAAGGGGGATTGGCAGGGAGCGCTGGCGAATTATCAGGGCATCCTGGCCCAGCAGCCGGAGCCCAGCGTCGCCCTGAAGGCCCGCTACGGGATTGGACAGGCCTATTACCGGCTGGGCCAGTTTCCAGAGGCGAACCAGACTCTGGACAGCCTCACCGCGGCCCCCGACCTGCCCCGTTCCCTGTGGTTCTCCAGCCAGGCCCTGCTGGCGGAGATCGCCTTGAAGCAAGACAACATTCCCGACGCCTTTTCCCGATTGCGCCTGGCAGCCCAGGACCTGTCTTCGGGTGACCGGGAGTGGTTTGAGGATCTGAAGACCCGGGTGGTGGAAGCGGCCAGCACCAAGGACCTGATAAGCCTGGCCAACCTGTATCCGGAAAACCCCCTGAGCGCCGCCCTGGTCCTGCGCCTGGCCCGCCTCTCCCAGGAGAACGGCCAAAACGAAGAAACCCGGAAATGGGTTAAAATTTTACAGGAGCGCTACCCCGACAGCCCGGAAGCCAAGGCTGGCCAGGCTCTGCTGGCCGGAGCCCCCAGCGGCAAGGTAACCCTGGGGTGCCTGTTGCCACTGAGCGGTGACCTGAGCAACATCGGTTATCGCGTGCAGCGGGGCATGGAGCTGGCCGCCCAGCAGGCCCCGGTGGCGTTGATCTTTAAAGATACCCCCAACGATCCCGACGCCGTCAGCCAACAGGTGCAGGGATTGGCCCAGGATCCCCGGGTGCTGGCCATTCTGGGACCCCTCAGCGCCGGGTTGGCCCAGCCCGCGGCGGCCGCGGCCCAGGACGCCGGGGTACCCCTGGTGGCCCTCTCCCAGAAGGGCAACCTCACCCAGACCGGCAACCTGATCTTCGACGCCTTTCTCATCCCCAGCCAGCAAGCTCAGGCCTTGGTGCGCCGCGGCACGGAGATGGGGCTGCAGCGCTTCGCCGTCCTTTATCCCGATTCTGCTTATGGCCGCGCCTTCCTGGAGGCCTTCCAGAAGGAACTGGCGGCGGTGGGCCTGGGGTTGGCCGCCCAGGAGATGTATGTACCCGGCACCCAGGACTTCACCCAGGAGCTGACGAGCCTGAACGGGGCCCTGTCCGCCCAGGGGCCTGAGACCGCGGCAGCCACCGCGCTCTTCGTCCCGGACGACGCCGCGGCGGTTTCGGCCATCGCCGGGCAACTGGCCAAATCACCCCTGGCGGGGGTCCAACTCCTGGGCACCAACCTGCTGCATAACCCGGGAATCACCCCGGAGCAGGCGGCCGTTCTGAAGGGGGTGTGGTTTTCTGACGCCTTCTTTGACGGCGATCCCAATCCCGCAGTCCAGGCATTCGTGGGCAGCTACCGCCAACAATACGGCGAAGCCCCGGATTACCTGGCGGCCCAGGGTTATCTGCTGGTCAGGCTCTTCGGAAGGCTGGCCAAGTCAGGGGGCCCCCTGAGCCGCGCCGATCTGGCCTCCAAACTCTCATCCCTCAAGAGCGACCCCGACCTGCCCTGGTTCCGGGGCTTCAACCGCCAGGGGGAAGAGGAAGCGGCCATCTACCTGCTCACCTTCCAAGATGGCCGGGTGCAAATGCTGCCGCCCCCCGCCCCTGCGTCGGAGTAATGATTACCAAGGTTCCCGGATTCCAGGTGGGGCATGCCAGTGACTTCAAAAACGTCACCGGCTGCACGGTAGTCATCTGCCCCCCGGGCACGGTGGGGGGCGTCGATGTCCGGGGCTCCGCCGCGGGCACCCGCCAGATGGACACCCTGGTAAAATACCACCTGGTCACAGAGGTCCATGCCGTCCTGATCAGCGGGGGCAGCGCCTTTGGCCTGGACGCGGCCGGCGGGGTCATGGAGTACCTGGAACAGCAGGGGCGGGGCTTCGACGTTTCGGTCACCAGGGTGCCCGTGGTCCCCACCGCGGTGGTCTTTGACCTGTCAGTGGGCGACCACCGGGTCCGCCCGGACAAGGCCATGGGCTATGCCGCCTGTCAGGCGGCCCGGGGGGAACCCCAGGGGGACGGCAGCCTGGGGGCCGGCACCGGGGCCACCATCGGCAAGATTCTGGGGATCAGCCAGGCCACCAAAGGCGGGCTGGGCACCGCCTATGTGGAAGGCCCCGATGGCCTGCAAGTAGGCGCCCTGGTGGTGGTCAACGCCCTGGGAGACGTGGTGAACCCGGAAACCGGGGAAATCCTGGCCGGGGCCCGGAAATCTCCGGATAGCCGGGAGTTCGCCGACTCCGCCCGCCTGGTCCGGCAAGGGGTGGTGCGCCGCCAATTCGGGGAGCCCAACACCACTATCGGGGTAGTGGCCACCAATGCCCGCCTCAACCGGGAGGAGGCCAGGAAGATTGCCCAGTGGGGGCACGACGCCCTGGCTCGCTGCATCCGGCCGGTGCATACACTATTCGACGGCGACACCGTCTTTGCCCTGGCCCACCCTGGCGTCGAGTCCGACCTGCAAATTATTGGCATGCTGGCGGAAACCGCGCTGCAGCAGGCCATCATCCGGGCGGTGAAACGCGCCGACAACTTGGGGGTCCTGCCCAGCCACCGGGACCTCAGGGGGAGGCGGGCCAGGTAGCCAGCAGGCGGCCAGCGCCGCGGCTTGGTCGCCAAGCCCGCCGACCGGCCCCAGCCGGAGCCACTCCCGCTCCTGATCTCCATTCTCGAAAATATGGCAGATTTATCATTAAAGAAGCTCCCCGTAGATCTCATCGTCTTCGACCTGGACGGCACCCTGGCGGACTCGGTGCCGGATCTGACCATCGCCGCCAACTACGCCTTGCGCACCCTGGGGCTGCCGGAGCGTTCCGGGGAGGCCATCGAAGGCATGATCGGCGGCGGCGAGCGCATGTTCATGGAGCGCCTCCTGGGCCCGGAGCGCCGGGCCCTGGTGGAAGATTGCCTAACGATCTACCTGGACTACTACAGCCGCCATTGCTGCGACCTGACCCGCCTCTATTCCGGGGTGCCGGAAACTTTGGAGAGACTCTCCGGCAAGAAAGTGGCGGTGCTGTCCAACAAGCTCCAACGGCTGACGGAGCAGATCTTGACGGCCCTGGGGATCGCCCGCTTTCTCGACGCCAGTCGCGGCGGCGGCGCCGGACTGCCCTTGAAACCAGCCCCGGAACCCCTGCTGGCCCTGATCCGGGACCTGCAGGTGGAAGCCGGGCGGACCTTGATGGTGGGGGATAAACCTGCGGATGTGAACTGCGCCCGGGGCGCCGGGGCCCACAGCGCCGCGGTCACCTACGGTTACGGCGACCGCGAATCCCTGGAAGCGGCCAACCCCGAATTTCTCTTGGGCCACTTTGCCCAGGTGCTTGAGATCATTAAGTGATTAAGTCAAGCCGCCTCCGGCTTATCGGGAGCCGCCTGTCGCCCGGCCGGGTGATTTTGTTTGACAGTCAGGGCCAGGAGCAATATATTTTCAAAAGTTACGGCGGTGTAGCTCAGTCGGTTAGAGCATGCGGCTCATATCCGCAGTGTCCGGGGTTCGAATCCCTGCACCGCCACACAATTCACTGAACTCATCTCGAAGGGAGGCAGGGAAGAACCTGAGGATTACTATGAAAAAGATTATCACTCTGGCCGCGGCGGGGATATTGCTACTGAGTCTGCAGACCGCCAGGGCCCAAAAGGAAGTGGCACCGCCGGCGGTGCCCCCCTTGCTGGGGGACCAGAAGCCCATGGCCACCCCCGAAACCAAGGAACCGGGGACGCCCCAAGAGGGGCAGGGAGAGAAGGCCAAACCCGCGGGCAAGGCCAAAACCGCCTCCAAAACCCGGAAGAAGACGACCTCCAGACGAACCAGGAAAAAGACCACCGCCAGCAAGAGGGGCGCCTCCACCAAGGCCCATCGAGCAGCCAAGACCAAGGGACCCAAGGCCGCCCCCGAGACCAAGCTCCCGGCGGCCGAACCTGCGGCGCCCGCCGCGCCTCTGGCGCC
>JBAVAG010000090.1:0-80994 GCA_049585595.1 Desulfobaccales bacterium
TGGTCAGGGTCTTGAAGGTCAGGGTCTGGGCGACACCCGCCGGCATCACGGTCTTGCCGGCCGCGGCCAACCATTCCAGGTTCGATTCGCTGAGGAAGTTAAAGCCCAACCCCAAAATGCGGTAAAACACCACATGGATGACAAACCATACCAGGACCAGATTAAAGATGGTTTCTATAATGCCTTTGACCGGCTGGGGCAAGTTATGAAAAGGCCAATCCCCCAAAAACATATGCTGCCAGAGGCCCACCAAAATCATCATTGCCAAATAAAGTACGAAGGGGTAAGGAAACGAACCGACCGGCCCCCGGGGATCACTAAAGATGAACCAGATGATCCAGGCGACGAAGAAAAAGACGAAAAATGAGACAATACCCGTAAGGGGCTGCCCCCAACGCGGCCGTAGCGCTCCTGGATTTGCCATATCCTCTCTCCTGTCGGTTTGGCCCATCAATATCTTTGGTTCTGGACTGAAATGATGGCCCTATTCAGAGGTTCATTCAGTGCGATTCAGGCCTAAATGGCATCCATGTGCTCTGCTTTGTAAATCCGCACGGCTTCTTCGTCCACCATCTTCCTGATGAAGTCCAGGCAGACCGCATCTCCGACAATTTTCGGCCAGATCTCCGGCAGCAGTTCCATTACCACCCGCTTTTTTCCCTCGTCATCGAGGGCCCTGACCGCCTCTTTAATTTCGGCAAATGTCATGTTCTCCCTCCCTTCTATAATAATCTTAATTGCTTATTCTTTTCAGGGTACCCGGCCACTGAAGGCTCCGGGGAAGGCCGGTTTTTCTGCTCTTAAATCACTGTTCACCGCTCAAAGGCTTCAGTTGCGTGAACTCGTGGTAGAAATACTCATGCTGGCCTCTTAACCCTTTCTCCTTGTTGACGATCTCGTTTTGCCTGAGCTCAACCCGGCGGATCTTGCCACTCAGGGTCTTGGGCACCTCGGGCACGAATTCGATGATGCGCGGAATCTTGAACTTGGCAAGGACAGTCGTGCAGTGTTTAAACAGATCGCTGGCCAGGTCGGCGGAGGGCTCGATGCCGGGTCTGAGGATGACGAAGCCCTTGACGAGCTGCCATCTCTTGGGGTCCGGGCTCCCGACCACCGCGGCCTCGGCCACCGCCTCATGCTCGATGAGAGCGCTCTCGACCTCAAAGGGGCCCACCCGGTAGTCGGAGGATTTGATGACGTCGTCGGCGCGTCCGACGAACCACCAGTAGCCCTTTTCGTCGAAGGAAGCCCGGTCTCCCGTGTAGTAGTAGTTGCCGCAGAAGACCTCCTTCATCTGCTCGGGGCTGCCGAGATACTCGCTAAAGAGGCCCGTGGCCCGCCACCGGTCGAGCCTTACGGTGATATGCCCCACCTCATTGGGTTTGGTGATCTCCTTCCCATCGTCATCGACGAGGGCGATATCGTAGAGGAAGGTCGGTTGCCCGAAGGAGCCTGGAACGATCTTCCCCTTGTTCCAGGGAGGATTGCCGATCATAGCCGTGGATTCGGTCTGTCCGTAGAAGTCCCTGATCTCGGTGCCGGTGAATCGCCGCCAGGTCTGGATGATTTCCGGGTTGAGGGGCTCGCCGGCGCTCACCGACTCCCTCAAGGCTGCGAACTTGAACTTGCTGAGATCGACCAGTATGAAGGCCCTCCAGGCCGTCGGCGGGGCGCAGAAGGTGTTTACCTGGAGGCGGTCCACGGCGCCCAGGTACCTCTCGATATCGAGCTTGCCGGGGTAAAAGAGCCCGGTGGTCGTCGCTCCCATGCTAAGCGGGGGAAAAAAGCAGCTCCAGGCCCACTTGGCCCACCCGGGCGCACTCAGGTTGTTGTGGACGTCCCCCGGCTTGAGGCCGATGACGTTGGCTGTAGAGAGATGACCCAGGGGATAGGATACGGCTGTATGTGCCACTCTCTTGGCCATCCCCGTGGTCCCGGAAGTGAAAAAGCAAAGAATAACGTCTTGGGGTTTCGTCTTCTCGGCCGCGGCGGTCATGCTTTCCTTATCGACTTCGTCGTAGCTCTTCCAGCCCTCCAGCTTCCCGAGGACGATTTTCACCTTGGGAGCGGCCCCGACGATCTTGAGAGCCGCATCGATGATCGGCGCCGAATTCTGGTCCGCGAAAACGGCATGGGGCGCGTAGCTCTGGAAGCGGTACTCCATCTCTCTTACCGTCATGGTCATAGCCGTCGGGACCGATACCATCCCGCCCTTCACCGTGGCCAGGCTGGCAAACCAGGTTTCAGGGACCGAAGGGATCATCAGGTAGACGCTCTCACCCTTGGCGATCCCGTATTTTCGCAAGAAGTTCAAAAGCTGGTTGCTCTTGCCGGCAAGCTCCGAGTAAGTGAAGCGGCGCTCTTCATTGGTATCGATGTTGAGCCAAAGCAGGGCCGCCTGTCCGGGCCGCTCCTTTACATGGATTCCTTCGAAGATCTCCTCCGCCCAGTTGAACCGATCGGGCATCTTAGCCTTGTTCAGGCTCTCGAAGACGGCCTTAGACGCTTCGGCCTTCTTGGCGTTGTCCTCCATCATGCTGATGTCCATGATCTGCTGATAGTAATCCTGAAGTGCCATAATTAACCTCCATGGATCGAATGTTAATTTTGGTTGCTGGATTTCACAGCCGCCACCGATGGCCAAACCCGCAGCAGTCCAGATGCAGCCAGTGTTCCCGTTGAGGGAGGTGCCGTATTCTACCAGATTGTCGATAATTTTGTTGATTCAAAGTGCATCTCGATTTTTTCTTTTAGGCATACTCGTAGAAGCCGCGTCCGGTCTTTCGCCCCAGCCAGCCGGCTTCCACGTATTTGCGCAGCAGCGGGCAGGGCCGGTATTTGGAATCGCAGAAACCGTTAAACAGGGTCTCCATGATGGCCAGGCAGGTGTCCAGGCCGATGAGGTCCGCCAGGCCCAGCGGCCCCATTGGGTGGTTGGCGCCGAGCTGCATCACGAGATCGATGTTTTCCCGGGTGCCCACTCCCTGATAGAGGCAGTACACCGCCTCATTGATCATGGGCATGAGGATGAGATTGATGAGGAACCCGGGATAATCGCTGGCCTCAGCCGGGGTCTTGCCGAACTTGAGGCTGAGATCCCGGGTCACCTCAAAGGTCTCGTCCGTTGTGGTCAGCGCCCGGATCAACTCCACCAGCTTCATAACCGGCGCCGGGTTCATGAAGTGCATGCCGATGACCTTGCCGGGTCTCTGCGTCTGGGCGGCTATGCGGCCGATGGGAATGGACGACGTATTAGAGGCCAGGATGGCCTGGGGCGCACAGATGGCATCCAGCTCCCGGAAGATCTTAAACTTCAGCGGTTCGTTTTCCGTCGCCGCCTCGATCGCCACCTCCACCGGGGCCATATCCTGAAGATTGACGGTGGTTCGGATGCGGCCAAGAACCGCGCCCTGGTCCGCGGGGCTGATCTTGCCCTTCTCCACACCCCTGGCCAGGGTCTTGGTGATGGCCGCAAGGCCCCGGTGGACAAGCTCCTCGTTGATATCGCTCATGATCACCAGGAGACCGCTCATGGCCGCCACCTGGGCGATGCCGTGGCCCATCTGGCCGGCGCCTACGACTCCAACGGTTTTCACCTCCATTTCCCCATCTCCTTTCGGCGCCGCGGCGCCAAGACCTTTGCAGTAATCGGGATACCCCGGGTTGGGGCTCGCCTCGCCCTGGCGCGTTCAGTCCACCAGGGAAAAGAGGGGAACTACTCCCGGCCCCGAGGTATATTTCATATGCTCAACCACCTGGTGCCCCATTTTCACCTTTTTGCCGATCAGCTCCATGGTGGCGCGCTCCGGCTGGGGGTCGTCCAGCAGCCCTGTCAGCCGGGGGCCCTCCCGGAGTTGGACCAGGACCACGACGTAAGGGGCTTTAAAGTCTTCGGGAGCCACCCGGATCACCGTGAAGGTCCGGATGGCGCCTTCCCCGGACAATTGGGTGACCTCCTGGTTGGTGGAGCCGCATTCGTCGCAGGTGGCCTTGGGTGGCACGGTGATGGCCCCGCAGTCGAGACACTTTAATCCCTTGAGAATATTCTCCTTCAAGGCTTCGAAGTATTGGACGTGGGTTAGCTTGTACATGAATCCTCCCCCTGGTTAACGGCCGAGGATAATATTTACCACCACGGTGCCGGTGCCGCCCAAGGTATCCGTCATGCCGATCCGGGCCCCCTCCACCTGCCGGGGGCCGCACTCTTCCCGAAGTTGCTTGGCAATCTCGTAGACCTGGGCGCAGCCCGTGGCTCCCACCGGATGCCCCTTGGACTTGAGCCCGCCCGAGGGGTTGATGGGGATGCGGCCGCCCAGGCTGGTTTCGCCAAGTTCCGCGGCCAGGCCGCCTTTGCCGAAATCGAAAAACCCGAGACACTCGCTGGCGACGATTTCGGCAATGGTAAAGCAATCGTGCAACTCCACCACGTCCACGTGCCTGGGTTCGATCCCCGCCATCTTGTAGGCCTGGGAGGAGGAGGCCAGGCGCGCCCGCATAACCGTGAAGTCCTGTTGCCGGGACAAGGGCCGGCCATTTCCCTGCCCCACCCCCAAAACCTTGATGGGTTTGTGCACCTGCTTCTCGGCGATCTCCCGGCTGGCCAGGACCACCGCGGCGGCGCCGTCGGAGATGGGACAGCAGTCGAAGACCTGCAGGGGATCACAAACCATGGGGCTGTTGAGCACCTTCTCCACGGTGATCTCTTTCTGAAATTGGGCCAGGGGGTTCATGGTGCCGTGGTGGTGGTTCTTGACGGCCACCCGCGCCATGCGCTCCTTGAGGACCGGCAGGGGAATGGAGTACTTGTCGGCATACTGGTGGGCCAGCATGGCAAATACCCCCGGAAAGGTCAGGCCGGTGAATTCCTCATACAGGCTATCCTCGATCATGGCCAGGACGCTGGCCACCTGAGGGGTGCCCATGTGGGTGAATTTCTCCACCCCGCCGGCAATGACGATGTCATAGAACCCGGAGGCCACCCACATGACGGCATCACGAAAGGCTATGGAGGCCGAAGCGCAGCCGCCTTCGACCCGGGTGGCCGGAACGTTCGGCCCCAGCCCGATCTCATCGGCCAGAAAGGGGGCCAGATTCATCTGCCTTTCGGCAAAATCGCCCAGAACGTTGCCGATGACCATGGCTTGAATATCTTTAGAGGTTAGATTGGACTCCTGGATGGCCTCCAGCGCGGCTTCGGCAAAGAGCTCCTTGAGGCTCGAGCTGGACGGCCCAAACTTGGTCATTCCCACACCCAAAACCGCCACTTCTCTCATAATTTTTCCTCTCGCGCCGGCCCGGCGGGGTGTCTTAACCCCAGCGGCGGCCAGGTTGTCTCATCAGCCCGTTGGGCTAGACCCAAATTATTTTTGCAAGGGCTATACCAGCAGGGTCTATTGAGATAACCGGCTTAAATGAAAGGTAAAAATCTGCTTCGGGAAGAGTGGGGCGCCAGGTAAAATTCATCATATGCTCCATTTTTTTCCCGGGGGTCAAGGCAGCCTGGAGCGTGAGTGATAAGGGCAAATATTACCGGGAGTTAGGCCCATCAGAGGATTAGCTTCACTTTTGCAGCATATCAGACAGTGCCTGAGGGGCCGCCAGGCAGGCGATTGAGGTTCCCCGGGATTTATTTTATAATAATTTCATCGGGTTTTTGAAAGTTTCGGCCTCAGGTGGGGCCCGCCGGGATGACGCCATGTCCGGGAAGATCAGCGCCGATCGTTGTCTGAGTGAGTTAAAGACCAAGGAAAGGCTCCTGTCCTCGATCCATAAGATCAGCAGTCTGCTGACCCGGCCCATTTCTCTGGACAAGATCCTCACTTTAATCGTCAAAGAGACCGCCCAGGTCTTCGGCTTCATCCGGGTCGGCATCTTTCTCACCGACAGGGACCGGGGCCTGTTGGAATGCAAGTACTTGATCGGCTTCAGTCCCGAGGAATCGGAGCGAGCCCTGACCAAACCTTATCGCCTGGCTGACCACGACTGCCTGGACACCAAGGTGGCCCGGTACGGCAAGACCATCTATTCCCGGGATATGGTGAACGATCCCCGGGCCACCCCGCTCGATCTGAGGATCAGCCGGTACATGGAGCGGCTGGCCACCGTCATCGTGCCGCTCAAGATCAAGAAAGATACCATCGGGCTGATCGTGGCGGACCGCAGAGACCAGAAATTGGATATGACCAAAAAGGACATCGATTCCTTCTCCACCTTTGCCAACCAGGCCAGCATTATCATCGAGAATGCCCGGCTGCAGGAACAGAATCAAAGAAAGATCCAGCAACTGCTGGCCCTCCAGGAAATCAGCCGCAAGACCAGTTCCACCATTAACCTCAATAACCTGCTCAAGGTCATCAGCGCCAGCGCCCTGAAAATCACCAAGGCTTCCAGTTGCGCCCTGCTCCTGATGGATAATGACAACAAGCACCTGCGCATCGCTTCCCAGATCGGCTACGAGGGACTGGACACCGCCAGGTTCAGGTTGAAAGTGGGGGAGGGGGTCGCCGGCTGGGTGGCGGCCAAAGGCGTTCCTCTCCTGGTGCGGGACGTGAGCCGGGAGGCGCACTACGTAGAGGCCCTCAAAGAGGTCAAATCGGAGCTGGCCGCGCCCTTGATCAGTGACAACAAGGTCCTGGGGGTCCTGAACGTCAACAGCGTCAACAAGGCGGCCTTTTCCGAGGATGACTTGAAATTGTTGGTGATTTACGCCGGGCACACCGCCAGCCTGATCAAAAACGCCCGGCTCTATGGCCAGGTCATGACTGAACGGAACTTCCGGGAGAATATTCTCGAGAGTTCCCCGAACAGCGTCATTGCCATCAACATGAAAAAGGAAATCACCTCCATCAACCGAAGGACGGAGGAATTATTCCGCCTGAAAAGGAAAAATGTCCTCGGCCAAAAGGTCGCTGACGTCTTCGGGGACCAGATAGTGCAATTGGTAGATCAGGTTGTCGATCAGGGCGAACTAATTGACCGGGAGATCCGCAAAAGCCGTAAAGACGGCGCCCCGCTCACCCTGGGCATCACCTCTTCCTGGCTGCGGGACCATCAGGACAATCTGTTCGGGGTGGTCTTCATCGTCCGGGACCTGACCGAGGGGAAAAGAACCGAGGAGATGATCAGGAGAATGGACCGCCTGACCTCCATAGGCCAGCTATCGGCCGGCATTGCCCACGAGATCAGGAATCCCCTGGCCAGCATTAGCTTAAATGTTCAGATACTCTCGAAAAAATTGGCCTTGGATGACGCCGCCAAAAAGATCGTCTCCGACACCCTGGAGGGCATCGATCGGATCAAGAGCCTGGTTAAGGGGATGCTCGATTTTGCCAGGCCCTCCACCCCGGCGCTGAAGCGGGGCTCCATGGCCCGGGTTTTGCGAAATTCCATCTCTTTGTTGGATTCCCAACTCAGAAAGAAAAGAATCGAGGTCAAGCTGGACCAGGCGGAGGACCTCCCCGAGATCGTGTTTGACGAACACCAGATTCAGCAGGTCCTGGTCAATCTGTTGCTGAATGGGTTGGAGGCCACGTCCGAGGGAGGCGGCATCAGGATCAAAAGCACCATTGGCAAGGATCAGAAGAAACGCTGTCAGCACCTGGCCTTGCACATTATGGACACCGGCTGTGGCATCCCTCAAGCCAACCTCTCCAAGATCTTCGATCCCTTTTTCACCACCAAGTCGGAAGGCACCGGGCTGGGCCTGTCCATTGTGCACAAAATTCTGGATCAGCACCATGCCTCCATTGACGTGGTCAGCGAAGAGAACCGGGGGACCACCTTTATCTTGAGGTTCCCGTTCCGTCCAGCCGAGGGGCTAGATGTTCCGCTATAAAATCCTGATTGTCGACGACGACAAGCTTCTCCAGAATTCTCTCAAGAATGTACTGGCCGAAAGGTATGACACCCTCGTGGTGGGCAAAGGAGAGGATGCCCTGGCCCTGCTCCGGAAGGATTCGGTGGACCTGGTGCTTCTCGATGTCCGCCTGCCCGGCCAGGACGGGATAGAGACGTTGAAACAGATCAAGGCCCTTAGGCGAGACCTCCTGGTGATCATGATGACGGCCTATGAAGATGTGAAAACGGTCATCACCTCCATGAAAATGGGGGCCTATGATTACCTGGTGAAACCCCTGGAAATTGAAGAGCTGGAAATTATTGTCGAAAAGGCCCTGGAGAATCTGAAGCTCAAGAAGGAAGTCGAGGAACTGCGCCAGAATTACCTCAAGGAATTCAATGTCGGCAATATTATCGGCGAAAGTCCGGCCATCAAGAAGGCCATCGAGTTTGCCAACAAGGTGGCCAAGAGTTACGACACCACGGTGCTCATCGAAGGGGAGACCGGGGTCGGCAAAGAGGTCATCGCCAGGACCATCCAAAGCCGCAGCGCCCGGTTCAATAAGCCTTTGGTGGTCATCAATTGCGGGGCCATCAGTAAGGACCTGGTGGAAAGCGAAATGTTCGGTTATGAACGGGGGACTTTCACCGGCGGCCTCCAGGAAGGCAAGAAGGGCAAGCTGGAAATGGCTGACGGCGGGACCTTGTTCCTGGACGAAATCAGCGAACTCTTACCTTTTTCCCAGGTTAAGCTGTTGCGTTTTCTTGAGGAAAAGGAATTCTTTCCGGTGGGCGGCACCAAAAAAAGGAAAGTGGACATCCGCATCATCGCCACCGCCAACAAGAGCCTGGAGCAGGAATGCCGGGCCGGGCGCTTTCGCGAGGATCTCTATTACCGCTTAAACGTGGCCCAAATTACCATTCCGCCCTTAAGGGAGCGCCGGGTTGACATCATCCCCCTGACCCTGTTTTTCATGAACAGCTTCAATGAAAAATTCGGCAAGAATTTTTGCGGCATTTCCGCGGCTGCCCGGGAGATGCTGCTGAATTACCCGTGGCAGGGTAACGTCCGGGAACTCCGGAATGCCATTGAAAGGGTGATCCTGATGGAAGACGGCGGGGAAATCCAACCGGCCCACCTCACCTTTTTGGGCCTGGCCCATCCGGAAAACCGCGTCCAGACCCCGCTGGAACCGGGGTTGCAACTGCCCCCGGCGGGTCTGAACCTGGACGCCTTGATCAAGGGTTTGATCATGCAGGCGCTCAAGCAGAGCAACGGCAACCGCACCCGGGCCGCCAGGTCCCTGGGCATCTCCAGACCCACCCTGATATATCGCCTGGGAAAATATGGCATCGAGCTTTAGCGCTTAGAAGCTGGCTCATGCTGGGGTAAGCAGGCTCTCGCCAAGCGGAGCTGGGCGCCCAAGCTGCGTTCCCAAGCTGGAAGCTTGGGAAAGAGAGGATAGATTGCCAGTGGGGCGGGCCGCAGTAATCGCCACCTAGAGGCGGCCAGGGACGGCCGCCCCACCAGGGAATGAAGGGGTTTTGCAATGACTTTTATAAAGCCGTCCGTGCCAACGCGGGATGACCTCCGCATTGCCTTGCAAATTGGTCTGGTATGTCTAGCGTCCTACCTGGCCGGTTTTTATTTTACTCACCTGTTCCTTGGGGCCTTGGCAGCTGTCGGCGGGCTCTGGTCGCTGACCTCCGGGGTGGCGGTCCTGCAGGCCACCAGCCGCGATACCTGGGCTTCGGCATCCCTGCAGATCCTGGGCTTTCATCGGTGCTGTCGCCAGCGCCGTTTATCTCAGTTTCCTGCCCTTCAATCCCTTCGGCATGGCGGCAGTGATTGGGGTGGTAATACTGCTCTGCCAGGTCCTGGGCATCCCTAATCATGCCCGTCTGGCGTCCATCGCCGTGGCGGTGGTCATGGTTTTTTCCACCTTCCACCTGGCTTTGGGCCCGCCGCTCAATGCCACCCTGCGCTTTATTGAGTCCCTTATCGGGACCGCTCTGGGGGTGGTGGCGGTGCTCCTGTGGCCCCAACCGGACTAAGCCCCTTTAAGGATGGGTATTTTCTGGTTTCCGAGCCCCTGCTTGGGAACGAGAAGAAAAAATGTAGCCGCAGGCTTTAGCCTGCGTTGCCTTTTCTGGTTCCCAAATTCCTGGTTTCCTCAAAAAATGGCTCATGCTAGGGGCAAGCCGGCTCTCGCCCAGCGGAGATTGGCGCCCCGGGTGTGTTCCCAAGCCGGAGCTTGGGAACGAGAGGAAAACCAGCGGGCGGCCAGTAGTCCGCCCTTACTGCCCACCATTGCGTAGGGGGCGCACACATGAAGCCCCCCTCAGATTACCCCGTCCTTTTGTAGCTCCTTGAGCTTCCCCGGTCCCACGCCGAGATAGCGGTGGTAGATGAATTCATTGTCCGCGCCGATGGGCCGGCAGGCCCATTTTATCCGGCCGGGGGTCCGCGTCATGGCCTTGAAGGAGGAATTCTGGATCAGGAGCTCACCATAATTGGGGTCGTTCCATTTGAGGAAGGTGCGCCGCTCCTGCCAGTGGTCCCTGGTTAGCACATCCTGCGGATTTTCCAGCCGGCCCGACACCACCGTGCCTTTCTTATCTTCCCGCTTGCTGTACATGTAAACCATGTCCTGGATTTCATCGGCCGTATAATTCACGGTGAATCTTTCGATTTCGTGCTGAATCGTCGGCTGATTCTGGGGGGTGAGGCGCTCCTTGATGGTGGGGAACTGCTTCAGCAGATCGGGCCGGTTCAGGATCTCGCACAAGGCCGTAAAGTTAGGATCCGTGAAGCCGGAAATGAAGGTATAGCCGTCCTTGCACTTCACGTAAGTGTAAGGAAAGACGGCATAGTCGTAATTGCCGGCCCGGGGCATCTGCTCCCCGGACATGTGGAAATATTGCAGGGCGTAATTGGAGATGGCCAGCAACCCCTCCGGCGGGGAACTGTCGATCATTTGCCCTTTGCCGGTCTTGCGGCGATGGAACATCGCCATCAGGATGCCCAGGGCCGACCAGGCGCCGCCGGCATACCACCCCATCCAGTTGCCATGTTTCAGAGGCCGCTTATAAGTCTGGGCGATTTCCGGGTCGAGGTCCGGTTCCCCGGTGATGGACATGATGACGCCCCGGGCCTGATCCAAGATGTCATAGCCCGGCTGGTTGGCATGTCTCTCGGCATCCGCCCCGTAATGGCCGTAGCTGCTGATGGCGCAGTAAATCAGGCCGGGGTTGGCCTCGCGCAGTTGCCGGTAACCGATGTCCAGGCCGTCCAGGTAGCCTGGTTTGAAGGTCTCGATGAGCACCGTGGCCTTGCCGGCCAACCTGGCAAAGAGCTTCCGGCCCTCTGGCTTGGCCAGGTCCAGGGTGACATGAAACTTGTTGCGGGCCTCGACGATATAAGCGAGCCCCGAATCCCCGATCATCATGCCGTAAGGAGACATCTTCCTGGCCAGATCACCTCCGGGAGGCTCGATGCGAATCACCTCGGCGCCCATCTCCGCCAGGATGGAAGAGGTAAAGAGTCCCGCAAAGTTGCCATGACTGGCATCGATCACCAACATGTCATCCAGGGCTTCCGGCTTTTTGTAGGCATCCGGCGGGTAGGTTTCCCGGTAGGCCCACCTGGCGAATTCCTGGTTGACCGCCAAACCGACAATTTTGGTATCATCCATGCTGTATCCTCCCAGAAAGTCTAAGAAAACCTGGCCTAGGGCAGCTTCACACCACTTTTGCCATCCCAGTCCGGGGGCGGACACTGCGAGGGGACAGCCGGATTCCACTGAAAGATGACCTTCTCGAATTCCAGGCGCTTGACCTCCTCCAGGGGCAGGCCCAAAACCTTCTGGAAGATGTAGCGATTATCGAACCCCACCGGACGGCTGCTCCATTTCACCCGGCTGGGGGTCTCGCTCATTCTCGGGGGGTAGCACTCCTGCCTCATCGTGCCATAAAGGTGGTCGTCGTATTCCTGGATGGCGCCGCGGCCCAGGTAGTGTTTCCCCTGATAGGCTTCCTTGGCGTCCAACACCCGGGAGGCGGCGAAACCGTATCGGTCTCCCATTTCCTCCAGCTCCGCCACTGTTTTGGTCTTGGCCCACCGGGCGACGGGGTCAACCACGCTCTTCGCTTCTTTAAGCCGTTGGGTGGGGTCGGCAAACCGGTCGTAGAGGTCCAGCTGGCCCATGGCTTCACAGAGGCCCTTGAATTCGGGCTTGCTGAAGGCCGCCACCGCCGCCCAACCGTCCTGGCATTCGAACAGGTCGGAGGGGCAGATGGCCAGGTCCCGATTGCCGGAGCGCTTCCGGTCCTCGCCGGTTTTGAAGGCGTGCAGCCAGGTCCAGTCGAGCCAGCGGATGACGTTTTCCACCTGCATGTAGTCGATGAACTGGCCTTCCCCGGTTCTCTCCCGGTAATTCAGGGCGGCCATGATGGCCACCGAGCACATCAGCCCGGTGATCCAGTCGGCGATCCAGACCCCGGATTTGATGGGACCCCGCTCTTCGAACCCGGTGATGGGCGAGAGCGCCCCCATGCTCTGGGCCACGGCGTCATAGGAAGTCCGGCCTGTCCAGGGCCCCCAGCTGCCATAGCCGGAAACGTGCAGCTGGATGATGCGGGGGTTCACTTCTTTGAGTTCTCTATAACTCAACCCCCACTCCGCCATGCGGCCGGGGGTAAGGTTGTCCGCCACCACGTCGGACTTTTTCACCAGTTCCAGGAAGAGTTCCTTGCCCTGAGGGTGCCCCAGGTGCATGCCGACCCAGTACTTGTTGTGGTTTTCTATCTCCAGGCCGGGCGACAGGTTTTTCCAGAAATAGGCGTAGGGGGTCACAAAACGCATCTGATCCCCCTTCTGCCCTTCAAACTTGATCACCTCGGCGCCGAATTCCGCCAGGTAGTCACAGGCCGCCGGCCCGAGCACCACGTAGCAGACCTCCAGGACCCTGACGCCCGCCAGCGGTTCCGGCTTGTCAAAAAGCTGGCCAATGTCGAATTGGTTTTTCAAAAAATCCTGATAAGATTTTACGTCGCTCATTCTAGTAGCTCCTTGCCTGGCAGGTTAGGCAATAGTAATTTGCCGCAAATTCCGCCACTGCCCCTGGTTCCGTGAACCTCCACTTTCCCTCCTTTCTACTGGATTAGAAAAGGCGGGCCATCAGAGATCAAGGCCTCCTGCCGCGCCCGGCGGGGCTCTTCATTAAGGTTCGCCGGTTAGCGGCGCCCGGTAAGCGTCTTGGGGATTCTGCCGGAGTGGACGCATTCCGAGCGCAGTCGCCGGCCGACAATCCGCTCCACCATGCGGCCGAGGTTCAGCACCTTATCCACGTCCACGCCGATGTCGATCCCCATTTCGTCCAACATCACGGCCAGGTCTTCGGTAGCCACCAGGCCGGTAATGCTCGGGTCCTGATAATAGTATTCCCCGGTCCCGGCCACCGGCACCCCATCCACGAAGTTGGCCGGCTGCCCGCCGATCCCGCCCAGGGTCGATTCGAAATGGGTGATCCCGGCATTGAGGGCCGCCAGGACATTGGCCAGCCCCCATCCCCGGGTCACATGAAAATGGGCCAGGTGTTTGCTGGGGTCCGGAATGGCCTCCATGATCATGGAGAAATATTCATAGACCTTATGGGGCGGCGCCGAACCGTCGTGGTCAGCGTGTTCGATGTCATCCGCCCCGATGTCCAGCCAACGCCGGGTGCATTCCACCGCTTTCGCAAGCTCCGTGGGTCCCTCGAGGGGGCAACCCCAGATGGTGCTGACCGTGCCGCAGACTTTCATGCCGGCCTCATGGGCCAGAGGTATGTACTGCTCGCACATCTTCCAGTAGTCGGCCAGGGACAGGCCGGAATTGACCCGGTGATGCGACTCGCTGGTGGACACCATGAACAGGATGCGGTCGGGGCCGTAGCCCTCCCGGCGGGCCTGGATGGCGCGCTCCACCGCCCGTTCCCGGATGGTGATGGCGGTGAGTTCCACGTCTTTGAGGAGGGCGCCCACCTTTTTACTGGACCGGAGCCGTTTCAGCAACTCATCGGCGTCCTTAAATTGCGGCATCCCTTTGGGACTGCCGAAGTTGGTGACCTCAAGGCGCTTAAAGCCTGCCAGCACCAATTGTTCCGCCACCCAAAGCTTGGCGTCGGTGGGGATGAACTTCTCTTCGTGCTGAAAGCCATCCCTTACCGTGATATCGCCCAGAACCACTTTTTTAGGGTATGCCATCAATCCCATGCTTAATCCTCATGGTCTGTTCCACGATTGATTATCCATTTAAAATTACCGATTTCTAACCCCCCTTTGGAAAAGGGGGGCAGGGGGGATTTAATATAAACTCTTGAAATCCCCCTAAATCCCCCTTTTGGAAAGGGGGACTCAACCATGCCAAATCCAGCTTCCAGTCCTGATATTATGGCCAGCTAATTGTGAAACCCTACACTCATTTAAAACCGCTGATTCCCAAAGGACGGCTCCCCGATGGGCTTGAGCAGGCTGACTTCGAAGGCGACGGGCAGCCAGTCGCGGATTTCCCGGAATTTCAGCACCCGGTCATTGAGGAGCCGGGCGCCGCAATAGAAGGGATGCGCCTCGCCGTCGTACTTGTCGATCATTTGCTGGCGGAAGGCCGCCTTCTCCTGGTCGCTCATGGGTTTCCCGCGTTTCCGCTCCTCGATGGACATGAGCACCTCCCCGGCGGAACGGCCGCTCATGACCGAGGT
Source organism: Desulfobaccales bacterium (assembly GCA_049585595.1). Lineage (GTDB taxonomy): Bacteria > Desulfobacterota > Desulfobaccia > Desulfobaccales > 0-14-0-80-60-11 > JAPLJC01. The sequence goes on from JBAVAG010000090.1 coordinate 14,577, forward strand.
GCGCGCCCGCATGGTGGAAAAGAGAAAATGGGGGCGGTACCCCCGGCCGCACATGCCGTAATTGGCCGCGCCGTTGTCGGGGCCGATCACCAACTGGATCCGGGGCACCTGGGCGCAGGACACCGCCCGCACCATATCCGCCCCATATTTGCCGATGCCCATATGTTCGGATTCCGAGCCCACCATGTAGCCCGGCGAGGCCTGGACAAACAGCAGCGGAGTCTTGTCCTGGCAGCAGCGGACGATCCATTCCGTGGCCTTTTGGGCTGCCTGGGTAAAAATGATGCCGATGCCGTTGGAGGCTATCACTCCCACCGGGATGCCCTTGAGACGCATCTTCCCGGTGACGATGTTGTCTCCAAGGCCGGGGGCGTAAGACTTTTTGTATTCGGCAAAATGGCTGTCATCGGCAATGGCCGCCAGGAAGGCGCGCACGTCGATGCCGTGATGGACATTGGCCGCCAGCATTTCATAGATGGCCGCCACCGGCACCCGGGGCGGCAGTTCCTGGTAGCGATGGCTGTGCAATTTTTGCGGCGGCTCCAGGGAGAGAATTTCTCGAACGCTTTCGATGGCCTCCTCCTGGTTCCGGCACAAATGGTCGGCGCCCCCGGAGCGTTCCGTATGCACCCTGGCCCCGCCTAAATCTTCCGCGGAAATGACTTCCCCCGTGGCCGCTTTGACGAGGGGGGGACCTCCGAGAAAGGAGTACGACATCTTGTCGATCATCACCGATTGGCAGGCCATGAAGACCAGGTAAGCGCCGCCGGCGGTGTTCCCTCCGGTGCTCAGGGTGATCTGCTTCAGACCCATGGCGCTCATGCGCGCCATGTTATAGAACATGGAGCCGAATTGCTGGTCATCCGGGAAAACCTCGGCCTGCATGGGCAGATAGGCCCCCCCGGAGTCGGCAATGTAGACGCAGTTTAGGCCGCAGCGCTGGGCAATGGCCTGGGCCCGCATGTGTTTCTTGAGCGTGATGGGGAAATAGGTGCCGGCCTTCACCCGGCTGTCATTGGCAAAGACCATGGTCCAGTTGCCGTGAATCTTGCCTAAACCGGTTACCAGTCCGCCGCAGGGCACATCCGGGACATCGGGGTAATTCATGCCGAATCCGGCTATCCGGCTCAATTCAAAAAATTCCGTCTCCGGATCGATGAGCCTGCCGATCAGGTCCCGGACCGGCTGTTTGCCTTGGCTGGCGAGGCGCTGGACCGCTTGGTCGCCTCCGGGCCAGATGGCCTGCTGGACGAGCTCGTCCAGCTTCTGTTCTTCATTTTCCCAAAATGCCCGGTTTTGCTCCGCCGAATCTGACATTTGGCTCCCTTGCTGGGTTCAATCGCGTGCTGGCGTGAGGTTTACGGTAAGATCGTGATCATCTGTGCTCCCTGGTGCGAAACCCTGACTAATTGAGTCTCTCATTTCCCCTTATACACCGGCTTCCGCTTTTCGCCAAACGCGGCCAGGCCTTCCAGGCGGTCTGCGGTGGGAACGGTTACCCAGTAGGCATTGGATTCAATGGCCAGGCCCGTATGCAAATCGGCCTCCAGACCATAATTGATGGCATATTTGGCCTGTTGCACGGCAATGGGTCCGGCTTCGCAGATCATCCCGGCCATGGCTCGGCACTCGTCCAACAAGGTTTCCGGCGGGCAGACTTTATTGACCAGCCCTATCTGCAAGGCCTCCTGCGCCTCCACCCGGCGCCCGGTAAAGATCAGTTCCTTGGCCTTGCCGCGCCCGATCAGACGCGGCAGACGCTGGGTGCCCCCCGCCCCGGGGATGATGGCCAACCTGGTTTCGGTCAGTCCCAGGGTGGCGCTGGCTGAAGCAATCCGGATATCGCAGGCCAGGGCCAACTCGGTGCCGCCCCCCAGGGCGACGCCGTTGACCGCGGCGATCACGGGTTTGTTCAGGTATTCAATGAAGGTGAAGAGATTGCGAATCGTAAAGATGAACTCCCGCACCTGCATCTCGCTCAGGGAAGCCCGTTCCTTCAGATCGGCGCCGGCGCAGAAGGCTTTAGGGCCTGCTCCCACAATGATCAGCACCCGCACTTCCGGATCAATTTGCACCGCCTCCACCCGTTCCTTCAGGGCCAGCAGCATCGGGAAATTGAAGGAATTCATCACTTCGGGGCGGTTTAGGGTGAGTAAGACGACACGGTCTTTCCTCTCCTGCAGAATTAGCGGTTCACTCATAATATCTCCGTCGATGGTGGGTCGCTTTCGATCATTGGCACGGCTAGTGTTATGTCCCACAATTATCTTAACAAAAGATTAGAGATAAACCCCCCTCCCTGAGAGGGGAGGGGGTTGGGGGGGGGGTGGCAACATATGGTAAATGAAAGATAAATTTCCACCCCCACCCGGTGTCGCCCCCTCAAGGGGGAGGGAAAAAGGAAAAGCATTTATGCAATGTTTTAGTGGTACACAATACTAGCGCTGCGCCTTCCGGGCAAAGGCCTCCCGGGTGAGCTCCCGGGCAATGATCATTCGCCTGATCTCGCTGGTGCCCGCCCCGATTTCATAGAGTTTGGCGTCGCGCCACAGCTTTTGCACCGGAAACTCCAGGCAGTAGCCATAGCCGCCGTGAATCTGGATGGCCTGGCCGCATACCCAGGTGGCGGTTTCCGCCGCCAGGAGGATAGCCGCGGCGGCCAACCGGTTCAGTTCGGTGCCTTTGCCCCCCCGGGGCGATTTCTGGGCCAGATCGGCAGCGCGGTAAACCAGCAGCCGGGCGGCCTCGGTGCGGGCGTACATGTCGGCCAGTTTCTGCTGAATCATCTGAAAATTGGCGATGGGCTGGCCGAACTGCTCCCGCTCCACCGAGTAGCGGATGGAATATTCGAGAGCCTGTTGCGCCATGCCGATGGAGCCGCCAGCGAGCACGATGCGCTCCACGTCCAGGCCGCTGGTCATGACGTGGACGCCCATATTTTCACCCCCCACCAGGTTTGCAGCCGGCACTTCGCAGTCCTCGAAAATCAGCTCAGCCGTGGGTGAACCGCGCATGCCGCATTTTTTCAATTGTCGGGACACGGAAAACCCGGGGAAGTCCTTTTCGACGATGAAGGCGCTGATGCCTTTGGCGCCTTGCTCGGGCGCGGTTTTGGCATAGACCAGAAGCGTGTCGGCCACCGGCCCGTTGGTGATGAAGATCTTGGTGCCCTTGAGAAGGTAGCGGTCACCCTGCCTGCTGGCGCGGGTGCGAATGCTCATGGCATCCGAGCCGGCGTTGGGCTCGGTGAGCGCCATGGCGCCGATTTTTTCTCCCCTGACCAGGGGAGGCAGATACTTCTCTTTGAGGGCTTCGCTGGCGTTGCGGTGGATATTGTGGGCGCACAGGTTGGAGTGCGTCCCATAGGTCATGGCCAGCGCCGGGCAGATACGGCTCATCTCTTCGATGGCCAGGGTCTGCATCAGGACATCGCCGCCCAGGCCCCCATATTTCTCATCGATGGTGATGCCCAGGATTCCAATCTCGGCGCATTTCTTAAAAAAATCGGGTGGGAACCAATCTTCCTCATCGATCTTTTCCTGCAACGGCCCCAGCTCGTTAACCGACCATTTGTGGACGGTTTCCTTGATCATGCGCTGTTCATCGCTGAGTTGGAAATCCATGCACCCCTCCTGAAAAAAAAGCTGCTGCTAACTGGTTACCCGTCCAAAGCGCCCAGGCACTCCGGTTTAAAATCCCAACCAGCGCACTTCCCGGGGTTTACGGGGGGGGACCGGAGGCTCTTTGGCGGAGTAGCCGATGGGGGTGATGGCCAGCAACTGCTGGTCGCCTTTACCCAGGTACTCCAGAATTTCCTTTTCCACCAGGCTGCCCGCGGTCATCCAGCAGGTCCCCAGGCCCTCGGCGTGGGCCGCCAGCAGCATGTTTTGCATCATCGCCGCGCCGCTTTGGATGTTGGCAGCGCCGGTGGCGTCGCCCCACTGCCACACGGTCACCGCAATGACCACCGGGGCGCCCCCCAGGTCCTTGAAAAAAGCCACCACCCGTTGCTGGCTCGTTTCGGTCACCCCGGTTTGTCGCATGATGGGGATAATCTTCTCTATGGAGAGGTTGATCAGGCCGACAAATTCATCCCGGGCCTTGCCGGCCATCACCGCGATATCCCAGCATTGGGTGTTCATGCCGGAAGGCGCCCACAACCCGGCGTCGACTACCCTTTCCAGGGCGTCCCGGGGCGGCATCTCCGGCCGATAGAGGCGGTGGCTGCGGCGGTTGTGGATGGCTTCGTAAAGATCCATGTTGCTCCTTTCTCATCCGATGAGTGATAAGCCCCCTGGACTGCCCAGAAGGAGGCAGGCGGCACGCGTTTTGGCCAAGCGCGGCACGGACAGAGTGCCCGGCCGGTGCATTCCCCATAATGGTTGAGGGCCAGGCCCTAATCACCACTATAAGGCAAGACTTGTACCAGCAGGGTTTCTTTTGCTAATAGGCTTAAATACAAGGATAAAAATGTGACTCCGGAAAAGTCAGGCCAAAAACCGGGTCTAGCAAATGCTGCAATTTTTAGCCCGGGGGCCGGGGAGCCAGGCGGGTGAGTGATAAGAGCAAATATTACTGCAAGTTAGGAGCCGGAGGATTAGCTTCACCCCTGTAGCATATCAGACAATGCCCCATATCCCATTTCTGTCCGCCAACTCACGGCTTCGCTCGTGGCAGACTTCCCCTACCAAGCTTCGGGCGCCTGCCCGGCGCACAAAAAAGGCGGCCCGCAGGCCGCCTGTTAAATTTCTGCGAGTAATTTAGATTAGAAGTGGTAAGCCACCCCCAACTGGCCGCTGAACAGCTGGTAGACCGGGTTAAGCTTGAAAGTGGCCGGGTTGGCAATGCCGGCAGCAGAGTCAACGTCAGCCCCGCTATAGGAATAACTGGGCTCGGCATAACGATATTTAAAGGAGAGGTCCACGGAAATGTTCTTCGTGCACATGTAGCGAATCCCGGTCTCCGCCTCCAGGGCGATGTTGACAGACCCCTGGGTGGCGCCGCTTATATTCGAAGCTCCACCTCCAATAGGCGGCGCCCATGTGGTGCTGCACTTCGCCTCCAACGAGGAGAACATAATGGCAGGGCCCACCGCCACATAGGGCTGGAGGCGGCCGAAGGGCACAGCCGCATCCGGGAAGAAGCCGTAGCGGGCGGCGAACATGAAGGCCCAGGTGACTATTGTGCCATCGCCCAAAAATTGCCCGCTATTGAGACCAACAAAACCGGGGTCTACAGTCGCAGTGTATTTGAAAGTGTTTGTCCCGTTGAGGCTGGCGCGCAGCTCCAAACTCTGGAAGCTGAGATCGGTATAGAACCCGAAATACTTCATCCAGTCGGGATAGCCGCTATACCCGGCGAAGCCCTCTTTGACGAACCAGGTGCCGAGCTTGAGGCCGCCCAGCACGGCCGCCTCGGGTGCTCCAGAAAATTGCAAGTGGTTGTTTTGGCTGGCATTGGCAGGACCGGAGCCCCGCAGGTCTTGGATGGTAAAAGCTTGATTAATATTGGCTGCCGCGGTCCCGCCCAGGTAGCCTTCGAAGTACATCTCGGCGCGGGCCGGCACGGCCAGGGCAACCAGGGCCAAGGCCAGCAAAAGCCCCAAGACCCCATAAACTGTGCGGTTTTTCATGATATTCCCCCCTTAATGGATTCTGGTTCCCCCCAAGCATACTTTAGTGCCATATCATAATTATCAACCTTGGATTTTGTCAAGAATTTATTACAAGATATGAAGACTATTCTCTCAATTTAACATTCACCCCAGGATCAAAATGGGTATATTTAGGTGGGTGCAATTATTTTGCCTGAACCACAAGCCCTCGACCTGCCATCATGCCCATAGAGACCCAAGACGACCGGGGCCGCCAGGACCCGGGGGAACAGCCGGAGACCTTGTCGTTCTGGGGGCAGGCCAGAAGCCTGCCCTGGCCTTTTTGGGTGGCCAACATCATGGAGACCATCGAGCGGCTCGCCTACTATGGCGTGCGGGTGGTCATCCCCATATACATTGCCCAGGCGGACGAGATCGGCGGACTCCACTTCAGCCAGGGCGACAAGGGGTTCATCTTCCTGTGGTGGGCCCTGGTGCAGTCTTCCCTGCCGGTGGTCAGCGGCGGTTTCGCCGACCATTACGGCTACAAGAAGCAGATCGTGGTGGCCGTTTTCCTGAAGGGGCTGGGATACCTGCTGATGGCCAGCCAGCGTACCTTTTGGCCGTTCTTTGCCGGCTGCCTGCTGCTGGCCGCGGGAACCGCGGTCTTCAAGCCGCCCATCCAGGGAACCTTTGTCAAGGCCCTCACGGCCAAGACCTCCGGGGTGGGCTGGGGTTTTTTTTATATGGTGATCAATGTCGGCGCCTTCCTGGGCCCGCCGCTGGCGCATTTTCTCTATGGCTACTCCTGGCCCATGGTCTTCTACGGCTGCGCCCTGCTGGTCACGCTGAACCTGCTCTGGCTGTTCACTTATCAGGAAGTTAATCCGGGAGTAGCCAATAACGGCGGGGTCCGGCAGGTACTGGCAGACACAGTCCGGGAAATCCTCAACCCGCGGCTGCTCGCCTTCATTCTCATAATTTCGGTATTCTGGGCGGTCTTCGAGCAGCTCTGGGACATGCTGCCCAACTTCATCGTGGACTGGGTCGACAGCTACTCCCTGGCCCGACACCTGCCCTGGTTCATGCTCTCCCACAATCTCTCCAGAGGCCCCCAGATGGCCCAGGAGTGGGTGATCAACCTCAATCCGCTGCTGATTATCCTCATGGTCGCCCCCCTATCCTGGTATGTCAACCGGGTGATGCGCCGGCTAACCTCCATTTTTTTCGGATTTATCTTCGTCACCCTGGGTATCTATCTGGTCGGCGCCAGCATGTCCATCTACCTTTGCCTGGCCGGCATCGTTTGCTTCTCTTTCGGGGAGATGATGTGCTCCCCCAAGATGAGGGAGTACCTGGGGGTGATTGCGCCGGCGGATAAGAAGGCCCTGTACATGGGCTACACCAGTATCCCCTATGCCTTCGGTTGGGGCTACGGGACTTATCTCGGAGGGCAGCTCTATGAACGCTATGGAGAAAAGGCGGGTTTGGCCCTGCGCTATATGTCCCAGGTGCTGAAGGTCCAAGAACTTCCGGACCGCTCCCACGCCTTCGCCGCCCTGACCGGGAAGCTGGGGCAGACTCCGGCGGAGGTGACCCGGCTCTTGTGGGACAAGTACGACCCCGGTTGGGTCTGGACGCCCTTTGCCATCGCCGGTATTTTCTCCTCCCTGGCGATGTTCGTCTTTATCCGCATTGCCAGGCGTTGGCGGGATGTAAATGTCTGACCCGCCCCCCGGGACAAAGTTTTCCCTGGCAAGTTATTGAATTTTGCCGCTTAACGGGTAAAATAGGCCATTATGCGTCTTTCTCTTAACTGGCTGGCGGATTTTGTGGAGCTCAGCGCGGCCCCGGAGGTCCTGGCGGACCGCCTCACCATGGCGGGCCTGGAAGTGGAGGCCATCGAGCGGGTGGTCCCGGATTTTTCCGGGGTAGTGGTGGCAAGAGTAACCAGGGTGGAGCCCCATCCCCAGGCTGACCGCCTGCGGCTGGCGGAGGTGACCAGCGGCAGCCAGGGTTACCGGGTAGTGTGCGGCGCCCCCAACCTGGAGGCGGGCCGTCTCTATCCCTTTGCCCCGCCCGGGGCGGTCATCTGCGGCGGCCAGCGGATCAAACCGGCCAAACTCCGGGGCATCTCCTCCGAAGGGATGCTGCTGGCGGAAGACGAACTGGGGCTTTCGCCGGATCACGTGGGCCTGATGGATCTCCCCCAGGACCTGCCGCTGGGCCAGGATCTGACCGCAGTCCTGAACCTCTCCGATGTGGTCCTGGAGGTGGCGGTGACCGCCAACCGGTCCGACTGTTTGAGCATACTGGGTCTGGCCCGGGAGGTGGCGGCCCTCCTCGATGTTCCCCTGCGCCATCCGGAGGTCAGGGTGGCAGAACATCCATTTCCGGGACCCAGTGAGTTCGATGACCTGGAGGGGCCGGAAATTATCCGGCCCCAAGTCGCCATTCTCGACCCGGTCCACTGCCCCCGCTACGCCGCCCGCCTGTTGGCCGGCCTAACGGTGCGGCAGTCGCCCTTCTGGATGCGCCGGCGCCTGCAAGTCTCGGGAATCCGGGCCATCAATAATCTGGTGGACGTCACCAACTACGTGCTGCTGGAGTTTGGCCAGCCCCTGCACGCCTTCGATTTCCAGCGCCTGCAGAGTGGAGAGATCGTGGTGCGCCTGCCCAGGCCGGAGGAGGATCGGTTCACCACCCTGGACGGCCAGGAGCGGCGATTGGACCCGGATACCCTGCTCATCTGCGATGCCGGCCGGCCGGTGGCCCTGGCCGGAATCATGGGTGGACTCGATTCCGAAGTGACCCCGGAGACCAGCCAGGTACTCATCGAAAGCGCCTATTTCAACCCGGCCACCGTGCGGCGCACCGCCAAGAGGCTGGGGTTGAGCACCGAGGCCTCCTACCGCTTCGAGCGGGGGGTTGACCCGGAGGGGGTGATCGACGCCCTGGAGCGGGCTGCCCAGCTCATGGCCGAGGTGGGGGGCGGGCGGGTGGTGGGCCCCCGGTTGGATGAATACCCGGCGCCCTTGCAGCATCCTCGCCTGGGACTGCGAGTCTTCCGGGCCAACCAGGTGCTGGGGACCGGCTTCTCCACCGAAACCGTCGCTGCTTTGCTGAAACGCCTGCACCTGCCGGCCGTGTGCCTGGACCGGGAAAATTTGGCGGTCCAGGTGCCCTCTTTCCGCAACGATCTGACCCGGGAAGTTGACCTGATCGAGGAGATCGCCCGTCTGGCCGGCTTCGAGGATATCCCGGTGACCCTGCCCCGGGGTCAGGTGGACACCCGCCGTCCCGGGCTTGAGGCGCGCCTCCGGGACCAAACCCGGCAACTGCTCCTGGGGCTGGGCTTCTTCGAGGTGATCAACTACGCCTTCCAGTCGGAGCAACTGGAAGTCCTGGCCGCGGCAGCCGGCGCGGCGCCCCTGGTCCTGGCCAATCCCTTGAGCGAAGAGCAGGCGGTGATGCGCACCTCCCTCATTCCGGGTCTGCTGGACAGCCTGAGGCGCAACACCCTGAAACAGGTCCTGAATCTGCGCCTCTTTGAAACCGCCAAGGTCTTCCTACCCCAGCCCGGTGCTGACCTGCCCCGGGAAGAGGGCTGGGTAGCCGGGCTGATGTACGGGGCCCGGGAGGAGGTTTCCTGGGCGGCGGCTTCCCGGGAGGCGGTGACTTTCTTCGACCTCAAGGGGGTGGTGGAGAGCCTGCTGGAGGGCCTGCAAATCCCAGACGTCAACTTTCATCCGGAAGCGCTGCCACCCTACCTCAGCCGGGGTGCCAGGGTCTATGCCGGCGCCAAAGAATTGGGCTGTTTGGGAGAGGTGGCGCCGGGAATAGGCGAAAGGTTGGACCTGGAAGGGGCCATCTTCGTCTTCAACCTGAATCTTTCGGCCCTGGCGCAGGCCGCCGCCCCGCCGCTCTTCTCCCCTCTGCCCCGCTACCCGGCGCTCTACCGGGATCTGGCCCTGGTCCTGCCCGAGGGTGTGCCCACGGCCCAGGTGTCCGCAGCCCTTTATCGCCATGGGCGCCCCTGGTTAGAGGAGGCCCGGCTATTTGACGTTTACACTGGAGACCAGGTGCCCCCCGGGAAGCGCAGCCTGGCCTTTCGCCTCACTTACCGGGACCAGGAGCGGACCCTGACCGACGACCTGGTGAATCCGCTCCATGAGGCCCTGGTTGCCGCCGTGACCCGGGAGCTTAAGGGGGAGCTGCGTTAGCCGGCGTGGAAGAAGACACCCCTCGCAAGGCCTTTTACACCATCGGTGAAGTGAGTCAACTCACCGGGGTGCGCCCCCATGTGCTGCGCTATTGGGAAGAGCAGGGGAAGCTCCTCAAGCCCAGCCGCCGGCGCTCCCGCCACCGCCTTTACCGCCCCGCCGACATCCAGCTCATCTTTGAAATCAAGCGCCTCCGGGAAGAAGAGAAGCTGAGCCTGGCGGCCATGCAGCGCCAATTTAACCGCCGCTCCCAGCCCAACCTGCCTTACGGCTCTCTCGCCTTTCCCCCGCCTGCCAACCAGGTTCAATCACTGCTCCGGGCTATCCGGGATGAACTCCTGGCCTTGAAGGAAATGCTCGACTAGGCTGAATTCGGGTTTAGTTCTAGTTTCCATGGATTAACGTTTTCTGTCCTGGTGTCGGGGGGGCGTCTCAGTGGCACCGCCGTCTGGCCTGTGGGTTTGCCCTACATCGCAGAAAACCATTTAACCAGGGAACCAGAGTTAAAATCACCCCTTGCCCCTGGCCAATCACCAATGGATGCTTATTTTGGGGAAACTTGAAAAAAATCGCCATTCTTGCCTTAAGTCAAAGCGCCCCTGGGAAATCGGCGTTAGATTGATATCCAGCAGGGGAGCAAATGGGTTTTGAATCCCAGCAAATTAATGATTTTATCCCAGTAAATTGAGGAGCAGACATCATGTTCTGTTACCAATGTGAGCAAACGGCAAAGGGCGAGGGCTGCACCATCCAGGGGGTTTGCGGCAAGAACCCTGAGGTGGCGGGCCTGCAAGACCTGTTGATCTATACACTCCAGGGGCTGTCCCAGGTGGCGGTGGCGGGGCGGCAGCTGGGAATCAACAACCGGGAGGTCAACCTCTTCACTGTCAAGGCAGCCTTTTCCACCCTGACCAACGTGGACTTCGACCCCCAGAGATTCGTCGGCCTTATCCAGCAGGGCGTCCAGCTCCGGGATTATCTCAAGGCCGGGGTTCGGGCCGCGGGCGGCCAGCTCGATTTCCCTGCGGGTCCGGCCACCTGGGTGCCGGGAGCCGATAAAGAGGCCATGCTGGGGCAGGCCGAGGCGGTGGGCCTGAAATCCTACCCGGCGGCGGACCCGGACGTCCTCTCCTTGAAGCATACGCTACTGTTCGGCATCAAGGGGGTTTGCGCCTATGCCGATCACGCCCAAATCCTGGGCCAGGAGGACGACAAGGTTTACGCCTTCGTGTACGAAGGGTTGGCGGCCACCGCAGCCGAGGGCCTCGTCGTCGCCGATTTGATTCCTTTGGTCTTGAAATGCGGTGAGATCAACCTGAGGGCCATGGAGCTGCTGGATGCGGGCAATACCGGGAGATACGGCGACCCCACGCCCACCCCGGTGCCCCTGGGACACAAGAAGGGCAAGGCCATCCTGGTCTCGGGCCACGACCTCCTGGACCTGGAGGAGATCCTGAAGCAGAGCGCCGGCAAGGGTATTTACGTTTACACCCACGGCGAGATGCTCCCCTGCCACGGCTATCCCAAACTTAAACAGTATCCCCACTTTTACGGCCACTACGGCTCCGCCTGGCAGAACCAGGCCAAGGAATTTGCCCGGTTTCCCGGGGCCATCCTGATGACTACCAATTGCCTGCAAAGGCCCGGGGAGGTCTATGCCGACAACCTTTTCACCTGCGGGATGGTGGGCTGGCCCGGGATCAAGCATATCCCGGACCGCAACTTCCAACCGGTGATTGATAAGGCCCTGGCCCTGCCGGGTTTCCCCGAAGACGCTGATGGCGGCACGGTCTTGAGCGGTTTTGCCCGGACCGCGGTGCTGGGGGTGGCCGGCCAAGTGATCGAGGCCGTCAAAAAACAGCAAATCCGCCACTTCTTTCTGGTGGGCGGCTGCGACGGCGCCAAGCCCACCCGCAATTACTACACCGAGTTCGCGGAGAAGGTGCCCCGGGATTGTGTGGTCCTGACCCTGGCTTGTGGCAAGTTTCGCTTCTTCGACAAGCAACTGGGCGACATCGGCGGCATCCCCCGGCTCCTGGATATCGGCCAGTGCAATGACGCCTACTCCGCGGTGCAGATCGCCGTGGCCCTGGCCGAGGCCTTCGGGGTGGGCGTCAACGAGCTGCCCCTGTCCCTGGTGCTCTCCTGGTACGAGCAGAAGGCGGTGGCCATCCTGCTCACCCTCCTCTACCTGGGGATCAAGAACATCCGTCTGGGCCCCTCACTGCCGGCCTTCCTCACCCCCAACGTCCTGGACGTTTTGGTGAAAAACTTCAACATCATGCCCATCACCACCCCGGATGCGGACCTGAAGGCGATGCTGGGATAGGAGCCGGCGGCGGGGCCGGGGCCGGGGATATCCGGCGCCGCCGGAAAGAGCAGGGTCCAACCGGACCCTGCTCTTTTTTTTGCTTTTTGGGAATGTTTCCTAAGCAGCCAGACCTGATATCCGGCCCGGAACGCGGGGTTGCGGAAGGTTAAGTCCCTCTTTGGGAAGGGGGATTATCATTTGCAAATTTAAACCCCATTGGATGATTCGAGTTGTCGCTGGATATTTGTTTTTGAATACCTATCTTTGAAATTATCTACATGCTCTGGTACCCGCAGGCTTTAGCCTGCGCTCATTTTGTTAAGGATTTTCCCAGTCTAAAGCTTGCGGCAATATTTTCATTGCCTAAAGATGATGGACCTAATCTGAAATATAACATTGGGGGCTTTTGCCATACCTGATTTCACTGTCATCCTGAACGCAGGCAAGGATCTCCAGCCACTAAAAATACGAGATGCTTCGCAGCGCTCAAAATGACATTTTTGGCCGGCCGGGGTCTGGCAAATAGCTTCTGGAATTAATCAGCCCCAACCCCGGCTGGCTGCCAATCCCCCCGCATGGAGGACTACCATGAAACTATCCTGGAAAAATATCTCCCTAACCTTTGCAGCCGGCTGTTTGGGAGGGCTGCTTACCGCCTTGGTTCTCTGGTTTTTTGGGGCCAGCGGCCTGGCCGGGGCCCTGGGGGTGAAGCTCGCTCCGCCCCTCACCCCGCCCTTTCTCTATCAGAAAATGGTGTGGGGCGGCATCTGGGGCTGGCTTTTTCTCCTGCCGCTGGGGCTATCCTATCCGGTGCGGGGTCTGCTCTACAGCCTGGGACCCTCATGCTCGGTCTTGCTGCTGCTTTTTCCCTACCAGGCTCATGTCGGCTTTTTCGGCTGGCAACTGGGCAGCCTGACCCCGGTTTTGGTGCTTTTCTACAACGCGGTCTGGGGGCTGACCGCCGGCTGTTGGCTGCAACTGGCGGCAAGCGAGTAGCTCGCCCCGGCCCGCCGCACTTCTCGCCGGCTCGTCCTTCGGGAGAAGATATCTTAGACCGCCTAAAAGCGGTGGACTATGGGCATGCGGAGTTCGCAGGCGCTGCGCACCCTTGAACTGGAGGGCGCTCCCCAAGAGAGGGGGCGGCGCCACGGGCAGACCCTGGGCGCTGAAATCCGGCAACTGCGCCGGGCCCTGCTGGCCTACCTGGCCCGGGTCAGCCTTTATGCCGGGGCCTTGCCGCTCTTTGGCGGGCTTATCCTCCTGGCCCGGTCTTTTCTCCCCCAGACCCCGTCGCGACTCAAGCAAGAGATGGCCGCCCTGGCTGCCGGGGCCCAGGTGAGCCCCGGGACGGTCCTCCTCATCAACGTGCTCGACGACCTGGCCAACACTACCCCGCGCTGTTCGGCCCTGGCGGTGGGGGAAGCCCATACCCGGGACGGCAGCTATCTCATGGGGCGCAACCTGGACTACCCGTTGTTCGTCGACATTCTGGCGCGTCTCCAGATTCTATTTCTCCTGGACCCAGATGAGGGTCAGGCCCTGGCGTCCTTGGCCTGGCCGGGGTATGTGGGGGTGTGCACCGGCATCAATAAGGCCGGCGTAGCCCTGGCCCAACTCTCCGCCCCGAGCCGGGACCGCTCCCTTAGGGGGATGCCCGCGGCTCTGCGCTTCCGGTTGGCCCTGGAACGGGGGGCCAGCGCCGAGGCGGCGGCCGACCAGGTCATGCGGCTCCCGGGCACCATCGGCAACAACCTCATGCTTTGCGATCCCCAAGAGGCGCTGGTGTTGGAGCTCTCCGCCCGGCAGGGGTTGCGGCGCCGGCCCCGGCAGGGTCTGATCACTGCCAGCAACCATTATCAGAGTCCGGCCATGCAGAACCTGAAAGGCCGGTTTCCACCCCGGACCCCCTATTCGCCGCTGCCCGCCTACTATTTCACCGAGGCTTACAGCCGGGCCAGGGACCGGCGGTTGCAGGAATTGGCCGCCGGCCGCCGCCTGACTCCCTCTGACCTGCAAAAAATTCTGGCGGATGAGGCCGTGGCCAATGCCGGCACCGTGATGTGCGTGGTCTTTGCCCCTGGGAAGCATACCATCTGGGTTGCCCGGGGGGAAAGGCCACCGGTGAACCGCGGGCCTTTCATTGCCAAGACCTTGTGGTAATTGCCAGGCCCCCAAGTTTTATCCAACCTCCCCCGGTATCGGGGCGCACGTCCCCTCCTTTCCTCACGCCCTTCTGGCAAACTGACAAGATTGTCCTTAATATAAGCACAAGTATTACATAATTGTACTATTAGAGACCTTAGGGACCCTCAAAGGCTAACTGGCGGAGAGAGGCGGTTCTTGCAAATACCGATGATTCTTGGGGCTGGCCGGCTGAGCCAAGACAGGCATATTTCTTGCTTCAATATTTAGTCATGGAAGCCGCCCTGCCAGAACGCCAAATCCAGGTTCTCTACGAGGTTGGCCAGGGCCTGGGCCAGGCCCTCAGTCTGGAGCAGGCCCTGGAAGCCCTCCACGAGATACTCCGCCGCTCCACGTCCTTGAAACACGCCAGCGTCACCCTCAAGGACCCGGAGAACGGCCAATGGCACTGCCGCGCCTCCCGGGATCTTCTTCCCGAAGGGCAGTCCCGGGCCGGCTGCCGCCCGGGGGAAGGGTTGCCGGGACCGCTTCTGATGGCCGCCCAACCCTTTGTCATCCCGGCTGGGGGCCAGGAGCCGTTATTGGTAAATCAAACCCGGGCCCGGCAGCTCCCTAAGGAGCAGATCTCCTTTATCGGCGTCCCCTTGCTGCGCCACGGCTCACCCCTGGGGGTGCTGCTGGTGGACCGCCTGTTCGGCGGCCAGGTCTCCCTGGAGGAAGACGTGCGCTTCCTCAGCATTATGGCCGCGCTCCTTTCCCCCTTTCTCGGCCCGGAGGAGACGGAGAGGGTGGGGGAAGAGAGCCTGGAGCTGGAAAATCCCGCCCTGCGGCTGGAACTTTCGGGTAAGGCTCGCAATTTTTCCATCGTCGGCCAAAGCCCCGCCATCCTCAAGGCGCAGCAATTGCTCACCAAGTTGGCGCCGGGCCGGGCCCCGGTCCTGCTGATCGGAGAATCCGGCACCGGCAAGGCCTTGATGGCCCGGATGACCCACGCCCTGAGCCCCAGGGCCCGATATCCCTTCCTCAAGATCAATTGCGCCTCCCTGCCGGAAAACCTGCTGGCCGCGGAGCTCCTGGGCTATGAGAAGGACGCCATCCCCGGGGCGGTCAAGGCCAGACCCGGCCGCCTGGAAGAAGCGGACGGAGGCAGTATCTTCCTGGAGGAAATCGCGGCGCTGCCCCTCAACCTCCAGGCCGGGCTGGTGCGCTTTCTGCAAGAAATGGAGATCCAGCGTCTGGGCAGCAGCCGTACCCGGAAGGTGGATGTCCGGCTGCTCGCCGACACCTTCCAGGATCTGGACGCCGCGGTCCAGGCAGGCTCCTTCCGGGAAGACCTCTATTACCTCTTGAGCCATGGTTCGGTGCGCATCCCGCCCTTGCGGGAGCGGCGGCAGGATATTCCTCTGCTTCTTAATCACTTCCTGGACAAGGTTTCCCAGGAAAACGGCCAGAGGTTTTATCTGACCCAGGAGGCCCTGGAAATTCTCCAGGATTATGCCTGGCCCGGCAATGTCCGGGAGATGGAAAACCTGGTGGAACGCCTGGGTATGGTGGTTCAAGGCCCCGAAATCGGGGTCAAGGATCTGCCCCCTTATCTGGCCCCGGCCCGGAAGGCCCAGGCCGCCGACCAGGCCTTTCTGGCCCGTTTGAAAGACATGGAAAAACGGGAAATCCTGGCTGCTCTGGAGCGCAACCGCTGGATCCAGTCCCAGGCGGCCATGGACCTGGGGCTGACCTTGCGGCAAATCGGCTATCGGGTCAAACAGTTCGGTCTGGAAACATTCATCAAAGAACAGCGGGGCCATAGCCGATCAGAATAGTCTAAAAATCCCAGCAAGCCACCAGATATTTTCAGGCTCCCAGTTTAAACGGGGGAGCCACGAAAAAATAACCCCTTGATATTTCAAGGGGTTATTTTTTTAGCATTGAGTTTTTGAAAGATATGAATGGGCTATTTTGATAACTGTAGCGCTTCTTGTGCTTCCCGGGGCAATTGGACAATAATAAAATAATATTGAGGATAAAGATAGTCTTCACCTGATTCATCGATTACCCTGATGTACCCTTCCTTTTCAGCCTCCTCAGCGGGGAGCATCTGGTAAATTTTGCGTTTTTCCAAATCGTCACAGTCCTTATTCTCAATGCAGAGGGCAAATCTATGATTTTCTTTTGTCTTATTCATGATTTTAATCCAGGAACCTCTTGATTTTCATTTTCCTTTTACCGATTCCGTGGGCTTCATGCCAGTGTAATTCAGCTCTTCGCATATGGCCGTTTTGGAGCCTCACTTTGGCAAAACCTTTGAGTTTTCGCCATCGGCCGCGGCCGAACTGTTTCTGAATGCGCATTATATTACGGATGCTGCCCCCGCTGGCCATCGTTTCAATATTCGCTATTTCCCCAATTATCTCAAAATGCACTAAACATTTCACTTTTAGATTCATTTTCCCATGGGTAGAGCGGCAGCATCATCGAACCCCTGCATTCCCGGAGCAATGTCAGTTTCAAGATTCAGGATGGTTCGCTGGCTTATTGCAGCACCAGTGCCAGCAGGCCAATCATAATCGCTTCGCGCTTGCACCAGCAGCTTAACAAGCGCATCCGATAGGGAAAGAGAGGCGTTGGGGAGCCTGCGCGATTCAACGCCAGCCGGTAATGAATAATTATTTGGTGGTGGCATAGAAATTTTTGATTAGGCCCGTGCTTACCCCCCCAGGGGAACTTTCCTTTCAAGAATTTGGCTTCGCCGCCCCCGCCTTCATCCCAAAGAATCGAGCAGCAGAGAGAGGGGCTTGTTATCGGCGCCGGGGCCGCTGAACTGCATAGGCCCCGGGAAGCGGTAATGGTCCTCCATGGCCCACTTATCCCTTTCCCGGGCCAGGGCCTGGAAGGCTGGCGACCCCAGATCCACGTTCCGCTTGGCGATCACCAGTTCCAGGCGGCTCTTGCGTTCCTCCAGGTGCATCAAGGGAGCCAGGGGGATGCCGATGGGCCGCCAGTCCGCCACCTGCCGGTGCAGATCCTGGATGCCGGCCATGTAACCACTGGCGCCTTCGGCCAGCAGGACGTAGGCAACCTGCCCCAGGTTGTAGGCATAGTCGCAGTCGAAATTGGTGGGAAAGGTGCCCCGGCCATCGTAGCCGTAGTAGTGGTTCTGGGTGCGGAAGTTGCCCTTGTAGACCCCCTTGGCCCGCTGCTTCCTCAGGTAGGTGGCCACCATCTCCAGAAGGATGCGTTCGGTGTTGACCATGGCGAACTGGAAGTTGCCGTGGCTGTCCCGGGGCAACATCAGCCCCCTTTGCAGCAGGAAGGGGAATCCCAGGAAGACCCGGCTGTCGTAGTCCCGCCAGATGTCATGGTTGTCGATGAGCTGCACCTGGTCCTCATAGGAGAGCCGGTGGAAGGACTCTTCTTCCGTGGCCTCCCGGTTATAGGCTGCGATGATGTAGCTGATCTTGATGATCAAGATGTTGATTTCGTGAATAAACTCCAGGATGCCTTCGGGAATCAGGATGGTGCCGTAATTCTTGCCGGATCCAGCCCGCGCCACCACGGTATCGGCGATGAGGCGCACTACCTGGTGGATGGTGAGCTCGTTTTCTTCGATCTCTTCCCCGATGAGGATGACGTTGGGATGGGTCTGCAAGGCCACCTCCAGGGCGATGTGGGAGGCGCTGCGGCCCATGAGGCGGTTGAAATGCCAGTACTTCAAGTCCGACTTGCAATCGGAATTGAGGTTGCCGATTTCGGTGGCAAAGGCCGTGCAGGCGGAGTGGTAGCCAAAGGGAAGCTGCAGCAGGCCAGGGACCCGAAGGTCGCCGTCGATGGTCTTGGGAATGCCCACCACCCGGGTGCCTGTCTCCCTAAGGTTTTCTGCCAGGAAGGCGGCATTGGTATTGGAGTCGTCCCCGCCCACCACCACCAGTCCGTCCAGCTTCAGGGCGGCGCAGGTTTTCCGGCATTGCTCCATCTTCTCAGGGGTGTCGATCTTGTCCCGGCCGGTGCCCAGCATGTGGAAGCCACCGGAGTTTTTATAAAGGGCCACCATCTCTCCGGTCACTTCCAGGTGGCTGTTGCTGATGATGCCCTTGGGGCCGGCCAGGAAACCGATGAGCCGGCTGTCGGGATGGCTGGCCTTGGCGGCCTCGAAGACCCCGGCGATGACGTTGTGTCCCCCCGGAGCCGGCCCCCCGGAGAGCACGATCCCCAGGCGCAGGGGCTCTTTCCGGGAGCTCGCGCCGGGGATGATCTCCAATAGCCGGTTTTGGCTGACGAATGGCAGTTGCTCCCGGGCCACCTTGAGGATTTCCAAGTCGTCGTGGTCAAGGGGGCGGGTAATCCCCCCGGCAGCCAGGGCCGGGCAGAGGCCCGGCTGATAGGCCCGCCGCTCCTTCTGGAACCCGGTTTCGGCAGCCAGTAGATCCTTTAGTTGCCCAGGCGCCGAAACCTCGGCCTGGCGGGTTCCCTTCATCTTGGGCTCCTTCTCCATCACTGCATCAACTCCTTCAAGCGGCGGATGTTGCCGGCGATGTCACTGCTGCCGAAGATGCCGGAGCCCGAGACCAGGACGTCGGCCCCCGCGGCCACCAGGTCGGCCACCGTGTCGGTCTGCACCCCGCCGTCCACTTCGATGAGCACCGGCAAGGCCTCGGCGTCAATCCGCTCTCTGAGACGCCGCACCTTGGGCAGGACCCCAGGTATGAATTTCTGCCCGGAGAACCCGGGGTTCACCGTCATCAAGAGAACCATGTCCACGTCCTCGAGGACGTAATCGAGACAATTGAGGGGTGTGGCCGGATTCAGGGTGGCGGTGGCCTTGGCCCCCAATTCCTTAATCTGTTTGAGCAGGCGTTCCAGGTGATAGGTGACTTCCACGTGAATCCCCAGCCAGTCGGCCCCCGCCTCCACGAAGCGCTCCAGGTAGAGTTGGGGGTTGTCGATCATCAGGTGGACGTCCAGGGGCAGGGAGGTGGCCTTGCGGATGGCCCGCACCACGTCGGGGCCGATGGTGAGATTGGGGACGAAATGCCCGTCCATGATGTCCACGTGAATCCAGTCCACCCCGGCCCGTTCCGCCACTTGAATCTGTTCCGCCAGGCGGCCGAAATCCGCCGATAAGATAGACGCCGAAAGCTTTCTCATGTTCCTGCCAACCTCCCCGAGCCGAAGACCACCGGCCCCCACCGCTAACATACCCCTGGTGCGGGAGAAAAATCAAGGGTGGACTTGAGAGGTTTTCAGGTTTTAGTGGGGGTGAGCAGTGAGCAGTAAGCAGTGAGCAGTAACTTTTTCCCCCTCCTCCACGGTCCAAACGCCCTCTCAAGCGGAGGAAACGAGTCAATAATTTTAATTTGAATATGACTTTTTCAAGAGGCGCCTGAGTCGCCCTGGCCCTGGAGATCTTCCCGGCTCAAGGCCCCGGCCGCGGCCTTATCCAGGAGCCAATACAGCTCTCCCGGCTGCGGGTTAATGAGTTGGGCCGGCAGGCGCTGGGGGTCCCGGGGACCCTGGGTCACTTCCCGGACCACCGCAGCCTTGGCGGCCCCCGCCACCAGGAAGGCGACCGAGGCGGCGCCATTGATGAGGGGGGCGGTGAGGGTTAGACGGTGCAGCTCCTGCTGGGGCACGTAAACCTCTGCCACCCAGCGCTTCGACTCGGTGAGGGCCGGGGTCCCGGGAAACAGGGAGGCGGTGTGGCCGTTGTCCCCCAAACCCAGCAGGATCAGGTCGAAGCAAGACGGAGCGGGGGCGAAAAACTCCCGGAGCATTACTTCATAGCGCCGGGCGCCCTCCCGGGGAGAGGGGAGGCAGTCCATGGGATGCACCTGGCCTGGGGGGATGGGCACGTGCCCCAGCAGCGCTTCCCGGGCCAGGCGGGCGTTGCTCCGGGGATCATCTAAGGGGACGCAGCGCTCATCTCCCCAGAAGATGTGGGCCCGGGACCAGTCCACCTGCTCCCGATACGGGGCCGTGGCCAGCAATTCATAAGTGCGCCGGGGGGTGCCGCCCCCCGACAGGGCGACGCTGAAGCGGCCCCGGGCCGCCACCGCCTGCTTGGCGACGCTGACCAGCAGCTCTGCCGCGCCCCGGCTCATGGCCTCCGGATCATCAAAGATGCGAATCAAGTCTGCCCCCTGGTTGGTAATCTCTGGGTCTTTGAGGTTTTTGGCTTCTGGGTAAGGGCCCCTCGGCTATCATACCCCATCTAGTGTAAGGTCCCACAATCTTGATAAAAGATTTGAGATAACCCCCAAGGCGTCAGAAATTTCTTAAAAATATCTGGGTTTAACGTAGCCGCAGGCTTTAGCCTGCGCTCACGCCTTATCCCGGGCCAGCGGCGGCTGGCTATTTCCACCCTGGAGGATCAATTTTGCCTTTTTACTTTTTACCTTTGCCTTTCTCAGTCCTGGTCCCAGTCGGCGTGGAAGGTCCCGGGGGCGTCCAACTTCTCAAAGGTATGGGCTCCGAAGTAATCCCGCTGGGCCTGGGTCAGATTGGCTGGCAAACGGGCGCTGCGGAAGGCGTCAAAATAGGCGAGGGACATCATCAGTCCCGGGGCTGGCAGCCCCAAGTCGGCGGCGGCCCCCACTATCTCGCGCAGGTCCCATTGCCGGGCCAAAAATTGCTTGCCCAGCCTGGGGTCTAAAAGCAGGTTGTCCAGGTCGGCCCGCTCCTGAAAGGCAGCCCGGATGTCTTCCAAGAGGGCCGCCCGGATGATGCAGCCGCCGCGCCAGATGCGGGCCACGGTTTCGAGCTCCAGGCCGTAGGCGTACATGCGGGAGGCCCGCTTGAGGAGCGCCAGTCCCTGAGCGTAGACGACGATCATTCCGGCGTAAAGTCCGTTTTTCAGTTTGGCCACGAACCGCCCCCGGTCCCCTGAGAAGGCAGGCTTGGGGCCTGCCATGGCCTGGGCCATCGCCATTCTCTGTTTCCGGTAACCGGACAGGTCTCGCATCACCACGGCGATGTCGATGTTGGGAGTGGCCACCTGGAGGTCCATAGCCTCCCAGGAGGTCCACATGCCGGTGCCTTTTTGCTTGGCTTCATCCCGGATCAGGTCGATTAGGGGCTTCCCGGTCTGCCCGTCCTTTTTCAGAAAGATACGGGCGGTGATCTCAACCAGGAAGGAATTGAGTTCCTCCTCATTCCAAGCCGCATAGATGTCGTGCAGTTCTTCCGGCCCCAGGCCCAAACCCCGCTTCATAAGATCGTAGCTTTCCGCCAGCAGTTCCATCAGGCCATACTCGATGCCATTGTGGACCATCTTGACATAATGGCCGGCGGAGCCCTCCCCCAGGTAGGCGACGCAGGGTTCGCCGTTGACCCGGGCCGCGGCGGCCTCCAATACCGGCTCCACCCGGGCATAGGCATCACGCGGGCCACCAGGCATCAGGCTGGGCCCCGAGCGGGCCCCGGCCTCGCCGCCGGAGATCCCCAGGCCCATGAACAATATTCCTTTAGCCCCAAGGAACCTGCTTCTCCGGTTGGTGTCGGTGAAATGGGAGTTGCCCCCATCAATGAGCAGGTCACCCGGTGCGAGGACGGGCAAAAGTTCCCTGATCACGATGTCCACCGGTTCCCCCGCCGAAATCATGGTGATCAGGGCCCGGGGCTGGCGCAGCAACCCGGCGAATTCCTTCAGCTCATAGGCGGGCCGGATATCCCGGGAACCCACCTCCCGGGCCATGAATTCCCGGGTCTTCTCGGCGGTGCGGTTGTAAACGGCTACGGCAAAGCCGCGGTCCGCGAGGTTCAAGACCAGATTACGGCCCATGGTCCCCAGGCCCAAGATACCGATCTCACATCCCTGCTTGGGCATAAAAAAATCTCCGGATGTCGGCAAGGCAGGCGAGACGCCCGCCCCACTTGCAACCTGCCGCTTAAAAGGGCGGGGTGACCCCGCCCCTGCTTCACTGCACCCAACTATCCAGCGTCAACCCGAGTTGGTCCAAGGCAGACCGGGTGGACTGGTAACCGATGTGATGGATGCCGGTTACGCCCAGGCTCCGGGCCACCTCCACGAACATGAGCCGGTCGTCCAGGTAGACCACTTGCTTCGGCAGGACCTGGGCGCAGTCCAGGGCCAGCCGGTATAGGTCCGCGTCCGGTTTGCGGTAGTGGACGAAACACGAACTGATGAAAAAGTCCACGAAGTCCCCCAGGTTGAATTTCTTGATGCGGTAGCGGGTAAGTTCGAGGCCCTCATTGCTCACCACGGCCACTTTCAGGTTGTATTTGGCCTTCAGGCTTTTGATCAGCCCCTCGGTCTGGGCCATTTCCGGCGACTGTTGGGACTGGGAGAACATGAATTCCTGGAAATCTTCCCGGGTGAAGGGCCGGTCTTCGTAAAAGATTACCCGGTCCAGGTATTCGTCCAGGCTCAGTTTGCCTTGCTCGTAGGTGTCGAAGGTGAGATGGTGGCGCTCATTCATCTCCTCGTAATCGAGGTGGAAGATCTCCGCCGCCAGCCGGCGACTGCGCCGGTCCCAGCCATTGGTGAGCAAGACGCCCCCGATGTCCAGAAACATGGTGGTAATGGTCACTTCTCCCCCCCAGGCGGAGCCGACGCCACCTTGAGGCGCAATTGCCCGAGGCCGAGCAGACCTCGCCCTGAAAGTTTCGGCGGCTTAGCCGCCGGCCGGGGCCTGCCGGGCCTTGTCCTCCAGGCTGCGCATCAGTTTGTCGTAGGGCTGGTTGAATTTTTCCACCCCTTCATCTTCCAACTGCTGGGTAACCTGGTTGAGGTCGATTCCCAGCTCTGGCAGCCGCTGCAAGACGGCGGCGGCCTGGTCCGCACCCTCGCTCAGGCGGCTGGCAGGTTTGCCGTGGTCCCGATAGGCGTTTAGGGTTTCCAGCGGCATGGTATTGATGGTTTCCGGCCCGATGAGAGGCTCCACGTATTTAACGTCGGTGTAGGCCGGGTTCTTGGTGCTGGTGCTGGCCCAAAGCAGGCGCTGGGGCCGACCCCCCTGCTCCTTAAGGACTTGGAAACGGTGGCTGCCGAAGACCTGACGGTAGATGGTATAGGCCACCTTGGCGCTGGCAATGGCCACCTCTCCCTGGAGGGAGGCCGCGGCTCCCGCTATCCGTTTCAGTATCGGATCCACCAGGGTGTCAATGCGGCTCAGGAAAAAGCTGGCCACCGAAGCCACCCTGAGGTGTTCCCCCCGGGCGGCCCGCTCCTCCAGCCCGGAGAGAAAAGCCTCAGCCACCTCCCGGTAACGAGGCAGCCCAAAGAGCAGGGTGACGTTAACATTGATTCCTTCGCTGATAAGCTGCCGGATGGCCGGCAGGCCCTCCTGCGTGCCTGGCACCTTGATTAAGACGTTGGGCCGGTCCAATTTGCCCCACAGGCGCCGGGCCTCGGCAATGGTGCCGGGGGTGTCGTGGGCCAGGTGAGGATTGACCTCCAGGCTGACGAAGCCGTCGGCGCCCTCCAGTTTGCGGAACACCGGGAGGAAGAGGTCCGCGGCCCGCTGCACGTCGGCCACCGTCAGGGTCTCGTAAATCTCCTGGATACCCTTGCCTTGCCGGGAGAGCTTGCCGGTATCGTCGTCGTAATCATTGCTGTCGGCGATGGCCTTTTCGAAAATGGCCGGATTGGAAGTCACCCCTCCCAGGCCGTCTTCGTCGATGAGGCGCCGGAGTTCACCGGAATCGAGCAAATGCTTGCTGAGAAAGTCCAGCCAGGCGCTTTGACCGCAGCCCCTGAGTTTAATCAGAGGGTTTTCTTGCATGCCGCTCTCCTTTTATGAATGCTAATCCTGCTCCAGGGCCGCGATCTTGTCCAGGCGGCGCTGGAAGCGGGGGGCTGCCTGGTAACGGGCCTTCAAAAAGGTCTGAATGAGGTCCCAGGCCAGGGCGTAGCCGGTGACCCGCCCTCCCAGGCAAATGACGTTCATGTCGTCATCTTCCACCCCCTGGTGGGCGGAAAAGGCGTCGGTAATGAGGGCGGCCCGGACCCCCCGGATCTTATTGGCGGCTACCGCGGCTCCCACGCCGCTGCCGCAAATGGCGATGCCCCGTTCCACCTCCCCCTGGGCCACCGCCCGGGCCAGGGGCACCACAAAATCGGGGTAATCGTCCCCGGCGTCGTATTGCTGGGCACCGTAATCCACGGTCTGGTGGCCGGCTGCCCGGAGTTCCTCCAGCATCCGCCCTTTCAGCTCAAAACCGCCATGGTCCGCAGCCAGACCGACGCGCATAACAGTCCCCTCCAGGGGCGATCATTAAACCGTGTGTCCTCAAGCACCGGGGAGCATGAGCCTTGGGCCGCCAGACCTGCGCGGCGGCCTCACCCGGCCGCCCGCATTTGGGTTATTACTCCATTCCGCCCGGGGTTCAGGTCAATAACGCCATTTCCCCTTAGCTGGGCGTCAACTTAAACTGGTGCATAAGGTCCTGGACTTTCTTGATGATGGCGCCACTGGAGATGCCCTCGTAATCCAGGAGTTCTTGGGGCTTGCCGCTCTTGGGTTTCTCGTGCACCGCCAGGGAATAGACCGGGGTCGGGGTGTCAGCCAGGGCGATGCGCACCGCGTCCCCCAGCCCCCCTTCGGGGTAATGGTCCTCCACCGTGACCAGGGCCCGGGTAGCCGCGGCCGCCTCTTTCAGGGTCTTCTCATCCACCGGCTTGACGCTGTAAAGGTCGATGACCCGGATGGCAACTCCTTGTTGCGAGAGTTGCTCATGGGCCTTCAGGGCCTCCCACAAAGTGACCCCGGCCCCGATGACCGTGATTGCATCCCGGGGGCTGTGGCGCAGCACCTTGCAGCCGCCGATGGGGAATTCCTCCTCCGGACCGTAAAGAATAGGGGTCGCCATGCGGGTGGTGCGCAAATAGACGATCCCCCGGTGCCGGGCCGCCGCGGCTACCAGGTGCTCGGTGGAGACGGCGTCGCAGGGGTAAAGCACCACGCTGCCCAGGATGGCCCGAAACATGGCCAGGTCTTCCAGACCCATCTGGGAGGGGCCGTCTTCACCGATGGACACCCCGCAATGGGAGCCGCAGAACTTGAGATTGGCGTCCGAGTACTGGCTCATGCGAATCTGGTCGTAGGCCCGGCTGAAAAAGGCCGCGAAGGTGGAGACAAAGGGGAGCTGGCCCCGGCACTGCAGCCCCAGGGCCGCTCCCACCATGTTCTGTTCGGCGATGTACATCTCAAAGAAGCGCTCCGGATGCGCCTCCTTGAAGATTTCGGCATAAGTGGAATTACTCACCTCGCCGTCCAGGACCACCATCCGGGGAAATTCCGGATAAAGCCGCTTCAAGGCGTTGCCATAGGCCTTCCGGGTGGCCAGCGGTTGATCCGGAGGGTAAGACGGCGGCGGCGCTGGTTGGGGTTTGACCTCGGCGGGCTTGAGGTCCTCCGGCTGGAGCACGGTTCCCCGGAGTGAACGGTCCACCGGGCCCAACTCCGGCAGGGCCTGGGCCAGTTGCTCCTGATCCAGGGTCTTGCCATGCCAGCCGTTTTTGTTCTCCACGAACGATACCCCTTTGCCCTTCACCGTCTTGGCAATGATCAGGGTGGGTTTGTCGGCCACCAGGACGGCCTGCTGATAGGCGGACAAAACTTCTGGGAAGGAGTGGCCGTTGATGAGGATGGTTTCCCAGCCAAGGGCGGAGACCCGGTTTTCATAGGCCATCAAGTCCCAACCATACATGGTCTCGCCCCGCTGGCCCAGCCGGTTGACGTCCAGGACCGCCACCAGGTTATCCAGCCGGTAATGGGCCGCCAGTTGGAGGGCTTCATATTGGGAGCCTTCCGCCATCTCGCTGTCCCCCAGGAACACATAAGTCGTATAAGGGAGCTTATCCAGGTATTTGGCATTAAGGGCCTGGCCCACCCCGATGGACAGGCCCTGCCCCAGGGAGCCGGTAGCGGCCTCCACCAAGGGCAAGACCGGGGTAGGATGGCCCTCCAGAGGGCTGCCGAAATGGCGGTAGGTCATGAGTTGCGCTTCCGTCAATTCCCCCGCCGCGGCCCACAGGGAATAAAACAGGGGCGAGGCGTGCCCCTTGGAAAAGATTAGCCGGTCATTGTTGGGGTGTTTGGGGTTTTTCAGATCATACTTGAAGATGCCGCCGAACATGAGACCGGCCATCAACTCCACCCCCGACAGGGAAGAGGTGGGGTGGCCGGAGCCGGCCTGGGTGGACATGGTGAGGATGTGGTAGCGGATCTGAGTGGCAATCTTCTTCAAGGTTTCCAACTGCTGCGGATCGGCCATAAATGAGTTCCTCCCGGGAAGATGCCTGCCCATGGGCAGAGGACAGTGCCACAGGCTTCCAGCCTGTGAATGGATCACCCCTACGGACGGCTAACATTTAACTTAAGACGTAAAGTCCGATTTTCAAGGTCAATGGTCCAATCCCCTCAATCCCGGTGCAGCGGGAAGACCAGGTTGCCTCCATACCAGGCGATGAGGCTCACCAGGAGCCCCAGGGCGAGGAGCATTCCCAGGTAAACTTTGCCGGTCCAATATCCCAAGGCCGCCAGGACATCCGGGTCAAGCCAACGCCAGGCAAAGACCCCGGCCCCCAGCGCCAGCAGGATGGGAGCCAGGGTCAGCTTGATGATTATCGGCCGCAGGGGACGCCACTCATAGTTGTACCACCAGGTGGCCAGCCCGCTGACCAGGGCCACCGGGGTAAAGAGCACCCCACTCCCCACGCAGTGGAAACCGGTGACCTCGAAGGATCTGGCCCCGGTGAGCAGATAGAGCAGGGTGAAAACCGGGGCGGAGACCAAAAAGACGATGGGAAAGTGCACCACCATGGGGTGGGGATGGCGCCGGAGCATGGGGAAGCGCTGCAGCAAACGGCGCAGCATCCCGGGTGGCGATGGAATCGTTTCTGCTTCCCGGGGTTTGGAAACCTTCCCGGGCGGGGCCTCCAGGCTGCTGGGGATCTCTATCACCACCCCCACCTGGGGATAGCTCTGGAAGACCTTTTCGCCGTGGGGGGCCGCGGGCAGCTCGAAGGTGAGATCGGTCCCGGCCAGATGGACGGCCATGTGCTTGCCCCCCCGCCAGAGGCCGCTGGCGCTCACATCATAAACCCGGCCCTGGTAGGCAACGTAGACGGGCTGGCCGCCGGCGCCGTTGCACTGCGCCAGTTCTTCCGGGGTGAACCTTCTCTGGTCCTCAGGCAAATTCTTTTTCCTCAGGCATTGGGCAGCCGGCGACTCCAAGCCGCCGTCCCGATCATGACCCAGGTTTTGGGTCTTGCGGTTCCAATGGGAAAGTCAGCATGCCCCCGAAATAGCTGATGAGGGTCACGAGCGGGGTCAGCGCCAAAACCAGCAATAGATAGAGGACGTTAACCCCTTGCAGGTCCCGCAATACCTGAGGGTTGAGCAGACGCCAGACAAAGGCCCCGCAGGCCGCCGCCCCCAGCAGATACGCCAGCTTCTTCTCCAACTCCAGTGTGGGGCTCGAATCGGGAAAATTCAGCCTTTGGGTGAGCACTCCGGTGGCGATGGCCGCCGCGGTGGCCAGCACTCCACCCCCCAGGCAGTAAAAGGCTGTGGTTTCAAAGGACTGCACCCGGGTTAGCAGGAAAAGGACGCTGAAGAAGCCGGCGGCCAGCATAAAGGTGATGGGGAAGTGGGCCACGAGGGGATGCGGGTAGCGCCGCCAGTAAGGGTGACGCGCCACCAGTCCCGACAACCAGGGGGAAGGTTGCCGGCGGGTCCCCGCTCCCTGCCCGGTTCCCTGGCTGCCTTCCGCCGTCAACGCTTCGGAGTCTTCGGTGGCGTCCATGCCCTTCCCGCATCCTTTTCCTTCCCGGCCATCCCCCCATTTCCCCGGGACAGACCTCAGGCGGCCAGGCTCAGCAGAACTACGGCCAGCGCCGCCAGGGGATAGTAGCTGGCCCGATTGAACAGGGTCTCCGCCTGGCTGCGGGCGCCGCTCCGGAGAAGACCCCAGGCCGGCAGCAGCAACAGATAGATTCCTCCCCCCAGAATCAGCATTTGCTGGAAGACCGAGATCCGGGCCGGCGACATCTTGAGGACCACCAGGGAAAAGACCAGGCTTAAGCTTAGGAAACCCATGGCCATGAAACGTGCCTTCTCCGGCCCGTAAACCACTGGAATGGTCTTGGCGTTGAGGTGCGTGTCCTGTTCCAGGTCGTGCCAGTCCGCGGGAATATTCTGGCCGCCCAGCTCCCAGAAAAAGAGCCAGAGAAAGAGGACCGCCACAAACCACGGCGAAGGCCGGGGATCCACGGCCAGGACCGCGGCTACAGCCCCCAGGCTCTTGACCACCCCGGCTACCAGCAGCCTAAGATGGCTGACCCTGAGCAACAGGCAATAAGTGGTCTCCAGGAGGCAGCCGGCCAGAAAGATGAGGGCGCAGGCCGGATTCAGACAATAGGCCCCCAGCAGGGCCACCAGGGCCCAGGCGCCGGTCCACAGGACCCCTTCCGGAAGGCTCACCCGGCCCGCGGCCAGGGGGTGGCGCAGGAAGACGGCATCCAGGTAATAGTTCGCCCCCAGCCCTCCCTGCAGGCGCAGTTTTTCCCGGTCCACCCGGCAATCCACCAGGTCGTTCAAGGCATAGACCGCGGTATAGCCGGCAAAGACCGTCAGCAACCCCAGGGCCGTGGTCGCCAAAGGCGGCAGACGCCCCAGCCAGAGAAGCGCGGCCGCAGCCGGCGCCGCCAGGTCCAGCAGACCGTGGGGCGTGCGGGAGAGGGCCAGGAGCAGCTTGAGCCGGGAGGTAGCCAGCGCCAGCGCCCCCGGCGCCAGATCAGTATTAAGCGCAGTCGAGTCTTTCATGGCCAAGGGATGCCACCGCCGGCCGGCTGCAGCCAGTTTTCAGCTTTAGATCGGGATCGATTTCCGCCAGCCGCTAACCTGTCCAACCACGACCGGCAAATACCGCAAACCGTTGCTCACTTAAAGATAAGACCGGAGCAAGGTCTGTCAAGAACCGCCAGGGTGGGGCCGCGGCCCGGGAACCCCGCCCCGGGTTGACAGGCGGGCGGAGGAGTCTTAAAGTTCTGTCATGATCCGGATGCAGGGAGTAAATTGCCCAATCCCGGCAGGGCGTGATTTCATGGGATTTTCCGGCAAGCCGGGGCGCCGCGGCACCGGCCTCAAGGGCGACGCCGCCGGCAGGGGGTTGGTATGCGGCCCTTAGGTCCAGTCTGGAGCCCTTGGATTCCGGGCCTCCTTAGCCTGGTGTTATATGCTGCCCTGGTCCTGGGCTTGCTGGCCCTGCTCCTGTTCCTTACCCGCTGGCTGGGAGAGCAGAGACCCTCTCCGGAAAAGTCCCTCCCGTATGAATGCGGGGTGATCCCCACCGGCGGGGCCTGGTTCCGCTATCCGGTGGCCTTCTACCTGGTGGCAGTCTTTTTTCTCATCTTTGACGTGGAATCCGCCCTGATCTTTTCCTGGGCGGTGGCTATTGAAGAACTCAGTTGGCGGGGTTGGTTGCAAATCAGCTTTTTCATCATCGTGCTGCTCGCCAGCCTGGTTTATCTGTGGAAAAAAGGAGGGCTGGATTGGCGGTCCCCGTTACTACGAAAGGCGTCACCACCCCGGATATAACCCGCGGTCTGGAATACCTGAACCGGCCCCGTTTTGCCGGCGCCGGACCAGCGGGTAAAGGGCTGGAGGGGGTGCTCGACGCCCTGCTCAACTGGTGCCGGGCCTACAGCTTCTGGCCGATGTTCTTTGGGCTCTCCTGCTGTTTCATCGAGCAGATCACCGCCTGGACCCCCCGCTTCGACATTGCCCGGTTCGGGGCCGAGGTCCTCAGGGGCTCGCCCCGGCAATCCGACCTGCTGATCATTTCAGGCACGGTTTTCAAGAAGATCGCCCCAGTGGTCCTCAGGCTCTATGAGCAGATGACCGAACCGAAATGGGTCATCTCCATGGGTTCCTGCTCCAATTGCGGCGGCATGTACGACTGCTACAGCGTGGTCCAGGGCATCGACCAAATACTGCCGGTGGATATTTACATCCCCGGCTGCCCGCCCCGGCCCGAGGCGGTCATGCAATCCATCGTGCTGCTCCAGGAGAAGGTCATGTCCGAGCAGCCGCTGCGCAGGATCCTGCACCGGCCCGGCGGCAGCCAGGGGACCGAAACCCCCATCCTGGTGGGCGGCCTGACGAAGTCCCGGGACTGCCGGGGCCCGGGCTACTATGGCACCCCGCCTCGGGGCACCTCCGTCACCCCGCCTCTGTTTTTTGAGTCGCGCTCCGACCTCATGTGGACCCCGCCGCCCCACTGGATCGAATTGAGCGAGACGGACCGGTCTTTAGCTAAAACCCTGTCGGAAAGATTCGGGGACGCCGTGGCCCAAGCCGAAAACACCTCGGACATGCTCACCTTCCAGGTGGCGCCGGAGCGAGTCAAAGAGGTGCTGCGCTTTTTGAAGACCGAGTCCCAACCCAGATTCCTGCGCCTGGACGATTTGACCGCGGTGGATGAGTCGGCCCGGCGGGAGCGGGAGCAATACCCTGATTTTACCCTTAATTACCAACTGCTATCATTCGATTCCGCCTCGAGGGTGCGTCTGAAGGCGCCGCTCTACGGCCCCCAGCCCACGGTCCCAACCATCACCGACATCTGGCCTGCGGCCAGTTGGTACGAGCGCGAAGTTTACGACATGTTCGGCATCCTTTTTGAGGGCCACCCGCGGCTGTGGCGCCTCCTCATGCCGCACGACTGGGAGGGGTTTCCGCTCCGCAAGGGCTATCCGGACCGGGCCACGGACATGGAGCCCTACACCCATTACGACGCCCAGAAGCACCAGCCCCGGGACGCGGGCGAATATATGGCTGGGCGGCTGGCAGAAGACGAGTACGTGCTGAATATCGGCCCGCACCACGTCGGCACCCACGGGCTGATCCGCTTTATCCTGGCCCTCCGGGGCGAGACCATCACCGCTCTCGACACCGATATCGGCTACCACCACCGGGCCGCGGAAAAGATCGGCGAGCGCCAGTCCTGGCACCAGTTCCTCCCTTATACCGACCGGGTGGACTATCTCACCGGGGTGGCCAACAACCTCACCTACCTGCTGGCGCTGGAGAAGCTGGCCGGAATTTCGGTGCCGGACCGGGCTCAATTCATCCGGGTGATGCTCACCGAGTTCTTCCGTCTGAGCAACCACCTGGTCTGGTTTTCCACTTACGTCCAGGATGTCGGCGCCATGACCCCCACCTTTTACTGCTTCGCCGAACGGGAAAAGGTCTTGGACATCGTCGAGATGATCACCGGGGGGCGGCTCCATCCCTCCTGGTTCCGGCTGGGCGGCGTGGCCATGGACCTGCCCGCTGGCTGGAAGGAGTTGGTGGACGATTTTGTCCAGGTCTTTCCCGGGCGCATCCAGGAATTCGAGGCCCTGATTACCAAGAATCCCATATTCGAGGCCCGGACCCGGGACGTGGGGTATCTCTCCAAGCAGGACGCCATGGAGTGGGGTGTCACCGGGCCCAACCTCAGGGCCAGCGGCCTGGAGTGGGACCTCAGGAAACAGATGCCGTATTCAGGGTATGAGGCCTTCGATTTCGACATTCCTTATGCCACCGGCGGGGACTCCTATGCCCGGTACCTGGTGCGGGTGGAAGAGATGCGCCAGAGCGTCAGGATCATCGAACAGGCGGCCAGACGGATGCCGCCGGGACGCTGGCTCAGCGATGATTACCGCTATATCATTCCGCCCAAGTCAGAGACCCTGACGGACATCGAGACCCTGATCCACCACTTTATCAATGTCACCCGGGGGGCCAAGATTCCCCGGGGCGAGGCCTACATGGCCATCGAGCACCCCCGGGGCGAGCAGGGAGTCTATGCGGCCAGCGACGGCCTCAACATGGCTTACCGCCTGCGCTTCCGGTCGCCGGGTTTTGCCAACGTGCAGGCCCTGCCCTTGATGGCGACGGGCCACCTGATTTCGGATTTGATCGCCATTATCGGCTCCATAGACTTCGTCTTGCCGGATATCGACCGGTGAGCTTCGAGTTTCGAGTTGTACCTTCGAGAAACGCAGGCTGAAGCCCGCGGCATGGTTTGGATGCTATGATTCCTGAGGAAATGCGGGACCAATTGCAGGCCCAGGTCGGCTCAGCCGAACACCCCCGGGAGCAGGCGATCAACGTCATGTATGCGGTCCAGAAACATTACGGCTATCTGACCGATGAGGGCCTGGCGGAGGCGGCCGCCATTCTCAGGCTGACCCCGCTGGAAGTTGAGGAACTGGCCACTTTTTACGACTTCATCTACCGGGAGCCGGTGGGCAGATATGTCATCCATGTTTGCGACGGAGTGGTCTGCTGGATGTTCCATGAGAACTCGGTGTTCGATTATCTCTGCAAGAAGCTGGGGGTCTGCGCCGGGCAGGTTTCGCCGGACGGTTTGTTCACGGTGCTGCCCACGGCGTGCATCGGCCTCTGCGACCGCGCTCCGGCCATGCTGATCAACGGCAAGATGTACGGCCCTCTAACCCCGCAGCTGATCGACGAGATTTTGGAAAAACTGAAGACGGAGTATTGCGACCTGGTGATTTGTAAATAAACAAAAAGGACGGAGGACCGGGGACGGAAGAAAGGAGCAAGGGCCGGTCCCCGGTCTAATCAGGCCTTGACTGCCATGTTTGAAGAAGTGCTGTTCAAAAACCGCCGGCCCGACCGCCCTGCCACCATTGACGAATACCGGCAGAGCGGCGGCTATGAGGCGCTGACCAAGGCCGTGAAAGAGCGGACGCCGGAAGAGGTGCGCCAGCTGGTGCTGGACTCCGGCCTCCGGGGCCGGGGCGGCGCCGGCTACCCCACCGGCCGCAAGTGGTCCTCCATACCGGCTGGTGCGGGCTTCCCGCGCTATGTAGTGCCCAATACCGACGAAATGGAGCCCGGCACTTTCAAAGACCGGGTGCTGGTGAACATCGACCCCCACCTGGTCATTGAGGGAATCATTCTGAGCGGCTATGCGGTGCGGGCCCAGACGGGCTATTTCTTTATCCGGCCTTCCTATGAACTGGACGCCCAGCTCATTGAGAGGGAAGTGGCAGTGGCCCGGCAGGCCGGGTTTTTGGGAAAGAACATCCTGGGAAGCGACTTCACTTTTGATCTGGTGGTGCACCGCAGCGCCGGGCGCTACATCTGCGGCGAGGCCACGGCCCAGGTCAACGCCATCCAGGGCCACCGGGCCCACCCCCTGAAGGACCGCCACATGGCCACCGACGGCCTCTGGCATCGGCCCACCATCGTCAATAACGCCGAGACCCTGGCCTGCGTACCGCACATTTTGAGCCGGGGGGCTGAGTGGTTCAAGGGCCTGGCCCGGACCAAGACCGGGGCCGGGACCAAACTTTTCTGCGTCAGCGGCAGGGTCAACCGGCCCGGCTGTTACGAGCTGCCCATGGGCATCCCCCTGAGGGAGATCATCGAAGGGTCGGCCGGGGGGATGCTGGCGAACTCGGAGCTGAAGGCGGTCATCCCCGGGGGCGCTTCCACGGCATTCATGCCTGCCAAGTACTATGACGTGGAGATGGATTTCGAACCCCTGGAAGCCATTGGCCACCGGATTGGGACCGCGGCTATCATGGTCTTCGACCAGAGTACCTGTCTGGTGGCCGCCACCCTGAACCTCATCGAATATTTCGCCCGGGAATCCTGCGGTTACTGCACGCCGTGCCGGGAGGGGCTGCCGTATATCCGGGACCTGCTGTGGCGGATCGAGTCCGGGGAGGGCCGGGAGGAGTTCATCCCCATGCTGCAGCAGATGGCCCGGCACATGGACAGCGCCTATTGCAGCTTCGCCCCCGGGGCGGCTGAGCCGTTGCTGGGCCTGCTGAAATATTTCGAGGACGAGATTCGGGAGCACATCAGCCAGAAGAAGTGCCCCTTTTCCGAGACCTACCGGCCGTACCGACAACTGTGGTACCCGCCGGAGTGAGAAAAATAATGGATGGTGGATGCGGCTTGGTCCGCATCCCGCGTAAGACCTATGCCTAAGCTCATTATCGATAATCGGCCCATTGAGGTTCCGGCCGGGACCAAGGTTATCGCGGCGGCCGAGAAGCTGGGGATCATGATCCCCCGCTTCTGCTACCACCCCGGCCTGGGCTCCTTCGGGGCCTGCCGGGTGTGCGCCGTCAAATTCCAGGATGGGCCGGTGAAAGGCATCCAGATGAGCTGCATGGAAGACTCCAGGGACGGCATGGTTGTCTCGACCACCGACCCCGAGGCCATGGAGTTTCGCCGGTACGTCATCGAGTGGCTGATGATGCACCACCCGCTGGACTGCCCGGTGTGCGACGAAGGCGGCCACTGCCTGCTCCAGGACGAGACGATCTCCGGCGGCCACGGTATCCGGCGCTACCTGGGCCCCAAGCGCACCTACCACGACCAGTACCTGGGGGCCTTCGTGCAGCACGAAATGAACCGCTGCATCCAGTGCTGGCGCTGCCGCAATTTCTATCAGGACTTCGCCGGTTACCGGGATTTCGGGGCCTTACAGATCGCCAACCGCATGTACTTCGGGCGCTATGAGGACGGCCCCCTGGAGAGCCCTTTTTCCGGCAACATCATTGACCTGTGCCC
The DNA here is from genome assembly GCA_049585595.1 of Desulfobaccales bacterium. Taxonomy (GTDB): domain Bacteria; phylum Desulfobacterota; class Desulfobaccia; order Desulfobaccales; family 0-14-0-80-60-11; genus JAPLJC01. The sequence continues at coordinate 49,404 of JBAVAG010000090.1, forward strand.
CACCGGGGTGCTCACCGACAAACCGGCCCGCTTCGTCGGCCGGCGTTGGGATTTCGAGCGGGCCCCGTCGGTGTGCCTCCATTGCTCCCTGGGCTGCAATACCACGGGGAGCGCCCGCTACCGGCAAATGTGGCGCCAGGAAGGGCGCTTCCACGAAAAGGTGAACGGCTACTTCATCTGCGACCGGGGGCGGTACGGCTTCGCCTTCGAAAGCCATGAGGAGCGGCCCCGCCGGGCCAGGGTTTCGGGCCAGGAGGCGGAGTGGGCGGAGGCGGTAGCCACGACCGCAGCCAGGCTCAACCAGATCGTCGAGAAACACGGCCCCGGGTCTGTCGCCTGCCTGGGCTCGGCCCGCAGCAGCCTGGAGGCCCAGGCGATGCTGAAACGATTTTGCCGGACCTTGGGCTGGAATGAGCCTCGCTATTTCACTGTGCCCTCGCAAGAGCGGAAGGCCAGGGCCGCGGTTTCCCGGCTGGACGCCGGCCTGGCCGTGTCCCTGCGAGAGCTGGAAGAGGCGGATTTTATTCTGGTAGCCGGGGCCGACCCGCTGAACGAGGCCCCCATGCTGGCTTTAGCCCTGCGCCAGGCCTGGCGCCGGGGGGGCCAGGTCGCGGTGCTCGACGCGCGGCCGGTCAGTCTGCCCTTTAAATTTGAGCATTGGCCCATTGATCCGGGGAATCTCAATGCAGCCCTGGGGGCGGTGGCGGCCATGGCGCTGGACGGCCAAAACCTGGAGGGTCTCGACTCTGCAGGCCGGGAGTTTTTTCAGGCCTTGCCCAGGGAATTCGGCCCGGATGCCGGCCTCCAAGCCAGCCTGGCCTCCTGGGGGCAAAGACTGGGCCAAAGCAAGAGGCCAATGCTTATCTGCGGCACCGACGCGGTCCGGGAGTCAACCCCGGCCCTGGCCGCGGACCTGGTTCGGCTGCTGCGGGCTGCCGGCCTGAATGCCGGGCTATTTTACCTGCTGCCCGGGGCCAATGCCTTTGGCGCGGTGCTGCTGTCGCCGGAAGGGGAGGGGCTGGCTCCCCTGGTGGAAGCCCTGGAAGCCGGCGCGGTCAAGGCCCTGGTGGCGATGGAGAGCGACCCTTGCTGGGACTACCCGGACCGGGAGCGGCTTAACCGGGCCTTGGAAAAGCTGGAATTGCTGGTGGCCCTGGACTTTCTGCCCTCAGCCATGGTGGCGCGGGCTGAGATAGTCTTGCCCACCCTCCCCGTATTCGAGCGCACCCCCGCGAGCTTCATCAATCAGGAGGGCCGCCTGCAACTGGCCCCGCCGGTGCACCTGGGGGGCACTCCTCTGACCCAGATCAGCCCGGATTTGCACCCGCCCCGGACCATCCTGAGCCGGGTCCCGGGCGGCGAACCCCGGACGCCGGGGGAGATTTTACAGGAATTGGCTGCGGCCCTGTCACCGCCGGTGACGCTGCCAGCCGCTGACCTCTGGGATTGGCTGAGCCGGGAGAATGGCGTTTTTGCCAATATTGCCAGTCTGTTCGAGCCGCCGGGAGCGCGGCTTCTTCCCGAGCCCCTTCCGGCCAAGGCCTATTCTCCGCCCGGAGCGCTGATCCCGGAGCCGCCCTCTCCGGAGCACCTGGAGCTGCTCCTGGTGGATGCGACCTTCGGGACCGAAGAACTGGCCAGTTATTCCAAATTTATCCAGCAGGTGGAAGAAGCCCCGGGGCTCTCCATGCATCCTGACCAGGCGGCTAAATTGGGCCTGGCGGCCGGGGACCGGGTAGCTTTGCGGCTCCCGGGGGGCGAACTGAGGGTGGCGCTCCAGGTGGCGCCCAATATGGCGGCCGGGGTCATGGTGCTGCCCCGCCACCGGCAGTTAAACTGGCGCCTGGTTCCGGATTATCAGGTTTTGGTTTCTTGGGGCGATATCCTCAAGGTGGCAGAATGATGTCGGTCTGGGCCCTGGGCATAATCATCTTGATCGTCAAGCTCCTGGTGGTGCTGGTGGTCCTCTTGTTGCTGGCTGCCTATCTGATCTACGTGGAGCGCCGCCTGCTGGGGTTCATGCAGCTGCGATTGGGGCCCAACCGGGCCGGGTTCCAGGGGCTTTTGCAGCCCATCGCCGACGCAGTGAAGCTGCTGATCAAGGAAGATTTCATCCCCGCCGGGGCTGACCGGGTCATCTTTCTATATGCCCCGGCGGTGGTGGCGGGAACGGTGCTGCTCGTTTTCGCGGTGGTGCCCTTTGCCCAGGGCTGGACCTTCCGGGGTCAGGAGATCCCCGGGGTGGTCAGCGACCTCAATGTCGGCCTGCTTTTCGTCCTGGCGCTCTCGTCCATCTCGGTCTATGGAGTGGCGCTGGGTGGCTGGGCCTCCAACTCCAAGTATGCCCTGCTGGGAGCCATCCGGGCCGCGGCCCAGATGATCAGCTATGAACTCTCCCTGGGCCTGTCCCTGGTGCCGGTGGTGATGCTGGCCCATTCTTTTTCCCTGGTGGACATCGTCCAGGCCCAGGCGCGGTTGCCGTTTATCATCTTGCAGCCGCTGGCCTTTCTGATTTTTTTCGTTAGCGCCGTGGCCGAGATGAAGCGTATCCCTTTCGATCTGCCCGAGGCGGAAAACGAGTTGGTGGCCGGTTATCACATAGAATACAGCGGCATGCGTTTCGGGCTCTATTTTTTGGGCGAATACGTCAACATGGTGGTCCTGGGGGCCCTGGTGGCGGTCTTCTTCCTGGGCGGTTGGCAGGGGCCGTGGCTGCCCCCGCTCGTTTGGTTCCTGATCAAGGTTTCCCTGGTGGTCTTCGCCATCATCTGGATCCGGGCCACTTACCCGCGGCTGCGCTACGACCAGCTGATGGAATTCGGCTGGAAGATTTTGATTCCGCTGGCGCTGCTGAACATCATTATCACCGGGGGCGCCATGCTGGCTCTGGGGCTGTAAGGGGTCCCGGCCACCTTTGGTAAGGCACCTGGAAAAAAAGGCTCCGGCCAGGCAGGACTTGAGACGGTGCAAAGGAGGGTTGCATGATCCACACCCCGGACGCCACCATAACCAGGCCGCCTGGCGCTGGAAAAAGCAGCTTCGACCTCATCGAACCGGAAAAGCTCCTGGCGGAGCTGCCTCTGAGGAATGACACGGTCTTCCTGGACCTGGGCTGTGGCGCCGGCAACTATACCCTGGCAGTGGCCGAAGCCATCGGCAAACACGGGGTGGTGGTGGCCCTGGACCTGTGGCAAGAGGGAATCGAGACCCTGGAGGAGCGGGCCGCGGCCGCCGGCCGCCGCAACCTCCGGCCCCTTAAGGTGGATATCAGCCAGCCGTTGCCCCTGGGCGACGCCAGCGTCGATCTCTGCCTGATGGCCACCGTGTTGCACGATCTGGTGGAATCCGGGAGCGCCGCCGGGGCCCTCAAAGAAGCCCAACGGGTGCTCAAGCCCGGGGGCACCCTGGCCATCGTGGAGTTTGACAAGGTGGCCGGTCCGCCGGGGCCGCCCCTCAGGATTCGGCTGAATCCGGAGGAAGTGGCAACCCTGGCTGCCCCTTACGGTTTCAGAAAGAGCCGGATGGCCAGGGTTGGCCCCTATAACTACCTGCTCCTCTTCACCAACGGGGAGGTCTAGATTTGCGGAGGCTCCATGACGGAAATTAAAGACCCCGGGCGGGGCCGGTTAAGTCCCTGGAGCGTGGCCCTTCGAGGTATCAATGGCCTATGGGGCGGCCTGGCCATGGTGCTGCGGCACCTGGGGCGGCGGCCGGTCACCGAGCAATACCCGGACTATAAGCGGTTCCTGCCGGAGCGCACCCGGGCCCGCATCATTCTGACCCGGGATCCGGACGGCGAGGAACGCTGTGTGGCCTGCTTTCTCTGCTCCGGGGTTTGCCCCACCAGTTGCATCTCCATGGAGTGTGGAGAGCGCCAGGATGGCCGCCGTTATGCCCCCTGGTTTCGCATCAATTTTGCCCGCTGCATTTACTGCGGTTTGTGCGAGGAGGCTTGCCCCACCCTGGCCATCCAGCTCACCCCCTTCTATGAGTTTTGCGAGGCCGATATCCTGGCCATGGTGGCCGAGAAGAAAGACCTGCTGGTGGCCCACGGCGGCAAGAATCTCGAATACAACTTTTACCGTTTTGCCGGGGTAGCCATGGTGGGCGGCAAGGGCAGCCACATCCAGGAGGCGCCCCCGGTGGACCTCAAGAGCAACCTGCCCTGAGGACGGCTTTGAGGCAATGGTGATGAATCCTTACGCCGGCATCTTCTATATCCTGGCCGCGGTAATCCTTTTGTCCACCGGCCTGGCCGTCACCCGGCGCAACCTGATGCACGCCATCGTCTACCTGGTGCTGTCTTTTTTTGGCACGGCGCTGCTCTTTTATCTGCTGGGGGCCCCGTTTCTGGCGGTCCTGGAGGTGATCATTTACGCCGGGGCCATCATGGTGCTGTTTCTGTTCATTGTCATGATGCTGGAGATTCGGCCGACGGAACAGCCTGTGGGCTCGTACCTGCGCCAATGGCTGCCCGCCTTGATCTTGGGCGCACTCAGTCTGGCGGTCCTGGTCCTGATTATCTGTGAATCCGGTGGGGACCTGCCGTTGCCGTTGGCCGCGGCGTCGCCCCTGGAATTCGGGCGATTTTTGTTCCAGAAGTACTGGTTTTCGGTGGAAATTGTTTCCTTTCTGCTCTTGGTGGCCCTGGTGGGGGCGCTGTATCTGGGAAAGCGAGAAGGGTAGGGGCATACTTTAAGGTGCGCCCCCGGACTGGGGGAGGACGCCCAGGTCCGCCTGGGGAAAAATCATGACTGCCATTGTCCCTTATTGTTACGTGCTGGTTCTGGCCGGGGCCGTGTTCTTTTTGGGAGCGGCCTGTGCGGTGGCCCGGCGCTCGCTGGTGATGATCCTCATCGGCGTGGAGGTGATGCTGAACGCCGCCGGGATAGCCCTGGTAGCCGCTTCCTTGCGCTGGCAGCAGCTGGAGGGCCAGGCGCTGGTGATCTTCATCATGTGCGTGGCCGCGGCCGAAGTGGCCGTGGGCCTGGCCCTCATCGTCTATTCCCAACGGCGCACCGGCACTCTGGATGCCGACCGCTACAATCTGATGAAGGGTTGACGTGGAAACTGTCCTTTTGCTTCTCTTGCTTTTGCCCCTGGGCGGCTTCGTGATCAACGCCGTCCTGGGCCGTTGGCTGCCCCGGCGGGCGGTGGAGGCGGTGGCCTGCGCCGCGGTCCTGGGGGCCCTGGCCTGTGCCGCGGCGGCCCTGGTCCTGGCCTCCGACCGGGCCCACGATGTCACCTTCTGCCAGTGGTTCAAGGCCGGAGATTTCACCACGGCCATGAACGTCCATTATGACCCCCTGGCCGCGGTCATGGCGCTGATGGTCACCTTTGTGGCGAGCATTATCCATCTTTACTCCGCCGGCTTCATGCGGGAGGACGCCGATTACGTCCGCTATTTTTGCTATTTGAACCTCTTTGTCTTCGCCATGCTGGTAATTACCACCGCCAACAGCCTTATTTTCGTTTACCTGGGCTGGGAGGGGGTGGGCTTCTGCTCCTATGCCTTGATCGGGTTTTGGTATAAAGACGAAGCCAACGCCAATGCCGGGCGCAAGGCCTTCATCTGCACCCGCATCGGCGACATCGCCTTTCAAGTGGCCCTGGGCCTTGTCTTCGTCTGTTTCGGCAATTTTTCCATCACCTATATCAATGGCCATGCCGCCGCACTCAGTCCCACCCTGGCCACCATCCTGGCCCTGCTGCTGCTGGGGGCCGCGCTGGGCAAATCGGCGCAACTGCCCCTGACGGTGTGGCTGCCGGACGCCATGGCCGGCCCCACACCGGTCTCGGCCCTGATTCACGCGGCCACCATGGTCACCGCCGGCACCTATTTGCTCATGCGGCTCTTCCCGTTAATCCTGCTCTCTCCCCTGGCCATGCTGATCATTGCCGCGGTGGGCTCCATCACCGCGCTGTACGCCTCTTTTGCGGCCCTGGCCCAATGGGACATCAAGAAGATGTTGGCCTACTCCACCATCAGCCAGGTGGGCTACATGTTTCTGGCGGTGGGCGCCGGTGACATTGTGGGCGGGCTCTTCCACCTGGTGTCCCACGCCTTCTTCAAGTCCCTGCTCTTTTTGGTGGCGGGGATAGTCATCCAGGCCCTGGACGAGGAGCACAACATCTTCCGCATGGGCTCGCTGCGAAGATGTATGCCCATGGTTTACTGGCTCTTTCTGATCGGCGCCATCTCCCTGAGCGCCTTCCCGCTGCTGGGCGGCTACTTCAGCAAAGACCGCATCCTGCTGGCTACCTACATCCATCCCGGGGAGGCTTATAAGTTTTTCTGGCTGCTGGGCATGGTGGCGGCTTTCTTGACGCCCCTATATACCTTCCGGGTCTTCTTCGTAGCCTTCCCGGACCGGCCGGACGGCCGCCGTCCCGAAGAAATCCACCCCACTCCCAGGTTCATGGCCTGGATCCTGTGGCCCCTGGCGGTGAGCGCCCTGGTGGACGGCCTGTTAAACCTCCCCGGGGGCTATGGCAAGAATTTTCTGGGGAACTATCTGGCTGTCGTCCCTGGGGCCCGGCCGGACCTGGGGGCCCCCCTGGGGACGGAATGGGCCTTGGGAATTGCCAGCGGCTCTGTCGTGGTGGTTTCCCTGGCCCTGGCCTATATGCTTTATCGCCGGCGGCCAGCCCGGGAGCCGGCCCTGGAGGGCTATTGGGGACTCCTGTTTTCCGCTTTCTACCTGGACCAGCTCTACCAGACGATTTTCGTCCGCCCCTATCAAAGGGCGGCCCTTTTTCTCTGGCGGCAGGTGGATGACCCTTACGATCAGAAAGTCATCGTCGGCGGCTCCCGGGCCCTCTTTCGTCCTTACCGCGCCCTGGCCGCCTTCTTGTGGCTCGAGGTTGATGAAATCTTCCTGGACGACGGGGCGGTCAAGGGCGCCGACGGCCTGGTGACCGTCTCCCGCGGCCTGGGGTTTTGGACTACGGGGCGGCTGTCCACCTATCTGGGGATGTTGTTCCTGGGCCTGACCATCTTCTTTGTGGCGGTGGGCCTCAGTTGGTACCTGTGGTAACGGAGGTCTGAATATGCACCAATTCCCAATGCTTTCCCTTATCATCTTCTGGCCGCTGCTGGGAAGCTTTGCCGTCCTGGCAGCCCACCAGAACCCCCGCCTGGTTCGCTGGCTCAGCCTGGGGGTGACCCTGGTGGAGTTAGGCCTGGTAGCTTCCCTGTTTTTGCGGGGTCTGACACCTCACTCCGGTCCCGTGGGATCCTGGCTCCTGGTGGAGGACTACCCCTGGATCCCCTGGCTGGGGGCCCGCTACATCCTGGGATTGGACGGCATCAGCCTGACCCTGGTTACGCTTACCGCCTTCATCAACGTCTTTTGCATACTCATCTCCTGGGATGCCATCCAGGAAAAAGTGGGGTCTTTCTTTTTCTTCATCCTATTTTTGGAAGGGACTCTGGTCGGACTCTTTTTGGCCAGCGACCTGCTGCTCTTTTACCTCTTTTGGGAAGTCCAGATCCTCCCCATGTTCTTCCTGGTGGGCATCTGGGGCCACCAAAACCGTTTGCACGCCTCCATCAAGTTTCTCCTCTACACCCTGGCTGGCAGCCTGGTGATGCTCATCGCCCTCATCGCCCTTTATGTCATCCATGGGCAGCAGACCGGGGTCTACACCTTTTCGGTGTATCAGTTGTTGCAGCATGGGCCCCTGGGGCGCACCACCGAAATCCTGTTGTTCGCCGCATTTTTATTGGCCTTCGGCATCAAAATTCCCCTGATTCCGGTGCATACCTGGCTGCCGGACACCCATACCGAAGCGCCCACCGCCGGCAGCGTGGACCTGGCGGGACTCCTGCTGAAGACCGGCGTCTTTGCCCTGTTTCGTTTCGCCATGCCGCTCTTTCCCGACGCCACCCGGCTCTTTGGGCCGCTGCTGCTAGTCCTGGGAGTGGGCGGGCTCTTCTATGCCGCCTGGATCGCCCTGGCCCAAACCGACATCAAACGGCTGGTGGCCTATTCCAGCATCTCCCACATGGCCATGGTGGTCATCGGCCTGGTCATCTGGAACTCCATCACCCTGAGCGGCGCCGTGCTGCAAATGGTCAACCACGGCATATCCACTTCGGCCCTGTTCATTATGGTTGGCATGCTGGATGAGAGGATTCACTCCAGGGACTTCGCCGTTTTGGGAGGGATCTGGAGCAAGATGCCGATATATAGCGCCTTTTTTCTGCTGTTTGCCCTGTCTTCACTGGGCCTGCCTGGCCTCAACAATTTCGTCGGAGAGCTGCTGATCCTGGTGGGTGCCTACGAGGCCAGACCGGTGATCGCCATTTTGGGTTTCTTCGGCATCGTCTTCGGGGTGATTTACATCTTGAGGATGGTCAAGGATGCCATCTTCGGCGAACCCCGGGCCGAGCACGTCCTCTGGGACGTGAACTTCAGGGAGATCATCATCCTGGGGAGCCTGGCCCTGGCGGCGCTCTTCATCGGGCTGCACCCTGGACCGCTGCTCCACCTGCTGGAACCAGCGGTTACGGCCATGGTGCAGCAACACGCCGCCCAGTTGGCCTGGCTGCCCTGATAGAAAAGAATTTGGAGGTAGAACCATGGAATATACGCAGATTCCGGGGACCGATCTTAAGGTGTCCCGCGTCGCCCTGGGCACCTGGGCCATCGGCGGCTGGATGTGGGGCGGCACCGATGAGGCCCAGGCCATCGAGACCATCCATAACGCCATCGATAAGGGTATCAACCTGATCGATACCGCGCCGGTGTATGGCTTCGGCCGCTCGGAGCAGATCCTCGGCAAGGCCCTGGCCTTGAAAAATTGCCGCAGGCAGGTCTGCATCTCCACCAAGACCGGCCTGGACTGGCGGGACGGCCAGGTCTTCCGCAACTGTGCGCCTGAGTTTATTCGCCGCAACATGGCGGACTCCCTCAAAAATTTGCAAACCGACTACCTGGACATTCTTTTCATCCACTGGCCCGACCCGCTGGAGCCTTTCGAGGAGACCGGCAGGCTGCTGAAACAATTCCTGGAAGAGGGCAAGATCCGGGCGGTGGGGGTGAGCAACTATTCCCCGGAGCAGATTCAGGACTTCCGGCAGGGCGGCCCGGTGCACCTGGTGCAGCCGCCATACAATCTTTTCGAGCGGGCCATCGAGGCGGACCTCATGCCCTTCTGCCGCAAAAATAACCTGGCCCTGATGGCCTACGGGGCCTTGTGCCGCGGCCTCCTGTCAGGCCAGGTTAAACCCGGCCGGCAATATCAGGGGGATGATCTGCGCAAGATCGACCCGAAGTTCCAGCCGCCGCGGCTGGTCCAGTATCTGGCGGCCGTGGACCGGCTGGACAGGTTAGCCCGGGATCGTTATGACCGGCAGGTGCTCCACCTGGCGGTGCGTTGGGTCCTGGACCATGGCGCCGACATCGCCTTGTGGGGGGGCCGGAAGCCGGAGCAACTCGATCCGGTGCCCGAGATTAGCGGCTGGAACCTGGATCAGGCCGCCCTGGACGCCATCGACCAGATACTGGCGCAAACCATCAAAGATCCGGTGGGTCCGGAGTTCATGGCGCCGCCGGCCCGAGAGAGGAAATAGACGCGAGACGTGGTACGGGAGCCTGGCTTGGGTCTTCCGGTTCCGGTCGCAGGTCTTTGTCAGGTGAGAAGCAATGGTGACGAACCATGCCCAGTGATTGGCTCGGCTTGATCCCGATTTTTATCCTGGCCGGGGGCGGCTCCCTGGTCTTCGGCGCCGGGGCCTTCTGGCGGCGCCTGCCCGGGGGAGTGCTCTTCGCCCTGGCCTTGATCAGCGCCGCGGCCGCCGGCGCCGCAGCCCTCTGGATAACTCCGGCCAACCCCACCTTCGAAGGCATGTTGGACCTGGGGGGCTATGCCCGATTTTTTACCTGCCTGTTCATGGTGATCACCATCCTGACCTGCCTCTTTCTGCGGCAGTATGCCCGGGCCCGGGGCTTTGGCGGTGATGAGCTCTACGGCCTGATTCTCTTTGCCGCCCTGGGGATGGTGCTGGTGGGCGGGGCCGTCAATTGGATCATCTTCTTTTTGGGGTTTCAGCTTATTTCCCTGTCCCTGTATGTTTTGATCGCAGTGCGCAAGGGCGAGGCCGCCTCCAATGAGGCCGGCCTGAAGTATTTCATCATGAGCGCGGTGGCTTCGGCCTTCCTCACCTTCGGCATCGCCCTGCTTTATGCCATGAGCGGCACCCTCCAGGTGGCCGGCTCCCTGGCGGCCCTGGCCCAGCCCGAGGACCTGCCGGTGGTCCTCCTGGCGCTGGCCCTGATCCTGGTGGGGGTGGGCTTCAAAATCTCTCTGATTCCCTTTCACCTCTGGACCCCGGACGTCTACCAGGGGGCGCCGGCGCCGGTGACCGCCTTTCTGTCCACCGGCACCAAGGTGGCCTTGTTCGCGGCGTTGCTGCGCTTTGCCTGGCTGGCGGCTCCGCCGCTTTGGGCCTACTGCCTGCCGGGGCTCTGGGTCCTGGCGGCGCTCACCATGATAGTGGGCAATGTCACCGCCCTCTATCAAACGCAGATTAAACGCCTGCTGGCCTACTCCTCCATCGGCCAGATGGGCTATCTCGCCATGACCCTGGTGACGGTCAAAGAAGGCGGGCTGCCGGCCATGATGTTTTACCTGGTGGTCTATGCGCTCATGGACCTGGGGGCCTTCGGCCTCATCGGCAGCTTCTCTCCGGCTCTGGCCGACTCCGACCTCGACAGGTTGGAAGACTATCAGGGTCTGGGTTATTCCCAGCCCTGGCGGGCGGGGATCCTGACCGTTTGCCTCGTCTCTCTGGCGGGGCTGCCGCCCACCGCGGGTTTCATGGGGAAATTCGCCCTGTTCCGGGCGGTGCTTAACTCCGGCTACACAGTCCTGGCAGTTATCGGCATCCTGACTGCCATGGTCTCCCTCTATTACTATTTTAAGGTGACGGTCTCGCTCTACATGCAGCCGGCCGGGTCCGGGGCGGCTTCCCCCAGGGGCGATCTGGCGGTGGGCCTGGCCGGCGCCGTGATTCTCTTACTGATCCTCTGGCTGGGCCTGGCGCCGTCGGTCTTGTTCGACCTGGTGGCGCGGCTGGCGGGGGCCCTGGCTATTCCCTCCTGAAGCCCCGGGGCCTAGACATTTTCCTTCTCAAAAACTGGAAATCAGCCAACCCAAGACCTAACTTCTAAATACACCCCAGATTTGGCCGCGGGCTTGGGCCTGGGCCGTATGAGCCATGGTCTGATAACGCAGGCTAAAGCCTGCGGCTACAGGAGCGCCGCCATCAAGACCATCTACCAGGAATTCCAGGTGAGTTTTCACTACCCGGTACATTTCACCACCGGTCTGTTCGACCTGGGGAATCCCCTGTTCCAGGAGGTCATTAGAGAGGGTGGCATTGAGTCGCCCAAAAAATTGCTGGCCGTGGTGGACCGCGGCCTTTACCATTATCATCCCGGCTTGCCGGCGGACCTGGAGGAGTATTGCCGGGCCCATTCCGAGGTCATTACCCTGACGGGGGCCCCCCTGCTTTTGCCTGGCGGCGAGGCCGTGAAGAACGACCCCCTGCACGTCACCATCCTGCACCAGGCCATTCTGGCGGCGGGTTTATGCCGCCATTCCTACGTGGCGGCCCTAGGCGGGGGCGCCCTCATCGACACCGTGGGTTTGGCGGCGGCCACCGCCCACCGGGGGATCCGGCTCATTCGGGTGCCTACCACCGTCCTGGCCCAGGCCGATGCGGCCATCGGGGTAAAAAACGGCGTCAACGCCATGGGCCAGAAAAACTTTCTGGGCGTCTTTACCCCTCCGGCGGCCGTGCTCAACGACTCCAGCTTCCTGACCACATTGTCCCAAAAAGACTGGATCGGCGGGGTGGCCGAAGCCGTCAAGGTGGCCCTCATCAAGGACGCGGCCTTCTTCGCCTTTCTGGAGAGGCAGGCCCGCGGCCTGGTTTGTCGGGACTTGCAGGCCATGCGGCAGGTCATTTACCGTTGCGCCGCCCTGCACCTGGACCATATCGCCTCCGGCGGCGACCCCTTTGAGCACGGAAGCTCCAGGCCCCTGGACTTCGGCCACTGGGCCGCGCACCGCCTGGAGCTTTTGAGCGGCTTCGAACTGGGGCACGGCGAGGCGGTGGCCATCGGCCTGGCCCTGGACACCACTTACTCCTATCTGGCCGGGCTCCTCGGGGAACGCCCCTGGCGGCGGGTCCTGAACTTGTTAACCAGGCTGGGTTTGGCGCTGTACGTCCCCCAACTCGATAACCAGGAGGCCCTCCTGCGGGGGCTGGAAGAGTTTCGCACCCACCTGGGAGGCCGCCTCACCATCCTCCTCCTCGCGGATATCGGCCGGGGGCTGGAGACCCACGAAATCGACCATGGGACGCTCAGGGCCGCCCTAGAGGAGTTGCGGCGGCTCGCCCCTGTAGTTTGGCCGGCGGCCCAGCCGGCGTTGGCGAGCTAAGCCAGGCCGGGCTTCAGGAAGGGAGAAAATTCCTTGCAGATCGGCCCGGACGGGTTATTCCACCTGACTTACTGCACCAAGGTCCACCCGGGCCGGGGCTGGCCGGAGCTCTTCGGCAATCTCCGTTCCCTGGTGCCGCGGCTCCGCGCCCGCCTCGCCCCGGATCGGCCCTTCGGTCTGGGTCTGCGCCTCTCTGCTGGGGAGTCCAGGGAACTCCTGGCTGGCGACGCCCTGGCCAGGTTTCAGGACTTTCTTGCCGCCCAGCAGCTCTACGTCTTTACCCTCAATGGTTTTCCTTACGGCGCTCTGGGATCTCCACCGGTTAAGGAAAAGATTTTTGCCCCGGATTGGCGCGCCGCCAGCCGCCTCCGCTACACCCTGCGCCTGGTGGATATCCTGGCCCGCCTGTTGCCGGAGGGAGGAGAAGGCGGCATTTCGACCGTGCCCCTGTCGTACAAAGCCTGGATCCCGCCAGGCAACGCCGCCGCCATGGAGGAAATCACCGACAATCTCGTGCGCTTGACCACGAGGCTTATCCGCGTCGAAGAAGGGGAGGGCAAGCTTATCCATTTGGACCTGGAGCCCGAGCCCGACGGCCTGCTGGAGCACACCCGGGAGGTGGTGGAGTTTTTCCAGGACTGGCTGCTGCCCCGGGGGTCCCCGCGGCTGGCCCGGTCCGCCGGACTATCCCTGGACGAAGCCCGCCAGCGCCTGCTGAGGCACCTGCGGGTCTGCCTGGACACCTGCCATCTGGCGGTGTCCTATGAGGATCCGGCCGCCGCCCTGGACTTGCTGGCCCAAACGGGCATCCGGGTAGGAAAGGTCCAAATTACCGCGGGATTGGAAGTGATCCTGCCGGATAATGGCCGCCGGGCCCATCTGGCTCAGCAACTGGAGCCCTTTTGCCAATCTCCCTACCTGCACCAGGTCAGGGCTCGGGGAAACCGCGGCTGCGTCCGGCAGTTTCCGGACCTGTGGCAGGCATTGGCATTGATGGACCGTGTCCCCGGAGGCCAGTGGCGCATCCATTACCACCTGCCCCTGTTCGTCGAGAGCTTCGGGGCGCTGGCCTCCACCCGGGAGGAGACCCGGAAGGTGCTCAAGTTGCTTAAAGCGCAAGGGTTCTGTCCGCACCTGGAGATCGAGACCTACACCTGGGAATGGCTGCCCCCCGGCCTGAAGCACGAGTTGCTGGATTTCCTGACCGAGGAGTATAGATGGGTGCTGGCAGTAATGGCGGAAGGTTTGGAGATGGACCGAGGCGAGACCGGGGCGGCTGACAATGGTAAACCGCTTGCTAAGATCTGTCAGCTCCCTTCGCCTTTATAGATTCCATTTTTGTCAAAAAAAGGGACTGCCAGGGGGTGCGGGTTCCGGGAGCGGGGGCAACCCCTGGCAACTAGATGTCCAGGCAGCTCATTTAAAGGATTCGATGGTGAGGAAGGTGTCTCCGCCGGTCAGGTACTTCTGCCCGGTAACGGTGATATCCTCACCACACTTGTTGATGACCCCGGCGGGAATCGGGGTGGCTTTTTTGTCAGGAAGCAGGATATAAACCTTGTCCGTCCCTTTTTCCAAGAGCCCCACCGGGATCCCATGTTTGGCGCAGTCTAGGGCACAGGCCCTATGGCCCATACCCTTGTGGCCCCCGGTGGTATAACAATAGAGGTCAATGACTTCACCGGTTACGGTGACTTTCTCGGGGGCGGCCTTCTGGGCGCCGGCTGCGGCGGCAAATCCGAAGGCCAGGGCTAAAGCCAGGCAAACCACAACCATCTTCCTCATGACCAACCTCCTGTCGGGTGGATTTGCCCTTAAGATAAGTTGCGATTACCTGTCTTGCTACTCCTTAGCGTTAATAATTTTCTTCTCCGGCCCTGGGGCCTGCGGCGAAAATTTTCCTTTTTATCGAGCCCCATAATGGGAATACTTAACAGAGACAGGGTCTCCTGTTAATTTGTTAATTAAGCCGGGATACCCGAAGGACCTGGGAATTATGGCGCCAGTTTACGTGGCGGTAATCGGCGGGGGCCGTGTCAGCCCGGAGATAGCTGATCTGGCCCGGGAAGTGGGGCGGGAAGTGGCCCGTCGCGGCGCGGTGCTAATCTGCGGCGGTTTGGGGGGGGTGATGGCCGCGGCCGCCCAGGGGGCCCAAGAGGCGGGGGGAGTGAGCCTGGGCATCCTGCCGGATGCGGACCGCGAACGGGCCAACCCTTATCTCACCTACTCCTTGGCCACCAACCTGGGCCACGCCCGCAATATCCTCATCGCCCATAGCGCCGACGCCCTGATCGCGGTGGACGGCGAGTATGGCTCCATATCAGAGGCGGCCATCGCCCTCAAATTGGGCAAACGGGTGGTGGCCCTAAAGGCCAAATGGAACCTCCAGGGCCTGGTGCGGGCCGCCACCCCCCGGGAGGCCGTCGCCCTGGCCTTTGAGGGAGCCCTGGAAGGCGCCAACTGAGACCCCCTCCTTACCTTCTTAAAAACCGCGCCAATTGTTGGCCGTAGTATTCCCTGGCGTCTTCATCGGTGGGCCGGCTGAAGGTGGGGGCCCCTTTGCCTTCCGGGGAGGTTTTCAGGACGATGCCCTTTTCTCCGAAAAGCTTCATGGCGTTTTGGAAAGTCGATTCGGACAAGGCTTCGGATCGCTCCACCTCGCCCAGCTTGTAGAGTTTATTGCCGATGGACTGAATGCGCTTGAGGAATTCCTTTTCGCTGCGGGGTTTCTTCTGCAGATATTTGATGGAACGGAAAACGATCCAGTACGACTCGAGGTAGTTGTACAGCAGGTTGGCGAAGTAAACGAGTTCCTTGAGGCCGGAGGCCGACAGGGTGTAGGTGGCCGTCTCGGGGTCCAGGTTGATGACCACTCCCCGGGAAGCGAAGTAGGCCAGGATCTCGTTCACCTGGGTCTCGGAATCGGCGTCTTCGAAAATAAAATCATTTTTGAAGAAGTCTTGGAGAAAATCGAAGTCGGCTACTATCTGCTTGAGGTCGAATTCGAAGCCCTGGCAGGCCAGGATGGCCAGGGAGACCAGAGAGGCGGGCAGGAAGAAATGGATGATGTTGTTCTTGTAGTATTCCAGCAGGGGCCGCTTGGACTCGTCGATACTGTACCCGCCCAGTCCCAATTCGTCGGTGAGCCCTTCTTCTTTCTCGATGGGGGCGATAAGTTTGCGGGATTCGCACAGGACCAGGGTATCCTCCGCCGCGGGAATGAGATTCTCCAGCGATTCGGCCTGGTGGACCCCCCGGGTTTGCAGGTAATCGTGGAGCACCTGGATGATTTGCAGCAATTCCCGGCGATAGACGCCTTTGCGGGGGTAGGTGAGCAGGGCGGCGCATACCAGGGAGAAGGGGGTGACCACGGAAATGGCGTTGATGGCCTGAATGATGTGATAGGCCAGGTTTTGCGCCTGGGTGCGCAGTTGGGTGCCCTCCGGGGGCAGCGAAGCCGCCCGGCTCTGGAACTCCTTTAAGGAGATAGGCTCGCTGAACTGGATATAAGCCCGGCCGTACCGTCTCCACAAGAACTTTCTGGCCTTCACCAGTTGGCCCACGGATTCGGTTTCCTTGGCCCGCCCCTCCAATTCCTTGAGGTAGGCCTTTTCTTCCGGCACCTGGTCATAGCCGATGAAGGTGGGAACAAACAGCAGGTCGGTGGCGGCCTTGTCCTCGTAAGTCCGCAGGATCATGTGCAAGAGGCCCAGTTTGGGCACCACCAGCTTGCCGGTGCGGCTCCGGCCTCCCTCGATAAAAAACTCCAGGTTATAACCGCTGCGGATCATGGTCTTGATATAGGTGTAAAGCACCTCGGCGTAGAGCTTTCCCCCTAGGAAGCGACGGCGGATGAAAAAGGCCCCGGAGCCCCGGAAGATAGGGCCCAGAGGCCAGAAGGACAGGTTTTTGCCCGCGGCAATCCGGGGCGGGTGCATATGGTGCTGGTAAATCAGATTATTGAGGATGAGATAGTCAAGATGGCTCTTGTGACAGGGGACGAAAATGAGGCTGCCACGCTGCCCGGCCTCTTTGACCCGCTCGAGGCCTTCGGCATCGAAGGCGATGCCGTCAAAGAGGTGTTTCGACAGCCAGGTGACCACGGAGATCATCCCGTTGACGCAAAACTGGTTCCAGTCCGCCGAGATCTCCCAGAAACAGTCCTGGGCGTCTTTCTTGATCTTATAGAGCTTCTTCTTTTCGGTCTCGGCCAGGCGCTCCATGAAGCTGGTGAGCCCCGGGTCAGTGAGCGTGAGTTCCATGACCTCCTCCCGGGATTTGATCACCGGCCCGGTGATCACCCGGCGCTTGAGGTCGATGCGCGAGATCAGCTCCCGGCGGATCTGTTGGGCCACCTCCCGCAGGCGGTCATCCTGGGGGGCCTCGGCCAGGGCCTTTTGCAGATTGACCGGCTCGGCCACCTCCACCACGGCCCGCTTAGACTTGAAGAAGCAAAGCACCAGCTTCCGCAACTTCCCGGGGTTTTCCACGTCGCCGAAGAATAGCTGCAGCAACCCCTTGAATTCCCGGGGTGGCGTCTTCTCGTAGATCACCATCTGGGGCACCAGAAAAATAGGAAAGTCGACCTGTTGCTGGATTTCCAGGAGATGCCGGATGGGGTCTTCCCGGGGTTTGAGGAACCGCTGCCGGAAGCCCACCTGATCCACCAGGAAGAGAAGGGAGCCGCGGCGTTCTTGAATGATCTTTAAAAAATAGCCGTCCTGGAAGGGGTTGGGCCAGCCCCGGCGGCGGGAAAAATGATTGAGGGCGGCCGAGATGATCTGCACCAGATGAAAGAGGGGCTGCCACATCCACAGGTTGAGATCGAAGGCCACCTCCGGGGCCACCACCCCCAGGTTTTGGTAGCGGCGGTTAAAGAAGAGGAAATCGAGATGGCTGCGATATTTAAGCGCATAAACCACCGCGCCCTTCCGGGCCAGTTCCTCGAGACGCTCCAGATAGCGGGGGTTAACCTCGACCCGGGAAAAAGAGGGGTCCAGGGTATGGCGCAGTAAAAACCCCGGACGCTTGGGAAGGAAGCCGGCGTAATGGTATTCCCCCCCCGCCAGCCAGGCGGCCAGCCGGGCCAGGGGGCGGCGCAGCCGGCTTCCGGATTTCTCCGGGCCGGTGGGGGCTTCGCTCCCCGATGGGTTATTTTCGGTGACCATAATCCATCATTCTCTCGATACCTGATTAGCGTCTATATATCGGCAAGTCCCCGATCCTGTCAACCGAAATGGCTGCCGGGCCGGCGAACCGCTCAGGATAGGGCGGTCCTGCGCTCATTCCCGCGTTTCACCCGGATGCCGAGGGGGGAAGGGGCCATGCCCGCGGCAGGAGCGCTTCCCGGCGGCCAGGGCTCCTGCCAGGGGCAGTTGGCGCTGGTTCAGGAGAAGGCCGGGAGCAAGCCTAGGGAGAGGGCGGGCCCGCTCCCATTCCCACCGGGAGTGACTCCGCATCACTACCTTCGGCTGGGGCGGGCCGGCCGAACAGGCGGACCGCCAGGATGGAGAGTTCATACATGAGGTAGATGGGAATGGCGATGGCCGTCATGGTGAGCAGATCAGCATGGAAAGCGGCTATCACGGCGCTGAGCAAAATGGCCAGGCGCCGCTGCCGGCGCAGGAACTCGACCTGCACCAGCCCGATGCGGGCCAGGATCAAGAGGATCAGGGGCAGCTCGAAGATCAACCCGAATAACACCAGCAGGCGCAGGCAGAAGTTGACGAAAGAGGTCAGGTTGAGCATGGAAAAGAGGACCGGGCTCTCATACCGCAGGGAAAAGGAGATGACCAGCGGCCACACCATTTTGAGGAAAAACAGGTCCCCCAGGAGGAAGGCCACCGTGCCCAGGGGGATGAAGAACATGAGGATTTTTCTCTCCTTGGGGTAGAGGGCCGGAGCGAAAAAGAGCCACAACTGGTAAAGGACCACTGGAAAGGCCAGGGCCAGGCCGGTGATCAGGGAGATCTTCATCTGGACGAAGAACGGTTCCAGGGGAGCCATGTAGTTCAGCCTATGCAGGGTCACCTGGGGGGGCTCCGGCTTCTCTATGCCAAAATTTTTGGCGGTCTTGGGGAACTTCTCGATGAGAAACGTTTCCAGGGAGTAGTGCCACTCTTGGGTGATGGAGGGCTCTTGGAGAGGCCGGGTTATAAAATTTTGTATCGTGGGCACCAGGGGCCAGCCGATCCCCGTGCCGATGACCACGGCCACGATGCAAATGATCAGGCGCCGGCGCAATTCCTCCAGATGTTCCAGGAAGGGCATGGTGGTCATGGCCGCTTAGTCCTCTCCCGATACCCCAGACCCGGGCGGCCGGCCGTAGCCGAAGATCCGCGCCCTTGGCGGGCGCAGCTCAGGGGAGAAAACGATTCAATACTCATATACAATAATATTAACCCATCGCCGGGGCCATGGCAATCAGCTAAGGGGTGGCTCGACGCCGGGCGGAAAGGCCGCCAGGACGGAAGCACGGAGGCAGGAGAATGGAACTGCCGGGGCCGCCAAGGTTAGGGCTGCTTAACGGGGGGGGGCCCGGCGATGAGCTCCGATATGGTGACCATGCGGTAGCCGGCAGCCTTCAGGGCCGGCAAGATTACCTTCAGGGCCTCTACCGTGGGGGTCCGGTTGGCCCGTCCGTGTTCATCGCTATCATGAAAGATGATGATGGCCCCGGGATGCACCCGGTCCACGACGTTGTGGACGATGGCCTTCGCCGGCAGGCCCTGCCAGTCGCCGGAGTCGATGCCCCACAGCACCAACCGCCGGTGGGTATGGCCCAGGTAGGCCACCAGCCGCTGGTTGTAATCGCTGTAAGGGGGGCGAAAGAGATGATCGGCCGGGTGATAACCCAACAGATCCAGGTCCACCCGGGTGCGCTCCAACTCCCGTTCCTGGGTGGGCAGGTCGCACTTGGTGAAACGGGGATGATCGAAGCTGTGGTTCCCCACCTCCTCGCCATCCCGGATCTCGGCCCGCACCAGGCCGGGATATTCTTCCAAATGCTCTCCTATGACGAAGAAAGTCGCATGAACCCGATAACGGGTCAGAAGAGCCAGGATTAGCCTGGTGGCGCGGGGCGAAGGGCCGTCATCGAAGGTGAGGGCCACCTGCCGCACCAAAGGAGGCCCGCCCCAGGCGATTACCGGGTCCACCGCCGGGGCCGGCAAGGGCCGGGCGGCCGGCAGCAGCAGGGCCAGCAGCAGGCAGCCAACGACGGCGAGGAGAGATTTGGTCAGGGGCATCTCCTTTACTTTCGCCAATCTCCGAGATTGCCTCGCATTCTTGCGCAACTTAAACCAAAAATCAATGACAAAAAGGGAATCATTTGTGAAGAGCCGCGGTCAGCAATCAGCCCAACGCAAAACCTCAAAGCCGGAAGCTGATGCCTGGCAGCTAAGATTCAAATGATCCTGGGCTCCCGGGGGCTGTGGGTGAGCCACTCCACTCCCGAGGGGGTGATCACCCCGGTGTCCTCCAGACCCACCATGCCGATCTCCGGTAGAAAGAATTTGGGCTCGAAGGCCAGCACCATGTTCTCTTCCAGGGGAAAAGGGAAGCGGGCGTTGAGAAAGGGGAATTCGTCCAGTTCCAACCCCACCCCGTGGGCCAGGAAGCCTACCCGGTCCGGCCCCTGCCCCATAAAATAATCTTGTAACCCCCGGGCCCGCACCAGGTCCCAGAGGCGGTGAAAGAGGGCCCCGGGCGCCACCTCCGGCCGGGCTTCCTGCTCCATGGCCGCGTAGATCTCCCGGACCGCTTCCCAGGCCTCCCAGGCCGCCTCCGGCAGCGACCCCAGGGCGTACATCCGGGTCATGTCCACCACGTAACCGTTGACGCAGGCCACCAGGTCGACGCTGATGGGCTCAGCCGCGGCCAGCTTCTTCAGCGACGCCCCCTGGGGAAAGGCGGGACTAAACCCCAAGCCGCCGCTGGGGGTGTCGCTGTAGGAGGCCGCCAGCCCCGCCATCCCGGAGAGCACGTGTCCATAAAAAAGCTCTAGGTCCCAGTTGCGCACCCGGACCAATCCTTGATGGCCCAGGAGCCGGAGACGGTACTCCAGGGCCGCGGAGAGCTCCAGTTCGGAGATCCCGGGCTGGAGCAACTCCGGCACCTGTGCCTGGACCTGATCCAGGATGGCCGCGGCTCGGCGCAGTTGCTCAATTTCATATGCACTCTTGACCATCCGCTGCCGCCGGATCAAGGGTGAGACATCCAGGATGAGGTGCTGGGGGAACAGGCGTTCCCGGATCCTTTGATAAAACGCCACCGGCATGACGTCCAGCTCCAGGCCCAGGGCTCCGCCGGGCTTAAGCCCGGAACGCGCCAATATCTCCGGAAGTTCCTTTAGGTCCTGGTAGAACGCCTTCGGCCAGGGAGAGGGGACCAGGGCGTCCTGGGCGCGGGGCCGGCGCACTAAAAGTAAGGGGTTGCCTTGGGGAGCCACCGCCAGGAAGCCGTCCACGATGGCCCCGGCATAGTAGAAAAGGTCGGCCCTTTGGCGCACCAGGGCCAGGTCGATATGCTCCTCCGCCAGGGCCCTTTGCAGGGCCTCGGCCCGGGAGCTGATCTCGGTAACCGGCAGCAATTCCATCAATCCTCCTGCTGGTAAATCACCACTTGGAGTTCCCTGGGCCCCTGGGCCCCCAGGACCAGGACCTTTTCGATGTCCGCGGTGCGGCTGGGGCCGGTAAGCCAGGTAATCATGCCCGGGGCCTGCTGGGCCACCAGGTCCAGGGCCTGGGCCAGGCTAAGACCAGCCGTCTCCCGGGGGATGATGACCACCAATCGCCGCACCCGGAAGGAGATGGCCGCAGCCGGGGAGGATGCGGCCTCAATGAGGACGCTGCCGGTCTCGGGGATGGCCCCCAGGCCCACGATGACCGCAGTCTGGCCCGGTGGGGCCCAGCGGCGCTTAGCCAGGTGGGGCGCCAACCCCAGCCGTCTCAACTCCCGGGCGGCTGACGAGAGCCAGGGGTGGTCCTGAAACCATAAGGGTTCCGGCAACTGCGCCAGCAGCCGGGCCAGTTGGTCCGCTCCCCGGACTTGCCGGAAGGTGGCCCCCACCTCCTCCAGCCGGGCTGCCAGGGAAGGAGAGACCTTAATGGCGTCGCCTGTCCCGCCCGGACCAGCGAACCTAACCGCCTCAGTTCCCCGGGAAAAAGGGACCCCCGCGGGGGCGGCCGGCGGCTCCGGGGCCCGGGTGGGGCCGCCGGGGTGGGGTCCGCGCCGCCACCTCCTCTGAAAGCTTTCCGGGGATAGCCTCAGCGCCGACCAGGGGGGCTGCTGCCGGCCAGGAACCAGGTTCTGCAATAACCGCAACCCAGGCTCCAGGCTCCGATAGAGCCGCGGCCGGACCAAGGCCTGGCCGGCCAGGCCAGACAAGGCCCGCAGGTTCCGCCATTGCCGGCTGCGGGCCCGTTCCTTCAGGATGTTTTCCGTTAGCCGGATGCCAACCGGGCAGATTTCCTGGCAGGCGCCGCATTGACTGCACAAGTCACTGATGTCGCCCACTGGGGCCAGGTGTGGGGCCAGCAGAATGCCGATGGCCCCGGGATAGACCCGGCGGTACAGGTGGGCGGCTCGGAGCTGAAATATGGGACAGACGTTGAGGCAGGCCCCGCAACGCAGGCAATAAAGGGCTTCCCTGAACTCCGGGTCCCTGGCCAGGCGGCGCCGGCCGTTGTCCAGGATGATCAGGTAAAAGGCCTGGGGCCCCTCCGGTTGGAACTTGCGACCCCGAAGAAAATGGACCAGGGCCGTGAGGCGCTGGCCGGTGGCGCTGGCTGGCAACAGCCGCAGCAAGACCTCCACGTCGGGAAGGGCAGGGATAATCTTCTCCAGCCCCATGAGCGCCACCTGCACCGGCGGCAGGGTGGCGGTAAGGCGGAGGTTGCTCTCATTCTCCAGGAATACCAGGGTGCCGTCCGGGGCGGCGAAGTTGACCCCGGTGATGCCCATCCCTGCCCGCCAAAAATCGGGTTGGATATGGTCGCAGGCCAGCCGGGTTAGGGCCTCCGGGTCCAGGGAACAGGACGCCCCCAGCCGCTCCCGAAAGATGGCGGCGATCTGCCGGCGGTCCAGGTGCAGGGCCGGGGCGGTGAGGTGTGCTGGAGAATCGCCGGCCAACTGCACGATGAATTCCCCCAGGTCGGTCTCGAGTGTCCGGATGCCTGCCGCGCTCAGGGCCAGGTTGAGGCAGATCTCCTCGGTGGTCATGGACTTCGATTTGGTCACCATGGTGACCCGGTGCTCCCGGGCCAGACCCAGGATTAGCTCCCGGGCCTGAGCCGCATCCCGGGCCCAGAGCACCTTGCCTCCCCAGGCCTGGACTTCCCGGGCCACCTGCGGCAGTAATTCATCCAGGCGGGAGATGGCCTCGGTCTTGATCTCCCGGGCCTGGCGGCGCCAGGCCTGCCAATCCGGATAGTCTTGGAGGATTCGTTCCCGGGCCAGCAAAACCCGGTGGCAGGCGGCCCTGACCACCGCCGGCGGCGTCCCGGAGACGGTCTCGCTGGCGCCGCCAGGCTCGCTGGGGGTTAATGGTTTTGGAAGGCCGGCGGGGCTATTTAGTGGATTTGATGCAGGATTCAAATTGGGCTTTCCACTCAGGAAAGTTGATCTCTTCAGGCCTCTCCGAGGCGAGGCCCAGGAATTCGTTGGCTTTTTCCTGGATATAAGGGTGGTTGGCAAAACCATCGATGGCCTGGAGTATCAAGTCTCGAAAATCCGCCGGCATGGTCTGGTCGCAGCCGATCTGTTGCTTTAAATAGGCCACCAGCGAGGCCAGGCTGAGCATCTTTTGCTCCACCCCGTAGCGCCGCAGGGTGTCACGGATATCATCCCGAACCCGGTCGGTGGCTATTTGCCCCAGGAAATGAAAGGGGTTGGCGCCGCTGAACAGGGAAGACCAGGTATAACGCGCATAGTAGAATCTTTTACCGCTGCGCCAGACCTGCTGGAACACTTCGGACTCCCCAGGCTTTTGGGTCAACGCGGTCAGGGCATTATGGTAAGGCCGCACCAGACGGGCCAGGATCAAATGGTATAGCAAAATCATATTGACGATGAACATCCCGAAGATGCTGATGCCTCGCAAGGCGGGTTGAACGGAGCTGGACCAGACGAGCATCACGTACAGGAAAACCAGCAGCAGGATCAGGACTCGCACAATCCTGGAGCCGGAAAATTCCACTCGGGGGTCTCTCCAGTACCGTATATAGGCGAGCAGCAGTACTACTAAGATGCCTATCTCGATAAAAGGGTTCGCCATGGTGTAGATTATCTTATCCAGCATATCTGCTCCTCTTGTGGCAGCCGCCGGCATCGGCCTGGGCGCCGGCAGACCGCCAGGGCCGCCGCCTGACTGATAATATCACAACCAGGGGCGGATTCCGAACTCATTCCCCTCCGGGCAGCTCATACACTTTGATCTTGGCCCGGCGGCGCTCGGCATCCAGCCAGGAGACCAACATCATCTGCTTTTTTTCATCCAGTAATTGGGTCTTCAGCTTTTCCCAGTTTTTCTGCAACTCCGCCTGATCGGCGGGACGCTTTTCCTTATAGGCCAAAAGGTAATAACTTTCGCTCCAGTTGAGGGGACGGTCCGGGTAGGGGTGTTCCCGGGAGAGGAGGAAAGCGGCCCCCGTGAGGGCCTCTGCCTGGCGCTGGCCGTCAAAGCCCTGGAAACGGGTGAAAAAGCTGCTCACTTTGACGGGCAGACCGGCCGCCGCAGCCACCTGATCCAGGGGTTCCCCTTTCCGCAGGCGGGCCAACAACTGGGTCGCCTCTTTTTCCGCGTCTTTCATGGCCCCTTGCTTCTTCACCTGCTGGGCCACCTGGTCCTTGACCTGTGAGAAGGACGGGAGGTTCTCCGCCTGATATTCCAGGGACTTCATGACCGCGAAGCCGCCGGGCAGCTCAACCACCCGGCTCGTCTCCCCGGGTTTGAGTTGCAGGGCCGCCTGGGTGAAAGCGGGCGCCGGCTCCAGCCCCGGAACCTGGTCCTTTTGGCTAACCAAGGGAGTTTCCTTAAGGCTACCCCCATATTTTTTGGCCACCTCGGCGGCGGGGTCGTGCGATAAAGCGGCGCGGGCCTCCTGGGCGGCCTCCTGGGCCAGGGGCAAGGCCTTTTCCTGCTTGAGGCGGTCCCTCAGCCTGGTTTCGGCCCCGGGTATCTTCTCGGTCTCCTTGACTCCCTCCATCTTGAGCAAATAGATGGCCTGAGGGGTGTCGGCCCGGCCCACTTCTCCGGGTTTAAGGCCAAAGGCTGCCAGGTCCCACTGGGGGGGATGCTGGCCCCGCTGGACATCGCCCAACTCCCCTCCTGCGGCCCGGCTGGCGGGGTCCTGTGAGTAAGTCTGTGCCAGCTTGGCGAAATCTGCTCCGGCCTTCAGTTTGTCAAGCAAATCCTGGGCTTGCTTTTCCAGGCGCTGCCGCGTGGCGGCATCGGCTTTGGGGGGGATAAGCAGCTCTAGCTGGCGCACCTGCACCACCTTGGGGCGGAGAAATTCCGCCGGGTGCTCCTTGATGATATCTGCCACCTCGGCATCGGAGATCTTAACCCGGTCCTGGAAGTCTTGGGTGGGGAAATAGAGATAGCTCACCCGGGCCCGGGCCGGTACCCGAAACTTCTCCTGGTTGGCCTGGTAGTAGCGGGATAACTCGGCCTCAGCGGGATGCTGGCTGGCCATGAACTTATCCGGGGTGACCACCAGATAACTTACCTGAACCGCCTCCTTGGCCAGGGCGTAGGTTTCCCGGATTTGAGCGTCGGAGACCTTGGCCAGGGAGGTCACCTCGGTGGTGATCTTCCTCAACTCGAGATCCTGGCGTTCCTCCGCCTCAAACTCGGCACTGGACATTTGATTCTGGGCCAACATCATAAAATAGAGATGCTCATCGAACTTGCCGTTCCTCTGGAAAAAAGGATAATTCTCGATCTGCTTCCGCAAATCGGCGTCGCTCACAGTGAGCCCCTGACGATCCGCCGCCTGCATGAGCAAGGTTTCAGCGATCAGCCGGTCCAGGGCCATTTCCTTGAGGCGCATGGCCTTGATGAGTTCGGGGGTCAATTCGCTCCGGCTCATCTCCTGATATTGCTTGATCATGGCGTTAAGCTGCCGGGCATAAGCGGTGATCGTGATGGGCTGGCCGTTGACCACGGCTACCTCTTGTGTGGGCCCGGAGTGCAGGCCGCCAAAGCCGTAGGAGAGGACAAAGACTACGCCAATGACAAAAATGATGATACCGATGATCCAGTGTTTCGCATGTGAACGTAGTATGCTCAGCATATCGTTTCTTTTCCTGGCCCGCGCCTGACTGTGCACGGGTCGATATCTCTGACTTGATTAGCAGGCCATCACACTAGGGAAAAATTCAGGATGGCTCAGGGAGAGGCCTCGACACCGCGGCGGCCGCAGGCCGCCCCGGAAAATCCACTCTCTCTGGGCGCACCCAGGGCCGGCTGGGCCCACCGCCCATTAGGGCGCCCTCAAGGAAGCGCCGCTCCGAAACTCTCCATTCAGTTTACCTGAGCCTTGGAGGCAATTGAAACAAATTCGCCGGCCACCGCCCGGTCATCCTTTAAAACCGCTCTGCCCCGGTTTTTGCTGCTACTCCGGTTTGGGCACCGTCTTGGCCGGAGCCTTGCCAGGGGAGGCCTCCTTCTTCCCTTCCTTCAGCCAATTATCCGCCTCTTTGGCCTCGGGGCTGTTGGGATAGGTTTGGACCAATTTTCTCAAGGTGCTCCGGTAAGCCGGGGTTTGCTGTAGATGCTGGTAGGCCATGGCCTGGCGCAACATGCCGGCTGGGGCCAATATGCTTTTGGGAAACTGGCTGGACAGTTTGTTGAATTCCACCGCGGCCTCCTGGTACCGGCCCTCCTGGAAATAACTATCGGCCAGCTGGTAACGGGCATCCGGGGCCTTGGGGCCCCTGGGTTGCTCCTTCAGATACTCGGAGAATTGGGCGCGCGCCTGGGGGTACTTTTTTCCCTGGTAGAGATGAAGGCCATCGTTGTAGAGCTTATCCGAAGTGGTGGCCGGCGCCGGCCGCTCCCTGATCCTGGCCGGGGCGACGGCCGGGGCGGGCTGCCGGCCTTCGAGCTGCGCCAGTCTGGTCTCCAACTGCTGCACCCGGACCTCCAAATTCTGGACCTGCTGCCGCAAATCCGCCCTACGGGCCGGCGTCTCGACCGCCGGGGCGGGCTGAGCCGCGCTGGCCTGGCCCCCTGCCGGAGCGGGGGTGGCGGCGGGCTTGCCAACGTCTGGCAGATAGGCGTAAGTCTGGGAACAGCTCGCCAGACCCAGGACACACAGGCCCACCGCCAGATACCGGATACCCAGGGTTACCCTCATATTTTCCCTCCCCGGGGGGTAAAAGCTTACCCCCTCTGATTTCCAGGTCAACAAGGAATCGCCGTCAGAGACGGGCCAAATGAGCCGAAAAATACAAATGTTTCATATTATTATCTTTGCAGGGGACTTGTCAAGGTAGGCCTGCGGGCGGGGCTGGCAAGCACTTCTCTCGAGGGGGAACTGGACTGGGGTCCTGTGAAAAATCAACAAATTTTCCCCGACATCTCCGTGAAAGCCGCGTTAGGAAGGAGATCCTTGTCTTCGCCTGCCCTGGCCACCGCGGCGGCAGTCCTCGATTTTTTTCAAAGGTCTCACCTTGTCAAAAAGCAATTTTGTCATTATAAATAGATGGCAAACCTGGGCGGTTAACTCAGCGGAAGAGTGCCATCCTCACACGGTGGAAGTCACTGGTTCAAATCCAGTACCGCCTACCAGCAAATCCCAGGGGTTGCGGTTCCAAGCCGCAACCCCTTTCCATTGAAGACTTATTTTGCCGCCCATCTTTGGAAGAAGTCGGCAGGGTCCGCTGCTGCCTGCCTCATGGCCAAAATCTGGCCGTACCCCCAGAGCCTGAGGACAGAAAAACCGAAACCCCAAAACCCCGGTCATTTCTTCTTGGACTGGGGAATGGTGAAGAAGACCCTGGTGCCCACCCCCACCTGGCTCTCTAGTTTGAAGGTCCCGCCCAGGGCCTTGACCCGTTCGGCCATGGAGGCGAGCCCGATTCCCCGGCGCCCGCCCTCCAGGTCCTCCGGGCGGCCCACCTCAAAGCCCTGGCCATTGTCCTCCACCAGGAACTCCACCTGTCCGTCCACCTTTTTGCCGGCCAGAGTCACCCTGGTGGCCTGGGCATGCTGGCAGACGTTGCTCAGGGCCTCCTGAAAGATCCGGTAGATGCTGACCTGGTCCTCCATGGTGAAGACCCGGCCCAGGTCATTCATGTGCAGATCACACTCCACGTCGCAACTGTCGGCCAGGACCTTCAAGCCGCCGGCCAGGCCCAGGTCCGCCAGCATCTGCGGGCTCAGCGCCGCGGCCCGGCGCCGCAGTTTTTCCACGATCTGGTCTAAATCGCCCAGGGCCTGGCGGTAATCTTGCTGCACCGCCTCATCGCTTCCGGGCAGCCTCTCTGCAATGGTCCGCAGTCGCAGCTTGACGGCTGCGATGCCCTGGGCCAGGGACTCCTGCAATTCGCTGGAAATCTCACGGCGCTCCTCCTCCTGGTAGGCCAGCAGCCGCATGGCCAGATTCCGGAGCTTGGCCTCCGATTCCCGCAATACCTCCTCCGCCTCCCGGCGCTCGGTTATGTCTTCGATGGCCAGCAGGATGCGATCACGGGCGGGACCGCCCAGGGACAGGAGCCGGCCGTTGAGGAGAAAGGTCCGGCGGCCGACCTCCGGAAATTTCTGCACCATCTCGAAATCCTGGAAATGCTGGTCGGATGGCAGCACCTTGCTTAAGAGCTGCCGCAGGCGGTGGATGTTCCATTGGCCCCCGCCCAGCTCAGAAAAGTAGTGGCCCTCGGTATCCTCTGGTTTGACTTTGAAGACCCGGTAATAGGCGTCGTTGGCCGAGACCACCCGCAGCTTGCCATCCAGGACCACCAAAGCCTCCCTGACGGTGGCGACGATGGCCCGGGCATAGTCCCGGGCCTGCCGGGCCTCCTCCAGGCTGCGTTTGATAAGGTCCACTTCCACCACGGCCAGGACGACCCCGTCGATCTTGTTGTCCGAGGTCCGGTAGGGCCGCAGACGCAAGGAGACCCAGCGCCCGTTCCGGTCTTGCACCTCCAGTTCCTGGACCGAGAGGGTGCTCAGGACCTCTTTGAAGACCGCTTCCAGGTTTGCCACTTCCACCTTCAGCCGGATGTCTCCCAGGGGCCGGCCCACGTCCCCGGGGATGAGGCCCAGCATCTCCTGGGCCGCGGGGTTGAAGCGCCGGATCCTGAGGTCCGGCCCCAGAATGACGATGGCGACCTGGACCACGGTGAGCAGGTTGCTGAGGTCGTTGTTGGCCTGGAACAGCTCCTGGTTGCGGTTTCCCAGCTCTTCATTGAGGGTCTCCAGCTCTTCGTTGGCGGACTGGAGTTCCTCCTTGGAGGTTTCCATCTCCTCATTGATGCTCTGGAGCTCTTCATTGGCGCTCATGAGCTCTTCGTTAGAGCTCTGCAGCTCCTCGACGCTGGTCTCCTGCTCTTCGATGACCGTCTGGAGATATTCCTTGGTGGCGGCCAGCTCGCTCTCCAGCTCGTTAAGCGTCCGGCCCTTGGCGGCAGACTTCCCTCTGGGCTCTTTCCCCTTGGGGACCTCCTTGACCGGCGCGGTCGCATCTTCGAAGACCACCAGGAAATAACGATCCAGGGCGGTGGCGGGCCTGAGCGGGCAGACCTCCAGGTTGACCACCCTCAGGGCGCCGTCCAGACGCAGGCGCAACCCCTCCCGGCGTACCGGGGTATTGGACTTCAGGGAGCTAAAGACCGCGGCCCTGAGCTCCACCGCCATGCTTTGCCGGACCATCTTGAGGAGATTGAGGCTGGCCTCCCCGGGGCTCGGCTCCAGGAAACGGCCGGTGTGTCCCCGGAATTGGATGATGTTCAGGTGGGCGTCGATCACCACCCCGGCCGGGGCGAAGCGGGACAGCACGATGCGGTCCGTTTCCTGCTGCAAATCCGCCAGGGGTAACAATTCCCCCGAAGGTTTGCCCTCAACCAGGCCCTGGGCTCCACCTCCACCCGGTCCGGGGAAGGGAGGGAGGGCGGGGAACGGGACCGTCGCCTTTTTCTTCTGAAAGACCTTGAGTTTTTTGTCCAGCGGGTTGAAATACTCCGAGAAGGCGGTCAAGGCCTCGGATTTGCCCAACAGCAGGAAGCCGTTCGGCTTCAAGGCGAAATGAAAGATGGGGATGACCTTCTTCTGCAGCACCGCCCCGAAATAGATGAGTACGTTGCGGCAACTGATAAGGTCGATGCGGGAGAAGGGAGGGTCCTTGGTCAGGTTCTGTTTGGCGAAGACGCACATGGACCTGATGGTCTTGCTCACCTGGTAGCCGCCGGCCACCTTGCTGAAAAAGCGCCGCAGCCGGTTTGCGGAAACCTCCGCGGTAATGGCTTCCGGATAGATGCCCAGGCGGGCCTTGCCAATCATCCCGTCTTCGACATCGGTGGCGAAGATCTGGATCTGGACGTTGCTGGCCATGTCCCCCAGGAATTCCAGGAGGCTGATGGCCAAGGAGTAGGCCTCCTCGCCGGTGGCGCAGCCTGGCACCCAGATGCGGATGGGCTCATCCTCGGCCCGGTTCCGCAGGATTTCCGGGAAGACGATTTTTTGCAGGGTCCCAAAGGACTCCGGCTCCCGGAAGAAACTGGTGACGTTGATCAGGATGTCGTCGCAGAGGTTCTTGACTTCTTCCGGATGCTGCCGCAGGTATCCGGCATAGTCCTCGATCGTCTCCAGGTGCTGCAACAGCATCCGCCGGTGGAGGCGCCGTTTGATGGTGTTGTGCTTGTAATAGGTAAAATCGAGGCCGGCCCCGGTTTTGAGCAACATCAGAATCTGGTTGAAGACCCCCTCTTCCAGGGGGACCTCCGCCTCCTCGGCGGGGTGCGGCGCCACGGGCAGGGGATGGTGCTGGGCCAGGCTGGCCAATTTCCGGGCGATCTTCTCGGGAGTGAGGACGAAATCGACGACACCCGCGGCGATGGCGCTCTCGGGCATCCCGGGATACTTGGCGGTCTCGAGGTCCTGGGCGAAGGTGACGCCGCCTTCGGCCTTAATAGCCTGGAGGCCCAGGACCCCGTCGGAGGCGGTGCCCGACAGGATCACCCCGATGGCCCGGCTGCCCTCGTCCTGGGCCAGGGAGCGCAGGAAGATGTCAATGGGCCGGGTCAGCACCCGGGGCTCGGCCCGGCTGGCCAGATGCAGCACCCCCTTCTCCAGGGTCATGAGGATGTCCGGGGGGGTGACATAGATGATATTGGGCTGGACCCGCGTGCCGTCCTGCACCTCGGTGACCGGCATCCGGGTGGTCTTGGCCAGGATCTCCGGCAGCATGCTGTGGGCGCGGGGGGCCATGTGCTGCACCAGGACGAAGCCCATGCCGGTATTCGTGGGCAGATCCCCGATGAGTCTGGTGAAGGCCTCCAGGCCGCCGGCCGAAGCGCCTATCCCGACTATGGCAAAGGGCCGCGCCGGGGCCGGAGATTCCGGGGCAGTCTCCAGGCCCGGCGGGTTGGGGGCGGCTCCGGCCCCCTTCTCCCCGGTGCGTTTGGCAGGGGGCTTTTTCGGCCCATTAACCTTTCCTCCCCTGGAGCCAGCCTTGCTAATGGCTTTCCGAGATGCGCCGGACTTGGTTGCAGCCATGCCGTTACCACCTGGATGGAGAATCGATGAGAATGCTGACACAATAAATTAAATTTTAATTATTGTCTCGACAATATTTCTACTATATCTAAAAAAGGGTATCAATAAACAAGGCTGGAACTAGAGTTGCCTGAGAGTCCGGAGGGAAAAATCGGGGGTGGTTGCCCGTGCCTCTGGACTTCTGGATAATCATCCTTAATTTACTGTAGATAATTGGAAATCGTTAATCCCGGCCGGGTTTCCGATATTTCCTGGAACCCGGCGCCCCGGAGGGAGGGAAAGTTGATGCTGAAAACCATCGGTGTGCTATTACTGGTAGTTATGCTGGTCGGCGGCTGTGCCGGTTCCTCCTTTGACACAACTTCCGCAGAGCGGACCGGGGTCGGCGGGGTCATCGGCGCCGCCGGCGGCGCCCTCATC
>JBAVAG010000091.1:0-5025 GCA_049585595.1 Desulfobaccales bacterium
TTTAACTCATTTGGCGAGGTCCGATTATAGGACCGAGGAGGAGCTATGAGGCGTTTGGGATTGGTTAGCTGTCTGGCCATAGCTGTCATGTTCTTGGGGCTTGGCGCTCCCGGGATGGCTGCGGAAAAGACCATAACTCTGGGCTTCACCGCCTCTCAGACCGGAGCGTTCAACGTGGAGGCCATCCGCCAGATCAACGGATTGAACCTCTGGATCGACACGGTGAACAAGGCGGGAGGCATCAAGCTGGCTGACGGCACCGCCATCAAAGTGGCCGCCAAATTCTATGACGACGAGAGCAAAAAGGATCGGGTGCAAGAGCTTTATACCCGCCTCATCAGCACCGATAAAGTCGACTTCCTCATCAGTCCCTACAGCAGCCCCCTGGCGGATGCCGCCGCGATCATCGCCCAACAGTATAAGAAGATCATGATCACCGCGGGGGCGGCTGCGGAAGCCACGCACCAAAAAGGCTACACCCTGGTCTACCAGACTTACACCCCTGCCGGCTTCTACCTGACGGGACCTATCGAGGTGTTGGCCAAGCTGGCCCCCCAGGCCAAGACCATCGCCATCATTTATTCAAAGGACAATTTCTCCACTGCCTGTGTGAACGGTCTAAAGAAATTCGCCACCAGCAAAGGCTATAAAATAGTGATGGATGAAGGCTATGACCCCTCCACCACCGATTTCTCCCCTTACATCGACAAGATTCCGCCCGGGACGGACGCAGTGATGGGTGGCGGCCATTTCTCCGATACCACCACGCTCGCCCGGCAGATTTATGAAAAGAAGGTCAATCCCAAGTTGGTCGGCCTGCTGGTGGCCCCGCCGGAGCCCAAATTCGCCGAACTGGGCGATGCCTGCATCTGCGTGACCGGATCATCCCAGTGGGAACCGCTGGCCAAGTACAGCCCGGAGGCGGCCAAGAAGGAAGGTGTGATGTGGTTCGGCCCTACGGTGGAGCAATTTATCGAGGCGTATAAGGGCAAGTACCATGAAGATCCCTCCTATCACAGCGCCGGGGGCTACGCCGCCGGGCTGATCTTGCAAGAAGCCATATTAAAGGCCGGCTCCATAGACACGGATAAGGTCAAGGAGGCCCTCGATGGGGAAGATATGTACACATTTTTCGGTCTCACCAAGTTTGACACCACCCCCCAGGCCCATGGCCTCCAAATCGGCCACCAGATGATCGTCATCCAGTGGCAGAAGGATGCCCAGGGCAAGCCGGAGAAGGTGGCGGTATATCCGCCGGCCGCCGCCAGTGGACAAGCATCCCTCTGTTCGCCGCATTAAGCCTGACTTGAAGGAAATCTGAGGGGAGGGCACGGCCTCCGTGCCCTCCCCTGCCGGGAAAAAGCGCCAAGGGGGGCGGCGGGCCCTCACCCGGAACTGGCCTGGCCTTCGCGGGAAGCGGCATCAAGATTTTGTCGGTCCAGGAGCCTCAAGTTGACCCAAATTCTGTCTTCGATAATTGACGGCCTGCTCATCGGCTTCGTGTACGGCGTGGCCGCCATGGGCCTGACCCTGATTTGGGGGGTGATGCGGGTCATCAACCTGAGCCACGGGGCTACCATGGCCCTGGGGATGTTCGCCACCTACATGTTGTTCACCGATCTGGCGATAAATCCCTACCTGGCCATGGTGGGGGTGGTGGTCCTCTCCCTGCTCTTCGGCTTTTTGATTTACGGGGTGGCCCTGCACCGGGTGATCAAGGCGGGTTATCTGTCCACCCTGCTGTCCACCTTCGCGGTGAATATGATTATCATCGGGGTGGGCACCGCGGTCTTCACCACCTCGCCCCGCAATATCGACTTTTCTGCGGGCTCCTTCGACTGGGGCGGAGTTATTTTTACCGGCACCCGTCTGCTGGCGGCCCTAGCGGCGCTGGTGATCACCGGCGCCCTCTACCTGTTTCTCTTTTTCACCCGGCCGGGGAAGGCCATCCGGGCTGTGTCCGGCAACCAGGCAGCGGCGGAGTTGATGGGGATTCCTTCGTCCCAGATCCTGGCCCTGAGCTTCGGCCTGGGGACCATGCTGGCCGCAGTGGCCGGGGGGCTGACCTCCACCTTCTTCCCCTTCACCATTTTGAGCGGCGCCTCCTACCAACTGAAGGCCTTCGTCATTTGCGTCCTGGGGGGGCTGGGCAACCCCCTGGGGGCACTGCTGGGCGGGCTGTTCCTGGGAGGGCTGGAAGGGGTGGTTCCCATTTTTATGCCGGTGAGCTGGGTAACGGTGGTGGAGTTTGTTCTGTTTGTGCTGGTCCTGGTGGTCCGCCCCTCTGGGCTGTTAGGGTCCAAATAGATGAACCCCTTCCGGCAATCCGGGTTATGGCCCAGTTTCCTCCTGGTATTCCTGGGCGGCCTGGTGGTCCTGGTCTTGCGCCAGGACACCATGCGGGAAACGGCCTTCACGGTCC
Source organism: Desulfobaccales bacterium (assembly GCA_049585595.1). Taxonomy (GTDB): domain Bacteria; phylum Desulfobacterota; class Desulfobaccia; order Desulfobaccales; family 0-14-0-80-60-11; genus JAPLJC01. The sequence continues at coordinate 2,423 of JBAVAG010000091.1, forward strand.
TGATGTTCATCGGCCTGGCCTCCAGCCTGAACATCATCATGGGCTATACCGGCTACGTTAATTTCGGCCATATCGTCTTTTTCGGCATGGGCGGCTATTTCGGCTTCTACCTGTTGAGCGAATTCGGGTGGCCCCTTTACCTGGCCGCCCTGGCCGGCGGGGTCATGGCCATGGCCATCGCCTTCGTCATCGGCGCCGCGGTTCTAAGACTGCGGGGGGCCTACTTTGCCCTGGCCACCATCGGGGTCAACCAGGCAGCCGGGGCCTTTGTCAGTAATTTTGGGCCCTTCGGCGGCTCCATCGGCCTGTCCGTCAACTTCGCGGCCTACGAGCACTACGGCGGCGCCGGCCAGGCCCTGTGGCTCACCTTCATCCTCTTGTGGCTGGTCACCCTGGCAGTGCTGGTGGTTAGCTACCTGGTGAGACGTTCCCGTTTCGGCCTGGCGCTCATCGCCATCCGGGAGGATGAGGACACCGCCATGGTTATGGGGGTCAAGGCCCCCCAGGACAAGACCAAGGCCTTTTTGATCTCCGCCTTTTTCCCCGGTCTCATCGGCACCCTCTATTTCTTTAAGAATGGCAACGTGCAGCCCGACGACGCCTTCAATTTTCAGATGTCCCTGGAGGTCCTGGTGATGGTGATGCTGGGAGGCAACGGCACGCTGCTGGGGCCGGTGCTGGGGGCCTTCTGTTATGAGAAGCTGCGGGATTACCTCCTCACCAGCGTCTTCTTCAAGGACCTGCAACTGGCCACCACGGGCTTGATTCTTCTGCTCATCGTCCTCTTTGTCCCCGGGGGCGGCGTGGGCTGGCTTAGGAAACGCTTTCCGGGGTTGCGAAAATGGCTGGAATGATCCTCCAGGTTCAGGAAATCTCCAAGAAATTCGGTGGCCTGCAAGCCCTGCTGGACGTCACCTTTGATCTCACCGAGGGGCAGATCCTGGGTCTCATCGGCCCCAACGGCGCCGGCAAAACCACCCTCTTCAACGTGATCAACGGGGTCCATCAGCCCAGCAGCGGCCAGGTGATCTTTCGGGGGGAAAAGATTACCGGCCTGCCCTCCTACGAGGTGGCCCGGCGGGGTCTGGCCCGGGCCCATCAGGTGGTCCGCCCCCTGCACGAACTCACTGTCCTGGAAAATGTCATGGTGGGAGCCTGCTTTGGCCGGGAACGCCATTCCCTGGGCCGGGCCGCCGCCGTGGCGGAACAGGCCCTGGCGCAGGTGGGCCTGGCGGAGTTGGCTAAGCGGTTGGCGGGCGGCCTCAACGTGGCGCAAAAGAAGCGCCTGGAGCTGGCCCGGGCCCTGGCGGCCCGCCCCTATCTGCTGCTGCTGGACGAAGTGCTGGCCGGCCTCAACCCCTCGGAGATCGCCAATATGATGCAGACCATCCGGGAGATCCGGGACCAGGGCTTCTCCATCCTGATGATCGAGCACGTTATGCAGGCGATCATGAGTATTTCAGACCAGATCATCGTCCTGGACTACGGGCAGCTCATCGCCACCGGCAGCCCCGAAGAAGTGGTAGGCAACCCCCAGGTCATCGAGGCTTACCTGGGGGATCCGGAAATGACGGCGCGGCTCCTGGCCGAATGACACGGTTTTCGGTGGCAGCCGGCGTTTTTCATCTGAAGGCCAAGGATAGACTAACTAGATGAATCTCTTAGAAGTCAAGGATATCACTTCGGGCTACGAAGGGGTCCAGATCCTCTGGGGGGTGAACCTGCGCCTGGAGAAGGGGAAGCTCACCACCCTGGTGGGTTCCAATGGGGTGGGCAAGACCACCCTGTTGAAATCCATGATGGGGCTGCTGCGCCCCTGGCAGGGCGCCGTCACCTTTGCCGGCCAGGATGTCAGCCACTGGCCGGCCAACGCCCGGGCCAAGGCTGGCATGGTCCTGGTTCCGGAAGGGCGCCAGCTCTTCACGGAAATGACGGTCCTGGAGAACCTGGAGATGGGCGCTTTTTCCCGGCGGGCCCGGCCGTCCTTTCAGCAAAATCTGGAGAAGGCCTTTGAGCTTTTCCCCCGCCTCAAAGAGCGGGCCCGGCAGAAGGCCGGCACCCTGAGCGGCGGCGAGCAGCAGATGGTGGCGGTAGCCCGGGGGCTGATGGCCGAGCCGGAAGTCCTGATGCTGGATGAACTCTCTTTGGGCCTCTCCCCCTTGTTGGCCCTCACCCTGTTCGAATCCCTGACGCATTTGAAAAAGACCGGTCTCACTATGCTCCTGGTAGAGCAAAACGTCACCATGGCCCTGGCGGTGAGCGACTACGCCTATGTCCTGGCGGAGGGCCGGGTGCACCTGGAAGGAGAGGCCCGGGCCCTCATGAAGAACGATGAGGTCAGGCGCGCCTACCTGGGGATTTAGTTTCGTTTTGGGTTTCGAGTCTGACTGGAGAGCCTGAATCCTCTTAGCATTTTTTAGCAGATTTTTTTTAAGCAAGGGCAATAAAAAGATTAGCTTTCCAAATTTTTAAATTTATATTAAGATTATCAACAATCGTCTGGGTCCATGTAACTTTTGGGGATTTCTAACCACTTTTGGACGTTGGCGGCGAAGTTTGCCCTTATAAATTGCAGTCAACCCTGGGCAGGGTGCTCCATGGAG
>JBAVAG010000092.1:0-20045 GCA_049585595.1 Desulfobaccales bacterium
TTTTACCGCATTTTGGGGTTGGGCTTTAACTTCCTCAGCGAATCGAACCTGGAATGGTTGGCCGCGGCCGGCAAGACCGTGATGCCGGCGGGTGTCGCCCAGACCCTGACCTTCAAGACCCTGACCAACCCCGCCGCCCATTTTGGAGAGCGGGCGGTAGTGACTTTTGTGCTCATCGGCTTTTTCGCCTATCCCTACACCACCATCCTGTTCGGCAAATGGCCCATACGCCCCAGTGACCTGAAACAGCCCGAGGCGGGCCTGGCCGAGCTCGGCTGGTGCAGCATGCTGACCATGTTCTACTTCACCATTTTGGTGGTGCCTTTCTGGGGTCTGATTTACGGCGTCCTCTTCGGGAAATCCTACGGGCTGGGAATCCCCTGGTGGGGCGGCATCGCCGGCACCGTGCACGTGCACTGGGTCTTCGGCTGGTGGGAATGGGCCATCATTCTGCTCTTCATGACCCCCAACGTCTGGCGCATGAAGCCGTGGTCCGTGATTAAACTGCCCCAGCCCTGGAAGGGCTTTATCTCCCTGATCCTGACCTTCGTCTTCGCCTATATCATGGCCCTGATCTGTGTGCATATCGTGGGCCTCTGGTTGAACATGGAAGATGTGGTAAAACATCTGCCCGCGTCCGACAAGGGCAGCCCCGTCCGTTTTCTCTGGTACCACGCCGCCGAGATCGCCGGTTTCGCCCTGATCCCTTTCCTCATCTGGCACCACTATTTCGATGACCTGGCGCCGTGCGGGGACGTGGATTCCTGGGGGAATTTCTGGTTCCGAACCCTAGGCGTCGTTGTCCTGATGGCGCTGAACTACATTTTCTTCTACTACGTCAACTTCGGTTATTGGGGCCTGGGCAATCCCCATATGGAGGGCGACCTCGCCGAACGGGCCCTCACCGGGGAGTCCCTCATCTGGAACTTCTGGTGGATTATTCCTTTGCTGTGGAACGAGTGGTTCTTCCACAAATGGCCCTTCTATGTCCATGAACACTAACGGGTGGGTTCGACTGACCCCGTCCCGGAACCTTTCTGAAGCTGTGAGTAATGAAGGTTGAAGCCCAAATGGAGGCGGCCCTGGCGGGGGTGCGCGTCTTGGATCTGTCGCGACTGCTGCCCGGGCCCTTCTGTACCATGCTGCTGGCGGATTTTGGCGCCGATGTCATCAAGGTGGAAGAACCCCGGCGGGGTGACTACATCCGGGAGTGGTATCCCCGCATCGGCAGGAACAGCGGCTTTCACGTAGTCTTGAACCGCAACAAGCGCTCTTTGACCCTTAACCTCAAATCCGGGGCGGGCCAACGGATCTTCCGGCAATTGGCCCGTCAGGCCGATGTGGTCCTGGAAGGCTTCCGGCCTGGGGTAATGGCCCGCTTGGGCCTGGATTATGAGAGTCTCCGGGCCATCAACCCCCGGCTGATTTATGGCTCCCTCTCGGGCTATGGGGACAGCGGTCCCCGCTTCCAGAGGGCCGGCCACGATATCAACTATCTGGCCTTGAGCGGGGTATTGTCTTATAGCGGCCGTGACGGCCGGCCCACCCTGCCGGGAGTGCAAATTGCCGACCTGGGTGGCGGCGCCCTGCTGGCGGCCTTTAGCATCACCCTGGCATTGCTGGTGCGGGAACGCCAGGGTGGCGGGCAGTATCTCGACATTGCCATGCTGGACGGCTCCTTCCTGTGGAATTGCCTACGCTGGGGCAAGTATCTGGCCGATGGGGAGATCCCCCGGCCCGGGGATGACTTCCTTAATCATGGCTTTGCCTGCTACAATCTTTATGAGACCAAGGATGGCCGCTATATGTCCCTGGGGGCCCTGGAGCCACAATTTTGGAAAGCCTTCTGCGAGGCGGTGGCGCAGCCGCAATGGGACCAGAGCCATTACTTCGAGCCCGGCCCCCATCAGGGACCCCTGATCGAGGCAGTGGCGGCGCTCTTTAAACAGCGCACTCAGGCGGAATGGCTGGCACACTTCGCCAAGCACGACTGCTGCTGCGAACCGGTGCTGAACCTGGAGGAAGCGTCACGTGACTCCCATATTCGGGCCCGGCAGCTGGTGGTGGACCTGATGCACCAAAGCTGGGGGGCTTACCGGCAATTAGGCATCGCCGCCAAGTTTTCCCAAACCCCGGGGACATTGCGCCAACCTGCGCCCGAACTCGGCGAACACACCGGGACCATTCTTGAGGAGTTGGGATATGGACCGGATCAAGTCGCAGAACTGCGGCGGCAGGGCGTGGTCTAAGGTCATCCTGAGCCAGGTGCAGGATCTTAAAACAGTCCGGAGATATAAGAGGGCCTACTTTGATCACATGACATTTCGTCCGAGTTGTTCAACAGCCTGCTCTAACGAAGGAACAGAATTCATAGGGCGGGCTGTGCTGTGCCCGCCGAATTCTGGCGGCCACAGGCCGCCCTATAAGGCTGCTTACGAGCGCATAGATGCAATTTGAATTGAGTGACGAAGAACGCCTGACCCAGGAAATGGCGGCGAAATTTGCCGTGCGGGAATTGCGTCCCCGGGCGGCGGAATTGGACCGCACCCAAGACCGCGGCATTTTGCTCGCCAACCTCAAAAAGCTGGCCGCTCTCGGTTTCATGGGGCTGACCATCCGCGCCGAGTACGGCGGCTCCGAAACCACCGCCGTGGCCTTCAGCCTGGCCATGACCGAGCTGGGCAAGGGTTGCGCCGCCACCACGGTGACCACATCGGTGACGAATATGGTGGGGGAGGTGATCCAGTCGGTGGGCACGGAGGAGCAGCGGCGCCGCTACCTGCCGCCGCTCGTGAGCGGCGAATACCCGGCGGGCGGTTTTGGCCTCACCGAAACCACGGCCGGCTCCGATCCCGCCGGCATGCGCACCACGGCCAGGCTCGATGGCGGCAACTGGGTCCTCAACGGCCGCAAGATTTTCATCAGCAGCGGTGAGGTTGCCGGGGTTTTCGTGGTCTGGGCGGTCACCGACAGTGAGGCCCCCAAAGGCAAGGGGATCAGCATCTTTCTGGTGGAGCCGGGGTTTCCGGGCTTTGCCGTCGGCAAAAATGAGCCGAAAATGGGCCAGAAGGGCTCTCCCACCAATGAATTGATCCTGGAAGACTGCCGGGTGCCTAAAGAAAATCTGCTGGGTGAGCTCAACGGCGGCTATCGCCTGGCCCTGGCCGAACTGGCCGGCGGCCGCATCGGCATCGGCTCCATGGCCTTGGGGATCGGTCTCGGGGCCATGGATTTTGCCAAAAATTACGCCAAAGAGCGGGAGCAATTCGGCTACCCCATCGCCCAATTTCAAGCGATCCAGTGGATGCTCGCCAACCGCTACACCGAGTTGGAGGCTGCCCGCCTGCTTTTGCTCCGGGCGGCCCACCGCAAGGATCAGGGGGAGCCCTTTTCTAAAGAGGCCTCCATGGCCAAGCTCTATGCCAGCGAGGCGGCCAACCGGGCCTGCTACGACGCCGTGCAGATCCTGGGAGGTTACGGCTATTCCCAGGAATACCCGGTGGAGCGGTTGGCCCGGGACGTGCGGGTGACCACCATTTACGAAGGCACCAGCGAGATTCAACGCATGATCATTGCCCGGGAATTACTCCGCTGACCTGATACCTGCACCAGCATTTTTTTTTGGGGATTGGACGATGCCAAAAGAAGCGGCTAAAAAAGCGAGTCAAGCCAAGGTGCGGTTTGTCACCGCCACCACCCTGTTCGACGGCCATGACGCCTCCATCAACGTTTTCCGGCGCCTGCTGCAGCGGGCCGGCGCCGAAGTCATCCACCTGGGGCATAATCGTTCCGCCAAAGAGATTGTCTATACGGCCATCCAGGAGGGAGCACACGGCATTGCCGTCAGCTCCTACCAGGGCGGGCATATCGAATTCTTTAAATATGTTAAAGACCTTTTGGATCAGAACGGCGTCGGCTTCATCAAGATCTTCGGCGGCGGCGGCGGGGTCATCGTCCCCGAGGAAATCCGGGAACTCGAAGACTACGGGGTTACCAAAATATATTCCCCGGAGGACGGCCAGAAGCTGGGATTGCTCGGTATCATCCAGGATATGATGGATAAGGCCGCCACCGTGAAATTTCCACCCCTTCCCCGAGATTGGCAAGAAAAAGTTCGGCGGCGTCAGAGTTTTGTGGTGACCCAGCTCATTTCCCTGGCGGAAAACCATTATAAAAGCGATGGCCATGACTTCGCCCGGATCAAGAAAGAGTTGCCGCAGGCCCCGAAGCCCTCGGCCATCATCGGCATCACCGGCACCGGCGGCTGCGGCAAGAGCTCCCTCGAAGACGAGTTTATCCGCCGCTTTATGATCCACTTTCCGGATAAATCCATGGCCATCATTGCCATAGACCCGACCCGGAAGAAAACCGGCGGCGCCTTGCTGGGCGACCGCATCCGCATGAATTTTGTCAACCCGGAAAAGATCTTCATGCGCTCCCTGGCTACCCGGGAATCGACCAGCGAACTGTCGCTGGCCCTGGAAGATTCCATCAATATCCTCAAGGCCGCGGGCTATGACCTGATCATCGTCGAGACTCCTGGCATCGGTCAGGGGGATGCCTCCATCAGCAGGTACGTCGATCTGGCCATCTATGTGATGACTGCCGAATTTGGGGCCCCCTCGCAACTGGAAAAGATCGACATGCTCGATTTTGCCGATCTCATCGCCATCAACAAGTTTGACCATAAGAATTCCCTGGATGCCCTGCGGGAAGTCAGGAAACAATACCGGCGCAATCACAATATCTTTGGGACTCCGGATGAGACGCTGCCCATCATCGGCACCGTGGCCAGCAACTTCCAGGACCCCGGTCTCAATGCCTTTTTTGAAAAGGTGCTGTCGGCCTTGAAGGAAAAGGGCCTGATCGATTGGCCCATTCCCAAGGCGGTGAGCTATTCGCTGGAGGATTCGGCCAAATCTGCCATCCTACCCACCCCGCGGCGCCATTATCTCAGCGAAATCGCCGGCGCCATTCGCGCCTACCATGACCAAACCCATAAGGCCGGCCAGCAACTGAAAAGTTTGGAAGCCATTCAAACCGTCAGCCGGGAACTGGGGCTCGATCTGGCTGACCGGGCGGCAGAGGCGGAGAAAAAGATCGATCCTGAAATTAGCGACGCTCTGGCCAGGTGGACCGAAATCAGGGAGCAATACTCCCGGGACGAATTTGAGGTAAAAATCCGGGATAAGGTCAACCGGACCCAACTTTATAGCGAATCGCTCTCCGGTTTAAGGATTCCCAAGATAGCCCTGCCCGATTTTGACAGCCTCGCAGAAACCGTGAAATGGCTCCGCAAGGAAAATTTGCCCGGCTACTTCCCCTATACCGCCGGCGTCTTTCCCTTCCGGAGGGAGGGAGAGGATCCGAAGCGGCAATTTGCCGGGGAAGGCCCGCCGGAGCGGACCAACGCCCGGTTTCACTACCTGACCCGGGAGGATGACGCCAAGCGGTTGAGCACCGCCTTCGATTCCCTCACCCTGTATGGTGAAGACCCGGCCGAAGAGCCGGATATCTTTGGGAAGATCGGCGAAAGCGGCGTCAGCATCTGCACCCTGGATGACATGAAAAAGCTCTACCAGGGCTTTGATCTCTGCGCCCCCAATACCAGTGTGTCCATGACGGTGAATGGGCCGGCGCCCATCCTCCTGGCCTTCTTCTTCAATACCGCCATCGACCAGCAGCTCGACAAATTTAGAGAAGAGAACGGCCGCGACCCCGATCCCGCCGAGGCGGGGCGGATTCGCCAGTCAGTCCTGGCGAACGTCCGCGGCACCGTGCAGGCGGACATTTTGAAGGAAGATCAAGGGCAAAACTCCTGTATCTTCTCCGTCCCCTTCGCCCTGCGTCTCATGGGCGATGTCCAGCAGTATTTTATCGATCACCAGGTCAGGAATTTCTATTCGGTCAGCATCAGCGGCTACCACATTGCCGAAGCCGGGGCCAACCCGGTATCCCAACTGGCCTTCACCCTGGCCAATGCCTTTACCTATGCCGAATATTACCTCAGCCGCGGCATGGCGATAGACGACTTTGCCAAAAATCTTTCCTTCTTCTTCTCCAGCGGTATGGACCCTGAGTATAACGTGATTGTCCGGGTGGCCCGCAGGATCTGGTCCATCGCCATGAAATACAAATACGGGGCCAAGGAAGCAAGCCAGCGGCTTAAATGCCATATGCAAACCTCGGGACGTTCCCTGCACGCCCAGGATATGCAGTTCAACGATATCCGCACCACCCTCCAGGCCCTCATGGCGCTCACGGATAACTGCAATTCCCTGCACACCAATTCCTATGACGAGGCCGTCACCACCCCCACCGAGGAATCGGTGCGCCGGGCCATGGCGATTCAGTTGATCATCACCAAGGAATATGGCATCTTCAAGAATCAAAACCCGTTGCAGGGCAGTTTTATCATGGAAAGATTGACCGACATGCTGGAGGAGGCGGTCCTGAAGGAATTCGACAGCCTCAGCCGCCGCGGCGGGGTGCTCGGCGCCATGGAAACCTATTACCAGCGGGGCAAAATCCAGGATGAGTCCCTCTATTACGAGCTCAAAAAGAACACCGGGGAGTACCCGATTATCGGCGTCAACACCTATGTCAGCCCCAATATCCTCGGGGAAAATTACTGCCGGCCGCCCACCCAATTGACCAGGGCCACCTATGAGGAAAAGCGGGCCCAACTGGACAATCTCAATGAGTTTAAGCGAAGGAATCGGAAGAATTGCGCGGCGGCCCTCGATTCCCTGAAAAAGTCGGTTTTGGGCGGCGGCAATATCTTTGCCGAGTTGCTGGAAACTGTCAGAGTGGCCAGCCTGGGCCAGATAACCCAGGTGCTCTACGAGGTCGGCGGCAAATATCGGAGGAATATGTAACAAGCGGCCCGCCGGGCCGCGAGAACCACGAGGAATCGGAAGGATTCAAAAAAGCGGGGAAAAGCTATGCAGTATGACCTGACCGAAGAGCAGCGGATGCTACGGGACATGGTGCGGCGGCTGGCTAAGGAGCAGGTGGAGCCGGGCGCGGCAAGGCGCGATTGCGAAGGCAAGTTTGACTGGGAGATGGTGGCCCTGCTCCGGGAAAACGGCCTCATCGGCGTCGATTTTCCCGAGGCCTATGAAGGGGCGGGGGCGGGGATGCTGGCCCTGGCCATCACGGTGGAGGAACTGTCCAGGGTGGACGCGGCCTGCGGGCTGGTGCCGGCTGTGCAGGAACTGGGAAGCCTCCCCATCATGCTGGCCGGCTCTGAGGCCCAAAAGCAGGAGTTCCTGCCCTTACTTGCCTCCGGCGAGCAACTGGCTGCCTTTGGTCTGACCGAACCCGCGGCCGGCTCCGACGTGGCCCGCTTGCGCTGCCAAGCCGTCAGGGACGGCGACTCTTACGTGATCAACGGCACCAAGACCTTCATCTCCAATGGCGGCGTGGCCGATATCATCACCCTCTACGCCGTCACCGATCCCGGCGTCTCGGCCCACAAGGGTGCCAGCGTCTTGGTGGTGCCCAAGCCCACTCCCGGCTTCTCCGTGGGCAAAAAGGAGGACAAGATGGGGATCCGCTGGTCGGACACCGTGGAACTCGTCTTCGAGGACTGCCGGGTGCCGGCGGCCAACCTGCTGGGCCAGGAGGGCGAGGGTTTTAAGGTGATGATGAAGACCCTCGATTTTTCCCGCCTGGGCATCGCCGCCCAGGCCCTGGGCATCGCCGCCGGGGCCCTGGATCACGCCGTGGCCTACGCCAAGGAGAGGGAAACCTTCGGCCGGCCCATTATCCAGCATCAGGGGGTGGGCTTCAAGCTGGCCGACATGGCCATGCGCACGGAAGCCGCCCGGCAATTGCTCTACAAGACGTGCAGCCTTTTCGAGGAGCAGCCCAAGGACATGAGCCGTATCAGCGCCCAATTGATTCGCATGAGCGCCATGTCTAAGTGCCTTTGCGGCGACGTAGCCATGTGGGTTGCCACCGAAGCGGTCCAGGTGTTGGGGGGTTACGGCTTCATCAAGGAATTTCCCGTGGAGCGGATGATGCGGGACGCCAAGATTACCCAGATCTACGAAGGCACCAACGAAATCATGCGCCTGGTGATTGCTAACACGCTCTAGGCGGCAACCGGCTTGCAGGCCAAGCCTTAATTAATGAGGGGATTAGGATCAAGACATGTTCGAAGAATATCCCAAGCAGGTAACCCTTGCAGATGGCGCCAGTCTCATCTTGAGACCCATGACCAGGGACGATCAATACGCCCTCTACAGTTTTTTTAGCAGCCTGCCGGAGGAAAACCGCCGCTGGCTCGGCAATGATGTCACCGACCGCAAGTTGCTGGAAAAATGGGCCCGCAATCTCAATTATGACCGGGTTCTCCCCATTCTGGCTGAATACGAAGGCAGGGTCGTGGCCAATGCCTCGCTCCACTTCCAAACCTTCGGCTGGGGACGCCATATCGCCGAAGTCCGGGTCACCATTACCCCGGAGTTCCAAGGTCGGGGTCTGGGGGATTTGCTCCTTAAAGAGCTGTCTGAGCTGGCCGCCGGCCGCCAAGTGAAAAAGCTGCTGGCGAGGATTGTCATTACCCAGAAACCGGTCATCCATGCCTTTGAAAGAGCGGGGTTCGGCCCGGCGGCAGAATTAAAAAACTACGTCAAAGATGTCCACCACAAAAGGTATGCCGATATCGCCCTGCTGGTGAAGGAATTAAACCCCGGGGCCAATTAGTACCATAAGAAAGGAGGATCTATGCGCCAGGTAGTAATCGCCAGCGCGGTGCGGACCGCCATCGGCAGTTTTGGCGGCGCCTTGAAGGACCTGCCGGCCACGGAGCTGGGAGGCCTAGTCATTAAGGAAGTTTTGCGCCGCGCCCGGGTTCGCCCCGAAAAAGTGGAACAGGTGTTTATGGGCAACGTGCTGCAGGCCGGCCAGGGGCAAAACCCGGCCCGGCAGGCGGCCGCCAACGCCGGCATCTCCCAATACACCCCGGCCATGACCATGAACGTGGTCTGCGGCTCCGGCCTGGAGTCCATTATCATGGCCACGCAGGCCATCCGCGCCGGTGATGGGGAGATCTTCGTGGCCGGGGGCATGGAGTCCATGAGCCAGGCGCCCTTCCTGCTGAGTCAGACCCGTTGGGGCCAGCGCATGGGCCACGGCCAGCTCATCGACGTCTTGATTAATGACGGCCTCTGGTGCTCCTTTGGCGACACCCACATGGGCATCACCGCCGAAAATGTGGCGGAGAAGTTCCACCTCAGCCGGGAAGAGCAGGACGCCTTTGCCCTGGACAGCCAGCTCAAGACGGAGCAAGCCATCAAATCCGGACGCTTCCGAGATGAGATCGTCCCGGTGGAGGTGCCCCAAAAGAAAGGGCCCCCCATCATCTTCGATACCGACGAATACCCCAGGTTCGGCGCCACCATGGAAAAACTGGCCAAGCTGCCGCCGGCCTTTCGCCAGGACGGCACGGTCACCGCGGGCAACTCTTCGGGGATCAACGATGGCGCCGCCGCGGTGCTGGTCATGTCCGAGGAAAAGGCCTTGAAGATGGGCATCCGGCCCCTGGCCAGGATCGTCTCCTATGACTGCCAGGGATGCGAGCCGGAATTGATGGGCATGGGGCCTATTTACGCGGTCCGCCATGCCGTGGCCAAGGCCAAAGAGGCCCTGGACAAACCCTTCGATCTGGTGGAACTCAATGAGGCCTTTGCGGCCCAGAGTATCGCCTGCCTGAGGGAATTAAACCTGGACCCCAAGATTGTCAATGTCAATGGCGGGGCCATCGCCCTGGGGCATCCCATCGGCTGCAGCGGCACCCGGATCATGGTCACCCTGCTCTACGAGATGCAAAAACGCCAGGCTAGCGTGGGTCTGGCCGCTCTCTGTGCCGGCGGCGGCATGGGCTTTACCATGATCGTCGAACGCAGTTGGTATTACTGATTTATCCCAAAATCCCGGGAGACCGCTATGAGTAGCCTCGCAGAAATTTTGATCAAGGATTTTCCCAAGAAAATCAATTTGGAGGATGGCACCCCCATTACCCTGCGCCCTCTGCTGAAAGATGACGAGCAGGCCTTCCTGGCCTATTTCCAAAGCCTGGCCCCGGAAGAGAGAGTAGAACTGAAAGAAGAGGTGACGGACCCCAAGGTCATGGAAAACTTGATGGAAAACCTGGACTACGACATCGTTCTGCCCCTGATTGCCCTTCATGAGGACCGGATTGTCGGCGGCGCCTTGCTGCAATTCAACCTCAGCGCCTGGACCAGGCACCAGGGCGAAGTGCGCCTGTCCACCGATCCCCAATACCGGGCCAAGGGTTTGGGGACCCTGCTGCTGCAAACCCTGGAGGAGGTTGCCGCCCAAATGGGTTTGGAGCAGCTTACCGCGGAGATTCCGCCGAAATTGAATAAGGCCTTTCACCTGTTTGAAAAAATGGGATTTGCCAAGGCTGCGGTCTTGGAAGGCTTTGCCATGGATAGGGCCGGCCAGGAATCGGATATCGTCTTGATGATCAAATCGCTGGCACCGGCTGAAAGGGAGTTCCATCAAACCTGAGAGGCCGGGCGCTGGGGGATTGCCTCCGGCGCCAGCCCGGCGCGGTTATCTCAGCCGCTGACCAGGAAAATTTCTGCGGCCGGAATCCTTTCCGGACCGGGAGGTCGTGATGTCTTACAAAAACCTGCTGTTCGCCGTCGAGGACGGGATCGCCACCCTGACCTTCAACCGCCCCGAAAAACTGAATGCCCTGAATGCCGAAACCATGGCGGAGGTCGCCGCGGTCTTGGATCAGACGGCCCAAAACCCGGAGATCCGGGTATTGCTGATGACCGGCCAGGGCCGGGCCTTCATTGCCGGGGCGGATATCAATGTCTTTCTTAAGTTCGATCCCCTGGCGGCCAGACAATTTGCCGATGCCGGCCAGGTAGTGGGCTCTAAGCTGGAGCAATTGCCCATCCCGGTGATCGCCTGCGTCAATGGCTTTGCCCTGGGGGGCGGTTGCGAAATAGCCATGGCCTGCGATATCATCTATGCTTCGGAAGAGGCCAGATTCGGGCAGCCCGAGATCAACCTGGGAATCATCCCGGGCTTTGGCGGCACTCAGCGCCTGGCCCGCCTGGTGGGCAAGGGACTGGCCAAGGAGTTATGCCTCACCGGCCGCACCATCGACGCCGCCGAGGCCAAGACCATAGGGCTGGCGGCCCGGGTCTTCCCAGCCGCCAGCTTCATGGAGGAATGCCTCAAGGTGGCCCGGGGCCTGGCAGCCAAAGGGCGCCTCTCTTTGCGGGCCGTCAAACAGACCATTGACCGCGGTTTTGACCTCGATTTGAAAAACGCCTGCGCCTTGGAGGCCGATGCCTTTGCCCTCTGTTTTGCCTCTCCGGACGCCCAAGAAGGCGCCGCGGCCTTTCTGGAAAAGCGCCAGCCCAGATTTTTATGATAATTTTCGCGATCTAGCCGTGTCTTTTGACTAAGCTGAAGAAAGGAGAACCACGTGGAGGTCATAGTCCTGCTTAAGCAGGTGCCCGATACGGAAACGGTGATCAAGATCGGGCCCGACGGGAAATCGATTGCCACGAGCGACATCAAATGGGTCATCAATCCCTACGATGAGTATGCGGTGGAGGCGGCCTTGCGCCTCAAGGACAGCCAGGGCGCCAACGTCACCATTCTGAGCCTGGGGCCCCAGCGCGCCGTGGAGTCCATCCGCTCCGCCCTGGCCATGGGGGCCGATCAGGGTATCCTGGTGGATGACCCGGCCACTGAGGGCAGCGACGCCCTGGGAAAGGCCCGGGTCCTGGGTGCGGCCTTGAAGCAGCTCCCCTTCGACCTTATCGTTTGCGGCCATCGGGCGGTGGATGATGATGAGAACCAGGTGGGCATCATGGTGGCCGAGCTTTTGGATATTCCCCATCTGGCCCTGGCCGTGGCCCTGGAAGCGGCGGATGGCCGGGTCCGGATCGAGCGGCCCATCGAAGGGGCGAAATTAAAATTGGAGGCCCCGTTGCCGGCGCTGGTCACCCTGGGCGGCGCCCATGCGGTCTGGAATCCCCGCTATGCCTCGCTGCCCGGCATCATGAAGGCAAAAAAGAAACCCTTAGAGATCAAAAAGCTTGCAGATCTAGGCCTGTCCTCAGAACAGGTGGGGGCCGCGGCCGCCAGGGTAAGGGTTGCCTCCCTGGAGCTGCCGGTCCCCCGGCAGGCTGGGGTCCTGGTGCCGGGCGATACCGCCGGCAAGGCCCGGGAGTTGGTGCGCTTGCTCCATGAGGAGGCCAAAGTTATCTAATCTGCCCCTTTTTCTTACTGACTGACTGACCCTGGCACCTGAGGGGGCCGCAACCTGCTCTCAGGTCGGGGGTCCGGGAGGCAACATTATGGCACAGGGAGTCTGTGTAATCACCGAATTCAGAGGCGGCGCCTTTCGGCGGGTCTCATTGGAGGTGGCCAGCGAAGGCCGCCGGCTGGCCGACGCCCTGGGTGAGCCCCTCACGGCCATTGCCCTGGGGGACGGGGTGGCGGCCGCCGCGGCTAATTTAGGCCACTATGGGGTAGAAAAGGTTTACGCCGTGGACCAGCCGCTGTTGAAGGATTACCTGGCCGAAACCTATGCGCCGGTGGCAGCCGAGATCCTTAAAACCTTGCAACCCAAGGTGGTGCTCTCTGCCGCCTCGGTGGACGGCAAGGATCTGAGCGCCCGGCTGGCGGCGCGCCTGGGCGCCGGACTGGCTCAGGATTGTACGGCCTTAAAGATCGAAGGCGGCGCCCTCCGGGCCCAACGGCCGGTCTATGCCGGCAAGGCTTACGCCTGGTATGAGTGGGCCGACGGCGCCACACCCCAGATGGCCTCCTGTCGCCCCAACGTGATGGCTTGCCTGCCGCCGGACCCCTCCAGAAGCGCCGTGGTGGAAACCCCGGCCGGGACTCTGCCGGCTGCCGCCAAGTGCCGGGTGCTGGCTGTCGAGGCCGCCGCCGGCAGGGTTGACCTGGCGGAGGCGCAGATCATTGTCTCGGGTGGGCGCGGTATGAAAGGGCCGGAGAATTTTGCCATCCTGGAAGAGCTGGCGCAACTCCTGGGCGGCGCCGTGGGGGCTTCCCGCGCCACGGTGGACGCGGGCTGGCGCCCCCACTCCGACCAGGTGGGCCAGACCGGCAAGGTGGTCACTCCGACCCTCTACATTGCCTGCGGCATCTCAGGGGCCATCCAGCATCTGGCCGGCATGGGCTCCAGCAAATTCATCGTGGCGGTCAACAAGGACCCCGAGGCCCCCGTCTTCAGCAAGGCGGACTACGGCGTGGTGGAGGACCTCTTCCAGTTCGTGCCGGCCTTGATCGAGGAAGTGAAAAAACTCAAGGCTGCCTGTTAATCTAATCCCTTGCTGGCGTCGGCCAGCCGCTTTTTGACTGGCTACCGGCTGCTGACCACTAAGCACGCGGGAGGCGTTATTAATGCAACCGGGGTATTTTCCCGCCAATCTCCTCTTCGGATTCCTCTTTATTGCGGCCCTCGCCTTTTTTCTGTTCACCGCCTATAAGCTCTACCGCATCCTGAGGCTGGGGCAGCCGGAAGACCGCTTCGACCACTTAGGCCGGCGTCTCCAGGGCGTGGCCGCCTTTGTCCTGGGGCAGCGGCGGGTAGTCAGAGAACCGGCCGGCTGGGGACACTTCCTCATCTTTTGGGGTTTCCTGATCATCACCATCGGCAGCCTGGAGACCTTTGCGGTCGGTTTTTATCATGGCTTTGCCTGCTGGAAGTTTCTGGGGAAACCCCTTACTGCGACCCTCTACCTGCTGCAAGACCTGCTCTGCTTGGGCGTCGCCGCCGCCCTGGGGATCTCCCTCTACCGCCGTTTTGTGGTTAAACCGGAACGGTTGCGTTTTTCCGACCAGCAGGCGGCCAACCTGGATGCCAGCATCATCATCGGCTTGATTCTGGTGTTGATCGTGCTCCTGTTCGCCGATCGGGCCGTGGAATATCGGCTGGCCCAACTTGAGCCCGGCCACTACTTCCCCCGGGCCGCCTTTATTTCGGTGGCCCTCTCCGGGTTGTTTGCCGGCCTGCCGGAGTCGAGTCTGCTCGCCTGGCACAGCCTTTTCTGGTGGGGCCATACCCTGGTAATTCTGGGCTTTTTGATCTATATCCCCTTTTCCAAGCACCTGCACCTCCTGGGCGCCATTCCCAATATCTTCTGCCGCCGCTTCCGGCCCCTGGGTGAGCTCAGCAAATTGGACCTGGAAGACGAAACGGTGGAGACCTATGGCGTTTCCAGGGTCGAGGAATTTACCTGGAAGCAGCTTCTGGACCTCTACGCCTGTACCGAATGCGGCCGCTGCTCCGAGAACTGTCCCGCCAACCTCACCGGCAAACCGCTGAGTCCCAAAGAGACCATCCACCATCTCAAAAAGCACCTGCTGGCAAAGGGAAAACTGCTGCTGGCTCAGGGGGAAGCCGGGGAGGGGCAACCGCCGCAGGATGCCGCCCCGGAGCTGGGCAAAGCCCTGGTGGGCGAGGTCTGCCTCGAGGACGAGATCTGGTCCTGCACCACCTGCGGCAACTGCATGGAACATTGTCCGGTCTTTATCGAGCACATCCAGAAGTACGTCGATATGCGCCGTTTTCTGGTGCTCATGGAGAGCCGGTTCCCGCAGGAGGTCCAGACGGTGCTGCGCAACTGGGAGACCAACTCCAACCCCTGGGGCCTGGCCTTCGCCACCCGGGGCGATTGGGCCAAGGGGCAAAAGGTGCAAACCCTGGCCGAGAATCCGGAGGTGGAGTACCTGTTTTACGTGGGCTGCACCGGCAGTTTCGAGGATCGCGGCAAAAAAGTGACCGCGGCCCTGGTCCGGCTCCTCCAACAGGCCGGGGTGAGTTTCGGCATCCTCGGGGCCGAGGAGAAGTGCTGCGGCGAGACGGCCCGTAGGATCGGCAACGAGTACCTGTTCCAGTCCATGGCCACCGAACTGGCGGAGGTCATCAACGGCTACGGGGTCAAAAAGATCATCACCACCTGTCCCCATGGGTACAACTGCCTGAAGAACGAGTACCCCCAGTTCGGCGGCAACTGGGAGGTTTACCATCACACCGAGTTTCTGGCCCGGCTCCTCGGGGAAGGCCTGCTGCCGCTGCCGCGGCGGCGGCTGGATAAGAGGCTCACCTTACACGACTCCTGCTATCTGGGCCGCTATAACGCCATTTATGAAGAACCCCGGGAAATCTTGAAGGCGATCCCGGGATTGCGCCTCTCGGAAATGGAGCGCCACCGGGCCAAATCCTTTTGCTGCGGCGCCGGCGGCGGCAGGATGTGGATGGAGGAAACCCTGGGGGTACAGAAAATCAACGAGGCCCGCGCCGACCAGGCCCTGGCCCTCGATCCGGAGCTCATTGCGGTCTCCTGCCCCTTCTGCGCCATCATGTTGGAGGATGGCCTCAAGGCCCGGGAAAAAGAGGAGCAGGTCAAGGTTTACGACATCGCCGAGCTGCTGGCCCAGGCGTTAGAAACAGTGAGCAGTGAGCAGTGAGCAGCAAGCAGTAGCAGAAAACACAAGCCGTAGGGTGGGCACTGCCCACCAATTCCTTATAAAGGCGGTTTTCTGTTTTCTGTTTTCGGTGAAAGGCAAAATCAAAGTCAATGGCCCCTCAACAGCAACAGAAAACAGTAACAGAAAACACAACCTGTAGGGTGGGCACTGCCCACCAATTCCTTATAAAGGCGGCCCTAAAGGGCCCGGAACCTTTCTGAACGAAGCGCCTCCGGCCTGCCTTTGGCCGCCATCACTTCCCGCACCAGCCTGTCCCGGTCTTCCGGCAAATCGCCGGCCAGGGACAAATAATTGGAAGCATGATTGGCCCGGAAGACGCATTTCCTCTCCAGCGGGCCGATATTTTCCAGCAATATCCGGAACTCCTCCAGGACTTCGGCGGTGGTGAGCAGCTTAAAGGTCCCTTGGGAAACACTCCGCTGCATCGCCGTCCCCGGCGGCAGCAGCAACGTCAGACAGCCCAGGTAATGGGGTGAGATGGCCGAGATCATCCGGCCGGTTTCAGTGGCGTGCTCCACCGTCAGTTCTTTCCCGCCCAGGCCGATGATCACGGTGCAAGATAGACGAAAGCCCGCGGCTATCGCCTTCCGGCAGGCAAGTACGGATTGCTCGGCGCTGAGGCGCTTTCCCACTCTCCGCAAAACCTCGTCATGGCCGGATTCGAGTCCGACGTAAAGAAGCGTGGCGCCGGATCGGTAAATCGACTCGAGTTCAGCCGGGGTCTTGCTGAGAATGTCCCGGGGATGCGCGTACAGCGAGACCTGTTGAAGGCCGGGAAAGAGCTCATAGGCCAGCTCGCTAAGTTCTACCAGGGCGCCGGCGGGCATAATAAAGGCGTTTTGGGCCAGCAAAAAAATCTTGCGCACCCCTGGTCCCGCCAGCTGCCGCGCCGCCGCCAGGTCCTGCTTGATTTCTTTAAGCGGCCGGATGGAGAAATTACGGGAGACTGAGGAGACGCAATAACTGCAGGTTGCATGGGCGCATCCGGTGGTGGCCTGAATCAACAGGCTGCCGGCTTCGCTGGGAGGCCGGTAAACCGGTTCGTCATAATACAAAGACATTATCTATCCTCCGAAAAAATCCTAGCCAAGGGAGCGCCTCCGGCTAATGGTCTGTTAGGCATTTGCTATCCATTGAACATGACCGATTTTTACCCCCCCCTTGGAAAAGGGGGGTAGGGGGGGGATTTAATATAACATCTTGAAATCCCTTTAAATACCCCTTTTTCAAAGGGGGACTTAACATGCCAGATCCAGCCTGCCAGTCCTGATATGATGCCAAACTAATTATGAAACACCCCACTGGCTGGCCGGTGAAAACCCTTCCGGAATCGCCCAGCTTGGCCATCCTGGGCATGTCGCAGAATCTCTTATTTCCAAGGTCCGGGACTCTTGGCGCCACCCGGACTACAGCAAAAACCCATTAGGCAGCCTCTTTAATTTTACCTTTTCTCTACAGCCATTCATATGCAAATTCCGGAACCTGGGGAAAATCCCCTTGACATTTTTTTACAGGACGCCCAGTCTGTTTTCAGACTAAAAATGCACCGGGGGAGAGTTATGCGCGCCAAGCAGCGTCATCGCCGCTTTTTACGCTGGTCCACCCTCCTGTTTTTCTGCCTGCTTCCGGCCCTGCTCACCGCCTGCGGCCCCGACAATCTTAAGTTTCCCACCGAATATCAGGCTATCTTCCTGGACAATGGCCAGGTCTTTTTCGGCCGGCTCCAGGATGACGGCTCTTCCTACCTGACCCTTCGGGACGTCTTCTACATCAAGCGGGAGGCGAGCCCGGATAAAAAGGAAGTCAAGAGCATCCTGGTGAAAAGGGGCAGCGAGTGGCACGCCCCGGACTTCATGCGGATCAATTCCCGGCACATCGTATTCATAGAACCGGTGGCCCCGGACTCCCAGGTGGCCCTGCTCATCCGGGAAGTCGAGGCGCATCCGGCCGCGGCGGCGCCCCAGGCTCAAACTCCGCCGCCAGGCCCGGCCCAGCCCCAGGCCCAGCAACCGCAGCCCCAGGCGCCCCCGGCTGCCGCGCCCAAAATGCCCCCCAGCCGTTGACGAGGGCTGACCTAGATTTTGCCGTTTGCTTTGGCGAGAGAAAGAATAACCTTCCTATCTAGCAAGGGGGTCCGGGGGGTTAATTAAGCCTTGGTAATTTTCTTAAATTCAAAGCGGGGCGGGTTTTAAACCCGCCCCTACAGCGACAGAAAACAGTTAACGCAGGCTAAAGCCTGCGGCTACCGTTATTGGTTCAGTCAATTAACCAAACAGACCAACAGGTTACTGCAAATCTGCAAAAGGGGGTAAGATAATGAACCTGATGACTACGAGGCAGAAGGGGCGGCGGGGTTTTTATTTTCTAGCGGCGGTCCTGGTCCTGATGGTGGTCCTGGCGCCGGGCCGGGCCCGGGCTGCGGACCTTAACGTCGACACCACCGATCTCAATTCGCCCTATTTGATCCCCCCCAGTGCCAGTTTCACCAACGAAAACGTCGGCACCAGCGCCGGGGGAGAAATAATCCAGTCAGGTTCCACCAACACGGTGGCCAACGAACTGACGCTGGGGGTCCCCGCCGCAGTCACGGGCACGTATGACCTGCTCGGCGGCACCCTCTCGGTGGGTACCGGGCCGACCCAGGGCGAAATCGTCGGTGATTCGGGCAGCGGCACCTTTACCCAGTCGGGCGGCACTAATACGACGAGCGATTTCCTCATCCTGGGCAATTTCACCGGGGCCACCGGCACTTATAACCTGAGCGCCGGCAGCCTCTCGGTGGGCGGTGACGCGGACGTTGGCTTCGCCAGCGGCGCCAGCGGCACCTTTACCCAGAGCGGCGGCACCGCGTCGGTGGCCGATGTCCTCACCGTGGGCGTTAGCGGCAGCGGCACCTACACCCAGGAGGGCGGCACCAATATGCTGGGGTCCCTCTACGTGGGTGATGAAGTTTCCACTGCCAGCGGCAGTTACTCGTTAAGCGCCGGCAGCCTGTCGGTCTCAAGCCAGGAGATCATCGGGGGAGAGGGCAGCGGCACCTTCACCCAGAGCGGCGGCACCAATACGGATGCAGACCTCCTCGACGTGGCCACCGGCGCCGGCAGCAGCGGCACTTACACCCTTAGCAACGGCTCCCTGACGGTCACAAGCATCGAGATCGTCGGCGATCTCGGCACCGGCACCTTCACCCAGACGGGCGGCACCAATTCGCTGACCGCCGCGAACAGCCTGTTCTACCTGGGCTATAGCGCCGGGGGCAGCGGCACTTATAATCTGAGCGGCACCGGCAGCCTCTCGGTGAGCGGCAGTGAATATATCGGTGAACTCGGCAGCGGCGCCTTCAACCAGAGCGGCGGCACCAATACGACGGCCGGCAGCCTCACCCTGGGCGATCAAACTGGCGTCAGCGGCACTTACACCCTGAGCGGCACCGGCAGCCTCTCGGTGACTGGTCTTTTTGGAGAGATCATCGGCAATTCGGGAACCGGCGCCTTCGTCCAGAGCGGCGGCACCAATTCGGCCTCTGGCCTCACCCTGGGCGATCAAACCGGCGGCAGCGGCACTTATAACCAACGCGGCGGCAGCCTTTCGGGGGGCTTCTTTGAGGTGATCGGTGGGAGCGGCAACGGCAGCTTTACCCAGAGCGGCGGCACCAATTCCACCTCTAACCTCACCCTGGGCGGTCAAACCGGCGGCAGCGGCACTTATACCCTGAGCGGCACCGGCAGCCTCTCGGTGCCCGGAGGAATAGAGTATATCGGCTATTTTGGCAGCGGCGCCTTCACCCAGAGCGGCGGCACCAACACAGTGCCCTTCGGCATCCTCTACCTCGGCACCGCCTCCGGCGCCAGCGGCTCCTACCTGCTGAGCGGCGGCTCCCTGGCGCCCGGCCAGTTGATTATCGGCAATAGCGGCAGCGGCACCTTCACCCAGAGCGGCGGCACCAATTCGGTGACCAACAACTTGGACCTGGGAAACAATACTGGCGGCAGCGGCACTTATAATCTGAGCGGCACCGGCAGCCTCTCGGTGACCACCACTGAAGTTGTCGGCGAGTCCGGCAGCGGCGCCTTCACCCAGAGCGGCGGCACCAATGCGGTGACGGGCCCTCTGAGCAGCCTCACCCTGGGCGATCAAACCGGCAGCAGCGGCACTTACACCCTGAGCGGCACCGGCAGCCTCTCGGTGACCGGGTTATTTGGAGAGATTATCGGCAATTCGGGAACCGGCGCCTTCGTCCAGAGCGGCGGCACCAATACGACCACTGGCCTCACCCTGGGCGATCAAACCGGCGGCAGCGGCACCTATAACCAAAGCGGCGGCAGCCTTTCGGGGGGCGACTTTGAGGTGATCGGTGGGAGCGGCAACGGCAGCTTTACGCAGAGCGGCGGCACCAATTCCACCTCTAACCTCACCCTGGGCGGTCAAACCGCCGGCAGCGGCACTTATAATCTGAGCGGCACCGGCAGCCTCTCGGTGACCACCACTGAAGTTGTCGGCGAGTCCGGCAGCGGCGCCTTCAC
>JBAVAG010000093.1:0-20201 GCA_049585595.1 Desulfobaccales bacterium
ATGGCGGTCCGCAACGGCAAAGAATTCTTTTCCCCCCTGCTCGCCATCTAGCCCCCCCCTTTCCGGTGCAGCCCTAATCGCCGGGCGCCAGCCAGGTGAGCCCGTTCTGCTGGAACCTATTGCAAAAACCGATTTTGTTGTCATCCTGAACAGAATCTAAGGTCATTAAAAATACGAGATTCTTTTCGCTTCGCCCTGAATGACGTTTTTATGCGGACCTAGGTTTTGCAATAGCTTTTAGCGTCATGTCCCAAAATTATCTTAACAAAAGATTTGAGATACCCCCCTCCCTGAGAGGGGAGGGGGTTGGGGCGGGCTAGGCCCGCCGCCTTAACCCGCGTTCCCTCTTATTCCCTTAACTTGGCCTGGCTTCGGGTAGCGTAGGCACCTCAGATCTTCAGGTATTTCAGGCCTAGACCAGCGGCAGCCGAGGGGCGCCGCCAGGTTTTTTACTGGCAAAAATTTCCCAAAGTGTGTTAACTTATCAAGTTCGGATAATAATTTTTCTAAAGAAAAGATCATGCCAGAGATATTGCGAGGAAATCCGGGAGAACGGCGCCTGTTTTTGGGCAATGAGGCCATCGTGCGCGGGGCCCTGGAGGCCGGGGTTTCGCTGGTCACCACCTACCCCGGCACCCCGGCCTCGGAAATCGGCGACCGCTGCTATGAAATCTCCCGGCAGACGGACCTGGCCTTTGAATACTCGGTGAACGAGAAGGTGGCCCTGGAGGTGGCCGCCGGGGCCGCGGCTTCGGGCTGGAGGGTGCTCACCGCCATGAAGCACGTGGGCCTGAACGTGGCCGCCGACACCCTCATGACCCTGGCCTACACGGGTGTCAAGGGCGGCATGGTCATCGTCAGCGCCGACGACCCCTCCCTGTTTTCCAGCCAGAATGAGCAGGATAACCGCTTTTACGCCAAAATGGCGGGGCTCCCCATGCTGGAGCCGGACAGTCCCCGGGAGGCGCTGGTGATGGCCAGGTCGGCCTTCTCCCTCTCGGAGGAACTTAACCTGCCGCTGCTGCTGCGCACCACCACCCGGGTGAACCACACCCGGGGGCCGGTGACCCTGGGGGAACTCCCCTCCCGGCCGGGGCCGGGTCGCTTTGCCAAGGACCCATTTCGCCTGGTGATGGTGCCGGCGGTGGCCCGCCTGGCCCACGCCCGGCTTCTGGAGGATCTGTCCCGGGCCCGGGTGCTGGCGGAGAAGAGCCCCTTTAACCGGGTCAGCGGCCAGGGCCGCCGGGGAATCATCGCCAGCGGGGTGAGCCGGGTTTATGTGGCCGACGCCGTCCGGGAACTGGGGCTGGCCTCCGAGATCAAAATCCTGGAACTCGGATTCACCCACCCCCTGCCCGAGGAGCTTGTCGGCGATTTCCTTGAGGGCCTGGAAAAAGTTTTGGTGGTGGAGGAACTGGAGCCGTATCTGGAAGAGGCGGTCAAGGCCGTGGCCCAGGACCGGGGACTGGCTTTGGCTATCCGCGGTAAAGGCCCGGGGCTGTTCTCCCGCCTCTATGAATTCCACCCCGGCCTGGTGCGGGAAATGATCGCCCGGGTCTTCGGGGTCGATTACCGGCCCCCGGCCATCACCGTCCCGGAGCAGCTATGGGGCGGGGCCTTGCCGGACCGCCCTCCCAACCTCTGCCCCGGCTGCCCCCACCGGGCCATGTACTACGCGGTGAAGATCGCCCTTCGGGACCTGGGAGTGGAAGGGATCTTTCCCACGGACATCGGCTGCTACACCCTGGGGCTCTTGCCACCGCTCTCCATGGCCGACTTTCTCATTTGCATGGGCTCCAGCATCAACACCGCCGCCGGCATCTCCCGGGCCACCGGCCAGAAGGTGGTGGCCTTCATCGGGGATTCCACCTTCTTCCATTCGGGGCTGCCGGGGCTGGCCAACGCGGTGCACCAGAGGCACGATTTCCTGCTGGTCATCCTCGATAACGGCACCACCGCCATGACCGGCTCCCAGCCCCACCCCGGGGTGACCCTGACTCCCCCCGGCTATCCGGGAAAGCCCCTGGATATCGCCGGGGTGGTGCGGGGTCTGGGGGTGGAGGCCCTCTGGGTGGTCAACCCCTTCAAATATAAAGAGGCCCTGGCGGCTACCAAAGAGGCTCTGGGCGCTACGGGAGTCCGGGTGCTCATCTCCCAGGCCCCATGTTATCTCTACGAATCCCGGATTACCGGGAAGAAAAGGCAGGCCCGCTTCCAGGTCACCGGGGAGTGCGGGGAATGCCGGGATTGCCTGGACTACTTCGGCTGCCCGGCCATGTACCTGAAACCCGGTGGCCAAGGCCACCAGATGCTCATCGACGAAGATCTCTGCAGCGGCTGTGCCTTCTGCGTCCAGTGGTGCGACTGCATCCGGCCGGTACAGAAGGGAGCAGTGAGCACTAAGCAGTGAGCAGATTTTTGGCAGGCTATACTTACCGTGGTTTAACTGGTGGCACAGGCGTCCCGCCTGTGCAAGAGTGAGAAACAGAAGTGCTGATGGAAGAATTCGATGATGCTGAAATAGATATCTTTAAGCGGGGTTTTCCTGGGAAGATCATAATTTCAAATTTTCATTTTATTTAACCATGAGCGCCACAGAAAACAGAAAACCGAAAACAGAAAACAGCCCCAAAAATCTGCGCATCTTCCTAACCGGGGTGGGCGGCCAGGGGACCCTGCTGGCCAGCCGCATCCTGGGGGAAGCGGCCCTGGCCGCGGGGCTCGATCCTTTGGTGAGCGAGACCCACGGCATGGCCCAGCGGGGCGGCATCGTGGTCTCCACCCTGGTCCTGGGGGAATTGCAGAGCCCCCTGATCTCCCAGGGGGAAGCCGACATTATCCTGGGTTTTGAGGCCCTGGAGACCTTCCGGGCCCTGGACCGCTGCCATTCCGGCACCCTGGTGATCGCCAACACCGCGGCCATTATCCCCTATCCGGTGGCCATCGGCCAGGCGCCCTATCCCCAGGTAGCCCGGATGCTGGAGCTCATGGCGGCGCAGGTGGGGAGCCTGCTGGCCTTCGACGCCGGGGCCGGCGCCCGCCAGGCGGGCAGCCCCCTGACGGTGAACATGGTCCTGTTGGGGGCCCTGGCGGAGTTGGGGCGGCTGCCGTTCGCCGCCCCCCAGATTCTGGCGGTGGTTCACAGCCGCACCAACCCCAAGTTCCTGGAAGCCAATTTGCAGGCCTTTGCCTGGGGGCAGGAAGCGGCCCGGGATGACCGGAATTGGCTGCGGCGGTGAGGTGTAAAAAGGCAAAAGTAAAAAGTCAAAAGGCAAAGGTTTGGCCTTAACAATTTTACCTTTTGCCTTTTGCCTTTTGACTTAAGTTTGGCCCCGGGCTTGAATTACCTGGCAAAATTCTTATTTTTTGAGGATGAAACCGGGGTCAGCCGGCCACCGCCAGGCCACCAAGTACCGGCAACTGCCGCACACCGCCGACCTGGCCTGGCGCATCCGGGGGCAGAGCCTGGCTGAGCTCTTTGAAAATGCAGCCGGCGCCTTGACGGCCACCATGGTCGACCGCCGTTACTTGAGGCGCCGGGAAAGACGGACCGTTGAGCTGGAATCTATGGACCGGGAAGCCCTGCTGATTGACTGGCTCAACCACCTGCTTTATCTTTTTGACGTGGAAGGGTTTTTGGGGCGAGTTTTCCACCTCACATCCCTGAGCGAGCGGCGCCTTAAGGCCACCGTCTGGGGAGAGGCCTTTGATTCCAAGCGGCACCCGGAGAAATCCGCGGTCAAGGCCGCCACCTACCACCACCTGGAAATCAGGCCCCGGGGGGATGGCTGGCAGGCCACGGTGATCTTAGATTTGTAGTTGCCAGTTGCCAGTTCCCAGTTGCCAGTAAAAATCAAAACACTGATAACTGAATAACTGGGAACTGGCAACTGGGAACTGGTAACTTTACATGAGCCAGATGAAGCTGCGGCAGGTGGACGAGTACCGCTGGGAGATTCCCCGGGAGGGCAAGATGCGCACCCGGGGCTTGGTCTTCGCCTCGAAGGCGATGATCCCCAAGATCGGGGAGGACCAGAGCTTGCAACAGGTGGCCAACGTCGCCACCCTGCCGGGGATCGTAGGCCCGTCGCTCGCCATGCCGGACATCCATTGGGGCTATGGTTTTCCCATCGGCGGGGTGGCCGCCTTCTCCCTGGAGGAAGGGGTAGTTTCCCCCGGCGGCGTGGGCTACGACATCAACTGCGGGGTGCGGCTGCTGCGCACCAACCTGCAGCGGTCCCAGGCGGAGTGCTGCATCGAGGAGCTGGTCAACGTCCTCTTTGCCAATATCCCCTCGGGGGTGGGCTCCCGGCGCCCAGAACTGAAACTGGGCCTGCCCGCCTTGAAAGAGGTGATGCGCCAGGGGGCCGGCTGGGCCGTAAAAAATGGCTACGGCGCAGCCGCCGACCTGGACCACATCGAGGCCCAGGGCTGTATCGAGGGGGCCGACCCCGAGCGAGTCTCCCAGTTTGCCATGGATCGCGGCCGGGACCAGTTGGGCACCCTCGGTTCCGGCAACCACTTCACCGAAGTGGGCTACGTCCAGGAGATCTTTGACGAGAAGCTGGCCGCGGCCCTGGGACTTTTTAAGGACCAGGTGACCGCCATCGTGCACACCGGTTCCCGGGGGCTGGGCCATCAGGTGTGCGACGACTACATCAAGGTGATGCTCAAGGCCGCAGCCAAATACGGAATCGAGCTGCCGGACCGGCAACTCTGCTGCGCCCCCTTGAACTCGGCGGAGGCCGGGAACTATCTGGCGGCCATGGCGGCGGCGGCCAATTTTGCCTTTGCCAACCGGCAGCTGATCACCCACTGGGTGCGCCAGTCCTTCGAGCAGGTCTTTAAGATCGGCCCCCGGGACCTGGGGATGGAGCTCATCTACGACGTGGCCCATAACATCGCCAAGATCGAGACCCATGAGGTGGGAGGAGGAGTCCGCAAAAAGCTTTGCATCCACCGCAAGGGCGCGACCCGGGCCTTTCCGCCGCACCACCCGGAGACCCCGGCGGCCTATCAGGAGACGGGGCAGCCGGTGTTGATTCCCGGCGACATGGGGCGCTACTCTTTCGTACTGGTAGGGACCGAAAAAGCCCTTACCGAGACCTTCGGCAGCACCTGCCATGGGGCCGGCCGGGAGATGAGCCGGCACCAGGCCCTGAAGGTGGCCAGGGGCCGCTCCATTGTCCGGGAGCTTAAGGACCGGGGCATCGTGGTCCGGGGCGCCGGCCGGGCCACCATTGACGAAGAGATTTCCGAGGCCTATAAAGACGTGGCCATGGTGGTCGATGTCTGCCAGGGCGCCGGCATCTCCAAAAAGGTGGCGAAGCTCAAACCCCTGGGGGTGATAAAAGGGTAGGTTTGAGTTTCGAGTTTTTAGATAAAAAACAGCAGGTTAGCGTCATTCACTGAAATCTGCAATAATATCATATAGGCAGATAGCTTCCGGTAAAATGTAGCCGCAGGCTTTAGCCTGCGGATTTTATAAGAAACGCGCCAAGGCGGCGCAGGCTAAAGCCTGCGGCTACCAAAATGACAGCACAGGCGGGGCGCCTGTGCTACCAAGCCAAAAGGAAATGGTGGGCAGTGCCCACCCTACATGGCAAACCTCGGAATCGAGGCGCCCAAGCAGAGCTTGGGATCGAGAGGAATAGTTTTTTTAACCGAAAACCGGAAACGGAAAACGGAAAACGGTCTTTTAAATGTTCGATCGCCTAACCGATAAACTGGGGCAGGTCTTCAAGAAGCTGAAGGGCCACGGCAAGCTCACCGAGGCCCAGGTGCAGGAGGCCCTGCGGGAGGTGCGCCTGGCCCTGCTGGAGGCCGACGTCAACTACAAGGTCGCCAAGTCCTTCATCGAGCGGGTCAAGGAGCGGGCCGTGGGCGAAGAGGTGATGCGCTCCCTCACTCCGGCCCAGCAGGTGGTGAAGATCGTCCATGAGGAACTCACCGGCCTGTTGGGGGGAGAGTCCCCGCGGCTGGACCTGAGCGGCCGGCCTCCCGTCGCCCTGATGCTGGTGGGTCTGCAAGGATCGGGCAAGACCACTACCGCGGCCAAGCTGGCCCGGCGCCTCAAGAGCCAGGGCCGCCAGGTCTATCTGGTGCCCGCCGACGTGCAGCGCCCGGCGGCCATCGAGCAGCTCAAGCGTCTGGCGGCGGACTGCGGGGTGGCGGCGCATCCAACCCAACCCGACCAGAACCCGGTGGCCATCGCCGGGGCCGCCATGGAGGCGGCCTACGCCGCGGGCTACGACACGGTGATCCTGGACACCGCCGGGCGTTTGCACATCGACGCCCCCTTGATGGAGGAGCTCAAGGCCATCAAGGAGAAGGTGACGCCCCAGGAGATTCTCCTGGTGGCGGACGCCATGACCGGACAGGACGCGGTGCAGGTGGGCCAGCGTTTCCACGATCTCTTGAAGCTCACCGGGGTGATTCTCACCAAGGTGGAAGGGGACGCCCGGGGCGGCGCCGCCCTTTCCATGCGGGAAGTGGTGGGCAAACCCATCAAGTTTCTGGGGGTGGGGGAGAAGCTGGACGCCCTGGAGGTCTTCCACCCGGACCGGCTGGCCTCCCGCATCCTGGGGATGGGGGACGTCCTCACCCTCATCGAGAAGGCCCAGGAGTCCTTTGACGCCGACCAGGTGAAGGCTCTGGAGCAGAAGCTGCGCCGGGAGGCCTTCACCCTCGACGATTTTCGGGAGCAGTTGCGGCAGATCAAGAAAATGGGCTCCATGGAGCAGTTGCTGGGCATGATTCCCGGCCTGGGCAGCAAGATCAAGGCCATGAAGAACCTGCAGCCCGACGAGCGGGACCTGAAAAGGGTGGAGGCCATCATCGGCTCCATGACCCCGGGTGAGCGGGCCGACCACCAGATCATCAACGGCAGCCGCCGGCGGCGCATCGCCCAGGGCAGCGGCACCTCGGTGCAGGATGTCAACCGCCTGCTGAAGAATTTCACCGTGACCCAAAAGATGATCAAGCAGATGGCCCACGGCGGCAAGAAGATGAAAGGCCTGATGCCCAAGTTTTTTTAAAGGAGATGGGTGGACGCGCCGCGCCCTGCGGTGCGAGCCGTAACCCGGGCGCGCGCCCACCCAAGTCCAATCACATCCGAAGGAGGAGAGAGCAGCTCTAATGGCGTTACGTATCCGTTTGGCCCGTTTCGGCGCGAAAAAGCGCCCCTACTACCGCATCGTGGTGGCTAATAGCGAGTCTCCCCGGGATGGTAGCTTCCTGGAAATCATTGGCACTTACGATCCGCGTCAGGACCCCGCCGCGGTCACGGTGAAGGAAGACCTGCTGGCCCAATGGGTCAGCAAGGGCGCCACTCCCACCGACACCGTGGCCAGCCTTCTGAAGAAGCGGCCTCAAGCCGCGGCGGCGCCGGAGGCCTGAACGCTCGCCCAGGGACCAGACCCAGGGAGGTTGGTTGCTCCACCCCTTGACAGAGGTGGCTACTATGAAAGAGTTGATCAAGTTCATCGCTCAGGCCCTCGTGGATAATCCTGAGGAGGTGCAGGTCAAGGAAGTCGAAGGGGAGCAGACCTCGGTTATCGAACTCAAGGTGGCTAAGGAAGATCTGGGGAAGGTGATAGGCAAACAAGGGCGCACCGCCCGGGCTATGCGCACCATCCTCAGCGCCGCCTCTACCAAAATTCGCAAGCGGGCGGTGTTGGAAATCCTTGAGTAAAGGGCAGGATTCACCCTCCCATCTCATCGGCTTGGGACG
Source organism: Desulfobaccales bacterium (assembly GCA_049585595.1). Classification (GTDB taxonomy): domain Bacteria; phylum Desulfobacterota; class Desulfobaccia; order Desulfobaccales; family 0-14-0-80-60-11; genus JAPLJC01. The sequence goes on from JBAVAG010000093.1 coordinate 7,733, forward strand.
GATTTCCGGAGCCCAAGGCCTGCGCGGGGCCGTCAAGGTTCGTCCCGATGCCGCGGCCGCCACCACCGACCCGGAGGTCTTTCAGGCCCTGGCCGAAGTGGTGATCGGTGAGCAAACCTACGCCGTCCTCCAGGCGGATCGCCTCAAAAACCAGGTGCTGCTCCAGCTGGCCGGCGTCGAGACCCGGACCCAGGCGGAGCAGTTGACCGGCAGGCAGGTCCTGGGAGACCGCCGGCGCTTCCCCCCGTTGCCGCCTGGGGAATACTACTGGTTCCAACTGCTGGGACTGCCTGTCTACGACGCCGGGGACGGGGCCCTGCTGGGCCGGCTGCAGGAGATCCTGCCCACCCCGGGCCACGATGTCTACGTGGTGGTCCAGGGCCAGCAGGAGTTCCTCCTCCCCGCGGTGGCGGAGGTGGTGGTGGAGATCAACCTGCAGGAAGGGTTCTTGAAGGTGGCGCCGCCGCCGGGATTGCTGGAAACCTATGCGCATTGATCTGCTGACCCTGTTCCCGGAATTTTTCAGGTCGCCGTTGGCGGAGAGTATGCTGCAGCAGGCCCAGATCCGGGGAGCCGTGGAGTTTAGGGTCCTGAACCTGCGGGATTACACCACGGACAAGCACCAAGTGACGGACGACCGTCCCTACGGCGGCGGCCCCGGCATGGTGATGCTGATTGCGCCCCTGGTGGCGGCCATCCGGGCGGCCCGGCAGGAAGACCCGCAAGTTTGCATCCTCCTGCTGAGCCCCCAGGGTACCCTCTTTACTCAGGATAAGGCCGGGGAGTTGGCGGCCTGGCCCCACCTCCTGCTGATCTGCGGCCACTATGAGGGCGTGGACGAGAGGGTCAAATACTATATTGACGGAATGCTCTCCATCGGCGATTATATCCTGACGGGGGGAGAGATCCCGGCCCTGGTCGTGCTGGACGCGGTGACCCGGCTGCTTCCCGGGGTGTTGGGAGGCATTGGTGCCGCCGCGGATGATTCATTTCAGACCGGGTTGCTGGAATATCCCCATTACACGCGGCCCCGGGATTTCGAAGGCCACCGGGTGCCCCAGGTATTGCTGGAGGGCGACCACCGGCGTATCCGGGAGTGGCGGCGGCAGCAGGCCCTGCTCCGCACCCGGGCCTCACGGCCGGATCTACTGGCCAAGGCGCCCTTGGCGCCGGAAGATCGAAAGTTTATCGAAACCCTGGCCGAAACGCCGGAAGAAGACAGGTGAAAATTATGGAACGGGTTAATCAATTGGCCCGGGAGCAGATGCGGGCGGATTTGCCCGCCTTTCGCCCCGGGGATACCGTGGAAGTGCACGTGCGCATCGTGGAAGGTGAGAAGGAGAGGATTCAGATCTTCAAAGGGGTGGTCATCCGGAAACGGGGCGGCCTCACCGGGGCAAGCTTTACGGTGCGCAAGGTCTCTTACGGAGTGGGGGTGGAGCGCATCTTTCCCACCCATTCCCCCAATATCGACAAGGTGGTGGTTCTCACCCGGGGCGACGTCAACCGCAGCCGCCTCTACTACCTGCGGCAGCGGGTGGGCAAGGCGGCCCGCATCAAAGAAAAGCGGACCCCTATCGCATGAGCCGGCTCCCGGGCAGCAGCAAGATGTTTGCTGACCCGGAGGCTTTTTGGCGCGGTCAGGGTTTAAGTCTGATCGCCGGGGTGGACGAAGTCGGCCGGGGCCCGCTAGCCGGACCGGTGGTGGCCGCGGCGGTGATCTTGCCTGCCCCTCTCGAGAGCCGGATTTCCGGACTCCGGGATTCCAAATGCCTGGCTCCTGAGGCCAGGGCCGCCCTGGATCAAGAAATCCGGGCCGTCGCCCTGGCCTTTGCCATTCGGGAATTGGATGCCCGCCAGATCGAAATTCTGGGTATCCTGAAGGCCTCCCTCAAGGTCATGGCCCTGGCGGTGCAGGCCCTGACCCCCATCCCCCAGATGGTCCTGGTGGACGGCCACCTGCCCTTGCCTCTAACCTTTCCGCAGCAGCCGGTGGTCAAGGGGGATGCCCTTTGCCCCTCCATCTCCGCGGCCGCCATCGTGGCCAAGGTCTACCGTGACCGCCTCATGGAGCAGTTGCACCGGCGCTATCCTCAATACCATTTTGCCCGGCACAAGGGCTACGCCACCCCTGAACATCTGGAGGCCTTGCGCTGCTGGGGCCCCTGCGACCTGCATCGCCGCACCTTCCGGGGTGTGAAGGAGTGGGTGGCGGATTGAAGTAATTTATTGAATGGGGGTTGTAGGGGCGGACCCATGTGTCCGCCCCTCAGCAAAAGGCTGGTTCAATGGCGCTTTTGCCGCGGAGACGAAAATCAGCTCGCCTGCCTGGCTACGACTATTCCCAACCAGGGGCATATTTTGTCACGGTCTGCGTTCGGGGATCGAAATGTTTATTCGGCGATATCGCTGAAGGGATTTTGCGCCCAAATGCTGCCGGAAAAATGGTAGCAAAATGGTGGTCGCAGGTAGAGAGCAAATATCCGTTAATTAAAATAGACCCGTATTTTATGGTGATGCCTGATCATTTCCACGGTACCCTCTTCATTGAGGCTTCTGGGGGCGGACACATGGGTCCGCCCCTACAGAGGCTAATGCAATGGTTCAAGACCATGACCACCAATGAGTATGTCCACGGCGTCAAGGAATCGGGTTGGCCGGCTTTTCAAGGAAGTTTATGGCAACGCAGTTTTTACGATCACGCCATTCGAAATGAAGAATCATTGAATCGCATTCGCGAATATATTGATAACAACCCCCGGCGCTGGAAATTGGATAATGAGAATCCACAAGCAATGGGTGAGGACGTTTTTGATGGCTGGTTGGCCTCTTTTAAAACCGGACCTTCTTTTTCAAACCGTAGGGGCGGACCCACGTGTCCGCCCTAACTACCCGGCGCCAACTGGGCGACGCCGGGGAGGACCTGGCTGCCTCCGCCTTGAAAAGGCAGGGCTATAAGATCCTGGAGCGCAATTACCTGACGCCTCTGGGTGAGATCGACCTCATCGCCCGGCAGGGGAAGGCCTTAGTGTTCATTGAAGTCAAGACCCGCCGGGGGGAACGCTTCGGCGCTCCCCAGGAGGCCGTGTCCACCGCCAAACAGAATAGATTGCGGCGCCTGGCCGATTATTACCTGAAACAGAAACGTCTGGGAGCGGACGTATTGGTGCGTTTCGACGTGGTGGGGATCACCATCAGTCCTGAGGGTCCCCGGGTGGAAGTCATTCAGGCTGCGTTTTGATGAATATTGCGGTGGGGCGGCCGTCCCTGGCCGCCCGGTCTGAGGTTGGCGGGCACGGAGGCCCGCCCCACCATTAATAAAAAATGGTCTCTGAAACCTTATACATCGTCGCCACGCCCATCGGCAACCTGGAGGACATCACCCTGCGGGCCCTGCGGGTGCTCAAGGAGGCGGACCTGATCGCCGCCGAGGACACCCGGCGCACCAGAAAGCTCCTGAGCCACTACGGCATTGCCACCCCCCTCATCAGCTACCACGCCCACAACCGGGAGAGCCGCGGGCCGGAGTTGATCAGCCGGCTTCAGGACGGCCAGCAGATCGCCCTGGTGAGCGATGCCGGCACCCCCGGGTTTTCGGACCCCGGCGCCGACCTGGTGGCCCTGGCCTGGGAGGCGGGGGTCAGGGTGGAGGCCGTGCCCGGCCCCGCCGCCGGTGTGGCGGCCCTCTCGCTTTCCGGCTTCAAAGGGGATATACTTTTTATAGGTTTCCTGCCCCGGGGGGAAGGCCGGCGTCTCAAGCTCTTCGGGGAGCTGGCCCGGGAGCCGCGGGTCCTCATCCTTTACGAGTCTCCCCGGCGCCTCAGCCGCACCCTGGAGGAACTGGCCGCCGCCATGCCTGATCGCCGGGTCCTGGTGGTTAGAGAACTTACCAAGAAATTCGAGCAGAGCTGGCGGGGGCCCACGCCCCAGGTGGCGGCAGGGCTCAAGGACGCGGCCATCAAAGGTGAATGCACCCTGGTGCTGTCCCTCCCCGGGGAGCAGACGGCCCCGCCCCTGGACCTGGAGGGCTGTCTCCTGAAGACCGCCCGGGAACAGGGCCTCAGCGGGCGGCGGCTGACGGAGACGGTGGCGGCAGCCCGGGGCCTGCCCCGGCGCCCGGTCTACCAGGCCTACCTGGCCTTGAAGGAGCAGGGGCGGCTGAAGTGAATCTGAGCCAGCGAAGTGTTTCATAATTAGATGGACATAATATCAGGTCTGGAACGCGACTTGGCATGGTTAAGTCCCCCTTTGAAAAAGGGGGATTTAAGGGGATTTCAACAGGTTATATTAAATCCCCCCTACCCCCCTTTTCCAAAGGGGGGTTATAAATCACCCATTTTCATATGGATAAGCAATTGCGAAAGATACCATCAGCGTAGCGTTTGAGGAAAAACCCCGGGCCGGGCATGGCCAAAAGAGGCCGGCGCAGAAAATCGTAGGCGGGGCGCCGGCCCAATCTTTAGGCGAGGATCATCAAGAAAATCCATGAGTGCCAAGCCACAGCCGCATATCCCGGAGGAGACGCTGCAGCCGGAGCAGCCGGCGCCCGCCCCGGCGGTGGAGCGGGAACTTTGGGTGGAAAACCGACTGGGCCTCCATGCCCGGCCCGTGGCCAAGATTACCGCCCTGGCCCAGGGTTATGAGGCCACCAGCATCACCCTGGAGAAGGACGGGGTGGTGGCCGACGCCCGGGATCTGTTGGCCATCCTGTCCCTGGACTGCCCCCAGGGAAGTCGCCTGGTGTTGCGGGCCAGCGGACCCCAGGCCCGGGAGGCGGCCATGACGATAGCCTCGCTGTTCGCCTGCAAGTTTGGAGAGACATGAGCCGGGAAAACCGTTTCCTCCAAGGTATCCCCGCCTCCCCTGGAATCGTCCTAGGGCGGGTCCAGGTCCTGACTGAGGCCGCCCAGGTCAGCTCCCGCCTCCTGTACACCAAAGAGGATGTGGCCGAGGAACAGGAGCGTTTCCGGCAGGCGGTGGACCAGATCGAAGCGGAGCTGACCGTCCTCAAGGAGGGGATTTCCGAGGACCTGAAGGAGCACGCCCACATCCTGGAGCTGCATCTGTTGATTCTCCGGGACCGGATGCTCAACTCCGAAACCCTGAGGCTCATCCAGGAGGAGAACCTCAACGCCGAACGGGCCTTGCACCAGGCCTACCTGAAGATTAAAGAGCTATTCCAGCGCATCGGCGACAAACATATCCGGGGCCGCCTCGCCGACGTGGAGATGGTTTACCAGCGTCTCATGGGGCGGCTCACCGGCAAAGACTCCCGCAAGCCCTTCTCCTTCAAAGAGCCGGCCATCATGGTGGCTCGGGACCTATCGCCTGCGGAAACCACCCAGATGGACAAGGCCCAGGTACTGGGGTTCATCACCGAGCGGGGCGGCAAGACCTCCCACACCGCCATCATCGCCCATTCCCTGGATATCCCCGCGGTGGTGGGGCTGGATAACGCCACCCTGGAGATCGAATCCGGGGACCTGCTGATCCTGGACGGCATTACCGGCCTAGTGGTTTTGAACCCGGATGACGAAACGCGCCGGACTTACCAGGCCCGGCGGGCGGATTTCGAGGTCTTCAAGTCGGAGGTGTTCCTGGGCTGCAGCATGCCCGCCACTACCAGCGACGGGCTGCCCACCCGGGTCCTGGCCAACATCGAGATGCCGCAAGAGGTGGCCATGGCCTCCAAGTGCGGGGCCGACGGGGTGGGACTGTACCGCACCGAGTTTCTCTATCTGCGCCAGCGCACCCTGCCCACGGAAGAGGAACTCTTTCAGGATTACCGGCAGGTGGTGGAGGCCATGGCGCCCCGGGTGGTAACCATCCGCACCCTGGACATCGGCGGGGACAAATTTCTGTCCCCCCTGGAGTACGCCCCGGAGATGAACCCGGCCTTGGGGCTCCGGGCCATCCGCTTCTGTTTAAAGGAGCAGACGATCTTCCGGACCCAGCTCAAGGCCATTCTCAGGGCCTCGGCCTTCGGCCAGGTGCGGGTCATGTTTCCCCTGATCTCCAGCCCCCGGGAGATGCAAGAGGCCCGGCAGCTCCTGGAGTTGGTAAAAAAAGAGCTGAAAAAGGAAAAGATTCCGTTCGACCCGGCGCTGCCGGTGGGGGCCATGATCGAGGTGCCCGCCGCGGTGACCCTGGCGGATCTGCTCACCCGCTACGCCGATTTTTTCAGCATTGGCACCAATGACCTGATACAGTATGCCCTGGCCATCGACCGGGTCAATCAGCAGGTGGCGGACATGTACCAGCCCCTGCACCCGGCGGTGCTGCGCATGGTGCGGGACGTGGTGCAGATCGCCCACCTGGCCGGCATTCCCGTGGCCATGTGCGGCGAGATGGCCGGCGACCCCCTCTACATCCCGGTGCTCCTGGGCCTGGGGGTGGAAGAATTCTCCATGAACACCACGGCCATCCCGGTGGTGAAGCGGGTCATCCGCATGACCTCCCAGCAAAAGGCCAGGGAAACCGCGGCGCGGGCCTTGCGGTTGCACACCGTGGAAGAGGTCAACGACTACGTCACCGGGGAGATGGACCGTCTCTTTCCGGAAATCTTCAGGTTTGGCCGCCCTCTGGCCACTAAGCTGGCAAAATGAGCCAAGACGCCATCAAGATCATCTGCCGCAACCGCAAGGCCTATTTCGAATACGCCATCGACGCCCTTTATGAGGCCGGCCTGGTGCTGAAGGGCACGGAAGTCAAATCCCTGCGCCAGGGCAAGGCCAATATCGACGACGCCTTCGCCAACTTCCGGGGCGGCGAAATCTTTCTCCACAACGCCCACATCAGCCCCTATTCCCACGCCGGACCGGAGAGCCACAACCCGGAGCGGCCCCGGAAACTCCTCATGCATCACTGGGAGATGCGGCGCCTGCTGGGCAAATTGCAGGAGCGAGGCTATACCCTGATTCCGGTGCGCCTCTATTTTCGGGACCAGCACGCCAAGGTGGAACTGGCCCTGGCCAAGGGCAAGAAGAAGTACGATAAACGGGAGAGCATCAAACGCCGGGAGCAGCAGCGGGAAATGGAGCGGGCCCGGAGACATCGCTGAGGGAACCAGAATGGATTTCTTTGAGAGGATTGCCGAGAATCGCATTCATGAGGCCATCGAGGCCAGGGTATTCGATGACCTGAGAGGCAAGGGCCAACCCTTGCGCCTGGAGGATGAATCCCATATCCCGCCGGAGCTCAGGATGGCTTACAAGATCTTGAAGAACGCCGACTGCCTGCCCCCGGAGCTGGAAGTGCGCAAGGAAATCGTGACCTTGCAGGACCTGGTGGCCGACCTGGAGGATGAAGCCGAGAAGCTGAAGCAGATGCGCCGCCTCAATTTTTTGATAATGAAGCTGGGTATGATGCGTCCGGTATCGGCCCAGATCGTGGACCACGAGCTTTATACCCCGAAAATTCTGGAGCGGTTGGAGAGTAAAGTCAGGTAGCGGTTAGCTTCCTTAAAGGGGGGCAAATAACCAAACCACATTGCCGAACACCCGGAACTCAATGAAGCTCCGTTGGGATCACCCACTAACGCGGCGCCGCTTGCCGGCCCTGGCCCGAATCCTGGTGCAGGCCTATCTGCGGACCTGTCCGGTGGAACTGGTGATCGACCCCGGGCTCAAGGAGCGGTTGCTTTCAGGACAGCAGGCGCTCTACACTACCTGGCACTGCCATCTGCTCTTTCCCCTCTTTTATGTCCGCCACTACGAAGGGCAACTGCCGCCCCTGGTGCTGATGGCCAGCCCCAGCCGGGACGGGGAATTCATCGCCGAAGTGGCCCGGGGGTTGGGATTCGCCATCAGCTTCGGGTCCCGGCGCAAGGGCGGAGTGCAGGCCCTGCAGCAAATGGCCGGCTATTACCGCAGCGGCTTTAGCTGCGGCCTGATTGCCGACGGTTCCCGGGGCCCGGCCCGGATAGCCCAAAACGGCCCTCTCTATTTGGCCCGGATCACCAATGGACCCATCGTGCCCCTGGCGGTGGCCGCCAGCCGCCGGAAAATCTTCCAGACCTGGGACCGCTTCGTCCTCCCCTTGCCTTTCAGCCGCCTGGCCCTACTGGTGGGTGAGCCTCTGCACGTGCCCCCAGAGGCCAGGGGAGCCGCTCTGGAGGCCCTGCGGCAGGAACTGGAAGCCCGCCTCAACGGACTTTTCCAACAGGCTGTCTATTATTTTCCTTCCTAAAATTTTTCCTGAAATATCTCCCCTGAGGCGCAATAATTGTTTGCCAAGTCTGGATAAAATGTTAACTTTAAAGTAAATAAATTGATTGGCGCGACGGACTAAATATATGCGTTTTGAAGAACTAGAGGCCCAGACACTGGACCAGATCGGCAGCCCGGAAGGTCAAGCCCAGGCCAGGATCATGGTCCAAAATCATCAGGTTCGGCATGGCTACCGGTTGCCCGATCGCCTCCGGGGCGTGGTGTTTGACCCACAGCCCTATACGGTGGAGGTGAAGATTCAGGACGACCAGCTTACCTACCAGTGCGACTGCCCCCAGGCGGAGGAGGAGGAGATCTGCCCCCATGTCCTGGCCTTGCTGCGGTCCTGGGTGGAGGAGCCGGACTTATTTTTGAGCCAGCAGGACCTCAAGGACCGCTTGAAGAAATATTCCAAGAAAGAATTGCTGGAGATCATCCTGGATCTGGCGGACCGGGCGCCGGAAGTGCGAGGCGTCCTGAAGGAAGAGGATCAGGGACTCGAAGATATCCTGGAATCCATCGACCGGGTGGTGGAGGAGACTTCGCCGGAAGCCCAGTCCGTGGCCGATGCCGAAGGCAAGCTGCGGCGGGCCCAGGCCCGGGCTGATCGGCTGGCCCAGAGCGGCCGCCTGGCGGAAGCCCGTTCCATCTATTTCTATCTCCTGGATAGCATTCTCAGCCTGGAGGAGAAATTCCAGCGGGCGGACCTGTTCGGGGTGGATTTAAAAAATGAATTATTCGAGGAATATTGCCAGTTTATCCATGAAGACCGCCATCTCGAAAAAGAACTGGTGCAGCAGGAAATCGAGCAATTGGAAAGCCGGGCCCCGGTCTTTTTTCACGGAGGGCAGGACCTGAGCGAAATCAAGCGCGAGTTGGCGCTGTAAAGCGGTTTTCGGTTTCTCTCGATTTCTCGTAATTTTATGGGGCGGGTAGGCCAACCCGCCCCGATTTTTTCACACTGGCCAGGGGGACCGGCTGCCGGTCCCGCCCCTTCCGAAAATCGCGTTTCAGACTGTCAGGACCCGGGCCCTAAGGGGCGCCGGGTCTTTTTGGTTCCGGCGGCTGGGCTGGGACGGCCGCGGCGGGCGGCGCCAGGATGGTCTTCTGGTAGATGCGCAGCAGTGACAGCAGGAAGGAGAGGATCAGGGGTCCCAGGATGAAGCCGATCATCCCGAAGTAGGTGATGCCCCCCAGGATGGAGAAGAGGATGAAGATGCTGGGGGTGGAACCGCCGCCTTTCACCAGGATGGGCTTCAAAACATTGTCGATGATGGATACCGCCACTCCGCCCCAGATGATCAGACCCACCCCTGTGCCGACATGGCCGGTAAACAGGAGATAGATGGCCGCGGGCCCCCATATTAGGGCGCTGCCCACGAGGGGAACCACTGCCGCCGGGATCATCACCGTGCCCCAGAAGGCCGGCTGGGGCAGCCCGAAAATCAGGAAGCCTACCCCTCCCAGGAACCCCTGGACAACGGCGACGATCACCGTGCCCCAGAGGGTGGCCTTGATGGTGGCCTCGGTCTCCCGGAGGATCATTTGGTTATGGGCGGCCTCCAGGGGGGAGAGTTTCATGAGTTCGGCGATAAAGACGTCCCCCTGCAGGAACATGAAGAAGGCAATGAACAGCACCAGCAGCAGGTCCAGGAAGAAGTAAGTGAAGCCCTTGATCAGGCCGATGGCATTGTCGTAAACGAAGGTGCTGGAGCTGGTCACTACGGTCCGGACGATCTGCTCCAGTTGGATATCACCGGGGGGCAGCGGCAAATTCAAGTGACCCAGGTAAGCCTTAAAGAGGTCGATCTTGGCGGCGATCCAGACCCAGAAATGGCCCTGTTGCATACCCCTGGTCACCTGGGTGGAAAAATCGAGGGCCTGGCTGGCAATGATGCTCATCAGGCTGAAGAGGGGGACCAGGATGACCAGCAACAGGATGATGCAGGTGAGGCCGGAGGCCAGGGCCTTCCGTTGCCGCAGCACGCTGCAGAGGCCCAGGTAAAGGGGTTTGGCGGTGAAATAGAGCACCAGGGCCAGGAAGATATCGATCAGATAGGGTTTGATGATGAGATAGGAAAAATAGAGGACCAGGAGGGTGAGGGCCCCGAAAAACACCCGGGCGAAATGGGTGGGAAAGGCGCTCTTTTCCTCCGGCGGAGGTGGGCAGGGAGGAGAGGCCGCGGCCTTGGCCTCCGGGGCGGCCGCGCCCTGCCCCCCGGGGTCCTGGGGCGGAGGTGGAGCAGCCGGCGTCTTTGAGGTTCCCGCTTCTTCCATGGCAGTTAATGGAGGCTAATATACGGCAAAAACCGGGGTTTGCAAAGATGAAAAGGAGGGCGGCACGGCGGTTCTTCTCGTTCCCAAGCTCCCACTCCCTCCTCGTTCCCAAGCTCCAGCTTGGGAACGCCATTATCCGGCAAACCTCTGGTTTGCCACCGCTAAACTAATGCATCCAACTCAATCAGACCCATTCCCCCGGCATAATCCCTGGCGCTGGAATAAAGCCAATCTTCCGGCCGCTCCACCACCCCGGTACGCACGGGATTATGATGCAGGTAATCGATCTTCTGGTGCAGCATCTCCTGGGAGACAATCTGCTCGGGATGAAACCCTTCCTGCCAGACCCGATAAACACTCTTGGTCTTGGTGGGCTGCTTATAATACTGCAATTGGTTCAGGACCCAGGTCTTTTGCTCCTGCTCCAACCGGGCGATAAGACCCTTGGCGGTGTAGCTTTTAAAATCCCGGATGATATCCGCTAATTGCTCACCCGCGGCCACCAGGTGCACATGATTGTCCAGGATTACATAGGCGTAAAGCTTCAGGCCCTTATACTGGCGGCAAAACCGGAGGGAGTCGAGAAGAATATCGAGATAGGGCTTCCGGGTGAAGATGGGGAGCCATTTGACCACCGTGCAGGTGATGAAATGCGTGCCTCCCCGGTCTCTAATGGTATAGCGGGTTCTCATTGGTCAAGGAGGGCGCAAAGGTGGCGAAGCGGAGCTTCGCCGGAAAACGGCGTTCCCAAGCTGGAGCTTGGGAACGAGAGGGAAACTAATTAGTTGGATATAACCCTGATATATAATCGCTAATGATCTTATTTGTTTGAATTTCCTTAAAAAATTTATCATGTGTATAAAGGTCACCACGCTTTTTCGATTGCAATTCAACCACATCGTTAACATATTTTATTGCCAATTCTATTGCCCTATTAATATCCTTATCCTCCTCTGCTTTTAAATTTTCTTTTTCAGCAATTATTCTAACGCTATTTAATAAATGGAACGTAGCACGTGATATGAACGCATCGCGTTCACTGATTTTTTCCTTTCTTCTTTTCTTTCTTTGAATATCCCTTTTCATTTCATCAAGAGGTAAATATATTTTATGAGGAATTAACATTGAAGATGCAGTAATGATATTTTCATTAAAAATATTATCATATTCTTCAGAGAAAATTAAGGATTTATTATTCTTAGCTTGAGAAGCCATATCTAAATAATATGCCATATAAAGCTGGCCCAACAGCTCGCTATCCAATCTTTTACTTTTTGGCTGGTCAATAAATTGATTCCTTTTTCTTTCATAATAATACCCTAAACTCTTAAATTCGTCTTCTAATTTCTTTTGAATCCTGTCGTTTGAATGCAAGTCTCTTGTTTTTATGGGGGTTTGACTATTAGTGGTTTCACTTATTTTTTCTGAAATACGATAATTTTTCGTTTCACATATTCTTACGATAACCAATATATTATCAAGTTTTTCAGGGTTTTTTAAATATGCCTCAAACAAGGCATTAGTTGTCTGCCCCCCATTTACAATTTGAAGGTTCTTTAAATTTACTAACGGAGAGCGCGTATTAGGAGTATAAGTACATTCTTCGCATACTATTGTAATTCCATTATTTAAATACCAGAATTCATAATTTTCATCAGATAAAGCTGTATCATAAATTCCTCGATTGATCCTGTTATCAAGTTTTAGATAGATTCTAATATTTTCATTAAATACATTGTCATTTATTTTCTCAGGAAGTTCTGGATCTTTAACCAAATTAATTAAATCTGTGGCAGCTACCGTTGCCACTATTCCTTTTAGAGGCCCATCACTTCTATCGAAATATTGCTTTTCTACAAATCTCATGTCTCCATTTATTTTCTTATATTTTTTCTCTAAAATCTTTGACACTATATCTTCTAGATCAATATAGTGAAATTCTACGAATCTATATCTTAATAGGTGAGTTTCAAATTTTCTTTTTG
>JBAVAG010000094.1:0-4160 GCA_049585595.1 Desulfobaccales bacterium
GACCCAAGAGAAGCGAGGCTCAGAGGTAACGCTGACATCCTCAGTGGATCGAGGCCCTCATTCCTGAGAAAGGAAGGCTGCGGTTGGCGGGGGCCATTTTGAAGCATGCGGGCGCCGACCTGCGTCCCGCAAGCTGCATTGGCTAAAAGCTATTGCAAAACCATGGTCTTCCTCAAAAATGTCATTCTGAGCGAAGCGAAGAATCTAGTATTTTTAGTGACCTTAGATTCTGTTCAGGATGACAGTGGAATCAGGTTTTGCCCTGGCTTCTAGGAAAAGGCCAGCAGCAGCGCCCTGCACCTGCTAGAAATAACCTTAAGGAGTTTTTATGAACGCTCCGACCCAAGAACCCCGATCCCGCAAACAGATTGCCCTCTGGTTCTTATCCACCCTATTTTTTCTGCCCATTTGCGAAATCTGTAATTCCTTGGTTCTCCTGACCACCCTGTTTCAATTCGCCCTTCTGCCCATCACCCTGCAGCACAGCGAACCGCTGCGCTCCTTCGCCAACCGGGTGATTTCCTATGAATACCGGATATGGCGCTATGTCTCTCTCAACAGCAGCCAGCGGCCCTTTCCCTTCGCCGAACTGCCGCCGGAAGTGGAACCACCGGAGGCAGAAGTCAGCTTTCCTTAGGTTCGAGGCGCGAAAAAACCAGCCCCCGGGGGGGCCCTCTTGGCGCCTGCTGAATGGGACAAGGACAGGGGTGACTCCGGCGCTCGTTGGCTAACTTACCAAAATATAAACGAAATCGGACCCAAAGGCAAAGAAAAAACTGCACCCTCTCCCACGGGTCGCCGGGCTAGGCAGTTCATCAAATCCGGGGTCGTGGAATTCCGGCGGCCACAGGCCGCCCTATAAGGCTGTGTTGGTAATCTATTCCAACGCATAGCTTGTTTCACTTAGCATCTTTTATTAATGAATCTATCAAGTCATCTTCCGTTAAAACTTTATCATATTTTTCTTTCCTTACTTCTTGGCTGGAAATATCGATCCTTAGTCTTTTCAAGAGTTCCTTAAAATCTGCATTCATTGCTAGCTTATTGATTGCATCCCAATCTAAATATTCTTTCTCTTTTGCAGGGAATAAAATATCGGTAGCAGAGGGGGTTTCAATATTTATTTGTATTATTCCAATCCCGAAGGATGTCGAAAGTCTTCTCAGCTCACTCAAGAAATCCTCATCATCCGAAATTATCGAAGCGGCTAAATAGGCTTGATGGCTCCAAGAGGAATTAGATACTGTTTGGAAAAAAGATTCTCTAAGATTTGTAAAGCTTAATTCTTTCTTAATTTCAAAAGAAAATAATTTAATGGCTACGCTGCCAATAGTAGAGCTAAATTCAACAACCTCTTGCTTCCAATCCTCAACAGGGAAGTAGCATCCCACCATGTCGGGGTGGGTCCATTCGCCAAATTCCTTTTTTCCAGACGTTGAATGGCGAATTGTTTTCGTATAGGCCTTAAGATAATGATATGCGTAATATGCCAAAAATGGATGGAGGTCATGTTCTGAAAAATCGGTTTTTGTAAATTTTAAAGGTGGTTCTGCTTCTGGTTTCGAATTTGGCACTTTTAGGCCTGATGCAGTGTGTAGGCTTTGAAGGAAAAAGCGAGTAGGTTTTGACGCTGCCTTAATGAAAGGGCTGTTCCTATCGTCACGAATGCTTACATAAATTTGTGCTGCAATTGATCTCCAAGGAGTCTTGCCTTTACTACCTACCAGAACATCATATCCTTTAGCATGAGCAATTTCCCATATTTCGTAATCTGATAATGGCTTTTGTTCCTCATTAATAATCTTTTTGGCAAGCTCAAGAAAAGTCATATCCTCTTCCTCCAAATCACAACTTTCTAAATCCTTTCCCTCAGCCGAATCCAATGATTCCTTTTATGCTCTAATTCGAGAGTAATGTCAAATCTTAATTAAACTTGGCGGGTTATGCTTGGTAACCTCAGCCAAATATCCGAAGATTTTTACAACAAGCACTTTGACATTCAATTAGATTTTGCCGCACAGCTACGGGCTTCTCACGAGCTCAGACCACCCGTTTAATCGTCAGGCAATAAGACATTTTGGGCTTGGGAAAGGCGATGGGGTGTAAGGGGTGGTCATTCAGTAAAATTCCGGGGTGGGATACACTGCCGGGAGAAAAACCTGAGCAAATTTTCAGAAGTTTTCCATCTTGCCTTTGAAAAATTAGAAAACGAAAATTGCCCCAATGCTTCTCTTTATGCCCGGGCTGTCACGCACCCTAGACGCAACCTGAAAATAAAAAAGGCAGCCTAAGTTGCGTTGGGTCAGGGCGCGGGGCAGCGCCTCCCGGCCTGAGGGACGGCAGACCTTAGGGGGGCGGTTGGCGATACCTACCTTCAGCTACCGCCGGCATAAAAATAGCTGCCCCACGGGGTGCCGCTATTCATGAAGGTCTTAATATCGTACTTCTTCGGGTCCTCGGCAGAGGCCGAGCCGTTCTGGTTCTGCAGCGTGTTCTTTCCGGCGGGTTGAATCAGCAGATTCTTTTGGAAGCAGGCGTGGGTCCAGCCCGCCTCGGCTTTGCGTCCGCTTCCCATTTGGGTGGTTGACTTGGTCGGGTCCGACAAAGCCGAATAGACTTCCCCCCAGAAGCCGACCCATTCCGCCACGGCGCCCAGGGTGCTGAACAGGCTTTCCCCCGGCCCACCAAAGAAAAGCCAGCATGGATAGTAGCCGATCCACTGTCCCTGGCCCCCGCCTTGCACCCAAAACCACCAGTTATTTTCATCGTAGTCGAGCAGGTACCTGATGGAAAAGCCCATCTGCGCCCCGCCCTGGGTGCTATAAGGACTCATGGCACTGCCCGGATAGATACTGCTGCTCACCTGCACCCAGCCATCCACATCCGAGTTGTAGCCTCCGAGGTTATCGCCGTCTTTGGTGTATCCATTGGTCGTGTAGTAGGTGAACAGGTGGGGGAGCCAATCACCGTTGAGACTGTGATCAACCGTCCAGCCGGCTTCGAGCGATTGCAATTGCGGCCGGTCGTAGTTCTGGAGACCACATTGCATAATCGAGTGATCTTCCGAGGTCTGAAGGTAAGGGTCCCAGACGTCGAGCCAGGTTGAGCAACCGGAAACATTAATACTCTGTCCGCTTATCCCGTGGAAGAATCCTTTAGGGTTGGGATCAGCCGGACTCTTGGTGCGCTTAGCGTTCACCCGCAAACCGCCCCGCTTCGAAAGGTATTGTTGGAGCGAGGTAGTGTAGTGCAATGCTACAAGGTTCTTGCGCAGTATGGGGACGGTGCCCGCAGGCCCCCGCTCGACGTTGGGGGCGTCAAGTTCGAACCGGATGGGACTGACCTTCTCGTCGGCAGGAACGGAGAAAGGCGGCGGTGGGGTGGCGATCTTGCCACCCGGGACCTGGCTCTCGATGGGAACCCAGTCCAGCGTTTGCCCCGAAGGCGTCTGGGTAGTCCGGACCGGCTTCAGTCGCTTCTGCCGAGCCTCGAACCATTCCCGGATCTCCGGGTTAAGTGGCGGCAGGTCAGGATTAGGAGCTGGCTTCTTTCCGTCTGGCCCAGGGTTGGGATTCAGAAACATGAGTTTGCCCTCCCGTTCGTTTGGGCCATTGTAGCCCAACATAATACCATTAGCAAGGATGAACCCAAGCCCTGGTGGTAAAAAATTCTGTAAAGATATTCAGCTATTATATCCACCAAAGGATTTTGGAGGGAAGAGAATGGAGGCTAAGTAATTGGAAAGGCTGGAGGCGGCATCCGGATTCGAACCGGAGAATAACGGTTTTGCAGACCGTTGCCTTACCTCTTGGCTATGCCGCCTCTGGAGCGGGAAACGGGATTCGAACCCGCGACTTCGACCTTGGCAAGGTCGCACTCTACCGCTGAGTTATTCCCGCTCACCCGTTTTTTTCGTAAAAATCGGGCCGCTTGTCAAGGGGGAAGTGAGGGTTTTCGGTTTTGGACCTCCGGTTTTCGGCGGGGGAGGCCGGAAAGGCGGGGGTTCAGCATTTTTCATTGGGGAATGGATAAGGAGATTGAATTCCCCCTCACCCTAACCCTCTCCCCCATCGGGGGAGAGGGGATAGATGGGGGAGTTCACAGTGCTCCCATTTTCTTATAGCTACCCCATCACAGGCTGGAAGCCTGTGCCACTGATA
>JBAVAG010000095.1:0-46389 GCA_049585595.1 Desulfobaccales bacterium
GGCAACATTCAGTAGGACTCAATACCAGGCCTGATCTCTCTCAGGGCGCTCCCATGGCGGCGCCGCCTCAACAGGTCAGACATTCTTTGGTGAGCCGCAGGGCCTCCCGGATCATCTGATTGGTGTAGCCCCATTCATTGTCGTACCAGCTCATGACCTTCACCAGGTCCCCGTCCACCACCTGGGTCATGCTGGGATCGAAGATGGAGGCGTGGGGGTTGGCGATGATATCCGAGGAAACGATGGGGTCCAGCGCGTATTCGAGGATGCCCCGATAACGCTCACTGGCGGCCTCTTCCTTGAAGATGGCGTTGACTTCCTCCACGGTGGTGGCCCTTTCGGTGACGAAAACCAGATCGGCCAGGGAACCCACGGGCACCGGGCAGCGCACTGCCACCCCGTCAAACTTTCCCTTGAATTGGGGCAGGGTATTGGTGGCGGCCTTCGCCGCTCCGGTGGAGGTGGGCACCAGGTTGGCCGCCCCGGCCCGGCCCCGGCGAAAATTCTTGTGGGGCGCGTCCACAATGGCCTGGGAGGAGGTGTAGGCGTGGATGGTGGTCATGATCGCCTTCTTGACGCCGACCCGCCGGCCCATGATCTCCAATACCGGGGTGATGCAGTTGGTGGTGCAGGAGGCACAAGAGATCATGTGATCGGCTTCTCCCGGCTTGGTGACCCCGTGGACGATGCAACAGACCTCTGCGCCCTTGGGGGGCGCCGACAGGATGGCGTATCTGGCGCCGGCCGCGATGTGTTTGCCCAGGCCGTCGGACCCGGTGAAGAGTCCGGTGCTTTCAAAGACGATGTCGATCCCCAAGGCCTTCCAGGGCAATTGGGCCGGGTCCCGTTGGCTCAAAAATTTGATGGTTTTTCCCGCCACCTTGAGGGCCTCGCCGGCTGCCTCCACCCGATGCCGATAGCGGCCATAAACTGTATCGTAATTGAGCAAGTAGACCAGATTATCGATGGGCATCAGGTCGTTGACCGCCACCAGCTCCAACTCCGGCCGCTCCAGAATATTTTTGAAAGCCGCCCTGCCGATCCTTCCCATGCCGTTGATTGCGACTTTGGACATGCTCTACCTCCTCGGGAAACGGTTATCAAACTAGAATCATTGCCAAATCCCCATTGCTGGCCCCGGGCCCTCTTGAGGCTAGCAGCTCATCTTTCAGGCAGCTTGCCGGTTTGGAAATAACTTGCCGGCTTTTATCCGGTATTATGTCCCAGGCGCCCCCGGTTATGCAACCTGGTAATAATTTTATCTGGAAGGGGTTTCCAGCAGTCACCCGATGAAAGGCCTGCGGCGCGGACCCACGGCCTCCAAGGGCCCGCCACTCGCCTGAAGCCGGGAGACCCGGTTTCCCTAAAAAAAACATAATCACCTTCAGCGCAGGTGCAAGCGGCCTCCTGCTGCGAAATAAGCGATCAAGGTTCAAAGTTCAAGTTCGTTGGTGTATCAATCCCTCCAAACTACGGCTTGCCTTTGAGAGAAGGCGTGTTAAGTTATAGGTGCCGTAAATCCATAACTTTTCATGCTTGCGCCCTGTGGCAGCGGGGTGGCATGGACGGAGAGGGGAGTAGCCATGAAGAAAATCGAAGCCGTCATCCAGCCCTTTAAGCTGGAGCCGGTGAAAGAGGCCCTGCACGAACTGGGGGTTACCGGCATGACAGTCACCGAAGTTAAGGGGTTCGGCAGGCAGAAGGGCCTGCGGGAGGTCTACCGCGGCCTGGAATACCAGGTCGATTTCCTGCCCAAGGTGAAGATCGAGATAGTGGCCCCGGATGAGAAAGTTGAGGCCATCACCAACACCATCATTGCCCAGGCCCGTACCGGCAAGGTGGGGGACGGCAAAATCTTCATCTCTCCCCTGGCGGAGGTCATCCGCATTCGCACCGGGGAGAAGGGGGAAGAGGCGGTTTAGTCCCGGAAACCCGGGTTTCCTTGGTTTCTAGCTGATCCGCCGCCTCGCCCATGTGGCCTCCAGTGGTCTGACAGGATGGGTTTGGCTATGATGATGCTCCATATTCGCTATGACATTTCCACATAGCGTTTTCTACCCTCCCTTTGCAAAAGAGGGGCAGGGGGGATTTGCAAAAGCCTCCTGAAATTCCCCCTGGTTTTCTCGATTTAATGCCTTACTATTTACCAGTCACCACTCCATCACGAAGCGGTCGGCCGGCGCCATTGGCGGCGCCACACCTTGGCCGTCGCCCTGAAAAGGTTAATGTACCTGCAAAAGAACAACCCGCCCCCCCAGCCCGCTGAGGAACTGGCCTATTTCGGCTACCGGCCGGTGGCCGCCGCCGAGAAAGAGAAGCTGGTGCGCGGCCATTTCGACAAGGTGTCGGCCCGCTACGACTTTATGAACACCCTGCTGAGCTTCGGGCTGCACCACCTTTGGAAACGGGCTGCGGTGCGGCTCCTTAAGCTAAAGCCGGGGGACTGGGTCATCGACATCTGCGGCGGCACCGCCGACCTGGCCCTTCTGGCTGCCCCCAAGATTGGCGCCGGCGGCCGGGTGCTGGTCTATGACATCAACCGGGCCATGCTGGAAGCGGGCCGGCCCAAGGTGGCCCGCTCCCGGATGGGGGCCCGCATCGCCTTTCTCCAGGGGGACGCTGAGCGCCTCTCAGTTGCCGATGCCGGTTTCGATGCGGCCATGGTGGGTTTCGGCATCCGCAACCTGACCCATCCCGAGCTGGGGTTCAAAGAGATGCACCGGATCTTGAAGCCCGGCGGCCGGCTCATGTGCCTCGAGTTTTCCCAACCCCAAGCTTCCTGGTTCCGGCGGCTCTACGATTTTTATTCCTTTTACCTCATGCCTTTGCTGGGCCGGATCTTTGTGGGCTCCTGGCAGGCTTACACCTATCTGCCCGAGTCCATCCGCATGTTTGCCCGGCCGGAGGAGGTGTCGGCCACCCTGGCGGGCCTGGGTTTCAAAGAGATTCGCTTCTGGCGTCTCACCAACGGCATCGCAGTGATCCACGTGGCGGTGAAGGCATGAAGCTCAACCAGGCCGAGCGGCTGGTGGTCAATAACCCGGTGCGGGTAGTGATCCAACGCCTCATGGTCCGCTGGCTCGCTAAAACCGCGTCCCCGGGCCCGGGCGCCAGGCTCCTGGAGGTGGGCTGTGGCCGGGGCGTCGGGGCCGCTCTCCTCCTGCAGAAATTTCAGCCCGCGGCGCTCTACGCCCTGGACCTGGACCGGCGCATGGTTCGGCAGGCCCAGGCCTTCCTGCGCCCGGAGCAACAACGCCGCATCTTCCTGGGCGTGGCCGACGTCCTCCGCCTCCCTTTCCGGGACGGCGCCCTGGATGGGGTCTTTGGCTTTGGGGTGCAGCACCACCTGCCGGACTGGCGGGGCGGCTTGGCGGAGATCGCCCGGGTCCTGAAACCAGGCGGCTTCTACTTCCTGGAGGAATACTACCCCACCTTTTACCAGAATTTCCTGACCCGCCGCATCTTCCGGCATCCGGAAACCGACCGCTTTGAGGGCAGCGCTTTGCGCCGCGGCCTGAAAGACGCCGGATTTTCCCTGGTTGACAACCTGGAGCAAAGACATGCGGTCATCCTGGCCGTGGTCGTCAAAGATTGATAAAAAAGTTCAAGGTTCAAAGTTCAAGGGTCAAGGTTGAGACCCCCGCGAAAACCTGCTTTGTGATCCTGAGCGAAGCGAAGGATCTCGTATATCCTTGAGTACTTATGAGATTTTTCGGTCGGTTCGCTCCCTCAAAATGACCAAAAAGGGGAATCTCGCCTAGGTCTCAGGTTCAAAGGGAGAAAATCAGAAAACCGCCTTTTTCCAGAGCCTTTGTATCGGTTTTGAATTTAACTTTGAACTTTGAACTTTGGAAAGCCCCCGCACCAGCCTGGCCCCGGAACCTTAGGTCTCATATCGAGGCCTTTGGTGAGGGGATCATTAATACCTGCCGATCCCTTGCAATCCTGGCTCCCAGGTCTTAATTTCAGGTTAACCTGATCTCCCGTGTGACTCCTCTCAGCTATCCCGTTAATCCTACAGGTGATCAGATGCATCCGTTCAGCATTTGCTTTTTCCAAAATGCCAGGACCCTTAAGGCTTGGGGGGATAAATGAAGAGAAAGAAATATCTCGTTATTGCCCGCTTGTCATCCCTGGGTGGCCTAATTTTCCTCGGCGGTTGCAGCACGATGCTTTTGTTTCACCCCCAAGGACCGATCGGCGAGTCGGAGCGGTTCCTCATGATTGCGGCCATCTTGCTCATGGCGATCGTCGTCGTTCCCGTCTTCATCATGGCGATCTGGTTTCCCCTGAAGTACAGGGCTTCCAATACCAAATCGACTTATATGCCGAAATGGAGTTCTTCCGCCAAAATCGATTTAGTCATGTGGGCGGTTCCCATTGCCATTGTCACGGTTCTGTCGATTCTGGCCTGGACCAGGACCCATGCCCTGGATCCCTATAAGCCCATCCCTTCGGCCAACCCGCCCATCAACATCGAAGCCGTATCCCTTGATTGGAAATGGCTCTTCATCTACCCGGATCAAAATATCGCCGCCGTCAATCAACTCACCTTTCCCGTCAATGTTCCGCTCAGCTTCAGACTCACCTCGGACACGGTAATGACGTCCTTCTTCATCCCGCAGTTGGGCAGCCAGATTTACGCCATGGCGGGCATGCAAACCCGATTGCACCTTATGGCCTCTAAACCAGGGACCTATTCCGGTCACAATCAGCAATTCAGCGGTCCCGGTTACGCGGACATGTTTTTCGATGCCAATGCGGTTTCCCGCGAGGAGTTTCAAGCGTGGGTGCAGAAGATCAGACAATCTCCGCAAAAGCTTGATCAGGACCGGTATGAGGAGCTTGCCAAGCCGAGCCTCGGCCACCCTGTTCTCTATTTCTCAGCAGTCAAGCCCGATCTGTTCGAGTATGTCCTGCGCAAATTTGATCCGGCCTGGGGCAAAGATGCCGGCGCCATGAGCAGGGGACACACCATGACCGGCAAGTCTGAGGACCATTGATATGTTTGGAAAGTTAAGCCTTGCCGCGATTCCGTATGACAATATGATCGTGATGGGCGCCGTAGGTGGTGCGGTTTTCCTGGGCTTGGTGATCCTGGGCCTGGTCACTTACTACAGAAAGTGGACCTACCTTTACCAGGAATGGCTAACCAGCCTCGACCATAAAAAGATCGGCATCATGTACATCATCCTGGCATTGGTCATGCTGCTGCGCGGGTTCTCCGACGCCATCATGATGCGCTCCCAGCAGGCCATTGCCGCGGGCGGCTCCCTGGGCTATCTGCCCCCTAACCACTTCGATCAGGTATTCAGCGCCCACGGCTCGATCATGATCGTCTTCATGGCCATGCCGTTTCTGGTCGGCTTGATGAATATCGTGGTGCCGCAGCAAATCGGCGCCCGGGATGTAGCCTTCCCCTTTATGAATTCGCTCAGTCTCTGGCTGACCGCTGCCGGGGCGATGCTGGTCATGGTATCTCTGGGTGTGGGTGAGTTTTCCAAGGCCGGCTGGTCGGGATATACCCCGCTGACCGAAAAACTGTACAGCCCCGGCACAGGGGTGGACTATTGGATATGGGCCTTCCAGATCGCCGGTATCGGCTCGACCCTGAGCGGTATCAATTTTCTCGTCACCATCATGAAGATGCGGGCTCCCGGCATGAAGCCCATGCGGATGCCGCTGTTTGTCTGGACTGCCTGGTGCACCAACGTGCTCATGGTTTGGGCCTTTCCGGTTCTGACCGCCGCTCTCGCCATGATAACGCTCGACCGCTACCTGGGTATGCATTTTTTCACCAACACGCTGGGCGGCAACATGATGATGTATGCCAACCTGTTCTGGACCTGGGGGCATCCCGAGGTTTATATCGTGATCCTGCCGGCCTTCGGGATCTTCTCGGAGGTCACCGCCACCTTCTCCGGAAAACGGCTGTTCGGTTATGCATCCATGGTCTATGCCGTGGCGGTCATCACGGTCCTGTCCTTTTCCGTCTGGGTGCATCATTTTTTCACCATGGGCGCCGGCCCGAACGTCAACCTCTTTTTCGGGATTGCCACCATGATGATTGCCATCCCCACCGGGGTGAAGATCTTCAATTGGCTTTTCACCATCTATCGCGGCCGCCTCAGGTTGACTACGCCGATATACTGGACCCTGGCGTTCATCGTCACCTTCGCCGTCGGCGGGGCTGCAGGCGTGCTGTTGGCTTCACCACCCGCTGATTACGAACTCCACAACAGCCTGTTTCTGATCGCCCATTTCCACACTATGTTGATCCCCGGTACGCTGTTCGGCTTTTTTGCCGGTTATACTTATTGGTTCCCCAAGGCCATCGGCTTTCGTTTGCAGGAAAATTGGGGCAAACGCGCCTTCTGGTGCTGGCTGATCGGCTTTTATCTGGCCTTTGTGCCCCTGTATATACTGGGCTTCATGGGCATGCCCCGCCGCATGGCGCATTATCCCATCCTGGCCTGGCATCCCTATCTGCTCGTCGCCGCCTTGGGTACGGCCGTGATCGCACTCGGCATCCTCTTTCAGGGAATTCAGTTGGTCGTCAGCATCAAGGAGCGCCAGGCCCTGAGCGATCCCACCGGCGACCCCTGGGACGGCCGCACCTTGGAGTGGCTGACCTCTTCTCCTCCCGCGGTCTATAACTTCCCGAGAATACCCGTCGTGGATGAAATCGACGCCTTTATGGAAATGAAGGAAAAAGGCGCAGCCTATCAGCGGCCGGATCGATATGAGGACATCGAGATGCCGAAGAACGCGCCCCACGGCCTCATTATCGGCGGATTGGCTTTCATGTTCGGATTTGCCTTGATCTGGTACATCTGGTGGCTGGCCATACTGGCCGCCCTGGGCATACTGTTCACGGTCATTGCCCGCTCCATCGACGACGACACCCATTACACCATACCGGCCGCCGAGATCGAGAGGATCGAAAATGAACGCTATCAACAGTTGGCCGCCGTGGCGCCGGGACGCCCCGTAGGCGGACAGACCATCCCAGCACCGGTACCGGAGACACAATGATGAGCACAGACTACGTTGCGACCATCAGCGCCGCTCCTGACGAAGAAGTTGGACACCCCGATACCATCGCCATCCAGACCTTCGGGTTCTGGATCTATCTGATGAGCGACCTCATCATATTTTCGACGCTCTTCGCCACCTTTGCCGTCCTGGGGCGCAACTATGCCGGCGGACCGACGGGGAAGGAATTGTTCGATCTGCCTTACCTGGCGGGAGAAACCTTGTTCCTGCTGGTCAGTAGCGTCGCCTATGGCCTGGTCATGCTGGCCCTGCGCGACGGCCGGAAAAAGTGGGTTCGGATGGGACTCGCCGTCACCTTTCTGCTGGGGCTCGGATTCGTCTCGATGGAAATCCATGAGTTCTACGGCCTGGTTGCCCGGGGCTTTGGGCCGGACCGCAGCGCCTTCCTTTCGAGTTTCTTCACCCTGGTGGGGACTCACGGCGCCCACGTGACTTGCGGGCTGATCTGGATGGCGGTCATGATGGGCCAGGTCGCCGTCAAAGGGTTGACCTCTCCGGTTCAATCCCGGCTGCTGCGTCTGGGTATGTTCTGGCATTTTCTGGATATCATCTGGATCGGCATATTCAGCATCGTCTACCTGATGGGAGTCGTGTAAATGAGTGAAGCCGATATCGACAGCAGCGGCGCCAGCAGGGGCAGTCTCAAAACTTACCTCACCGGCTTCCTGCTTGCCCTCATCCTGACCGCCATTCCGTTTGCCATGGTGATGAGCGGCGCCTTGTCCTCCGCGGCGGCCCTGGCCGGCATAGTCGGTGCGGGCCTCCTGCAGGTCCTGGTGCACCTGCATTACTTCCTGCACCTGGACACTTCCTCGGAGGCGCGTTGGAACGTGCTGGCCATGGTGTTCACTTTATTGATCATGATCCTCTTCGTCGGAGGAAGCATCTGGATCATGTCTAACCTGCATTACCGAATGATGTGAGCATGCCTGCAAGGATCAAAAACTATTTGCTCGCTGCCAAACCGGGGATCGTTTTCGGCAACCTGATCTCCGCGGCAGGCGGCTTTTTTCTCGCCTCCAAAGGGCGGATTGACAGTGTGGCTCTCCCGGCGACTCTCATCGGCATATCCCTGGTGGTCGCGTCGGGTTGCGTTTTCAACAACTGCGTCGATAGAAAAATAGACCGGAAAATGATCCGGACCCGCAACCGCGCCCTGGCCAGGGGGCTCATCTCACTTACGGCCGGTTTATCCTACGCCACGATTTTGGGCATTGCGGGCCTGGCACTGCTCTGGGCGGCAACCAACCTGCTGGCCGTGGGCATCGTGCTGGCGGGCCTGGTGATTTACGTGGTCGTGTACAGCCTGTACCTGAAGCCCAATTCCGTTTACGGAGCCTTGATCGGCAGTCTGGCGGGAGCCACCCCGCCGCTGGCGGGATATTGCGCCGTCTCCGGCCGCTTCGACCTGGGAGCAGCGATCCTGTTGGCGATTTTCTGCCTATGGCAGATGCCTCACTGCTACGCCATCGCGGTTTTCCGGTTTGATGAATACACTGCCGCCGCCATCCCGGTGCTGCCGGTCAAGCAGGGCACAGCCGCCGCCAAAAATCATATTGTCGGTTATATCCTCGCCTTTATGGCTGCCACGCTGATGCTGACCTGCGGCGGGTACACCGGTTACCGTACACTCGCGGTGGCGAGCGTGTTGGGTCTCACCTGGCTGTATCTGGCCTGGTCGGGCTATAAGGCATCCGATGAGCGGCTCTGGGGCAAGAAGCTTTTTATCTTCTCCATTCTGACCATATTCGCCCTGAGCTTCATGATGTCAATCGATTTTACCGCGCCTCTCCCGCCCGGAAACGCCTCCGGGCTCTGCTCCGTAGTCCCAACCGCTCCATTTAAAAAATGTGACCTGTAACCGCGGTATCGAAGCGCCAGGG
This sequence comes from Desulfobaccales bacterium, assembly GCA_049585595.1. Lineage (GTDB taxonomy): Bacteria > Desulfobacterota > Desulfobaccia > Desulfobaccales > 0-14-0-80-60-11 > JAPLJC01. The sequence continues at coordinate 8,940 of JBAVAG010000095.1, forward strand.
ACCCCCCATTCTGAGAGCGCCACCCTCGTCTCACCAAGCCCTGGCGGCCCTCACCAGTTCCTGGGGAAACATGTCCAGCTCCGGGGGGGCAAGATCGTATTGGGTGAGATGGCGCAGCACCAGGCTCGCCACCACCAGGGCCTGGTCCAGGTCCCTGGCCCGTTTGCCTCCATCCCGGTCCTCCCGCCGGCTCCACCAGAGGCGGTGCAGGGCAAAGGCCCGGGGGTCTGGAACCACCATGGTGGCCGGCCCGCCGTCCGGCCCGATGACCACCTGGGATAAGGGGGGGGCAGCCGCCAGGAATTGGAGAAGGCCTGCTTCCGGGGGCAGCGGTTCTCTGGCCCCGGGCACGGTGACCACCCGGGTTTTGCCGGAATGGACTGGCCCGCCCTTGAGCAGGCGCACCTGGAAGCCGTCCCGGTTGGCGGCTCGGCAGCCTTCTTGCGGCAACTGAGCAAAGGAGCGGTCCGCCCGGCGCAGCAGTTGCAGCAGGTCGTCCCCGGCCATCTCTCCGGCCAGGGTGAGGCGGTGGCCAGCCTCTCCCCGAAGTTCCTGGAGAGCGGCGCCGGTGAGCGATACCCCGGCGGCGAAGGTATAGGCGTAGAGGGCGGCGCTGCCGATGACCCGAAGCTGGACCCCTGGCTCGTGCTCCTCCAGACGCCGCAGGATCTTGGCGGCGGGCCCGGGTAGCCGTGGCAGCAGGGCCGCCTTGCCAAAGCGGGCTTGCTCCGCCAGCCGGCGCCGGCGCTCCCGAAGGAGGACCCCCGACTCCTGCCGCTCCCGGATGAAATCGGCGAACAACTGCTCCGTCTGCGGCGAGCGCCGCCCCAGACTGCCGCCGTTCCCGACGCGGTCCCGATAGCGGTACAGGTACTGCCTGTCCCGGACCTTCTTCCAGTGCATGCCACCCTTATGAAGCCGGACCTGACGCCAGGCATCCCGATAAGCCTGGTAGGCTCGGACCAGGCCGCGGTAGGTTTGCCGCTGACTCTCGCTGAATTCTAGGAACAGGTAGTCCGCTGCCATTTGTTATCCTTCATTTATCATTTTCTTTATTTTTGAAGGATAAATTATGCTTGTCAAGGGATTTTCCATTGCCAACCCCGAGGATTTTTGCGAAAATATGTAGTGAAGCTGTTTCCAAACCCGGCTTGCCCAGAGATTCAGGCGCCACCCGCAGGGTCAGGCTTGAGCACGAGACGGAGCGCGGCGGCTGCCCGGCTGACCCTGAGCCAATGGGTGAGAAACAGCTTTTAATTCGGTTCAAGGAGGCTACTTGATGAGGCCCAGCAGTGAATTCGACACCCTGCGCCGGCAACTCCCCTATCATCAACTGCGGCAGGTCAAAAAGGAGAGGATCGTCCCCGTCGACTGGCAGACGGAGTGGGAGCGGTTCGATGCCAAAGAACTCTTAAACTTCGATATCAGCTCCATCCCCGACCAGCTCCTGAAGAATATGCGCCAACGCCAGGAAGTCCTGATGGACGGCAACCAGGCGGCCATTTCGGTGCTGACCCGGCTGGTGGACGGCCTCTGCGGCTATCCCATCACCCCCTCCACCCCCATCGCCGAAAACTTTGCCAAGGTGGCGGCCGCCGGCCAGAAAAACCTGTTCGGCCATGAACTCATGTATTTCCAGCCCTCCGACGAGCTTTCGGCCATCGCCGCGGTGGAGGCCATGGCCTGCCAGGGGGGCAGGTACGTCGATAATACCTCTTCCCAGGGCCTGGTACTCAAGACCAAGAATCTCTTTTCCGTGGCCGGCAAACGCCTGCCGGTAATCATGACCGTGATGGCCCGGGAGGTCAATAAGGGATCCCTGTCGATCCATTGCGGCCACACGGATTTCTATGCGGTGCGCAATGCCGGCTGGGCCCAGTTGGTCTCCGAGGATAACCAGGAACTCCACGATCTGCTGCCCATCGCCTTCAAGGTTTCGGAGTTGCGCCAGGTGATGCTGCCCACCATGGTCGTGGGCGACGGCTTCATCAAGAGCCATGCCATTGAGAATGTTAAGCAACTATCCGACGCCTTCCTGGAGTATTTTGTCGGTCCTCCCGGCCGCCTCTATCAGCCCAACTTCGAGCACGGCACCCTCACCGGCACCTTTACCGACTCCGACCTCACCATGGAAGGGCAGGTGGCCCAGGACCTGGCCTACCGCTTCTTCAAGCGGGGCTTTGTGGCCGCCATGTATGTGATGAACCGCATCCTGGGCACCAACCTCAAGGTGGTGGATTGCTACCGCACCGCGGATGCCGACATGGTCGTCGCCGTCCTGGGCTCCGCGGCCGGAGTGGTCAAAGAGGTGGTGGATTACTACCGGGACGTTAAGGGCTATCGCATCGGGGTGGTGCGTCCGGTCCTGTTCAACCCTCCCTGCTATGAGGAACTGGCGTTCGGCCTGCGCAAGGCCCAGGTGGTCACGGTGCTGGAGCGCAGCGCCACCGCCCACAACCAGCTGCTCCTTTCCGATGTCCAGGCTGCCTTGCAGATTTCCATGCGGGCCGGCCGGGAAGGGAGAAAGGAACACCACCTCTATGGCCGCCGGGAAATGCCCACCCTGCTGCATGGGGTTTACGGCCTCGGCAGCAAAGACTTCAATAAATATGACGCCGCCGCGGTGGTGGAAAACATGGTGGCCGCATTCGATCGCAAGCGGGGGGTGCAGCGGGATTTTTATTTAGGCATCGAAGGCCCGCTAACCCTGAAGCCGGCCCCCCTGCCCGGCTACCTGGAGCGGGAGTTGGGCATGACCTTCATCGGGGTGGGCGCCGAAGGCGTCAAGACCGCCCTGGAGTCCGCCGCCCTGATCTACGCCCAGGATATCGGCTCCGGCCACAAATATATCCAGACCGGAGCCCGCTATGGCGCGGCCCGCAAAGGCGCCCCGGTCTTCATGAACCTGCGCGTCTCCTCCCAGCCCATCCGCAACAGCTCGGAGTTAACCGAAAGGGATGTCCTGGCCTTTTTCAATGAGAAGTTCCTTTCCGACCAAATCCTCAGGGAATATGCCGGCGGCCTGAAAGAGCACGGCCTCCTGGTGATCAACACCGCCAAGTCCCCTGATGAGATCATGGCCACCTTCCCGGCCCAGGTTCAGTCCCTGATTCAATACCGGCAGATCAAGCTGTTAACCCTGGATGCCACCCAGGCAGCCGTCCAATATCTGAACCGGAATCTGCCCGGGGCTCCCATCATCGGCATGATCAACAAGGAAATGGGGATTCTCCCGGAAAAAGAATTCGAATCGAGTTTCAAATTTATCCTGGAGAAAAAACTGGGAACCAAGAAGAAGGAGATGCTGGAGGCCAATATGGCCCTGCTCAAGATCGGGGCTGCCCGGGCTGCCGCAACCCCTGCCAAGAGAAATGGGACCCTGGCCCTGGACCTCGAAGGGCCAACCTATTCCCGGCCCCAGCCGGAGAACTTCGGCCAGGGCCGTTTCGCCGCCGGCCTCCGGCTGGAACTCACTGAAAAAGATGAGATGGGCAGCATCAAGCCGGTGAACCTGATCCCCGACTATCAGGAGGTCTTCTATCGGGACATGGTCAAGCCCACCCTGGAGGGCAAAAAGATTCCGTGGGACCGCTTTCTGCCCATCGTCCCCGCGGGTACCAGCCGCTTCCGGGACATGAGTTTCATCGGCGCCCAACTGCCGGTCTACGATGCCTCCAAGTGCATCGCCTGCGGGCTGTGCACCGCCTCCTGCCCGGATTCGGCCTTGATTTCCACGATCACCGACCGGCCGCTGGAGCAGGCGGGACGCTACTTCAAGCAATTCCAGAAGCCGCCCAAGGGCATCCCCTGGGAGCGCTTCGCCCTGAACATCAATGCCGATCCCGCCGCCTGCAAGGGCTGCGGGGTGTGCTCCCATGTCTGCCCCACCGACGCCCTGAAGATGGTGTCCAAAAATGTGGTGAAGGCCGAGGATTTCCTGCCGGAAGCCTGCCGGGCCTGGGACAATACCGCCGGCGCCGCTCCCTACGTGGGGGAGATGGCCCTCAACCACCAGGTGCTCTTTGTCTTCTCCAAGCTCTACCCGGGCAAACATACCCTGTGCCCCGGCTGCGGCGAAGGGACCATCAATCTCCTGACCTTCTACGCGGCGGAGTCCCTGCGCAATCATCCCCAGGGGAGCGCCACCTTCTACCAGGGCATTAAGATCCTCTCGGAGCGCAGCAAACGGGCGGTCGAGCACATGCTGGAGCACGGCTTCAACATCTACGCCATCAATTCCACCGGTTGCGACCAGGTCTCGGAATTGGTCAATCCCTTCAACACCCGCATGTACCCGGCGGGCCATTACGGCTTTGGCACCGCCTCGGCTGCGGCCCTGGGCGCCAAGTTCAGCCTGGACCAAGCCCATCAGAACGCCTACAACAGCGTCCTCGCCAAGATCATTGTCTTCGCCGGGGACGGCGCTATCTACGACATCGGCAACGGACCTTTCAACCATGCCCTGGGGGAAAACTACGACATCACCTGGGTGATTTTCAATAACGAAGGCTACATGAACACCGGCATGCAGAAGTCCGGGGCCACCCGTTTCGGCAGCGATCGCTCCACCTCCCCCATCGGCAAGAAATACGCGGGCAAGACCACCCTGCACCGGAGGATTATCAGCCAGGCCATGGCCATTTCCCATGTCTATGCGGCCAAACTCTCCATCGACAACCCCTTTTATGCCATCAAGATCCTCAAGGAAGCCATCGCTTACAACGGCCCCTCCCTGGTGGAATTCTTCTCCACTTGCCCCACCGGGCACGTTTCCCAAGACTGGGCCGGACCGCTGATCGCCCGCATGATGGTGGAGTCCCGCAAATGGCAGGTGGCGGTGCGGCGGCCCTTCCAGCGCATCGACATCTCGGGCAACCCCTCCCCGGACGAGATCTATCCCAAGGAGGGCAGATCCTTCAAACGGGGGATCAAGCGGGACGCGGCCACCTTCTACGACGTGGTCAGCATGTTGGGCCAGTATAACGCCCATCTCAAGACCGTGAAAAGCGGCGACATCCCCGAGATCGTCCGGGTCAACGAAACCGTCAGCCTGTTCCGCTGGCTGCGGAACCAATACATGGCCGGTTACCGGGATACCATGCCCACCGAGGAAGAGGTGGAACGCATCGTGGAAGAGCGCTATAAGCTCTAAGTTTGAAACTTCGATGGAAATCCGGGGGGCACGCTTATCCTGTCCCCCGGATTTTTTTTTAATGGGGGCGTTTCCAATGAACGCCCCTTAACCGTAACTCTCAGACCGGCATCCTTAAATCTTGGGGCGGATTTTGGGTGGACATGATAAGATGGACCTGATGGTTCCGCCCCTAAAACGCCCTTAGTCTGTTAACCTGTTACCGAAACCGAAACCCCTGAACCTCCCTGATCTCAGGTGGGAAATCGATTAGCAGTTGATGACCAAATCGGCAGATTTGGAAATCGAATACCGGTACAGCTCCCGGCGCAGGAGCATCGCCCTGATGGTCACCCACCGGGGGAACGTGGTGGTCACCTCCCCCCGGGGCACTTCGCCGGCGCAAATCTCCCAGGCCCTGGCCCGGCACCGCGGCTGGATCGAGCAGAAGGCGGCGGAAAGGCGGGAGGCTTGGGCCTGCCTTCAGGAGGGGATGTTCTACCTCCTGGGACGGCCTTATCCTCTACCCTCTGCCGGCAGCCGGCGAAATCCGGGGGCGCCGCCGGGGCAGGAAATCCGGGAACTCCCGGATTGGCCTGCCTGCCTGCCCGCCCTGAAAGATTGGCTGAGCCGCCAGGCCGCGGCTCATATCCAGGAACGACTGGCCGGTTATGGACCGGCCCTGGGGGTTGAGGCGCGGCCGCTGGAGCTCTCGGAATGGAAGCGGCGCTGGGGCGAATGCCACCCGGACGGCCGCCTGCGCTTCAACTGGCGTCTGATCATGCTGCCGCCGGAGGTTATCGATTACGTGGTGGTGCATGAACTCGCCCATCTTAAGGTCCCGGGCCATAATCCCCGCTTTTGGGGCCAGGTGGAAATGATCCTCCCGGACTACCGGGAGCGGCGCCGCTGGCTCAATCGCTATGGCACGCCGTTCCTTTGGTGGGAGCCGTGAGACCAGGCCGGTGGGGCCAGGGTCAGCTTAATAAGGAGCCCTAAGATGCACGAACACCTCTCTCCCCGGCAGGCTGTGACCGCGCTGATCAGGGATAATGATCTGGAAGGGTTGCTCTCCCACGCCGAGACCATTCATGGGCACCGCTGCCCCTTTCTGGCCATGGGAGTCAAGGCCGGGCGCTACGCCATGAACTATTTGGAGCAGGAAAGCGCCGGCCTGGATGAAGTGTTGGCTGCGGTGGAGTGCAATAACTGCTTTGCCGACGGCATCCAGGTGGTGTGCGGCTGCACCTTCGGCAACAACGGCTTGACCTTCCAGGATTTGGGAAAGACGGCGGTGACCGTGGCCCGGCGCCGGGATGGGGCCGCGGTGCGCCTGGCGCTGCGGCCGGATTTCCGGGAGGCCATGTTTGCCCGCTATCCGGCCCTGCAGCCGCTGTTTGACCTGGTGGTGACGCAGGGCGGGGGCACTGCCGAGGATCGGCACCGCTTCCAGCACCTGTGGCAGGCGGTGGCCCGGCGGGAGTTGCTGGAAGTGGACATGGAGGAACAGTTTCGCATCCAGCATCTGAGAATGGCCGCGCCCGGCCCGGCCCCGCGGTTCGCCACGCTAACCTGCAGCCGCTGCGGCGAAGGGGTGATGGAACCCCGGCTCCGAGTGCAAGCCGGAAAGATGCTCTGCCTCGATTGCGCCGGTGAAGCGCACTATATCCTCACCGGCCAGGGGATCGGGTGTGCTCAGAAATAAGGGCGGCACGGGTGGGGGCGGCGATCGGCTGACTCAACCCCCAAAACCTCGCCAGCAGATGATCGCCATCCCTACGGCCATGGCTACCGCGTAGGGAACTCCCTCGGTTTTTCCCGGGGCCGCGGGCGCCGGCGAGCCGCTGGCGCCGGGGAAGGGACGCATTAGCACCCGTTCCATCAGAAACCCCAAGCCCCGCTTGATGCGGTTCCAGAGCGTTCCTTGCCACCAGAGAATCAGAGTCACCAGGACCGCCCCGGCAAAGGCCATATAGACAAAGAGATAAATGGTCCCCCAGACCCCCAGCCACGTCCCCAGGGCGGCCAAGGCCTTGACATCCCCGGCCCCCATGCCGCCTTTCAGATAAAAGAGAATCAACAATCCGAAGCCCAGAACCATTCCCAAAAGCCCATCGGTCAATCCGGCCAGGCCGTGAAACCCCAACTGATAGCCCAACCCCGCCAGGGCGCAGCTAAGAGTGAGATAATTGGGAATGCGTCTGGTCCGGGCGTCGTTAAAACCCATGGCCAGGGAGAATAACAGCGGCAAGATCAGTTGCGGGTTCGCCTTGGCAAGAGACAGGTCTATCGATTTTAGCCATTCGGGGTGCATGTCAGACCCTGATCATCCAGCGGCAATATTAAAGCCTGCGACTGCCTGAACCTGAAGATCTTTTTTCAAGATAGTTCTAAAACATGGCGCCGGTCGGATTGAATAGTATCAAAGGGTGGGGCCGCTGGCAAGCTGGAACCTGAAACCACTGCGAAAACCACCTTTGTCATCCTGAGCGAAGCGAAGGATCTCGTATTTCCATTTTATTTATGAGATTCTTCGGTCGCTTCGCCCCCTCAGAATGACAAAAATGGGGACTTTCGCAGAGGTCTCAATCTAGCAGGTCCGCAGCCGGGTCCAAAAAATTATTATTGTGTGAGCGCCCTTGAAATTCCACTAATAATGTAGATAAAATAATGTTAAGGATTCTGCCTTGCCATCTCGCGGTCGGGAAGGAGGAGGTTATGAGACGTCTGCTTCCGGTATTTTTAGGGGTGCTGCTCTTAATCGGCAATAGTGCCGCGGCCCTGGCGGCAAGCGTCCAGGCCCTGGCCCAGCGGCAGGCTCAAGGGCTGATCGCCTTCAACCCGCCCGAGAGGTTCCTTTCCGCAAATTTCGTGGGCGACGAAATGAACCCCAATTTCATTTTCGGGCCGGTGAAAGCCTTTGCCGCCTCTCGCAAATGTCCCACCACCTGGCTTATCGAAAAGGGCGAACAGAATCGCCTGGCCGGGCCAGCCAGCACGGGCGCGCCTCAAGAATATAGCATCTACCTGGAGGAGGACTGCCCGGATAAAGTGGTCTATTACGTCTTCATCGACCAGAGCGGCCTGACCCCCCAGCAATGGATCGACTGGCGGGCAAAATTCCACGGCCAGAGCAAGACGGGGCCTGAGTATTCCGCGGCCAAATCCAAGCTGGATACCGCCTGCACGGCGGGTTGCGGGGTCGGCGCCGAACTGCGTTTTATCGAAACGAACGGGGAAGTCCAGTCCACATCTCCGGAAAAGGCTCTGCTGGGTGAGCTTCATTTTCCCCCGATCTATGATCTGAACAAGCAGCAGAAGATGGCGCAATAGCTCGCCCTCGGGGAAGGTTTATGGCGCCCAGGAAAGCAACGGTAAGTGCGGCACAGAAACTGACCGGCTACGGCATCATAGCCGTGCTGGGCTTGATCACTATCTGGCTGCTATTTCAGCAGGCCCGCTTTAACCCCGCGGTGCTCATAGACCTCCGCCCTCCCCTGCCGCCAGGCAAGGCGGAGGCTCTCTCCGGCCAGGCGTTGGCACCCACCGCCGCCCTGCTTCCCGAGGTCCCGGGCTTCAACCCCCTGGCCCCCATCGAGAGCTACGGCCCGGAAACCCTCTCCGACAAGATCGACGGCAAGGCTGATCTCTACCTGCCCGCGGGCTTCAAAGAGATGTCCTGCCGCAAATTCAACCTGGATACTGCCGCCGATAAGGCTTTCGTGGAAGTGTTTATCTATGATATGGGGTCGGCTGCCAACGCCTTTGCCGTGTTCAGCGGGCAACGCCGTCCAGGTTCCCCCAACATCCCCCTGACCGCTAATGCTTATAGCACCGGCAATGCCCTGTTTTTTACCCAGGGGCATTATTATCTGGAGATTGTGGCTGACCGGACCTCGAAGACGCTGCCAGCCTCCCTGGAGACCTACGCGAAGGCAATCCTGGCCAAAATTCCCTCTGCGGCAGGACAGGCAAAGGGAGAACAGGCAAACCCGGCTCTGCTGTTCCCCAAGGAAGGCCTGGCGGCGGATAGCGTGCGCCTGTTGGCCGCCGACGCCTTTTCCATGGAAGGCTTCAACAACGTGCTTACCGGGGAATACCACCTGAAAAGCGGCAACGCCACGGCATTTATCGCCAAGCGCAATACCCCGGAGGCAGCGAAAGCCGAGGCGCAGCGTTACCTCGATTTCCTGGCCGCCAATGGTTACCGGAAAGTCCAGGCTCCGGCCGCGGCAGGAGACATCTCGGTGCTGGTTCTCGATAATTCCTTTGAAGTGGTCTGGGTCCAGGGCCCGATTATGGCCGGCGTGCATGACGCCGCCTCGGTTGAGGCAGCCCTGGATCTTGCCGCCGAATTGCGCCCCGCCCTCAAGGAAAAGCCGTGAAGCAACCCAAGGATGAAGAACGTCTGCTCGCAGCCGGCATGAACCGCCGGGATTTTCTGAAGCGGTTGGGGTACGCCTCGGTGGTGGCCCTGGCTGCCGGGAGCGGCGGACTGGCCCTTTATGACTCCAAAGGTCCGGCCTCGTCCCCGGCACAGAAGGTGTTGACCGGTTTGGGGGATTACACCCTCCGCGGCAAATCCCCGGGCCCAGGGAAAATGGCCATCGTCCGGGGCACCGACCGGGCGCTGATGTTGGCGCGGGGGGTTGAGGCCCTGGGAGGGATGGAATCTTTTGTCCAGAAGGGCGACCGGGTGCTCATCAAGGTCAACGCCGCCTTCGCCACCCCGCCCTCCCTAGGGGCCACCACCCACCCGGAAGTACTCGCCGCGGTGGCCAGCCTTTGTGTTAAGGCCGGGGCGGCCCAGGTGCTCGTTACCGATAATCCCATAAACGATCCCGACAGTTGCTTCGAGATCAGCGGGCTGGGCGCCGCAGCTCGAGGTGCCGGGGCCAGGATCATTATCCCCCGGGCCGCCCTATTTGCCCCCGTCAGCCTGCCGCAGGGCAAACTCATCGAGGATTGGCCCGTCCTGGCCGGGGTCTTCCAGGGAGTGACCAAGGTCATGGTGGTGAGCCCGGTCAAAGATCACCACCGCGCCGGGGCTTCCATGACGCTCAAGAATTATTACGGATTTCTGGGCGGGCGGCGCAACGTCTTTCACCAGGATATTAACGGCATCATCACTGAGCTGGCGCAAATTCTTAAACCCACCCTGTGCGTCCTGGACGGCACGGTGAGTATGATTAGCAACGGCCCCACCGGCGGTTCCCTCTCCGATCTGAAGGAGACCGGCACCATGGTGGTTTCCACCGACCCCGTGGCGGCTGATGCGGTGGGCGTGGAATTTTTGGGCCGTTCCCTGGCCGACGTGCCCTACATCCTCATGGCCGGGAAGGCCGGCGCCGGCCAGGCCGATTATCACCGGCTCAATCCGGTGCTTCTCAACACCAAAGCTTAAACCACGGGCAGCTCGCATGCGTATTGTCACCGTCCGCCGCATTAGCCAGATATTCTTCCTGGGACTGTTTCTCTGGTTCTGCGTCACGGCCACCCTGGGTACTGCCTGGTGGCAGTTGCGGGGCTGGCCCATCAACTGGATCCTGAGCCTCGACCCTCTTACCGCTCTGGCCACCATTCTCGCCACGCACACCTTTTATGCGCCCCTCACCTGGGCCCTGGCAACCATCGCGCTGACCCTGTTCGTGGGCCGATTCTTCTGCGGTTTTGCCTGCCCCCTGGGCACGATCAACCAGGTTACCGGCTGGCTGGGGCGGCTGGGCCAGAGCCCGGCGGCCCGGGAGGAGGCCAATCGCCACCGGAGGCTGCAAGCCTTTAAATATTACCTCTTGCTCTGCCTGCTGGGACTGGCCTTCCTGGGTACGGTGCAGACCGGGATTTTTGACCCGCTGCCCCTGCTGCACCGCAGCGTCAACCTGGCCCTGGCCCCCTTAGCCGATAACCGTCTGGGGGTGCTCAATGACCAGCCGCGCTACTTCGCCTCGGCCTGGCTGCTGGGGGTGGTGTTCCTGGCGGTGGTAGGCTTGAACCTGGCATTGCCGCGGTTCTTCTGCCGCTTCCTCTGTCCTCTGGGGGCATTGTTCGGCCTGCTGAGCCGCTTCACCCCCTGGCGCATCGGCAAGACCGGGACCACCTGCGGCGATTGCCATATCTGTGAGCAATACTGCGAAGGGGCCTGCCGTCCCTCGGGAAGATTTATCGGCAGCGAGTGCGTCTTGTGCTTTAATTGCCTGCACCGCTGCCCGGCCGGCCGGGTCACCTTTGCCGCCAAACCCTCGGCTGCCGGTGAGGCCGGCTTGCCGGACCTCTCCAGGCGCGGCCTGGTCGTGGCCGGGGCCGGCCTGCTCCTGGCCTCCATGTGGGGCGTCGGCCGGCTGGCCGGGACCGACCGCGACCCCCACCTTATCCGTCCTCCGGGGGCCCTGGACGAGGACCGCTTCTTGAGCCGCTGCCTCCGCTGTGGCCAATGCATGCGCATTTGCCCCGGCAACATCATCCAGCCCGCCCTCTTCCAGGCGGGGGTACAGGGGTTATGGAGCCCCACGGTCAATTTCCGGATCGGCAACAGCGGCTGCCTCCCCAACTGCATCGCCTGCGGCCAGGTCTGCCCCTCTGCGGCCATCCGGCCTCTAAGCCTGGACGAGAAGAAAGGCCTGGGCAAATTCGCCGCTCAGGGGCCGATCCGTATAGGCACGGCCTTCGTGGATCGGGGCTGCTGCCTGCCCTGGGCCATGGACCGGCCCTGTCTGGTCTGTCAGGAGTTATGTCCCGTGAGCCCCAAGGCCATCTTCACCCGCACCGTGTTCCAGACCCTCAGGGACGGCCAGGCGGCGGCGGCTAGATCCCGGGGATCAGCAGTGGACCTGGAAGCCGCCATCCCGGTGGCGGTCAACCTGGCCAGCGGAGACTACTACCTGCGCCCCACCGGGGACGCTGAGGCCGCCCTCAGGCGCATTACCGGCTTTGCCGGAACCAACCTTACCCTGGAAAGCCCCCTGGCCGGGCCGGGCCTCCCGGCCACCGGGGGGCGGGTAGATATTTTGGTGCGATTGCAGCGTCCTTTCATGGACGCCGCCAAATGTACCGGCTGCGGCATGTGCGAGCACGGATGCCCGGTATCGGGCCAGCGCGCCATCCGCGTTTACAGTGAGAACGAATCCCGTTCCCGCCTGGGGCGCATGCTCATTTAGCCTGTGCCCGGAGCCCTTAGGAGGGGGCCATCATCATGAGCCGTAAAACCAAAGGAACAGACCTTACCCGCAGGGAGTTCGTGACCACCGTCGGCCTCGCCGGCCTCGCCGGCCTCGCCGTGGCTGGAGCCGGCGCCGCCGCAGTGATGGCCGCCCCGGAGCCGCCGGCTGGGGCGGTCCAGGCCGGGACCATGCCCAAACGCAAGCTGGGAAAGACCGGGGTGGACGTGTCCATCCTGGCCCTGGGCGGCATGTTCGACACCATCAACAACCAACTGCTCCTCAGGCAGGCCCTGAAATCGGGCGTCAATTACTGGGACACGGCCGAGGCTTACGGCGACGGCCTGAGCGAGGAAGGCTACGGCCGCTTCTTCGCCCGCACCCCGGAGGCTCGCAAGGAGATCTTCCTGGTCACCAAGATCCACCCCAAGAGCAGCAACCTGGCCCAGAGCCTGGATGACTCTCTGAAAAGGCTGCAAACCTCATATGTGGATGCCTTATTCGTCCCCCACGGCCTCTCGAACATCAGCGAGCTGACGCCGGCTATCAGGGATTTCGCCGCGGAGATGAAAAAGGCCGGCAAGATTAAATTCTTCGGTTTCAGCAGCCACGCCAACATGGAGGACAATCTCCTGGGCGCCGCCAAACTGGACTGGGTCGATGTGGTGATGTTCGCCTATAACTTCCGGGTCATGAACACTCCCAAGATGCAGGAAGCCATCAAGGCCGCTGCCCAGGCCGGGATCGGACTGGTGGCCATGAAGTCTCAGGCCGGCATGCCGGGGAAGCATGAAGTCGGCGGCCCGGTCAAGGAAGAAATGATCCAAAGCTTCCTGCAGCGGGGCTTCACCGACAAGCAGGCCAAACTCAAGATCATCTGGGAGACCCCCGAAATCGCCAGTCTCTGCGTGCAGATGCCCAATCTGACCATCCTTGCGGCCGACATAGCCGCGGCCCGGGACCTGACCAAACTGACCCGGGAGGAGATGGACTCCTTGCGGCGGTATGCCCTGGAGACCAAGTCCGAATACTGCGCCGGCTGCGGCAAAATCTGCCAGGAGGCCGTGGGCGGGGCCGTACCCGTAAACGAGGTCATGCGCTGCCTCATGTACTACCGGGAATATGGCGAGCCGGAGCTGGCCAGACTGACATTTCAGGGGCTGCACCCGGAGGTGCGGCAGCGGCTGGCCGAGGTCGATTACTCCAGGGCTGAGCAGGCCTGCCCGCAGGGACTGGCCATCGGCGAGCTCATGCGCCAGGCCCGGGAATTGTTGGCCTAGAATCAAATCTTGTCATTCTGAGGGAGCGAAGCGACCGCAGAATCTCATAGGTTCTAAGGAAAATACGAGATGCTTCGCTTCGCTCAGCATGACAAAAAAGCGGGCTGGGCGGCGCCCACCCTTTCCTTAGAACAAATTTAGGCTGGGCTTGAGCCCACCCTTTTTCATGTCAAAAGATAACGTGGGGTGGGCGGTGCCCACCCCACATTTACGTCTTTTGAGGCCGGATCCTAAGTAACGGTCAAAAAAAGGGCCGGCAACCTCGCGACAAAAATGGAGAATTCAATGGCTACTCTGCCTACATCGGCAAGATTAAGCGACAGGGGTCTTATGCTGCGAGCTATTGAGGTCGCGAAAAAGTCTCAAAGCGAAGCAGGCAAGATATCTCCTAAAGTCGGAGCGGTAATTGCGCGCGATGGAGTCATTATCGGCGAAGCCTTTCGGGGGGAAATTAATCCGGGGGAGCACGCAGAATTTACGCTCCTAGAGAAAAAGCTCCCCGATGTAACACTCGCGGGGGCAACACTTTATGTTTCATTAGAGCCATGCACTTCTCGAAGTGATCCCAAGATTGCGTGTGCCGAGCGAATAATCGAGAGGCGGATTGGCAAAGTTTTTATTGGCGTTCTTGATCCAAACGAAACAATACGTGGCAACGGCGAGTTGCGTTTGCGCGAAGCTGGGATTCAGATAGGCCGCTTTGACTCAGACCTTATGCCCATAATCGAAGAGTTAAATCGCGAGTTTTCGCGCCAGCACAGTTACGGTCCCAAACGCCCGCGTACGGCGGCCGAGACCAACGACCCCGTCGAGCCTGGGCAGCTAGGCCCGAATGGCCACAGAATCGGGTACACAAAAAATGGCGATAAAGTGGAGTGGGTGCCGACGAAGAAAATCCGGGAGAGGAATGGCCTCTGCTATTGCGCCGCAATGACCAGGACATCTTAGCAGCTTATAACGAATTCTGGGACAAGGTTTGGTGGAACAGACACCAAGTATTGTTGCAACGAATAAAAAGCGGTGAAGAACGATTGACCGATGGTCAGAGGCCATTTCTGGAGCAGGGGAAGAAGGCGGCTAAAAAGATTGAAAAAAAGTATGGAAAAAAAAATCTGGGTTGGGATGATTTTGAATTGGGCCTCCTTAGTGGGCGGATGTCTGCGCTTGCATGGGTTTTGGGGTCAGAATGGAACGAGTCTCTTGACACATGATCATGGGGCGTGAGACGCGCCTTACCCCGGCGACATCCGGCCAGGCCCGGAGGTTAGCTCTCCAGTCCTTCCAGCAGGATCTCTTCCAGAAAATAATTGGAAAAGCCGTAACAGAGGGTGGGTTTGGCAAGGCCGCCTTGCCGGGGCTTTCTGATATTCGGGGCTTTCTTGCCGGGTTTGGCCGGTTCGATATCCGTGGGAATGGGGGACTTGCCCTTGAGGAAACCGGCCCTGAGTCCAAAAATGTCGAAAAAGGTGCCGTTCTCGAACCAGCCCAGTTGCCTGCCGTTGATGCCGAAGACCCGGGGTCCCACGAGATAAGCCGTGGCCCGGCCGTCCCACTGATAGATGGTTTTGCCGTCGGCGGCCAGGTAGGCCACAGCCTTGCCGTTCTGGTTAAACAGGCTGGCTTCCACGGTGATACCTCCCCTCCCCTTTGGGAAAACCTCATGGGTGCGCCTGAAATTTTGGTCAGGCGCCGCTTAGGGCGGCATGCTCCACTTTCATACAACGGTTCATGATCACCTTGAGCCCGGCCTTCCTGGCTTTGCGGGCCGAGCCGGGCTCTTCCAGGTCGAGCTGCATCCACACCGCCTTGGCCCCCGCGGCAATGGCTTCGTCCACGATGGCGGGGATGGCCTCCACCTTTCGGAAGATATCCACCACCTCCACCGGAAAGGGAATGTCTTTGAGGCTGGGGTAGCAGGGTTCTCCCAGGACCTGGCGGCAGCCGGGATTCACCGGGATGATACGGTAGCCGTGATTTTGCAGGTACTGGGCCACCTGGTAGCTGGGACGCTCGGGGTTCTCGGAGAGCCCCACCACCGCCACCACCCGGTAGTCATTCAGGACCGAGGCGACCTCCCGGGGGTCGGCCGGGGCTTCCGGTTGTGGTTTCTCCGTCATCTTGCCGGCTCCTGGTTGCGGCCCGCCCCTAAAAAGTGAGGGTGGTCCCTTCGGGGATTTGGGCCTCCTGAAGTTTCAAGGCATCCTCGAACTTCAGGACCGTCTTGATATATGAATAAGCAAAGTTAAGCAGTTCCTCATCGTCATCCCAGATCTTTTCCAGAAGATCCGGATCGACCTGGAAGAGCTGGAGGAAGCGGCTCTTGAAGACATAGCGGCGGAACTGGTCCAGATCGTACATCACCATGTGGAACAGCCGATTGCCCCGCTCATCGGCCACCGGTCCGCCGTCCACCCCGCGGCGCAGCATCATGGTCTTCCACGGCAGGTTCATGCTGTCGTAATGGTCCACTCCCTGGTCAGCGCGCCAGGAGGCCACGGTCCACTCCGTCTCATCCTCATAGCCGCGGCAGTGTTCCTCCCGCACGTAGAAGTGAAACTCATCCACCCCTTCCTCGGTGATCAGGGTTCCCTGGCCGATGGGGTAGTAGCGGCAGGCGGCCGGGCGGTCGCTGTAGACCTCGCAGCCGGTAACCGGCCGGACAAAGGGGCATTTGCCCTCAAACCGGGGCATATCCATGATGACCAAAGGCAGGCCCGACTTGTCGTGGGGCTCGGTGCGGGTAAACTTCCGGAGAAATTCGCCGGAGGGTATCCGCAGGCTGTTTTTCAGGCGCAGGATATCATAAGGGGTGAGGATAATGGTGGTGGCGCCGCAACAATCGGTGAAGCAGGACACTCCCGGGTGGCAGCGGAATTTGAAGCGGCTCTCCGGTGTGAGCTTGCGGGGCTCCACCACCTTCAGGTTCAGGTCGACCATGCGATTACTCCTTTGGGGTTTCCTTATTCATCGTTTATTTTACCAGAAATTCTTTCCCAATAAACCCCCTGGGCAACCCGCGGGTTTAATCCTCCAGCATCAGATCCAGGCTGCGGGAGACCTCGGCTTCCACCGAAAATGGGTCCGCGGGATCGGCCTCATAACGGTTCTGCAACTCGTAGGCATCCATTTCCAGAGGAATGGCGGCGTAATTGAAACCTTGATTGACCCAGCCCAGGATATACAACTCTACGAATTTATCCGGCCCCAGGATCTCATATTGCACTGCGTGCACCAGTTCATGGAAAATGAGGCCGCCGGGTGGTTCGCTGAGAAAAGTCTCCACCACCAGGATGGTATCCATAAAGGTGATGGCGGCCATGGCGGAAAAATCCAACAAGGGGATGGCCTTTTCCGATAACTGCTCCCGATAATCCTCCAGGAACCCCGGATTTTCCAGGGCCGGCACCGCTACCAGCCGGACTTCCCGGAGCAAGGAGTCCTCGAAAAATGGCAGAAATTGGGCCATGGCGCTGGGGGACAAGGGCCGCCCCCGGCCCCGGAAGGCCTGCCGCTGCTCTTTGACCCACCTTTGTCCCTGGCCGATGAGCAGGGCCATTATTTGGCTCATATCCATGGGGCGCTCCTCTGGTAATGCTAAGGTTGCATCCGTTCGGGATGGCTTAAGATTGTGGAGAAATAAACACCACAAGCCGTGAATAACGGTTCTTGTGGGGCATATATCGATTATACCCCACAAGTCATAAAAAATGGGTTTTGTGGGGTACCGGGGCTGGCCGCCCCGGAAAAAAAAAGCCGGCCCCGCCTGGGGCCGGCTTCCAGTTAACGGCGCCCTGGCCGCCGCCTAAAAGCCACGGCCCGACATGCGGGCATAAAACATGGCCACGGTGCGGTACACCATATGGGCCATCTTGGTGTAAGGGGCGTAAAAAAACAGGAAGAATATCGAGACCAGGTGCAAAAAGTAGGTGGGATAGGCCAGGATGCGGATACCCAGCAGCCGGAGCAGCCAGGAGAGCAAGCCGGTGGCCCCCACTGCAAAGACCAGATAGACCAACAGCCAGTCATAATAGCCGCCGTAGCCCGCTTTCTCGGCGTTGGCCTGGCGCTCCTGGATGATGTTATAGATTCCGTAGAGCAGGCCCGCGGTGCCAAGTATTGCCAGCAACTTGATGGGCTCATAGATGGCGTAGGGGGATTCATGGTGAAACACCCATTCGTTCAGGAAGCCCCAACTGGTGACGACGGCCAGGAAAATGAAGCCAAAGAGCAGGAACAGGTGGTTGAGGGAGCGGCTATAGGTCGTTTCACACAGCCGGAAGCGGTTGTGCATCAAGATATCTTTGAGGGTAGCCGCCAGGTTGCCCACCGGATTGCCTCCCACCCGGACCTTCCAGGGGTTGCTGCTATTCAGGTCCCCCCAGTAACTGAGGACACCCCGGCCCAATACCACCACCGCAAAGAAGAAAGCGGGTACAAAGATGGCGTCCACCAACAGAGTGGGGAACAGCTTGTGATAGGCAATGGTGCCGGCGGGCAGGTGCAGATGGCCGATAGCTCCCAGGGCCGCCAGCAGCAGCACCACCGGGAAGGCCAGCAGCAACGAGAGATAGCGGGGGTCGCCCACCATCTTGGCCAACGCCTTGGGAGCCGCGTATTCCTCGATGCACAGTTTCCGGAGGGCGTTCATCACTTCGCCGGGTTTGGCCCCCCGGGGACAGTAAACGGTGCAATCGCTGCACTGATGGCATAGCCAGATATCCGGGTCTTGCACCACCTCTTTCAGGCCCCATTGGGCCTGGAGCATCTCTTTGCGGGGGAAAGGCTTGCTATCGGGAGTGGGGTTACAGACCACCGAACAGGTGTCGCACTGATAGCATTTCTTTACCGTGTCCCCCCCGGCGGCGATGACCCGGTTGACGAATTGCAGGTCCGGCTTGATAACAGTTTCGCCTGCCATGGATCAGACCTCCTAAAATTCCTTGAAGGGGTTGGGGCCGATTTCCAAAACCCGCTTGACGAAATCGCTGACGATTTCCGGCAGCTTATCGAAATCGGAGTGGGCTATCTGGTATTGCTGCACCCGGTCGGCTTCCAGCCCCAGCTTGTCCAGGGTTTCGGAAAGCTTGCCCAGGCGGTAGTTGCAGAGCTCGCTGCCCTTGGCGAAGTGGCACTGGTAGTCATCTCCGTATTTGCAACCCAGGAGCATCAGGCCATCGACACCCCGGGACAGGGCATCCGAGACCCAGACCATATTAAAGGACCCCAGGCAGCGCACCGGGATGAAGCGGATCCGGGAGTCCAACCTCAGCTTGTGTAAGCCAACCGCGTCCAAAGCCGGCATGGCGTCGTTTTCACAGATCAGGCCGATGAACCGGAAAGGCGCGTCTTCCGCCTCTTCATCCTCGAGTTCCGGCACGTCCAGGGCCTTGAGCATGGAGCCGATGATATCGACGCTGTAGTCCTTGAAGGAAACGATGCGCTCGGGGCAGGACCCCATGCAGGTGGAACAGCGGCGGCAGCGGTTGATCTTGAAAAACGGGGTGCCTTTTTCATCTTCTTCGATGGCGCCGAAGGGGCACTCCTCGGTGCAACGCTTGCACGAGGTGCAGCGCTGCATGAAGGGGTCCGGGAAGGTGTTGTCCCAGGCCCGGGGATGCACCGCCATTCCCTCGGCCACGTGCTCCACCGCCTGGATGGCCTTGCAGGCCGCACCGGCGCCGTCGTTCATGGCCATGGGGATGGTCATGGCCTGATGGACCGCGCCCGCGGCATAGACCCCGGTGCGCCGGGTCTCATAGGGAAAGCAGATGAAGTTGGAGTCGGCAAATCCCTGGTAGGGCTCGATCTCCGGCAGCCCCGGCCCCTGCCGGTAGGCGAGATTGAGCACCGGCTCGTCGTTGGTGACCGGCACCAAGCCGGTAGCCAGCACCACCAGGTCGGCTTCCAGGAGTACCTGCTCGCCCAGGAGGGTGTCCTTAGCGGATATATGCAGTTTGCCGTCGCCCCCCAAGGCGACGCCATCGATCTCGGCCTTGGTCAGCATGATGCCGGGGTCGGACTGCGCTTCCTTATAGAACAGCTCCGTCTGGCCCGGGGTGCGGATATCCTTGTAGAGGATATAGGCCAGGGCCTCGGCGTTCTGCTGGCGGACGTAGAGGGCCTGCTTCAGGGAGGCCAGACAGCAGAAGTCGGAACAGTAGGGCAGATGTTCAGCGTCCCGGGAACCGGCGCACTGGATGAAGGCCACGGTGTTGGCCGGCTTGCCGTCGGAAGGCCGCACGATCTTGCCCTTTTTGGCCAGTTCCTCCATCTCCAGGTTGGTGATCACGTCCTTGGAGAGGCCGTAACCGAGCTTGGTGAGCTTGGTGGCGTCGTAGGGCCGCCAGCCGGCCGCGAGCACCACCGAGCCCACCCGAAAGGTCTCTGCGGTGCCGTTGACCGTGAGGGTGGTATCCAGCAGACCCGGCTGCCCTTCAATCTTCTCGATCTGGGCGCTGGTAAAGACTCGAATCTTGGGATGGCCCTGGACTTCTTTGATCTTCTTGAAGACCGTAGGCTCCTGCAGGGTGGTAAAGGGATAGCTGGAAGGCGTCTGGCGGTGCAGCTTGGCGCCATAGCCGCCCAGCTCCGCCTCCTTTTCCACCAGCACCACGTCATAGCCGCTATTGGCGGCTTCCAGGGCAGCGCTCAGGCCGGCGGCGCCGCCGCCGATGACCAGGATGGTCTTGTCGCATTCGCTCTGGTAGGGTTCCGGCAAGTCGGACTTTTTCACCCTGGCGCAGTACATCCGCAGGTAGTCCTCGGCCAGGGCCTGGGTATGTTCGTTATTGGGCTCCTGGGTCCAGGCCACCGCCTCCCGAATATTGCAGCGCTCCACCAAAACGTTGGGGAAATCGAGTTCCGTATATTTCACCCGGGGGGAGCAGGCGGCAATGACCAGGGCGTTGATACCCTCGCCTTCCGGCTTGATATCCTCCAGGATCATCTCCCGGGCGGCGGGGGAGCACAGGATGTCGTGCTCCTTGATATGCTGGATCTTGCCTTCTTTCTTGATCACCTTGGCCAGGCTCTCAAAATCGATGGCCTCTCCGATGCCGCAACCCTTGCATAGATAGACACCGTATTTCTTTTCCATTATGACCTCCTGCCTAGGGCGATGAGACCCTTAAGCGCGGCCCCGGTGCCGTCCTGCACCGACTTGGTCACGTCCAGGGGACCCTTTAAAGTGCCCACGGCGTAGACACCCGGCGGCAGGAGCTCCTCGATGATGAAGCCGTCGGGGGTGTAGGAGATTGGCAGGGGACAGGGAGAGGACTTGGTGGAAGGCACCATGCCCGCCGCCAGCACCACCATATCGAAGGTCTGGGACTGTTTGTCGCCCGTTGCGGTGTTTTCCGCCACCACCACCACGTCGTCGCTCCCGGGTGCCTGGGTGATCTTGCCCACCTTGCCCCGGATGAGATGGACCTTTTCGTCGTCGCGCACCTTCCAAAAAAACTGCTCATAGCGGCCCGGCGTGCGAATATCGATATAAAAGATATGGGCTTCGGTCTCCGGGTCTTTCTCCCGGAGATAAGTGGCCTGCTTCAGGGAGGCCATGCAGCAGATATAGGAACAATACGGCAGATGGTTCTCGTCCCGGGAACCGGCGCATTGGACAAAGGCCACCTTTTTGGGGGCCTTCTGGTCCGAGGGACGGAGGATCGAGCCGCCGGTGGGGCCGTTGGAGGCCGCCAGGCGCTCCATCTGCATATTGGTGATGACGTTGGCCACCTGTCCAAACCCCAGGTTATCCATCTTGGTGGCATCGTAAAGTTCCCAGCCACTGGCCAGGATGACGGCCCCCACCTGGAACTTCAGGGTTTGGGGCGCCATGTCCAGCTCGATGGCTTCGTACTTGCAGGCCTCCTGGCACTTCCGGCCGCAGTCGCCGCTGCACGCTGAGGCGTCGATGACGTACTTCTGGGGAAAGGCGAAATCGAAGGGGATATAGGCTGCCTTGGTCTTGTCCAGACCATAGTTGAAATCGTTAACCCGCCAGGCGGTGCAGGCCTGGGCGCAGGCATCGCACGCCACGCAGCGGTCATTGACATAGCGCGGCGCCACCTGCACGGTGACCTCGAAGTTGCCCACCGTGCCGCTGACCTGGGTGACTTCCGCCATGGTGAGGAAACGGATGTTGGCATTTTCCTTGATGCGGCGGAAGTTGATCTCTAAACCGCAGGTGGGCGGGCAAAGCTTGGGAAAGTATCGGTGGAGTTGGGCTACCCGGCCGCCCAGGTAGGGGGCCTTCTCGGTGATGATCACCTCCGCCCCGGATTCCGCCGCCTCCAGGGCCGCGGCGAGGCCGCTCATGCCTCCCCCGATGACCAGAATCTTGCGATTTTCGGCGTTCACACCAGTCCTCCTTCAGGACATTTCGCGAGCCGGATTCGGGCTCATGGAAAATCCGGCCCGGCGCCGCAAACGCGATACTCCACTAATATAACATTGTGAATAGGGGTGCAAGCGATTTTTGCCTGGGCCGGGATGGGAAGCCCGAACTTTCCCTAAAAAAATGGCCGTGGCGGGCTTGCGCCACGGCCGGAGAGAACGCCGCCCGGGACCCCGGCAGGACCGGGGCCCCGAGGACGCCTCAAAGGTTGCTTACTTCACCAGTTGCTTGTAAGGCTCGGTCTCGAACTTCCACTCGTTTTTGTTCTTGTCGTACTGGGAGATGGTGAACACCTTCCACTTGCTGTCGTCGATGCTCAGGAAGTCGGAACGATAGTAGTATCCGGGATACCGGGTCTCTTCCCGGAAGAGGATGTGGCGCAGGTGGGCCTCACCGGAGAGAATCCGGTGGTATTGCTCCCAGGCCCGCATCAGTTCGTGCAGGTCACGGGCGGCCAACCGGGTGGCGTCTTCCTTCAGCAGGGTGAGGCGCTTCAGGCCTTCTTCCAGGCTGGGTTTGTTGGTCATGTACATGGTGGCGCAACCGGCCACGTACTCGTCCATCAGCTTCTGCAAGCGGGTCTGCACCTGCCTGGGAAGCAGATAGTTGGGGTTGATCTCCACCGCTGAGGTGTAGTCTTTGTACTTCTCGAAGATCTCGAAGGGCAGGTAGATCTCCTCGATCACCTCGTCGATATTCTGGGCCGCTTCCAGCTTGTCGTTCTTGTGGTCCAGGATGAAGGCGATGGCGCCCTTGGCAGCCATGCGGCCCTCAGCGTGGGACCCGGAGGAGAACTTGTGGCCGGAGGCGCCGACGCCGTCACCCGCGGTGAACAGACCATCAACAGTGGTCATGCGGTCATAGCCCCAGAACCAACTGTCGGGAGCGCCCATGTAGTTCTTGGAGGGGCCGGAGACCCAGAGACCGGCGCAGCCGGCGTGCGAACCGAGCAGGTAGGGCTCGGAGGGGATGATTTCCGAAGGCACCTTGTCGGGCTCCATGTTGAAGGAGGCCCACAGGGAGGCGGCGGAGATGGACATATCCAGGAAGTCTTCCCAGGCCTCCGCCTCCAGATGCTTCAGTTCTTTCTTGCTCAGGACCTCGGCCAGCTTGGCCATGGCCGTGTGGGTTTGCATCATGATGGGGCCGCGGCCTGCCCGCATCTCGATCATGGCCGCATGGTTCCGCAGGCAGGTGCCGGGGTTATCCGCGTAACCGGGGTACTCTGTCTTGACCTGATCCCAGTTCTTGACCATGTAGTCTTCGCCGTAGGCGTTGGTGGCTATAGCTTTGAAAAACAGGAACCAGGCGCCCACCGGGCCGTAACCGTCTTTAAACCGGGCCGGGACGAAACGGTTCTCCATGAGCACCATCTTGGCGCCGATTTCCGCGGGCATGGCATAGGTGGAACCGGCGTTCCAGACGGGATACCAGGCACGGCCCTGGCCTTCACCCACCGACCGGGGCCGGAAGACGTTGACCACGCCGCCGCAGGCGATAATCATGGCTTTGCACTTGAAGACGTAGGTCTTGTGCTCCCGCACGCTGAAGCCCACCGCGCCGCACACCCGATTGGAGTTGTTCTTGTCGGTGAGCAGCTTAACGATGAAGACCCGCTCGTAGATGTTGTCCATCCCGATGGCGTTCTTGGCGGCTTCGGCCACGATCACCTTGTAGGACTCGCCGTTGATCATGCACTGCCAACGGCCGGAACGTACGCACTTACCGCCGTCTTTCAGCAGGGGCAGGCCTTCGTCTCTGGCGGTCTGGCCGTCCACGGTGTGGTTTTCGGTGTCTTTCTGCCAGATGGGCAGGCCCCAATCCTGGAAGTCATGCACGCTCTGATCGACGTGGGCGCCCAGGCTATAGACCAGGTCCTCACGGATAATGCCCATGAGGTCGGTGCGCACCATGTTCACGTAATCGGCAATCTTGTTCTCGGGGCCGATGTAGGTGTTGATGGCGGAGAGGCCCATGGCCACGGCGCCGGAGCGATCCATGGCGGCTTTGTCCACCAGGGTGATTTTGATGCCGGCGGCTTTCGCCCAGGCAGCAGCTTCAACCGCGGCGCCGGTGCAAGCCATACCGCCGCCAACCAGCAGCAGGTCGGTCTCAATAGTTTCTACTTCCGGTTTCGCACAGAAAGACCATTTACAGAATTCTCTTTCCAGAGCCATATCTCATTAACCTCCTTGAATTTGCGCTGCTGGTGGACTACTCGGGACGGGCCGGACCGGTATAGAAACCGGGTTGCTTGAGGGCGGCCAGGTCGCTGGGCAGGGTTTTGCCCTTGAAGCACTCAATGGAACCCTCAGCCGTAGTCCGGATAGGGAACTTGAACCGCTTCATGGTCTTCTGATCCCGGAACTTGATGGTCCACATGATGGAGTCGGTGCCCCGGAGGGGGATGGTGCTGGAACCCAGGGGCATGATATCCGCATAGTGGCGGACTTCGATGGCCTGCTGGGGGCAGATCTTCACGCAGTTGAAGCATTCCCAGCACTGATCCGGCTCCTGGTTGATGGCCTTTTTGCTTTCGGCATTCAGAACCATCAGGTCATTGGGACAAATGTACTGGCAAGCGGTCTTGTCCAGGGCCTTGCAGCCGTCACATTTTTCCACGATTACGAAACTTGGCATAACTTAAAACCTCCTCATTAGGATTAAGCGGTTATCCTTGCTATTTTCATTGGGGAGGAGCGGCCAGGGGCTGCACCCCTCCCAACTTTACCCCTTACTTCTTGGCGCTGATATCCCCGGTGGCGAACCCGTGGACCTTGACCTCCACCTTTTTGGTGAGGCCCCCGTAATATTTCCGGAGGACCTTCAGGACTTCGGGACGGCTGAAGTGATCCGGCACTTCCAGGTCTTCGGAGAGCATCTTGCGCAGCATGGTGCCCGAAAGCATCAGGCGGTCTTCCTTGCCGTGGCAGCAGGTCCGCATGGAGGCCATGCCGTCGCACTTGTGGCAGTAGAAGGTCCAGTCGATGTTCAGGGGTTTGAGCTCCAGGGCGTCCTTGGGGATCTTGGTGAAGATCTTCTGGGCGTCGAAGGGGCCGTAATACTCGCCCACCCCGGCATGGTCCCGGCCCACGATCAGGTGGGAGCAGCCGAAGTTCTGGCGGAAGACAGCATGGAACAGGGCCTCCCGGGGGCCGGCATAGCGCATATCCAGAGGATAGCCGGACTGGATGGCGGTATCCTTGACGAAGTAGTGCTGGGTCAAGACGTTGATGGCCTCGGTGCGCACCTCCGCCGGGATGTCGCCGGGTTTCAACTTGCCCAGGAGCTGGTGGATCAGCAGGCCGTCGCAGACCTCGATGGCGATCTTGGCCAGGTACTCGTGGGAGCGGTGCATGGGGTTCCGGAGCTGCAGGGCGGCGATGGTTTCCCAGCCCTTGTCTTCAAACATCTTCCGGGTTTCCCAGGGCCGCATGTAGAGGCCGGGATACTGTTTCGGGAAGGGGCCCTCGCTCCAGACCTTGCAAATGCCGCCCAGGTTGACTTCCTCCTGGCCCATGACCATTTGCACCCCCGGGTGCTCCTTGTCATCGGTGGTGAAGACCTGCTTGCACTCCCACTTTTTGTCGATCTTGTACTTTTCGGTGACCTTCATAGTCCCCATCATCTCTTCGGTCTCTGCATCCACCAGGAGGACTTCCTGGCCGGTCTTGATGGAGTCGGCCTTGCCCTGGTTGACGGACATGGTGACGGGGATGGGCCAGAAGGTGCCGTCCTTGAGCTTCATGTCATCGCTGCAGGAGCCCTTCCAGTCGTCGTGGCCCATGAAGCCGTTCAGGGGGGTGAAGCCGCCGATGCCCATCATGATGAGGTCGGCCGTTTCCCGGGAGGTCATGGTAACAACGGTTAGTTCTTTGGCGCGCTTTTTCTCTTCGGCCACCTGGGCCGGGGAGAGGAGCAAGGGTTTTAATTTTTTCTCTTTACCGTGGGGATTAACTAAGGCCATCTATCTTCCTCCTCGGGAATTAAAAATGTGAAAAATTTCACATGTCATACAGTTCTTCAAATTATTCCATTCTGCGACGCTTGTCAATAATTTTTTCACGAGCTGCTCATTTTCACGAGCGGGTCTGCGGCTCCGGGGGGGCAAAGGAAATTATTGCGTAAATTAAATTGCTTAACGAAGCAGGGCCAGGCGCTCAAACGAGCAGCCGGTAAATCGGGGTGGCTTCCTGGCGTCCCCTCAGCACCACCGGCGAAAGTGCGACCAACTGGAACTGCCCTTCCACCTGACTAGAGGTGGCCTGGCTCACCAGGGTGTCAACGCCCAGTTCCTTGGCCGCCTCCAGGAGCCGGGCCGCCACGTTTACAGTGTCTCCGATGATGGTGAAGTCCATGCGCCGGGAGGAGCCGATGTTGCCGACGATGGCCTCCCCGGTGTTGATGCCGATGCGCATCCCCTTAATAGGGGTGCGCCTCTGGGCCTGCATCTTGGCCAGGCGGCGCTGCATGGCCAGGGCGCACTCCACCGCCCGGGTGGCGGCGCCGGCCAGCGGCAGCGGCACGCCGAAGACTGCCATGAGCCCGTCGCCCAGGTATTTATCCAGGGTCCCCTGGTGCTGGAAGACCAGATCCACCATCTCGGTGAAGAAGACGTTAAGCACCTCCACCACCTGCTCCGGCTCCAGGGGCTCGGCCATGGAGGTAAAATTACGGATATCGGCAAAGAGCACGGTGACTTCCTGGCGCTGGCCCCCCAGTTGCAGCAGGGCCGGATTTTTGAGGATCTCCTCGCACATCTCCGGGCTAACGAAGCGCGAGATGGTGTCCCGCAGCAGGTGTTTCTCCTCATAGAGGCGCAGGCGGCTGCGCAGGGTCGCCTCGTGATGGGCCTCCTCCGTAGCAATCTCCCTGAGGAGTCTTTGGAGTTCGGGATCATCGGACTCCTGGGCCAGGGCCTGGTAGCTCTTCCGGGCCTCCAGCTCACGGGAGATGGCCAGTTCGATGGCCTGGATGATGGTCAGATCCTGTTTGCCGTTTTCGGTTTTCTTTTTTCTGCCTGCCATGGTCAAATTCCCGTCTTTTCTTTTAACTTAATCAGCCATGGGGACAAAATCTACCTGGCGAATCGTTTTTCGCAGAAAACAGAAAACAGGAAACTCTCAGTACTCCACTGCCACCAGGAACAATCCCTGGGGCGGAGCGGTGGGGCCGGCCAGATGGCGCTCCCGGTTCTTGAGCAAATCGCCCAATAGGTCCGGTGCGGCCTTCCCCTGGCCCACCGCCGCCATGGTGCCCACCAGGCTGCGGACCATGCCCCTTAAGAAGCCGTTGCCGGTGATGGTGAAGATGAGCCAGCCCCCGGGGTGGGTCCGCCATCGGGCCGCGGCAATCCGCCGCACCGGGTTCAGCGAACCGCTGCCGCTGGCCCTGAAGGCGGAAAAATCATGCTCCCCGGGGAGCAGCGCCGCGGCCGCCGCCATGGCCTTAAGGTCCAGGTTCCCGGAAAGCCACCAGCCACTGTGGTGGTGCAGGGGGGAACGGCGGGGCCTGTTGAGGATGCGGTATTCGTAGGTCTTTAAGAGGGCCGATTTCCGGGCGTGAAACTCCGGAGGGACTTCCCGCGCCTCCAGAACCGCGATATCCCAGGGCAGCAGGGAGTTGACGCCGTCTTCAAAGGCCTTCAGCGGGAGGGCGCCAATGGTGCGAAAATTGGCCACCTGCCCCAGGGCGTGCACCCCGGCATCGGTGCGCCCCGAAGCGATGAGACTGATTTGCTCCCCGGTGAGACGGGCGAGCGCTTCTTCCAACACCTGTTGAATGGAGAGCGCGTTCTTCTGGCGCTGCCAGCCGTGGTAGCGGCTGCCGTCGTATTCCAGAAGCAGGCGGATGTTGCGGCCAACGTGCATATAGGGAGCTTCTGGCAAAGAGTCAACCACAGAGGCACAGAGGACACAGAGGCAAAAATCTAGGGTGGGCACGCCTCACAATTCTTTCACCTGGAATTTAAGGGTCAAAAGGCGAAAGGGAAAGAACTTTGCCAAGAAATCTTCGAACTAGTTCGGTCGTTTCAGAGTCCATGCCCAAATTGAATTACCAAACCGCCAACAACTATAATTAACAAGCCCAACCAAGTCGAATAGGGGACGCCTTCCCCGAAGACAAACCGCCCGCACAAAACACTGACCACAGCGAACACTGCCACATAAACGCCCAACATTTTGGAGAAATCCCATCTCACCGTGTTGACCAGCAAGCCATAGCCGGCCAGCATGAGGCCACCAATCATGATTATGGCAAGGCTGGCCCCTCGCAGCCCTTTGCGAACGACAGCATCACCGCCGACCTCCAATAAAGCAGACCCGAAGAATATCAGCCAAGCCCCGAAGGGTAAGTTAAATTGATCCATGATAAATTTCTTTCAAAGGGTTAATCAGGGAAGGCCCTCAGGTTTTGGTGGCACAGGTTTTTTCCTGTGCGGGATTTTCGGCACTCCTGGAAAGATTGTGCTACCAAAAAGCGAGATTCTTCGGTCGCTTCGCTCCCTCAGAATGACAGATATGGAGACTTTTGACGGCTCATTTTTCTTCAGATAATTCCAAAGGGAAATAGGTGGGTTATGGACACCCGCCATTTGATCATTGACTTTAAAGCTGAAAGCTGACTGCTGATCGCTGAAAGCTATGGGATGAGCGGCACTAAATCCAAGCCCGTGGTCTCGGGAAACCCGGCCATCAGGTTGAAGTTGTGCACCGCCTGGCCGGCGGCCCCCCGGTGCAGGTTGTCGATGGCCGCCACCACAATGACCCGCCCCCGGTAAGCGTCCACCCGCACGCCCAGATCGCAATAGTTGCTGCCCCGGACGTTGACGGTATTGGGAAGGCCGCCCTGGGGCAACAAGCGGATAAAGGGCTGATCCTCATAGAAATTCTGGTAGAAGTTGAGAATCTCCACTTCGTCCAGAGGCCGCAGCAGCCGGGCGTACAGGGTCCCCAGGATGCCCCGGCTCAGGGGCGCCAGATGCGGGCTGAAGGTCACCAGCACCGGTTCTCCGGCCAGGAGGCTCAACTCCTGCTCCATTTCCGGGTTGTGACGGTGCTCCGCCACCTTGTAGGCCCGCAGCCCCTCGTTGACTTCGCAATAATGGGTGCCTAGGGACGCCTGCCGGCCGGCCCCGCTGACGCCGGAGGTGCAATCGGCGATCAGCGAGTCCAGGTGAATCAGCTTATTCTGCACCAGAGGCGCCAGTCCCAGGATGACGCAGGTGGGGTAGCAGCCGGGGTTGCCCACCAGGCGGGCCCGGCTCACCGCATAGCCATGGAGCTCCGGCAGGCCGTAGACCGCTTCGGCCAGCAATTCCTTGGCCACATGAGGCTGATACCACTTTTCATAGACCGCGGCGTCCTTGAAGCGGAAATCGGCGCTCAGGTCCACCACCCGGCAGTCCCGGGCCAGCAGCCGGGGCACCACTTCCATGGCGGTCTGATGCGGCACGCTGGTGAAGACCACCTCCGCTAAGCCGGCAATAGCCTCGGGGTCAGGAACGATGAAATCGAGGTCGCAGATGCGGGTTAAGGCGGGAAACACCGAGGCCAGGGGCCGCCCGGCCCATTGACGGGAAGTGACCGCGGTAAGCCGGGCCCCCGGGTGCCGGACCAAAAGGCGCACCAGTTCCAAGCCGGCGTAGCCGGAGGCGCCCATGACCGCGACCGAGATCTGCTTCATGTCCGGGAGAGGCCCTTAAAGGAGTTGGGAGGGACGAGCGGGAGGGCGGGCGCTTTTTTTAAGGGTGCCCGGGGGCTGGCTCACCAGAGAGTCCCCCGGCCCTCCCTCAAATAAATCCGACAAGTTACCGTTTCGAATACTGGCAACCGCGGCGGGCGCCCCGGAGACCGTACTTCTTCCGCTCTTTGATGCGGGAGTCCCGGGTGAGAAAGCCCGCCTTTTTCAGGCTGGGGCGCAATTCCGGGTTGAGGGTCACCAGGGCCCGGCTTATGGCGTGTTTCACCGCCCCGGCCTGCCCTTCCAGACCGCCGCCCCGGACGTTCACCAATATGTCGAGTTCCGGACCCACGTTGACCAGTTGCAGGGGTTGCCGCACCAGATTGCGGGTGGTCTCCATGGGAAAGTATTCTTCGAAGTTCCGCTGATTCACCAGAATCCGGCCGCTGCCGGGCCGCATGTAGACCCGGGCTATGGCTGTCTTGCGCTTGCCGCTGGCATGGATGCTTGCTGGGGCCGCCATCAATCCTCCCAAGTTAGGGCGGTCGGTTGCTGAGCCTGGTGGGGATGCTCCCCCCCGGGATAAATCTTCAACTTCTTCAGCAACCGCCTTCCCAGGCTATTTTTCGGCAACATTCCCCGAACTGCGTGGCGCAGCACCTCGGTGGGTTTCTTCTGCAGCAGGTGGCGGGCCGAAATCTCCTTCAGCCCCCCCATGTAGCCGGAATGCCGATAATAGATCTTATTGTCCAGTTTTCTGCCGGTCAGTTGCACCTGCGCGGCATTGACCACCACTACGAAATCCCCGGTGTCGGCGTGGGGGGTGAAGACCGGCTTGGTCTTGCCGCGGAGCACCATGGCGATGCGGCTGGCCAGACGGCCCAAGACCTTGTCCCGGGCATCCACCACGTACCATTGCCGGGGAACATCCCCGCTACCGGCGGTATAGCTCTTCATGGAAAGCACTCCCAATTTCAATCTTGAAAATATATCGGGCGGCGCCCGCCCTTGTCAAGGGGGTAGCCCCCCATTTGCCGGGGAATCTGGGGTTTTTCCTGAAAAAAACTGAAAACAGGCATCCCCCCCAGGCCTTTAGACAATGGTTTTCGGGCTTTCCGCAACGACCCGGGATCGCCGGGAGGGCCCCTGGGGCCAACCAACCGGGCCAGCCCCCTCACCGGCCCGCACCTTGGCGAGCGCCCCGGTTCCAGGTATAATTGCTGTAAATTATAGCATAATTCACCAGGGGGCTCGCCACGGCCCGACATTGATTATGCTTTTCTTTGCCCGGAGAATGTGTTAAAAAAAAGTTTGAGTGATTAGCCAACGGAATCGGACTATGCCTTTTTGCGAGCAATGCCAATTAATCCATGGGGAAGAGCACCGCTTCTGCCAGCGCTGCGGCCAATTGCTGAAGAGCTCCAGGAGCGCCGCGGGCCGCGGCTGCACCCGTTGCGGCACCCCCACTTTCCCGGCTCAAAAGTTTTGCACCGAATGCGGTCTGCCCCTGAGAATGGCCCGGGTGGCCCAGGAGGAAGAGCCCCAACAAGAGGAGCGCCCGCCCCTCTTTTATCCCAGGAGGACCGAACCAATGCCCCGCCGCCGGCCCCGGCGCTCCAGCCGCATCATCTCCCTGCTCGGCGTTCTCCTGGTGGCGGTGGGCGTCTGGTATCTCTGGCGCCAGCTGCCGGCCACCACCCGCCTGGAGCGGTCCCCGGCCACTGTCGCCGTCCCCCAGCAGGATCTGAAACGGGACGTGGAAATGATCTCGGAAAAGATCCGGGCCGCCCTCCTCAACAAGGACATCAACAAGTGGCTCAGCTGCTATTCCTCCGACTATCGCAATCTGGGACAGTTAGAGAATGGAATATTGGAACTTTGGAAGAATTACGATATCAAGAGCGTCGATTATCGGATTTCCAATGTTCAGCGCCTGAGCGATACGCAGGCTACGGCAGATATTGTCTGGAACATTCAATTATATAACCAAAGCACCCACGACTTCGACCTTCGCCGCCTAAGTTATAAAATCACCCTGGAAAAAAAGGGCAATGACTGGAAGATCGAGGACAGCCAACCAGAAACCGCTGGAGGGTCTGGTTAAGTGAAGCCCGTTGCCGCCAACCGATGGCTCCTGATCGCGATCCCGGCCCTGGCAGTGGCCTTCGGCCTGTCCGGTTGCGCTCAACCCAGATATGTCCCGCCACCGTTGCCCGGGGGGCCGGCCGTGCCGGCGCCGCCGCCCCAGGTGAGCCGGCAGGTTTTCTATGTCAAGGTCAGGAACCTCAATCTCCGGGCCTGTCCCGGCATGGACTGCCCCAAGATTTCCATGCTGGAACGGAACGAAGAAGTGGAAAAAGTGGGGGCTTCCGAGGATTGGTTCCAGATCCGGGTCAAACGGGACGGGCGCCTGGGGTGGGTCGATTCCCGCTACCTCTCCCCCACCCCGCTGGCAGCCCCGGAAGTGGCTCCGCCGCCGCCGCCACCGCAGGAGGTGGCGCCGCCGCCGCTGCCGGAAAGGCCGGCTCCGCCTCCGGTGCAAAGGTTCAAACCCGCGCCCGCGCCGCCGGAAGAGGAAGAGGTCCCGCCAGAGGTCCCGCCCGAGGTCCACCCGCCCACGCCGCAACCGCAGGCCAAACCGGCGGTACCGGCCAAGGTGAAGCCGCCCACAGAAACCGGAGAGAAGGCTCCCAAGGCGCCTCCCAAGGCGGCTCCCAAAGTGCAAAAACCGGCGCCCCCGGAAGAACAACCGGCCCCAGCTCCGGCCCCGGGAGGGACCCCAGCGCCGGCGCCCGGCCAGAATATCAGGATTATGTGATAGCGGTCAGCTAAGAGGTAAAAAATTATTACAAATCCGAATGAGGCTACTTGCCCTCTAGGAGGCCTTCGAGATTTAGTATGCAGAGTTTCAGGCAACCAATAAATTCGAGCAGACATACCTTCTCTGCCTCTGGGGTCGTTGCCTTTTCGACACACGCTCTATAAAGTTTCGTGCACTTCTGATTACACTCATAGTTTATTGCGTCGACGGCCTCACGCAGGTTTTTCATGGCTCTTCTCTCCTGTTCATGGATTTCCTCCCTTCCTCTTTTGTGATAATTAATCACTATATATTCAATGGAAGGTGCTACGAGCGTGTAGAGTGCGCACTGCGAACCATATCTCCTTCCGCAGCCGCCTTAGACCGCACAGGCGGGAGGCCTGTGCCACCCATTCCAGGAACCCTTCGAGGCAGATTTTCGGATAAAGGGCCCTTACTAAGCCTCTAAAAATTACCAGGGGCGGTCGCAAGACCGCCCCATGTGTTTGATTTCAAGTTTTAAGCTGACTGCTGACCGCTGAAAGCTGACAGCTCTTCCTTGCTACTCCCCCCATTGCAGCAGGCAGCCGCCCCAGGTGGCCCCGGCGCCGAAGCTGATGAGCATCACCTTGTCGCCGTCTTTGATCTTGCCTGCCATCACGGCCTCGTGCAAGGCAATGGGCACCGAGGCCGCCGAAGTATTGCCGTATTTGTGAATATTGACGAACACCTTGTCCATGGACACCCGGGCAAACTTAGCCCCGGCCTCCAGGATGCGGTAGTTGCCCTGGTGGATGATGAGATAGTCGAGTTCCTCCTGCTCCAGTCCGGCCATCTCCAAAAGGCGCGGAATGGACATCTTCACCACGTTCACCGCGAATTTGAAAATCTCCGGGCCGTCCATTTGCAGATAGTGTTTGCTGGTCTGGCTCGGCAGCGGCAGGAAGGGGCTCACCTCATTGTTGAATTCGCTGTCGCAATACAGCCTCTCGTTGAGGCTGGAGGCGATGAAGGAGGTGAGGATGCGGTTCCGCCGGCTGGGCCCCAACACCATCGCCCCGGCCCCGTCCCCGAAAAGCAGGCAGGTGGCCCGGTTAGTCCAGTCGGTGAACCGGGAGCAGACATCCGAGCCGACGACCAGGGCGTATTTACCCTCCGCGGCCACCAGCCGTTCCGCCACATAGGCGGCATAATTAAAACCGCTGCAACCCGCCTGCAGGTCGAAGGCCGCGATCCGGCCGCCCAGTCCCAATTCCTCCTGGATGCGGATGGCCCCGGCCGGAAAGAACTGGGCCGGGGTGTTGGTTCCCAAGACGATGTAGCTCAGTTGTTCCGGCTCGATGCCGGAATTCTCGAGGGCCCGGCGGGCGGCGATCACCCCCATGGTGGCCGCATCTTCCTCCGGCGCCGCGATGCGGCGCTCACGCACCCCGCTGCGTTCCACAATCCAGGCATCCGTGGTGTCCACCATCTTCTCCAGGTCCTTATTGGTTAGGACCGCTTCCGGTAGATAGATGCCGGTGCCCAGGATGCCGATCATTTTTTGGCTCAAGGATTCTCCTGTCTTCCCTATGGTATTAACAGAATTTATACTGTAACCACACCCAAAAGGCAAATGAATTGGCCGGACGTGCCTGGGATGGGAAGAATCAAAGAGGTGGGGACCGCGGGGAACCCGGCCTGGACCGCAGGGGCGCCGGTTCCCCCTGCTGCTGCGATTTAGAAACCGCTTTACCCATTAGTGTCCGGCAGAGATTTTGCACAAGGACGGGCGAATGAAAATTGAAAAATGTAGCGGCAATTCATTAGCCATAGACGGCGGCGCCGCTTGGGAGGGTTGAAATCCCCTCTCCCCTGGGAGGGGAGAGGGTTAGGGTGAGGTGTGGTTTCGATGGCTGATCACTTCCCCCTCACCCTTCCCTCTCCCCCATTGGGGGAGAGGGAAAAAACCCAGATACTCCAGTAGTTAGCCAAGAGATATGGGTTTGAGGGCGACTAGCAAAAACCTACCCGGACACTACTGCTTTTTACCGGGTTAAGGGACTCCATCCTAAGGGCAAAAGGGCCTTTCGGCCGGACGCTTTTTCTGAGATAATTAATAGAAAAACTAGGTCTGAGGCTGAAAAGCGACAAATGGAGAAAACCTTAGAAAAAGTGAGCTTTCAGCAGTTTTCATCACCCGCCTGCCCCTTGTAACTCGGGTCCGGCACGATAAAAAGAGTTCTGACTTTTTCTGGGACTGCCCCCATTGGGTTCTGATTTCCCTTGACGAAATCTCAATATCTAGTATCGTGGTGCCATAAAAATACCAGATATTGCTTTTTGGCCCCAAGAAGCCAACTCGTTAATTTCAGGAGGCAATGATGCTGCAGGGTGAAGCCAGGGAAATCGCCGGGGAACTGCCTTTATCCGACAACGCCGTCGTGGTCCTAAAGAAGCGCTACCTGAAAAAGGACGAAAAGGGCGAACCCCTGGAGGGGCCCCAGGAGATGTTCCGCCGGGTGGCGGATACCGTCGCCCAGATCGACCGCAACTACGATCCGGAAGCCGACGTGGAGGCCACCGCCCGGAAGTTTTACCAGATGATGTCCTCCCTGGCCTTCATGCCCAACTCTCCCACCTTGATGAACGCCGGCCGGGAGCTGGGCCAGCTTTCCGCCTGCTTCGTCCTGCCGGTGGCTGACGACATCGACTCCATCTTCGACGCGGTGAAACAGACCGCCCTGATCCACAAGTCCGGGGGCGGCACCGGCTTCTCCTTCTCCCGCATCCGTCCGGTCAACGACCCGGTGATGTCCACCAAAGGCGTGGCTTCAGGGCCCATTTCCTTCATGAACATCTTCGACGTGGCCACGGAAACCATCAAGCAGGGCGGCACCCGCCGGGGCGCCAACATGGGCATCCTGCGGGTGGACCACCCCGATATCGAAAAGTTCATCACCTGCAAGAGCGATACCAAGCGCCTCACCAACTTCAACATCTCCGTGGGCCTCACCGACGCCTTCATGGAGGCGGTCAGCGAGGACCGGCTCTTTCCCCTCATCAACCCCCGCACCGGATGTGAGGTGAGGCAGGTTAAGGCCGCGGCCCTCTTCGATCTCATCGTCCAAAACGCCTGGGCCACCGGCGAACCCGGCATCATCTTCCTGGACGCGGTCAACCGGGATAACACCATCGCCCACCTGGGGGAGGTGGAAGCCACCAATCCCTGCGGCGAGCAGCCCCTGCTGCCTTACGAGTCCTGCAACCTCGGATCCTTGAACCTGGCCGCGGTGGTCAAAGACGGTCAGATCGACTATCCCGCCCTGGCGACCTTGGTGCACGACGCGGTCCACTTCCTGGACAACGTCATCGACGCCAACCGCTTCCCGCTCCCCGAGATCCAAGAATGCACCCTGCGGTCCCGGAAGGTCGGCCTGGGGGTCATGGGCTTTGCCGACCTCCTCCTGAAGATGGGCATCCGTTACAACTCCGAGGAGGCGGTGACGGTGGCCGAAAAGGTCATGGCCTTCATCCAGGAGGAGTCGCGGCTGGCCTCCGCCAGGTTGGCCGACCAGCGGGGCAACTTTCCAGCCTACCAAGGGAGCCGCTTCGAGGGCAACGGCCTGGGCCGCATGCGCAACGCCACCACCACCACCATCGCCCCCACCGGCACCATCAGCATCATCTGCGGCTGCTCCAGCGGCATCGAGCCCCTGTTCGCAGTCTCCTTCGTCCGCCGGGTCCTGGAGGGCACCGAATTGGTGGAGGTCCACCCTCTTTTCGAGGCAGCCGCCAAAGAACGGGGCTTCTATTCCCCGGAGCTCATGAAGGGCATCGCCCAGTCCGGCTCCATCCGGGATATCAAGGAGATCCCCCAGGAGCTGCGGCGCCTCTACGTCACCGCCCACGAGGTCTCCCCCCTCTGGCACATCAAGATTCAGGCGGCCTTCCAGAAGTTCACCGACAATGCGGTCTCCAAGACGGTTAACTTCCCCCACCAGGCTACCCCCGACGACGTGCGCCAGGTCTATCTGTCGGCCTACGCCCTGGGCTTGAAGGGAGTCACCATCTACCGGGACGGCAGCCGGGAGGACCAGGTCCTCAGCTTCGGCGCCTGCCCCCCGGCCGAACTGCAATATATCACCCCCCGGCCCCGGCCGGAGCGGACCACCGGAGCGACCGAGCTGATCACCACCGGCTGCGGCAAACTCTACGTTACGGTGAACCGCGACCACCTGGGCTTTTGCGAGGTCTTCGCCCAGATGGGCAAGACCGGCGGCTGCGCCAGCTCCCAGATCGAATCCACCGGCCGCCTCATCTCCCTGGCCCTGCGCTCCGGGGTCAAGATCGACTCCATCATCAAACAGATCACCGGCATCCGCTGCCCCAGCCCCAACTGGCAGAACGGCTGCCAGGTACTCTCCTGCCCCGACGCCATCGCCAAGGTCCTGGCCAGCGTGGCCCAGGTGGACCAGCCGGAGTCGAGCCTGGCCACCATGGGCTCCTGCCCCGACTGCGGCGGCTCCATCGAACCCGAAGGGGGCTGCCTGGTCTGCCGCAGTTGCGGGTTTAGCAGATGTAGTTAATGATTTTGGGGGAGGGGGCAGGGGCTTTTTGTAAGTGGCCTGAACCGTTCCCCTAACCCTTCAGGGGGGTTTATGTCTAACTTAAGTACATTCAGTATGCTTAAAGAGAAAGTTAACAAATATCAGGAAGATTATGCCTTGGATTCATCAACAATGGCTTTTAATTACCTTTGTTTAGAAACAATTTTAAATCTTAATTCTGATGAAATAGAAGATGCGATAACTGATGGTTCCAGCGACGGAGGAATAGATGCACTTCACATAATTGGTAAAGAAGTGAATATTTTTAATTTCAAGTATACAGATAGTTTCGATAATTCTAAGCATAACTTCCCCGGTAATGAAATAGATAAGATTCTGGTAACTATGGATGGCATTTATGGAAAAACAATACGAAATGATGATGTCAATGATTTACTTTGGGAGAAAATTACTGAAA
>JBAVAG010000096.1:0-32271 GCA_049585595.1 Desulfobaccales bacterium
GGTCAGGAAGGTCAGCACCAGGTGGCTCTGGGAGCGGGCTGGCCGGAGGCCCAGGACCTCGACCCACCAGGCTATGAGCGTCACTCCCGCCACGGCCGCGGGCAGGGCGGCGGCCATGGGCAGCCCCGCGGCAAACAGGGCGCTGAAGAGCAGCATGCCGCCCAGGGAGACGAAATCGACCTGGGTGAAATTGACGATCCCCATGGTGTTGTGAACCACTCCGAACCCCAGGGCCACCAAGGCGTAAATCGCCCCGCCGGTCAAGCCGGCAAAGATGAACTGCACGAGATCGCTGAGATTCCCCATAGTTAAGGCTCGAAGAAGGTCACCCTCGGGGGGCGTTCGGGCGCC
The DNA here is from genome assembly GCA_049585595.1 of Desulfobaccales bacterium. Lineage (GTDB taxonomy): Bacteria > Desulfobacterota > Desulfobaccia > Desulfobaccales > 0-14-0-80-60-11 > JAPLJC01. The sequence continues at coordinate 352 of JBAVAG010000096.1, forward strand.
GAGGCCGGTTCTTAGAAATTCTAAACTAACCGAAGGTTGCGGGGCTGTCAACCATCGCGGGAGAAGGCAATAGTGGCATCAACCATCGCCATCCTGTTTTTGGCGGGAGTATGGATAAGCATGTGGTTTGGACACCAGGATGCACCTTGACGGCGCGGCGGGAGGATAGCTCAGCTGGATACCGGATAAATAAGCTTGCTAATAGTCCATCAAATTATATTCAGCTTTCACTTCGTGGGGAAGTTTCGTGAGAGTGTCTCGAGCTGCTTTTACTGCTTTCTGATCGCCGCTTTTGGCCATGCTTGTTAACGCCGCGATGCTCCCTGCATCTCTGTACAAGTCGGCAAATCGAGCCGCTAAGCTTGGATTGCCCAAAGCCGAGATCGCCAGTAAGGCGGCCTGTCGTTCGTGCTCCGTATTCGATTGCAAGTGGTTAATTAAACCCGAAATAACTTGTACTTGTGCCACCTTATTTGCTCGATTGTTATAGGCGAGGGTCGCAAAAATACCAATTAAAGCAACGAGACCTCCAGTAATCAAACCGGAAAGCTCCGCCAATATGTCCCAAAAATCTTTTGGTTTTGTCTTGCTCTCATCTGCCGCCTCTTTTTGGTCTTTCGGAATGCTGTCGATTTTTTCAGACAGTGACTTTAATTGGGCCTGAATATTAGCCGGCTGATCCTCTATTTTTTGGACCGGCGCCGGCGATCCTTGAGCTTGTGCGCCACGGCTAGTAGAGCCCAAAAGTGAGATGAATAAGGCCAGGGCCAGAGAACCAAGGAATAGTCTCCCATAGGTGGCTTGTCCGGCGCTCATAGTCTCCATGATAAAAACTCCCTGGATGCAGTGGGTGCGCGAACCATCTATTATCTGCTTATTGCGAGGCCGCGCACCCATTTCCTGATCTGGGATCAGGTTTCGGCGGCGATCCCCTCCATCTGGGCTTTCAGGTCTGCCAGGCTGAGCCCGCCAGGGGTGGTGCCCTTGGCGTTGATCCAGGTGGTATCGGCAATGGCGTAGACTTCATCAACGTATTGGGCGAAGAAGGCCCAAGTCATTGTGTAATACTGGCCCCAGGAGATAAGGCGCGCTCCATTCTGGTCGTAGCCCGCCAGTACTACGGCATGGCCGCCGACGATGGCATTATTGGTTTGCTGGACATCCCAGACCTGCGGCGGCGTCGCAGGCGGCGCGGGCACGATATATTGCGGCACGTTGAAACCGATATAAGCAACGCCGCAATCGACGATGCTGCGCTTGACATCGTCAGTGTTACGCGGATCCACCTCGACGAAGGCGTCGATTTTGTCGCGGGAGGCGCCGCTGGGGCCTATAGGCGCGCCCTTTTTCAGCAGATAGCTGAGCACGTGCTGCTCGTTGCCGCCGGGCCCTTCGCCGCCGGCGCTCGGTTTGTAGCCACAGGCTTGAATGTAGAGCTCTTCGACATCGCCATCCGGTTGCGTCTGCACCGCGCCCCCGGCGTTGAAGCTCCAGACCTGCAGCGCGTGGTAGAAGGCGGCACAGGTGCAGTCGCCGAGCGTATCGTTAAGCATCATCCCGAGATCGGGGGGCATCCCTGCGGTCCAGTCCTGCTGCGGCGGGGGTGGCGCCAGGACCTGGCCGGCGAGCAGCGCGCTCATATGAGGGACGCGTGGATTGTAAGTGCGGTGCAGACGTCCAAGCTTGAAAGTTTTTGCCATTGGAGATCTCCTTTTATTAAGGTTAAGGGTTAGCTGTGATGGCGGCCTGGATCACCGCCCAGGTAGCGATGACGCTGGCCGCGGTGGTGAGGCCGCCGTATTTAGCATAGATCTCCGCGGCTTGCCGGCTCGCCTGCTCCATGTTGCCGGAGGGGTTGGCAATCTGCGGATCGGAAGCATTGCGGATCGAATACCAGGCGATGTTCGGTAAAGATTGCAGTGCGTTGGCGACCATGGCGTCGCCCATGTCGCAGGTGCGGCCGAGCCCCTCCAGGCCGTAATGGTCGGTGGAATCGTCGAAGGCGAAGAAATCCGTGGTAACGTTGGCATCCGTCGTAGCAGAGAAGGTCTGCGGGGCCGGCCTGGCGCCAGGGAGGCGGGCGGCGTTGATGCTGGTGAGGGACGGCGTGATGGCCGCAAGCGCCCCCGGCGGCAGGGGTGGGGCCTGATAGGTGGCGGCGGCCCAAGGCTGCGTGGCGAATTGTGTCTTGCAATCGAAGCGAACGGTGCCGGCAATGACGACGTCTCCCAGCAGGACATCGGCTCCGATGCCACCCGCGGTGCCGGTGGTGATGAACAGTTTCGGCGCCACCGCCTCAGCGATTTCAGCCATCAGGCGGCGCACGGGGATGGCCGGTCCGTCATAGGCAAGATGCAAGCCCGACTTGAAGAGCAGCACGCGAGCGCTGCCGATGGTGCAGGGGAAATAGAGGCCGAGACTCTGATAGGAGCGGTCCATGTCGGCCTGGCGGCTATTGAAAGGCGCCTGGGCGCCGGTCACCAGCTGGATGTACGTGGCGATATCGTGGCGATATTCGTACCAGCCCGAAATGGAAACTCCCGAGGTAAACAGGGCGGCCAGTGCCGAAGCCTCGGCCGCGGTCCAGGTGACGACCACCGCGTCGTAGCCGGAGAAACGCGAGAGATCGTCGGTTTCGGCCGGCGGGGTGGCGAGCGGCGCGGCCTTGGGGGCGCTGCCGGCGGGCCAGGGGATGGGCTGCGGCAGGGCGGCGCCAGCCGGCAGGAAGGCAGCTTCCAGCCCGGCGGCGCGGAAGCGGGGATGCGGCGCCGCGGGATCGTAATTGAGGATGACGTCGTCCACGTCGAATTTGCTTGACACGTTCAGATTACCTCCAGGTGCGTCAACAACGATTTTAGACCAGGCCTCGAGCCCCAGTTGATTTCAGGCTATGGTGAATTTGCCTGCCCATCATTGCACCGGCAAGGTGAGCGTGGGTGCTCCTGCAGCGGGGGGAGCAGTCTCCGACATTGATAAAATTCCTGCGGTGTTGGAAAGAACACCTTTAGCATCATTGTTGTTGTCCTCGATATAGAACCAATGGCCGTGATAATGCACAGCTACAAAAGCGTCTTTGGGAGGAGATTCTTTTTGAGATTTAACTTCGAACCCTGTGAGGGAATCGGGTATCTCATAAACGCTCCCCGATGCCGCGCCCCGTTTGAACTTGCCGGGTCCGGCTTTTACGATATCGGCGTCTGGCACATGAATAAAATTGGAGAGGTGAATGAGGACCTGGTAAATTGAGCGAGTTTGCATGGCAATTTTTTCGCAATTTGGGTCTAAAGGCAGCTCCTGGTTGGCATCATAGATCTTGTATAATTGATAATTTCCAGGGGCATGCGTGATGTAGGCGATTATTGCCCTGAGCTCACTAGGTTCCATAGGAATCTTGGCCATCCTACCGTGGCCGCTGGTAACGGCTTCCTTGATCGTCTGGTCTGCATTGTCCATCCATACACTAGGATCGTTGTCATCACCGAACCTAAGATAAGATAAGATACTGCGGGGCTCGGTGCTGCCCTTGGGACCATGGCAACCGTAGCAATAGCTGTTATACAAACCCGACAATTTGATTTCCACGGATGACAAGTTGGGCCACAAGAGTTTCTTCAATTCCTTTATATTAACCAAATCTTCGGGGTTAGCGCGACTCATATCTAACACTAGAAAACCGATCGAAGTATCCTCCTCTTCTTTGGTCTGGTCCGCGGCCTCTCCATCCTTCTTTACCTTTTTGGGTGGCGTTGCCGCCTGCAGGGCGGGTTGATTTTCCGGCTCGCACTTCGGCCTCTTTCTTTCATCCTTTAGGGTAATAGTGTATTCCTTCGGCACCTTAGTGACCTTTGGTTCCACCGGTTCCGGGACAGCGATCCGGATGATGCCTTGGTATATGAGATCTTCAAATAGCTTAGCTAGTTTAATAAATTGATCGTCTAAAGGGTTCTGAAGCTCATTGATGGATTTGACGCAGCAGGAAAAAACAAAATTCGGCTTCCAGCCGGTCTGGAGACTAGTTAAGATTTGGGACAAGGGGAGCGGTTGAACCATGGTTTTCATCAATGCATCTCCCTTCAGGGGGACGTAGGTGATAGTAGGCTTGTCTTGGTAACCAATAGAACCGCCGAATGCCAACACATTGCGAAACCCCACCCCAGTGCCAACTGGGTGCCAGCTCTGGGTATTTCCGACAGCCGCAGTAGCATCGAGCTCATAAGCAGTATTTACGGTAGTCATTTCCAGACAGGTCAGGGTATCTCCATAGCGTATTTTGACCAGGTTAGTGAGGAGCTGTTCCTTCCAGGAGGTGGAGACGGCATCCATATAGTTGCCCCGGTCCATGGGAATTTTTTCGGGGGGCATGGTGCGAGACAGGATTGAATTGCAGCCGGCGCTGGCAAGGACGAGCAGCAAGAGGACGAGGATTATTGTCGGTCTCCGCATAAGATGCTCCTTTTTCAGAAGGTGTATGGCCTGTGATGCTCTCCTGGCTAAGGCGCGGATTCCTCCGAGGATTGACAGATAAATCAACTTTTTTATGTGCCGATAATCCTGAAAGTTTGAGCCTGACACAATTTGGGAGAAGCCTCGAAAAGGCTGTAAATAATCCTGATTTTTGGGGAAAGAATGGATGATCGTCTTCTGATTGAATAGAAGATACAATCAGTTAACCTTGAAAAGCAAACTGAAAAAGTTTAAAAGTTTGTCTCTGCTAGGCCTTATAAGCACGATCTCAGGCTATGTCAAGACCGAAGGGGACGAAAATAGGAGGGAAGCAACCCCGGAGAGTGCCTGCGTGGGGGAGAATTTGATCTCGTTTCCGCCCCCTTCATAACCGGTGGGAAACTCGACCCTAGATTGACATAACAGCCGAGGGCAATTCACCGACTCAGGGAACTATTCTCCACATCTAAACCCCAATGCATATCTTTTCAGCCATCTTTTCAGCCTGCTTCATCACGTCCTTCTGATTTTTGACCTCCCCTGGTTCACGAACTCCGAACGCCCGGATGAAATGAGTCTCAGCAAAGCCGTAGGCTTTGAAAAAGTAGTCGAATTTTTCGAAGATATCGGGATAGCTGCTTCGGTCCGGATTGCCCTGGGCAAGAATGAAGACCAGCTTCTTCCCCGGCGCCAGGCGAGATTGCTGGGGATTGGTAATGAAGTCGGGCACCAGGTATGAATAGGTGCGATCTATGAAGGCCTTCAGTTGACTGGAGATATCCCAAAAATATACCGGTGAGGCCAGCACCAGAACATCGGTTTCCCGAACCGCATCCAGGACTTCGGTGAGATCGTCCTCCAGCACACACCTGTCGAGCCTGGTCTTGCATGCCATACATCCCTGGCATCCCCGGTATTCGAGTTTGTTCAGGGTATAGGTCTTCACTTCCGCACCCAGTTTTTCAGCGCGGCTGCAGAAGCGATTGGCGATGGCGGCACTGTTCCCTTTTTCCCTGGGGCTCCCGAGCAGGCAGACGATTTTCATTTCACCCTCCTTTGACGTGATAACCACAAAAAATTAGTGAATTATATACTTGACTACCGATGCCATCACGGCCGTAGGGGCGGCGTCCAGTGGCACAGGCCTCTGGCCTGTGGGGGTGCCCTGGGCGGGGAAACCCCGCCCCTGCAAAAGATAATCGAGGGATTCAAATATATAATTCCCAAAAAGTATACATCAGCCTCCGCCTCTTTGGATAGAATATTCGAGGCAATATCTGCATTGTTCTCAGCAGCTGCCCCAGTGAAATCAGCACTGCCGGTGACCACCACCGCATTCACTTTTAAGAAAAGCTGCCTTCCCCTGGCTATTGAAAAACTAAATTAAAGGATTTATCATTTGACCAGTGACCCCGGTGCGGACAGGTTCGCCAAGGGATTAGATGCGGATTGGGGATAGCTGATTGCCCAAGTATAATATCATATTGGCGGAAGATCACGTTCTGATGCGGAAAGGCATCAAGAAGATCATTCAAGAAAATCCGGAACTGATAGTGGTCGGTGAAGCCAGCGATGGCCTCGAGCTCCTCCAATTGCTGGAAGAATCGACCCCGGATATGGTCATCCTGGATATTTCCATGCCCAGGTTCAAGGGCATCGAAGCAATCAAAATAATAAAGGGATTATACCCTGACATAAAAATCATGATCCTGACCATGCACAAAAATAAAGATTATCTCTATCGAGCCATGGATAACGGTGCAGATGGATATGTACTTAAAGAGGATCCACCTGAATCATTTCATTCAGCCATAAAAACCATTCGGACTGGCAAAACTTTCGTTTCCCCTCTTCTTTTCGCATAATTTATCTGGATTTGACGATTTCCTTCCTCAACTTTGAAGCTATTGCCTAACCTGATTTCGCTGTCATCCTGAACAGAATCTCAGGTCACTAAAAATACGAGAGTCTTCGCGTCGTTCAGAATGACATTATTGGCCAGACCGCGGCTTGGCAATAGCTGCCAGTGTCGGAACCAAATTGGGTGGGTTAACAGGGCGGTGCAGATATTAACCAAAGGGAAGCGGCTTCCAAAGGCCTCTATGCGCCCTTGATTTGAAACTTTGAAAACCTAATTTGGTTAAGAATTCCGGCTTAAGTGGTTCTTCCAGATGCTCCGCAACGAAAACCGCCAGGGGAAAGGGGTAAAGTTGCCGGCAAAAGAGCATTTTCTCTTTATTGTCCTTATTATAAACCAGGACCTGGATGCCGTGGCCGTCAACAACTACCGCGGCAGACCAACCCTCATGCCATGGCGGCAGAGCCATCTTTACCTGGGCGAACATGGGGACTATTTCACCAGAAAGCTCCTCGACGCGGGGGAAGCGCTTGAATTCGTCTTTGCCAAACCGGGTTAATTTCAGCATCGTTCATCCCCTTTTACCCTTGTCATCATGCCGGGTCCCCTCGTCGCCGGCGGCTCAAACTACGCCTTCCTGGCGCAAAGCGTCGATTTCCTCTTGGGTGTAGCCGAGGATGGCGCTGAGCACCTCTACCGTATGCTCGCCCAATAGCGGCGGATGCCTTTGGATTTGGCAGGGAGTTCGGGAAAATTTCATGGGGCTAGCCACCAGTTTCACCTTACCTGCAGTGGGATGCGGCACCTCTACCACCATTTCCCGCTCTTTCACCTGGGGGTCCGCGAAGACCTTGTCCAGCGTGTTGATCGGGCCGCAGGGGATTTTCAAGTGGTCCAGTTGCTGCAACCAGTCGCCGCTGGTCTTCCCCAACATCTTTTCGGCGATGATGGGAATCAGCTCCTCGCGGTTAAGCACCCGCTGGGGGTTGGTGGCAAAGCGGGGGTCCTGGGCCAGGGGCTCGAGTCCGGCCAGAGAGCAGAAGTCGCGCCACTGGCGGTCGTTTCCCACTGCGAGCGCGAAGTACACCCCGTCTGCGGCCTTGAAGGGTTCGTAGGGAACGATATTGGGGTGGCCGTTGCCGTACCGCCTGGGCAACTCCCCGGAAACCAGGTAATTGCTGCCCACATTGGCCAGCCAGGCGAGAGTCGCATCCAGGAGGGCGATGTCCAGGTACTGCCCCTCGCCGGTCAGGTCGCGGTGGCGCAGAGCCGCCAGAATGGCGCTCGTGGCAAAGAGGCCCGCAGTAATGTCGACGATGGCCACCCCCACCTTCATGGGGGGGCCGTCCGGCTCTCCCGTAATGCTCATGATTCCCCCCATCCCCTGAATCATGAAGTCATAGCCCGGCTTGTCCTGGTAGGGTCCGTTCTGGCCGAACCCGGTAATGGAACAGTAGATGAGGCGGGGATTTCCGCGGCGCAAGTCCCGGTACGCCAGGCCCATTTTCTCCAGGGTGCCGACTTTGTAGTTCTCGATCAGGATATCGCTCCTCAAAGCCAGCTTTCTGACGATCTCCCGGCCCGGGGCCGTCTTCATATTGACGGTGAGGCTGCGTTTGTTGCGGTTGAGGCAAAGGTAATAAGCCGCTTCTCCGCCTGCTTCCGGGGGGCCCCAGTGGCGAGTGTCGTCACCCGCTTGCGGAAGTTCCACCTTGATGACCTCCGCCCCCAGATCACCGAGCATCATGGAACAATAGGGCCCCGCCAGGACGCGTGAGAGATCCAATACCTTGAGGTCGCATAGCGGTTGCGGGTTCGCGGGCATATCCTTATTTCCGGGCGGCTGATTTGAGCTCAAGGGTGCGGCGTCCACTAGGACACCGTAGTCAAAGATTGGATTTTGGGACCTCTGGGCCCGGGGAAAATCGCGGAAATTTTCCGTTCCTGGCGCCGGACCCTCTCATCAGCCGCATGATAGCATGAGTTTGCCTGAAAAAACACACTTTCCCAGATTTTTTGGATTATCAGCCCCTTTTCAGCAGAATCTTCCCGGGCAGGCCGCCTTTGCTGAGTTCCAGCGCCTCCTCCAAGCCGCGGCAAAAAAAAATAAATCTCTTGAAAAATTTTTCTTGACAGTGGTCCAGGAGGCGTGGTACCAGGGAAATACGTCAAGCCGCGGGGGGCAGGAAAATAGAACAGGGCGGTTTGGCGGCCCGATAATTCAGTGACACATTCCGGATTGTTGCTTGTCAAGGCCCCTCCCCGGGCCGTGGGCCCAGGCTGAAGGCGCTGGAAATCGATCCAGCACCACCAAGCTCCTGGAACGGGCTTTCCAGGAGGCGGACCGGCTCCGCCGGTCCAGGAACTGCTGTCTCAGTGATGAGACCGGTTCTGATCGTATCTGTTTCGTATAACCCAAGTACTCGGCAAAAACTGGAGAAAACCCCGAAGCAAATTTTTCACAATTTAATCGACCTCACGGGGGAAGGCGATGCGCAGAAATTTAATACCCGCACTGACTCTTGTCTTTCTGGTACTGGTTTTCCTTCTCGGTTTCTCAAAAGCACCTGCCAAAGCGGAGGACGAAAAGACCAAAGAAGGGTACGTAGGTGCGGAAATTTGCCAAACCTGCCACGCCCAGGTGTACGACAACCTCGCCAAGACGTCCATGGGCATCCTATTTTTGAAGCATCCCCAAAACGCTGATCAAAAACTCGGGTGCGAAACCTGTCATGGACCGGGAACCCAGCATGTCAATTCCGGAGGCAAATCCCACGCGGGCCAGATTCTATTCACGCAGGGATCGACAACCCCGGCTTCCGTGCAGGACGAGGTCTGTCTCAAGTGCCATGAAAAGCGGGAGCGGCTCTTCTGGTCGGGCAGCCCTCATGAGACCCACGGCATCACTTGCGTTAAGTGCCACACGGTCCATACTGGACCGGGAGCAGTGACCAAGTATCAACTTGCTCGTCTTACCGTAGAGGATACGTGCGCTACCTGTCATAAAGAGCAAGTGCGCGCCGAGATGAAGTTTTCGCATCATCCCCTGCGGGAGGGAAAAATGGACTGCGCCAGTTGCCACAACCCGCACGGGACGACCTCGGACCATCTTATCAGGGGGCTTACCAATAAGGAACTGTGCTTCAGTTGCCACGCCCAGTACCGGGGCCCGTTCATTTTTCAGCACCCTCCCGTCATGGAGGATTGCTTCAATTGCCATCAGCCCCACGGCAGCAACTTTCCCACCTTGCTAAAAGCTCCTATCGAGAGGTTGTGCCGGGAGTGCCACGTTACCTTCCACACCCCCAATTTCGCGGTGAATAGGGGGGTGAGGATAGGGATAATGGTCGGCGGGGCGTGCATCAACTGCCACCGGAACATCCACGGCAGCAACAATTTCAATGGCGACTATTTCTTCCATTAAGGGGGGGGATGATGAAGATTAAGAGAGAGATCCTGGCCTTTTTTCTCGCAATCATGCTTATCCCTCTGACCTGTGCGAGCGGATTCGCTGATCTGAACGTGGGGGATTACACGTTGGGGGGCTATCTCGAAATGGGCGGCGGCTTTCTCGCCAATTACCCCAACACCAAGAACACGGGATATTTGATAAAGTATAGTCCCTTCCCCGTAGGGCCTCTGGGGGGTGTGGATATAACTCTGAAGAGCAAGGACGAGCTCGAGTATTATAGATTCCGGATGAGCAATCCGGGATTTAACGCAGATCAGGATTACCTGCTCGAGATGGGCAAACTCGGGGTCTGGCATGTCCAAGCTGAATATGACCAGTTCCAACACGTTTACTGCACGGTGAATAACTATAATAACGATATAGGGATCCTTGTGCAGAGATTTCGGTTCAGCGGTGACTACCTGGTAACGCCTGAGATCGACCTTTTTGTCGAGGACCAGTGGCTTAGGAGAACCGGCCAGCAGCCGATGTCCTATGAAGATGGCCCTAGCACCCCCTATGAGTACACCGTCACCGCTCTCAGGCCGATCGACTATACGCAAAACGACCTGAAGGTCGGTACGGAATATGCTTCGAAGACCTATCAGTTCCGCGTGGGCTATCATTTATCGACCTTTGACGATGGGAACTCAACGGTGAAGGGCAATACCACGAACTCCGCCTCCTGGGAATCCCTACCCGCCAGCAACATGGCCAACTACATTACCGCTGAGGGGGGAGCTAACCTGGCTGCCTACAAGACCAGGATCACCAGTTCGTTTTCCTACGGCTGGCTGAGCCAGGACGGCCAGGTATACAGTGACTATGGCAACACATTAAGCGGTGGCACAGCCAATGGTCCTCAGGTCGGCAATGCTCCGCTCGGCGATGCGGGTCTCACCGCCTCGACTGTGGCCGGGGATATTTCCGGCGTCACCCGTCCCACTGACCAATGGTCCTTGAGGTATTCGTACAAGGCTTATGGTTTTGACAATAACAACCTGAATAATCCGCTCGTGAACCAAGTCTTTCTCCAAGGCATTGGCCTCACTGCACAGGACCGGACCCTTCTGCTTCAGGAGCAATATTCCTATTTGAAGCAGACTATGAACCTCGGCACCGACTATAAAGTGAACGACATGGTGGCCTTGGAAGCCGCCTATGCCTATTCAACAGAAGACCGCACCGAAAACCAGGGCAATACCTCGAGTAACTCGCCCCAGTTCGGCATCAGGCTCTTTCCCACTTCCTGGCTGAACCTGATAGCCAACTATACCTACTCACAGCGGCTGGGGAATGATTTTCTGAGCCTGTCGAACACCAATATCCTGACCTACAAATTCTACGCGGGAGACGACAGACGGAACGCCGCCAATTTCGTGGCAGAGGCGTTCCCCCTGAATAATGTCACCTTCTCCGCCAATTTCTCGTTCTACAACGACGATTTTAATGACTCCAATGCATATGGTTTGCTCAATGATCAAGGCTGGTCGCTCGGAGCGGATGTGAGTTGGACCCCGACTCCCCGGGTCGCCTTGAGCCTGGGATACGACCACCAGGAAGACATCACTAAAGACCGCGCCTACTTCACAGGCATAACTTCGCCAGTCGCTCCGACCCCTCCGACCACTAATGTCATTGGTGATCCGGGCCCCATTTTGAGCACCCTGGATACATATGACACCTTCACCGCCAAAGCGGACTTTAAGCTCATTCCGGACAAGCTGAAGCTGATGGCTGGCGCCAGCTACTCCTTTTCGACCTCGAAATACGACAACCCGATTATGCCCACCCTGTGGGAAGGTTTCGCCGATCTCAGCGCCGGTCTCAGCTACAAGTTCAACGAGCACTGGGGTTGCAGCGCCATGTACCGATACGAGATCTTCGAGTTGAGCAAAGCGTACCAGATCCTTTACCAGGAAGGAACCTCGGCGACAGGAGCCCCGGCGGGCAATCAGGCTTTACAAACCCTGGACGGGTTCTACCGGAACGCCACGGCGTCCGAGTTTGAGCTATTTGTACAGTATAAGTTCTAGTTTGAGCTGACGAGTCAGGTGGCCAGAGGGGCGCAACCGCGGCCCCTCTGTTTTTAGGTTGCCCCTAGCGTGCATCGGGGGTAAAATGGGCATGGCGGTGGGGTCGCCGTGCGTGTTGGCCCTGGCCAAAAGGTGAGGGGAACTGCGGTCGGCGCCATAAGACGAAGGTTCGCAGTTTAACAGCACGATCATGTTCGCTGCCATCGAGACCGCAACGGCTTGGTGAACAACTGCCGGGCGTTTGGGTAGGCCCCGCTGTTCTTATCTCTTCTCAGGTCCGGCTGCATGGGGCGGGAAAAAATCGTAGGGCGTTCCCAACCAAAGGAGGAAAAATGAAATCAGTAGTGACCATGCTTTTAGTGCTGTCGTTAGGAATTGCGGGGTCTGCATGGGCTCAAGGCGGCTCCGCGGATAAGGGCAAAGCCCTGGTAGACAGCAAACACTGCGCCCTGTGCCACAAAGAGGGCAGCAAAACGGGCAAGCCCATGGAAATGCTTGCCGGGACCCATGATGACGCCTACCTCAAGGGGGCGACCAACGACCCCAAGAAAGTCGTCGGGCCCGAAGTGAAAATGCCGGCATACACGTTCACCGATGCAGAACTGCAGGATATTGTCGCATATCTGCATTCCATCGCCAAAAAGTAAAGGGTCTGAGCGGCTGCATCCGCTCCTTTAGCATCGATTTGGAACCGCTTCAGGAATGGGCATAAGGCCCCGCGTCCCAAATTTGTCTCCGCCCTGTTAGGCAGCCCGGTTGGCGTTTTCGGCCTCGTGCCGGCCCCAGCAGCCTGTTCGTCAGGTTTTGTCTGAGGCGAACGTGTTGGAGAGATTTTTACAGGATAAGTTCTAGTTTGAGCCTTCGAGTGGGTTGACAAGAATAGCCCGCGTCCTTAATCTTTTTGATAATGCTTCCAGCATGCATCGTGGACAAACTGGGCATGGTGGTGGCAGCACCGATCACGTTCACTACCACCGAGACGGCAACAAGGTAGTGAACCACTGCCGGGCGCCTGGGGTAGGCCCCGGTGTTCTTATCTCTTCTCAGGTCCTGCTGCATGGGCCGGGCAAAAAGCGTAGGGCGTTCCCAACCAAAGGAGGAATAATGAAATCTGCAGTGACCATCCTTTTAGTGCTGTCGTTAGGAATTGCGGGGTCTGCATGGGCTCAAGGCGGTTCCGCGGATAAGGGCAAAGCCATTGTCGATGCCAAACACTGCGCCCTGTGCCACAAAGAGGGCGGCAACCTGGGCAAGCCCATGGACATGGTTGTCGGGACCCATGATGACGCCTACCTCAAGGGGGCGCTCACCGATCCCAAGAAAACCCTCGGGCCCACAGTAAAAATGCCGGCATTCAAGATGAGCGATGCGGACCTGGAGGACGTTATCGCATATCTTAAGTCCATCAAAAAGTAAAGGGTCTGAGCGGTTGCGGCCGCTCTTTCAGCATCGAATTGGAACCCATTCATGAATGGGCATAAGGCCCCGCGCCCCAAATTTGTTTCCGCCCTGCTCGCCAACTGGGTTGGCGTCTTCGGCCTCGTGCTGGCCATCAGCAGCCTGGTCGTCACGTTTTGTCTGATAGGATTTGACCTTTTTCACGGTTTCAGACAGCCCTACATGGGCATCCTGGTCTTCCTGGTCCTCCCGTCGTTTATCTGGATGGGCCTCATCTTAGCGGGGCTGGGAGTATGGCTCGAATTCCGGCGGGCCAGGAAACCGGGGGCTGAGGTCCGCGTGGAGACTGCCGGGAGGCGCCAGCGCCAACTGGTCCTGGCGCTTTCCTGCGCTTTCATTTTTTTTATGCTCACCTCCTTAGGAAGCTACCGCGCCTTTGAGGTGACTGAATCGCCGCAGTTTTGCGGGGCTTTGTGCCACACAGTGATGAGGCCGGAATTCTCAGAGTACAAAATCTCTCCCCACGCCAGAGTAGCCTGTACGGAGTGCCATATTGGCCCGGGCGCCTCCTGGTTTGTGCGCTCTAAGATCTCCGGCCTCTATCAGGTCTATGCAGTCGTTTTCAACGTATATCCACGGCCCATTCCAGTGCCGGTCCAAAACCTGCGGCCCGCGCAGGAAACCTGCGAACAGTGCCATTGGCCGGCGAAATTTTACGGGTGGGTGGACCTGCGCCACCAATTCTTTCTGCCCGACAAGCAAAACACTCCGTGGAACATAAGACTGCTGGTGCATGTGGGAGGGGCCAATGAGACCACGGGACCGGTGGGAGGCATCCACTGGCATATGATTTTGTCCAACCAAATAGATTATATAGCCACGGACGAGAGCCGGCAAACCATACCCTGGGTGCGGGTGACGAATCTCAAGACAGGCGCCGTGGACGTCTACGAGTCAAAAGACTCGCCCTTGACCACCCAACAAAAAGCTCTTTCCATGCGGCGGCTCGACTGTATCGACTGCCATAATCGTCCCACCCACATTTTCGATTCTCCCTACACCGCTCTGGATGTTTCCATGTGGCTGGATCGTATCGATCGCACCATTCCTTCCATAAAACTGAATGCGGCCAAGGCCCTGGTCAAGGCTGCCGGGGCCCCTTCACAGGCACGCGGGATCACCATGGTTGCTGAAGAACTCTCGAAAGAATACCCTGATTACCAGGACCAGCCAAAGATCATGCAGGCGATCCTCGAGACCCAGAGGATCTTTCAGGACAATTTCTTCCCGGAAATGAAAACGGACTGGAGAGTGCGGCCCAACAATATCGGGCATTATCTTTGGCCGGGTTGCTTTCGCTGCCACGATGGTTCCCATGTCGACAAGGCAGGCCGGGCCATCTCCAATGCCTGCGACACCTGTCATACCATCATCACCCAGGGCGGTCCGGGAAAAGCGGAGACTGTGAACCTGCAGGGGGTGAAATTCGACCACCCTGGAGGAGAAATCCCTCCCCAAATCCTCTGTAACCAGTGCCATACCGGCGCGCCCTAACCTGTCGAGCGGATTCCTTGCTTAATCCTTGCCTGTCAAGGGCGGCCTCGCTCACTTCATTGGCAATGATCTCAGTTTTGTTTCCCCTTTGCTCCTAGAGCACTCTTCCAAGCTCATCTCAATTCAAATTATCAGGCCGATCCCGGCCACCAGGATGACCAGGAACACGATATCCCGGAAAAGCTCCGGGGGGACCTTCTTGTTCAGGAAGTTACCGAAATTGCTGCTGACGATGATGATGGGAGACATGGCCAGCATGATCAGGGTGGAATGCAGGCTTAGAATGCCAATTCCCCAGTAGGTGAAGATTTTGAGGAGATTGCTGAAGGCAAAGAGGAGCAGGAGCGTGCTGACCAGGCGGCGCTTATCCAGGTTCCGGCCCACATAGTACATGGACCACACCGCGCCGCCGGCATGGCACAGGACTGTAACTACGCCGCCCAGAAAGCCGACCACCACCGCCAGAATCTTACCGCTCTGAAGACTGGTTTCGCTTAGGGAAGGGGCCTTAAGGGGCCGGAGACGCAACCGGGCCCAGGAGCCTTTAATCAGATGGTAGAGGGAAAAGCTGATGGCAAATATCCCGACCCCGATCTTAAAGAGGTGGTTGGGGATAATATTGATCAAGAAGGAGCCCAAAATGATGCCCAGGGTGGCGGCCATGAAGAAGCGCAGCAGTTCGCGCCACTCCCCCCACTCCCCCCAGTAATTTCTGATGCCGGCCACATTGGAGATGAACATCAGCGGCGCCCCCAACCCCAGGGCGACCTTGGCCGGGAAAGCTAGAGCCAGGACCGGCAAGAGGAAGATCCCGGCGCCGATGGCGACGCCGTTGGAGATGATCGCGGAGGCAATGGTCGCCACCGCCAGGATGACCAACTGGTGGAAGTCCACGATCGCCCTTTGAGCGCGCCCACGGATCCGGCCTGGTCATCACCGAGCCAATCAGGTGGCGTCAAAATCAGGCACCAATAGAACTCTTGCTCCCGTCCCCTGACCGCCTCGATTAGCACCAACTTATCCCGGAGAGCTTAAACGTTTCCACTTCCTTGATTGATATGCTTCGTGGCGCTTTCAGAGGGCTTCAAGCCGATCAAGTAATAGGCTGCCATGATGGCCGCGATGGCCATTATCATTTCCCCCGGGAAGGCATAGTGGGCCATCCATTTCAATTGATTCAAGCCCAGGATTGCTTGAGGGGAAATCATCATCCAGGCGCCGACGGCAAACAGTATCCACCCCAGGACCTTGGACATCTTAAAGTACCTCCTCGACTTGAGGATGAACCAGAGGTTTATCACCCCAGATAAAGCGGCCAAAGACGTCCTGCAGGAAAGCCCCGACCACGCCATCATCCGTGGTATTTGCGGCCGTGCTGAACATGGGGACCAAGCCGCTGTAAACCGCTATGAAGGTGGTGACAAAGACGCTCATATTGGGAGCGCCCAGCAGCACGCCGACGATGGGTGACATGAAATAGCCGGCGCCTCCCGGGATGCCGGGCGACTCCAGTCCCAGGATCATCACCGGCGCGATCATCATGACGAGTTCCGAAAGCGAGAGGGGGATGTTGAGCATCCGGCAGACTGCGATGGTGACGACGAACACGGACATGGTGGCGCAGTTTTTGTTGAGTACGGTGCCGAAGACGATGGAGATTTCAGCGATCTCCTGGTGCAAACCCAGGTCCGTTTCGGCTGACACGACGTTGACCGCCAGGGTGTCATAGGAGCCGCCGGTGCCGAACCCGGTGGGCCATACGGTTGCATAATAGGAAATGACTTGCTTGAAAGTCCGCTTGGTGAACAGCAAGGTGATGACAATCATGATCAGCGACCAGATGCAGGTGACAATCGCGATCCACATGACGGCCTGGGCATAGAGAAGCATGCCTTTAGCGCCAAATTTCATGGGAATGCCGATGGCCAGACAGCCGATCATGATCGGGTAGTACCAGATGATCTTTTTAAAGGCCCACAGGATATGGTCCCCGACGGCTATGAAACCATAGGCGATGCGATGCAGGGACGGGACCCTGGCGCATAACCAGCCGAAAAACATGGCTCCCGCCAAGGCCTGGAGGAGGGGCTGCTGGGACATGACATGGGTGAAGGTATGGCCAATCTCTACGATCCAGGCTAGGGCGCCGGGAACCACGACCCCGGGGAGGCTGGAGGGAAGATGGGCCAGGAAGTGGAGCCAGACCGTGACGTATATTAAGGAAACCCCTCCCATGAGCACATACATAGCCAGGATGATGCCGAACAACCTGCCGGCTTTTTCCTTGTGGAAGAGGCTCAGCTTGGCCATGCCTCCGGCCAGGAGATTAAAGATCAAAAAGGCGCATAAGGTTACGACGGTCTTGGGAAAAATAGTCCCGCTGATAAATACGTAATGGATTAAAGTATTCTTGGGAAAAGCGAATCCCAAGGCAAAACCGATAATTAAGAGACCCACGACCCTGACCGGCAATGGCAGGTGGAATAGTGAAAAGCCTTTTTTTTCCATACGGTCCTCCGGTTTTGGCGTCCAAAATGAAAGGGACCAGCAGACCTTTCCTTGAATCAGCTAAGTTATTCCGGTCAGTTTCCCCCCCTTTAGCGTTTTATTGAGTGGCCCAATTCCGGGTCCCGGGTGTCGATTTCGCTCGGCCTGCATATCGTTTGGAACCATCAGTATCCCAATGGTTCTCCCACGATAATGACTGTAAAGGTTCCGATGCCCACGGTTTTGCGCTCCAGGATCGTGGTTGCCCGGCAGAGACGGTGGGGACTGTCGCAATCTTCACATTTGCCGGTGACGGCACAGGGGGTGTTGTCCCCTCGACGCCGGGCCACTAACGGCGTGACCGTGTCCTTGATTCGCTGGAGCGCATCATCTACATCGGCAACGATTTTGTGCTTTCCGGCCACCACGATGACCTGCTGGGGTCCAAAGATCATGGCGGCCACCCGGTTGCCGGTATTATCTATATTGACCAGCTTGCCATCCAGGGTGATGGCGTTGGTGCTGGTCAGGAAAAAAGGCGAGGTGACGTGGTGCAACTTGATCTCCCGGATTTCGCCGGGACTAAGCCCCTCCTGCCAGTGGTCATATACTTCGTGGCCCCGCTGGCGCAGGGTCTCGATCAAATGCAACTGGCGGATGGTAACCGAACCTCCGACCCCGACCGGCGCGCCCGGTGAGATCATTGCCAGGACCAGGGCCTGCGCCTCAGCCCCCGTTTCCACATACCGGGCCTGAAAGCCATTTTTGATCAAGTTTGCCATCACCAGATCCAACATCGGAATATCTTCTCCATTTATTTACGGGGCGCCATCAAACACCCAGCTTCTGGTAGATCTCCGGCAGCCTCCGGAGGGCCTCGCCCTTGACTTCCTCGTAGAGGTTGCGGCCGTGGCTGTCCATGGCCACGGTCAGGGGTCCGAAGTTCTTCACCCGGAACTGGTAGAGGGCCTCGGGGTGGAGATGCTCCCAGTAGACAGCCTCCACCGCTTCGATCTGCTGGGTCTCCAGGGCCGCGGCGCCGCCGACGATGGCCAAATAGACCGCGCCGCACTTCTGCATCGCCTCCAGGCTTCCCTGGTACAGGCCGCCCTTGCCGATGATGGCCCGCACGCCGTACTTGCAGATCAATTCCGGTGTGAACCGTTCCATACGGGTACTGGTGGTGGTCCCGATGCAGATTTTCTCCCACTTGCCATCCACCTTACGGAGGCTCGGGGCGGTATGGATGCAGGGCGCCCCGGCCAGGCTGACCGGCGGCTCGTGGTGCTGGTCGAACATATAGATTTGGGTAAGGTCGCGGATGCCGAAGAGCAGACCGTCGAAATAGACGACGTCACCAACCCGCAGTTGCCTGATATCCTCTTCGGTGAAAGGGGACTTAAGATGATATTCCTTCATGGCTCAGTTCTCCTTGCGGTTAGTAGCCATATTCGACATCGCCGTTGGGATGGATAATGGCTCGGGACCGCCTGGCCGGCCAACACTGGGTGTTCACCGCCACCGGATTTTGGGTGATATGGGTGTAAGCCATCTCGATATGCACCGCCAGGGTGGAGACGTCCCCACCCAGGCCCATGGGGCCCCGGCCCGTGGCATTGATAGCATCTTCCAGCTCCACCTCCATGGCCGCAATTTCGGGATCAGGGTGGCGCTGCCCCACGGGGCGCAAGATGGCATCCTTCGCCAACTTCATGACCAGATCGGCGGTCCCGCCGATACCGACTCCGATAATACCCGGAGGACAGGGGTTGGCGCCGGATTCCACCACCGTGTCCAGGACGAACTTCTTCAGCGCCGCCACACCGTGGGCCGGATAAAACATCTGCATCTTGCTCATATTTTCGGAGCCCGAACCCTTGGGCGCCATGAGGATGTCCAGACAGTCGGAGTCCTCGGTGAAGTCGTAATAGATCACCGGCAGCCCCGGGCCCACCGAGGTCTGGGGATTTACCCGGGTCAGGGGATGGGTGGAGCTGCCCCGGAAGGGGAATTCCACCGTGGCTCGCCTGGCGCCCTCGTAAAGTCGGGTCTTGATCTGGTAGCCGTTCCAGCAGAATCGGGAGCCGATTTTGACTTTGTAAATGGGCAAGCCCGTGTCCTGGCAGATGAGGGTCTTGTTCCGGTCAGCGATTTCGATAGTCTTGAAGATGGCCTCGAACACAGACCGGGCCGTCGGTTGGGTCTCCCGGGCGTAAGCCTTTTTAAGGGCCGCCCTGACGTCCGGCGGCAGATCGCACAACGCCCGGATATAGAGCTCTTTGGCCGCCTCTTCCACGATTCGATAGTCGAAGTTGTTCATCGTTTCTTTAACTCCTTTCATCTCCCTTCCGAGCGCCGGGCCCCAATGGCGGCTGCTGAGTCCGGCCCGGGGCCGAAAGCTTTGGAACCTCGTCCCGTTTCAGGATTTTCAGGGGATAACTGCGAAAATCGAGGGCGAGGATAAATTCAGCCAGGTCCCGCCGGTTTTTTTCAGGAAGGTCGTATTTGGGCATGATGGAGGTGGAACTCACCGCCTGCGGGTCCTTGAGAAACTTGACCAGAAAGTCCACATCTCTGCCCTTGGCCAAAATGTTGGCGAGGTCAGGTCCCACGCGATGTCCGCCCCGGCCCGCGATTTGGTGGCAGTAGGCGCACTCCCGGTCCGCGTAAAGGGACAGGCCCCGGGCCTCGCCCTCCGTCAAAGGGCGCTGGGGCACGGGAATGATGTCGCCGTAGGGCAGGGTGCCGACGAAACCCATGACGCTCAGATAGATGATGGCGATAACTGCCGTGACCCCCACAGCCGCGGCCAGCGGCCGGTCGGCCAGGCCGCGCCCCGTTCTTTTACTCAGGAAGGGCAGGGCGAACAGAACCACCACGCCGACAACAGGGATGACCAGACTCCCCACCGTCTCCCAGGCGCCCGCAAAGAAAGTCAGGAGCTGGAACAGCCACATGAAGTACCACTCGGGCCGGGGCAGGTAGGATTCGCTGAAGGTGCCGGCGATTTGCTCCCGGGGGATACGGGCAAAAACCGACAGGCCGATGAGGAGCAGGAGCATGCAAGAGAAGACCAGGGCGCTGCGGAAGGCGTGCTCGGGAAAGAAGCGGTACGTCTGCTGGCCGGCTTCCGTCCTGGCAGGGTGCTTCTCCGGATCTGCCGTCAAACCATGGAGGCGAACGAAATAGATGTGTGCGAGGGCGCAGCCCGCCAGCAAGGCCGGCAGCAGCAGCGTGTGGACCGCGTAAAAGCGGGTCAAAGTGAGCCCCGACACGGTCTGCCCGCCCAGCATGATTCCGGTGATGAAATTGCCGATCACCGGAAGGTGCCGGGGAATGTTGGAACTGACCACGGTGGCCCAATAGGCCTTCATGTCCCAGGGCAGGAGGTAGCCCGTGAAACCGAGCCCCAAGGTGATCAGGAACAGGCAGACGCCCATGACCCAGGTCAGTTCCCGGGGAGCCTGGTAGCTCCCGGAAAAGTAGGTGCTCAGCAGATGCAGGAATACCACCAGGACCAGGGCCCCGGCTCCCCAGTGATGGAGGCAGCGCAGGACCGCGCCCAAGGGCACGTCCTTCATGATAAAGTCGATGGATTGATAGGCTTTGTCCGGCGAAGGATTGTAGAACATCGCCAGAATGACGCCGGTCACGGCCATGAGCCCGAACAACAGGAGGGTGAGTGTTCCCAGGGTCGCCGACCAACCCGTGTCCGGGGGCAATTCCTTATACAGGAAGGGCCGCAGGTATTTCTCCCAACCGATGCGGTCCCGGAAATTCGGGCCGGCCATCTCAACCCACCTCCACGAGCAGGCGGCCGGAGTCCACTTTGAACCGGTAGCGGTCCAGGGGACGGGGTGGCGGGCCAGCCAGGACGCGGCCGTCCCGGTCAAAGACGCCGCCATGGCAGGCACAGCGGAAGCGTTGCAACTGGCTGTCCCACTTGACGATGCAGCCCAGGTGCGTACAACTGGCGTTGAAACAGGTGATCTGGCTGCCGGTCCGGGAAACCAGGACCGGGGTCGTCACCTCCTGGGTGTACAGGCCGTTTCTAAGGTTGTAGCGCATCATGAGGGTGGTGATGTCACCCTCAGGTATCCGGCTCAGCGGTGAAACCGGCACCCACAGCTTGGAACCCCTGATCAGGCCGGGACTCACCGCAGTGGTGGCGGCTATGCCTCCCACGGCGATTATCGAGGCGGCGCCCAGAATGCCAACCCCCATCTGGCGCAGGAAAGTTCTCCGGTCCGTAGCAGTCACCGGCGGTGCCTCCGGCGCTGCCGCGGGTTTCTCCTGGCCAGGCTGGTCTTGGCAGTGGCTGAGGCCCAGCCTTTGGATGTACTTGATAGCCCTGGTGCTGCTGATGCCTTTAGGGCAGACCTCGGTGCAGTTGAATTCGGTCCGGCAGTGATAGCAGGAGGCCAAAGTCCGATCCAGGCGTTCCGCGAACAGGCCGTCCCGGCTGTCGGCCAGGAGTGTGAAAGCCCGGTTCAGAGCCGCGGGGCCGGCGTAGTCTTGGTGGTAGTGCACCATGGTGCAACTGGAGACACAGCAGCCACAGGCGATGCACTCGGTGGCCTCGCGGCCGATATCCCGGCGCTCTTTCGAATCGGGGCGGATCTGGGGCGGCTCGGCGAACTCTTCCCGGGGCTCATAGAAGGACAGCGTCTCTTCGTACTTCCGGAAAAAGGGCTCCATGTCCACCACCAGGTCCTTGATGACCGGGTAGTGGTTCAGGGGCCTGAGGGTGATGTCCTGGCCCGGGGGCAGATGCGAGACGTTGGTCTTGCAGGCCAGTCGCTCCTGGCCGTTGATGACCATGCCGCAGGAGCCGCACATGTTGACGCGGCAGGCATAGCGAAAGGCCAGGGTCGGGTCCTGCTCCCGCTGCAACCTAAGGAGCACGTCCAGGATCGTGGTGATAGACTCATCGGGGATCTCCAAAACATAGCCTTGGAAATGACCCGAGCCACCCTTTTGCGGGTCGTAGCGGAATATCTGGATATCGCGTACGCTCCCGGAGGTTTCTGACATCTTCCTTTACTCTCGCCTGTTTCTCTGCCGGCTCTCCCGGGAAACGTCCTAGTAGATCGAATACCAAATTCTGGCCACGATGAGCAGCCCCAGGCCCACCAGGCCCCAAATGAGCAGCCGCTGGTATTTGACCCCCACCAGGTTGAAATCGAGCAGGATGACCCTCAGTCCCAAGGCGGCATGGAAGGTTACCACCAACAGGAGCAGGAATTGAATGATCGGCTTGTAGGTCAGAGCAAGGTGTAGGGCCAACAAGACGATGATGGCCAGGGCCGAGAGACGCTGCCACAGCCAGGCCCACATGCCCACCTGGGTCCCCTCCCGGCGATGAGGGTCGTACTCCCCCCAGGCCAGAGGTTTCCGGTACTCGATGGGAATATCTTGCGCCATTAAATGACTCCTTTACTGCCCAAGAGGCGTCGGGCCGCCAGGAAAAGCCGCAGGTTCCGGGCTGCCACCGCCTATTTTCTATACCCCTGGCACTCCTCCAAAGTCTTGTGCTTGAAGACTACAGGCTCCCTCCGGGCCAGGGGCAGTCCGTCCTCGCCCCGGCCCAGGTAGATATTGAAGAGCCCGTAGTCGTCCCGCTGCTCCGGAAAATCCTGGCGGAAATGGGCCCCCCGGGTCTCCTCCCTCAACCTGGCCGCAAAAGCGGTCATCCTGGTGGTGTCCACCATGCTAATAAGGTCCAGGAAGGTGTTGTACATCATGTTGTACGCTGCGCCCCCGGTGACGCTAACGTGCTCCAGTTCTGCGGCGATGGCCTCAATCTCGTTTAGGGCCTCGGAAAGATCCGGCTCCCGGCGGGCCACCCCGACCTTGTTCCAGTTCAATTCCTGGATCTGCCTGCGCAGGACGAAGGGGTTGGACCCGGAGGCGCGGCCGAAAGGAGCCTGGAGCCGGGCTATGGTTTCCTCCACCTGGCCACGCCGGGTCTCTTTGACGGTCCGGTTGCCATTAATCAGGTACTGGCCCAGGGCCTTGCCGGTCAACCGGCCATAGACGCAGGAATCGCAGATGCCGTTTCCGCCCAGGCGGTTGGCGCCGTGGACGCCGCCGGAGTCTTCGCCGGCCACAAAAAGCCTTTCCGGGGTGGCCTTGCCTTGGGTGTCGATCAGCGCGCCGCCCATGTAGTAGTGCGCCGTGGGGCCTACCGGAACACGGCCCTCGGCCAGGTCGTAATTGAACTGCTGGCAACGTTCGGCCATGCCGGGGAAATTCTCCAGGACGAAATCAGCCCCCAGATGGGAGGCGTCAATGTGCACCCCGCCCTCGGGGCAGGCCCGGCCGGCCATCATCTCCAGGTAGGAAGAGCGGCTGACGACATCGCGGGTGGCCCGCTCGCCCACCTCGGGGGCGTAGCGGAGCATGTAGCGCTCGCCGACCCCGTTATAAAGGTAGGCGCCGGCGCCCCGAAGGCCCTCTTCCAGGAGGGCCCCCGCCACCACGCTCCCCGGGACGATGAGGCCGGTGGGGTGGAACTGGAGCATCTCCATATCCCGCATCACCGCCCCGGCCCGGTAAAGCATGGCGAGGCCGTCCACGGATTTCTCCGGCCCCGGGGCGTGGAAGCGGTAATGAGTGGGGCCTCCGCCGGTGGCCATTAGGGTGGCGGCCGCCTCGGCGACGATGAACTCGCCGCGCCGCATGTTTAGCAGCAGCGCCCCTGTGACCATCTCCCCCCCGTCGTCCAGGAGCAGTTCGACGGCCCGGCACTCCTCCAAGACCGGGATGCGGCGCTTCATGACCTGCTCGGTGAGCCGGCTGATGATCTCGATACCCGTGAGGTCGCCTTTGTGAACCGTACGATCGAAGACCTGGCCGGCGAAGGCCTTTTGATGGATGGTGCCGTCGGGATTGCGGTCGAAGAAGCAGCCGAATTTGGTTTCCATCTCCTTGATGGTGGGGGTGGCCTCTTCCACCAAGGTCTTGGCCAGGTCCTGGTCGTTGAGGTACTGGCCGCCCTTGAGGGTGTCCATGAAATGTTTCTCATGGGAGTCCTCAGAGTTCAGGACCACGTTGAAGCCGCCCTGGACCATGCGGCTGCAGCCGCCTTTGCCCCGGAGCGCCTTGGTGACGATGAGGATGTTCAGGTCCGGATTGCGCTCCTGGGCATAGAGCGCCGCCATTTCGGCCGCGGCCCCCATGCCGATGATGAGCAAATCGGCCTTGACTTTGGTTACCATACGCTCCTCGGGCCTACCCGGGATTTTAGGGCAGCGAGGGTTTGGGTCTTAAACCTCAAGTACGGTAATCGGCCTGGGGCTGCGTGCCAATGGGCTTCCAGCCAGTGCCACCCCAGGCCTTCAGGTTAAAGATGCAATCAAGCGCTCCGGTAAAGCTTGGTAAAGACAAACTCCCGGTGCCCCAGGGCCTCAGTGGCGGTCAGGCGGCCGTTGGCGGTCCGCCGGGCCATCTCCAGAAGCCGGTCACCCGACTGATCCAGGGTCAATTCTCCGCGCAGGATGGCCGAACAATCGTAATCGATGTGCTCGGACATGGTCTTCACGGTCAAGGGGTTGGCGGAGAGCTTGATGACCGGCAGGATGGGGTTGCCGCAAATGTTGCCCTGGCCGGTGGGGAAGAGGTGCACCACGAAACCGGCCGCGGCCCACAAGGTGACCGCCTCGGCCGCGGCCGAAGAAGTATCCATGTACCAGAGGCCGGGGCCGGTGGGGGTTTCGGCCGGGGCCAGCACGCCGACGTATTTAGACTTCTTGCCGATCTTTTGGAGGTTGCCGAAGGCCTTCTCCTCGATGGTGGTCAGTCCCCCCCGGATGTTGCCCTTGGTAGGCTGGGAACCGGAGAGATCGTCGGTCTTGTTGGCCTGGATGAAGTCGTCGTAATCTTTCCAAATCTGATAAAACTTCTCTCCGATTTCCGGGGTGGCGGCGCGTTCTTTGCAGACCATCTCAGCGCCGGTGATTTCGGAGGTCTCCCCGAAAGAAGTCGTGGCGCCGGCGGCCACCAGTTTGTCGATGGCGTTGCCCACGGTGGGGTTGGAAGCCAGGCCCGAGGTCGTGTCGGACTCGCCGCATTTCACGGAAACCCAGATCTCCGACAGGTCCACATCTACGCGTCTCAGTTCCGAGGCCCACTGCAGATACTCTTTGGCCTGGCGGCTGGCTGCGGCTATGGTGGTGAGGTCTCCGTGACGCTCGATATCAAACCCGGTTACGGGCTTTCCCGTCTTTTTTATGCCTTCCACCACGACATTGGTCCAATCGGGCTCAATGCCGATGACCACCGCGGCGGCGACATTGGGGTTGGCGCCCATGCCGATGACGGTGCGAAAGAAAAGCCGCAGGTCTTCCCCAAATTGGAGGCGCCCGTAGGCGTGCGGCAGGGCCAGGGTGCCCTTGATATTGTTGGCCACGGCCTCGCAGGCCGCATTGGAAAGATCATCCAGAGCCAGGATGACAACATGATTACGGACGCCCACCCGGCCGTTTTCACGGCGATAAGCCAAAACTTTGCCTAAACTCATCTTACCACCTCTTCGTCTTCAGATTGTGGATATGGACATGGGCCCCCTTGGAGAAGGGGGCGGAGACCACGCCGATGTCATGGCCGTATTTGATCACCGTATCGCCCGGTTTCATGGCCTGAAGGGCGATCTTGTGGCCCAGGGGGATGTCCCCCAGGGCCTTGACTTCCACCGGACCCTGGTTGTCCATGTACAGGCCTTTGATGGTCTCATTCGCCTTGATGTCCACCGTCGCCACGCCGACTGTGTCACCCTTTTCATGTACCAGAAATTGAATCATGCACGCGCTCCTTGGTTTGGTTAGGGTAGGGTTCGTAGCCAGTAGTCAGTAGCCAGTAAAGGCAAAAGACCAAAACAGGGAACCGGGAACTCTTAGTATTGCCTTGGCCACGACTCCCGGATAGATTGTGGTGAGACAAATATGCACAGGCCATGCCATTGGTCACTAAACAGGAGAACCGCTCTGGTGGCGCGAATCATGGCGGATTTGGCCTCCCGCGCCCCAGGCCCAAATGAGACCAATTTTCGGCTCTGAGCCGACTATTCGGCTCGGCGTCATCTTGGCCTTGTGGCGCCTAAGCGTGCGGGCCAAACGAGCCAATTAATTTTGCAGATGGGGCGCATTTTTAGGCCCCGGAGAGTTTAGGGGCAGTGCAAGGTATATCAGCAGGGTAGGGGCGCCTGCCAACCCGGTCATTGCTAAAGAGCCGCAAGGTCTGCCGCACGGTGGCCGCCAACCGGAAGCGGCCTTGAGGCGCGAGGCTGTTGGCGGCGGCCTCGCAGAGGCAGGCGCCGAAGGACAATCTGGATATGCCGGCGGCCATGGCCCCGAGGATATCCCGGGGAGTGAGCAGGCTGGCATCGTGGAGGGACAGCCCGCCGGGCACGCTTTGGCGGAGCCGTCTCAGGAGTTCCATATCCAATCTGAACCCTCGCCCGGCGTCCAGGGGCAGGGATACAGCCAGGGAGCCGATACCGGTTTCGAGGACAAATTTAGCCGCCAGAGCGCAGATGAGGCATTGGCCCGCGGAGTCCTTACCGAAATCAAAGAAGGCTCCAATCGCTCCTTCCAGGGGGACCCGGGCTCCCGCCGCCAGGTTCACCGCTCTCGCGGTCAGTTTCACGTTGCTTGCGAGAGGCAGAAAAGAGCCGTCACACATAACCGTGGAAAAGCCCAAATCGAGGGCTATACTCACCAGGTCGAGGTTACGGGCATGGCTCAAGATCACCGCCACCGGAACTGAGGCGCGTTCCGCCACGGAGGTGGCTACCCCGCTGAGAACCTTGATAGCCGGAGGCGCCACCAGGTCGGCATTGACGCACAGAGCCACCGGCGAGTCCTCTTCCTCGGCAGTGGCGACGACAACCCGGATGCTCTCCTGGTCCTTGACGCTGAAAGCCCCAAGGCACCCCTGGCGGCGGGAAGGCCCCGTTAGCGCCTGGACGCGGCCGCCGTCCTGCATGTCGTCTCCTCCTGAGGCGGCCGCAGCCGCGCCGGGAACCCGCGCGACGCGGCTTCCCAACGCCAAATCATTCAATATTCGTGCCAGCCAGGCCACAGGTAAAACGCGGCCGCACGAGTGGACGACCCCGAAGAGACTGCGCCAGCTTAAATTATTGGGTAAATTTATGCGGGTTGATGCCATGGATGCGGAGCCTGTATTGAAGAGTGGACTTGGGCACTTTCAGGATGGCGGCGGCGCCATGTTTACCGCCGACGACCCCCTTGGTCAGGGAAAGCACCTTGATGAGGTGGGCGCGCTCCATTTCGTCCAGGGTGGGGAGGGGAGAGCAGATCTCACCCTGCTGGAGGTTGAGCAGCGGCTCCAAGTCCCGGCGGGTTACTGTCTTGCCGCTGAACACAATGATCAGACGGCTGATGATATTTTTGAGCTCCCGCACGTTTCCGGGCCAGGAGTGCTGTTTCATCAAATCCATGACTTCGCGGGAGAAAATGGGAGGAGCACGGCGAATGGACTCGGCCTGGGTCTGGGTCAAATGGCGGACGAGAGGCTCGATCTCTTCGACCCGTTCGCGCAGAGGCGGGAGGTGGAAGGAAACCGTATTGAGCCGGTAGAACAGGTCGGACCTGAAGGTCTTTTCTCTAATGGCAGTATGCAGGTCATTATTCGAGGCCGCGATCACCCTGAAATTTACGTCGACGGGACGGCTGTCCCCCACCCGCTCGAAGCGCTGGTCATGCAAGACGTGGAGCAGTTTGGCCTGGAGGGGCATGGGCAGTTCGGCGATTTCATCCAGGAAGATGGTGCCGCCATCGGCCATCTCGAAGCGGCCGACCCGCTTGGAAGAGGCGCCCGTAAAGGCGCCCTTGACGTGTCCGAACAGTTCGCTCTCGAACAGGCTGGGCGACAGGGCTGGGCAATTGACCTTGACGAACAGGTGGTCCCGCCTGCCGCTCAGGTAGTGCAGGTAGCGAGCGATGCAGTCCTTGCCGGTCCCGGTTTCGCCGGTGATCAGCACGCTGGCGTCGCTGTCGGCGATGATCTCCACCTGCCGCATAATTTCCCGCATGGCCGGACTCGAATAATAGAAATTATCCGGGTTGTACTGGGGCGCCACCTGTTTCAGGAGGTAGCGCTTCTGTTGCTCCAGGCTGGCATTCAGGCTTATCAGCTTGAGGTGGGAGAGCATGTTGTCCACGGCCAAGGCCACCTGCCCCGAGAGTTCCACCAGGAACTGAGCCAGTTCGTCCATCATCTCGGGTGGTTCCTTAAAAGAAAAGTGCAGAGAGCCCACCACCTGGTCGCGGACGATGAGCGGAAAGGCCATGGTCGCTCGCAGGCCGGCAGCGGTCATTAGCCGAATGGTGTGCCAGTGGCCGTACTGCGCCATATCCGGGATAATCAGCGGCTGCCGTGAGGTGACTACGGCCCGGGCTACGGGCCCCTTGTCCAGGGAGCGGGAGACGTCATCCATGCCCTCGACCAGAATGCCTTCGGCCATGGCAAACCAGCTCAGGGAATTGGAGTCAGGTTCGTAGATGTTGATGCTGAAGCGATCATAATTAATGATCTTGCGAATCTCCCGGGCCATACTCCGGAACAGATTCTCCTGGGAGGTCTGATTGACGATGGCATTGTTGATTTCCAGCAGGATTTTATAGCGGGAGGCAGGATTCCAGACATTTTTGGCGCAATTGCGGTCAGGCTGCGAGCGACGGCTCCTGGCCTTGGAGTCCTCTTTCATGTTGCTCAAAAGAATCCTTTTAATAGCTCTTATGTCTGGCTAACTACATAATTTATAACCCGAAGGAGGCATATTTTCAACGGGAATTAGCGGGCAAGGGCCCGGCAAGGGTGGGGAGGGGCCTTACCGCCCAAACCTACAGGTCATCGCTCAACCCCGGGGAGGCTCGAAGTGCTGGCTGATGAGCGCAGTTCGAGCCAAACGGGGCAGAGCGGAAAATGCTCTTTATAAGCAGTATCCGCTGCCTTTGGGCAGGTCACGCGAGCATCTACAAGAGGAAGGTCATTCTAAATTGGGCAAGTTTTTCAGAATGTTTAGGGTTTCCAGGCTAACGGTAATCACCTGGCCGACGAGACGTACAATGTATTGACGATCCTCAGGCCGGTTGGGATCGTTGGTGTTGCCGGTGCGCTTATCGTTGTGGACCTGGTATTGATCGATGACCCATTCCAGGGCGGAGCGATTACCTAACTTGTATTCATAGACTTCCGGGGGGATGCTGTTTAGGGTGAGAAAGTCATTATATTTCAAGGAGCGCTTATCTTTGGACAGTCTCATTTTTTCCACTCGCCAATCTAGGGGCAGACCGGGAGTTTCTATGCGGGTTAAAGGGTACTCGGGCTGGGCCTCATAATTTACGTGGAGGTCGGCCAGGCGATCACCGCCCTGAGCAAAGCCCCAAAAGTCATGCGCAAAGGGGATACGGGGCAGTTCCCTTTTTAAGTTGGCCGCGTACTTCTCCCGGTAGGCAGGGTGGTGCAGCAAAGCGTAGATATAATGAAAGATGTCCAACTTGGAGATAGACTCATCCCGGTAATGGGTTTGGAATTCATGTAAAGCCCAGTTGGTTAGGTTTTCCCCGCGTTGGGAGCCGTCTTCGGAGTAAGTGTAAAAGGGGAAGCATTGAGTGGGTGCTCCAAAACCTCCGCACATTACAACATCGGGGAAGATATTAGAAATTAAGCAACTAAATGGTTTTTCAGCTGAAATACTAACGCAAATTACTCTGTTGTCATTTTCAGAATATATGTTTGGGAATATATAAGGCATTTGATAGCGAAATTCATCTAAGTATCTATCAAAGTAGATAAAAGTCTTGGTAAAAGGTCGATATAATGCTTGTCTAAGGCTTTTTCCGCTGTAAGTTAGTGGAATACCCCTCGCCAAATATTGTTTAAGTCCTCTGGTCCAACTTATTCTTTTTTCATCATCAATGACAAAATTATCTATTTGTGGTTTTTTAGGTAAAGTTAACCACTTAACCACCTGATCATTATAAGTTCCGATAATGGTTTTGATGTTTTTAATTAAATAATCCCGCCTAAAATTATAGGCCCAGGAATCGCGGCATGTAGCCACGCCGCGGCCATAGTTATTAAAGATGGCTTGGCCCTTCCCCGATCTCGCCTCCTTAGAACCGAGGGGCAAAAAGGTCTCGAAATCTTTTTCTAATCCCGCGGTCAACCAGGTATGTTTCCGGTCAGGGGTGATTTTCTGCCAATCGATAGTTGTAAAATCCACTTGCTTCTCCAAAAAGTCATATTTCTGTTCTTTGCGCCAATCCACGGGTATAGCGGAGTAATAGATCCTGGCCTGCCTAAAATCGGCATGTGCTTTTCTGATTAGGAAATTAATGCTCACTCCCACCTGAATTCCGAAGACATTGTGAGTAGAGCCGGAAAGTTTGGGGTTTTTGCGAACATTGCCGCCCAGGTCCAGCACGTAAATCTTGTCGAAGTCCTTGGCAAGTTGTTGCCGCATACCATCAAAGGCGATCTGGTCGGTAAAGCTGTTGTTGGTGACGAAGGCTACGATGCCTTCGCTGTTCTTGATGATGCGGTCGGAGGCCCAGCGGATAGCCTTGACGTACATATCGGACAGGGCTATGCGGTTGGTTGCCTTGGAGGCGCGAGCATAGGTTTCGGAGACCCGGCCGTCCATAGCGCGGTACGTGCGGTTTTTATTGTTGTCGTTTTCATTCAACTGCTTGGCGTTATAAGGCGGGTTGCCGAGAACAACAAAGATAGAGGTCTTTTTTTGGCGCTCCACCCGCTCCAAATTTTCTTGGGTAAAAGGTAGAAAGGGCTGTTTGGCCTCGGCCAGTTCAAAGGTATCCACCAGGCAGATGCCCTCGAAGGGTTTATAGGTCCCGGTCATCTCAAAGTAGGCATGTTCGATATTCATGGAGGCGATGTAATAAGGGAGAAGCATGACCTCGTTGGCATGGAGTTCACCGGCGTATTTCGGTTCGAGTTGGGTCTTGGGAATCTCCCGCATGACGCGCATGATGAAGTTGCCGGTGCCCACAAACGGGTCGAGGATATGGACGCCTTCAGCCCCAAGGGAGCGCCCGAATTCGGTGCGGAGCAAATGGTCCACGGAGCGCACAATGAACTCGACGATGGGCTGGGGGGTGTAGACGATGCCGTGGGTGTCAGCCACCTTTACAGAGAAGCCCTGGAAGAAGCGTTCGTAAATGGTGTTCAGGAAGCTTTGCTTCTGGGAGTAATCTTCGATGGTGGCCGCAGTGGCTTCGATGGCGTGATAGAAGCGGTCTAGCTTTTTCAGGAACCCTTCCCGACTGAAAGACTGGGAGGTGAGGGCCTGGATGACTTTGTCTATTTCGTGGGCGATGATGTTGCGCTCGACGAAGTCCGGGTTGTCGAAAATCTTGCGAAAAACGCGCTCGGTAAGGATATGCTGTATGATCATCTCCTGCACGGCGGCGTCCGACAGGTTGGGGTTGAGAGCCTGGCGGCAGAGCTGGCCGAAGTCATCAAAGGCCTGGATAAAGCGCTGGTTGGTGCGGTTCTCCTCACGGATCAAGGCCAAGAGCGCGGCGGCGTGCTCCGGCAGCTTATCTTTGAACTCATTGACCGCAGTTTGCCATTCCTCAAAATGGGGCGGCTGATAGGCGAAGAAGGTCTTGAGGACTTCAACTAATTGTTCGGGACTGGTGATATCC
>JBAVAG010000097.1:0-13424 GCA_049585595.1 Desulfobaccales bacterium
GAAACCGATTGGTATTCGGTGGAGGTGGTGGTGAACTCCTCCGAGGTCAGGAACCTCATCCCCAATCTAATCCGGGCCGGGGCCCAGGGGATTGTGGAGTATCCCCTGCATAAGGTGATTTGATTTATCCATTAATGAATCGGGATTAAGGGAAAGGATAAAATGAATGAAGATATAGAATTATCTGCATATAGTAAGGGATATAATTTCATATCGCTGTATTTATGTTGTCGGACTACAAAGTTCCGGAACAAGACCACCCGGCATATCGGTCACTGGCTGTAGCGATTGTGACCAATGGGGAAGATCGGATATTCAGAGCCTATCTGGAATTATCGGGAGATTGAGGTAAGATGCGATATTGGGAAGTTATCGGCTATTATTGATTACCCCCTATCACCTTCACCTTGAAGCATCTATCCAGCCTGCGTGACGTTTCCCTGAGCTGGCCAG
The DNA here is from genome assembly GCA_049585595.1 of Desulfobaccales bacterium. Lineage (GTDB taxonomy): Bacteria > Desulfobacterota > Desulfobaccia > Desulfobaccales > 0-14-0-80-60-11 > JAPLJC01. The sequence continues at coordinate 454 of JBAVAG010000097.1, forward strand.
ACGTAGGCCAATCCATAGTTGGAAGGTACGACGATAGTTTGGTTGGCGCCGTCGGGTGGAACCACGAGCACCTGGACCTGGTCGATCATCTCCTGCCACTCGCCTGCCTTTGGAAACGGCACCCTTACCGTACCGGCCGTGTCTGAGAAATTAAGGAACACCATAACAAACTCTTCGGCGGTGGTCGACGTCGCCGGGGCGTGGCGATGGTATATGATGATCTGGTTGCCTTGCAAAGACTGTTGATAATAATAATAAGACTCGCGGCTCCGCAAGGCGCGGTAGGTGCGGCGTAGCCAGCCAAGCCGGCGGTAGAGGCGGATGAGCGGGGAGCCGTAGTCATCATAAAAGAATTCCCATTCCACGTCCCGGCGCAAACCGATGCGCGCCGACCCGGCGCTTGGCAGATTATAATTGTCCGCGAACTCCTGTCCCTGCCAGAGCATGGGAATCCCCTGCAGGGTGTACAGCGCAATAGCAAATGGCTGTAATTTATAAAAGTGGCTGCGGTCGCCCGGCGGGAAAAAGCCGTCGGACTGGGTTCCTCCAAACACAATTAGCTGGCTGTGGTCATGGGTCTCCAGATATTGAAAGGGCGCTACCGGCATTTCCACTGGCTGACCTGCGGCGTTGGTAACCGTTTTGGTGTCCGGATAGCCGCTAAAGCGTGTATCCAGCAGGTGGGCGAAGTCGCTGTCGACGTAATGCCATTGCGTCATGTCCTCGGCCTTGTTCAATAATTCATCTTGCCAGGCGCAACTCGTGTAGGTATTTCGTAGTACGTCCCGTGCCTTGGATAACGCTTCGGCGCACTGGATGATGCGGCTGTAACTGCCGGAGCCTTGTTGGAACCTGGGAATCCCCAGGGAATACTGATAGGTTTCATATGCCAGTTTGGCATAAGCATCGTCAGTGGGTCCGGTATAGAGATCTGTGACTTCATCATAGCGAAACCCATCGACATGGTATTCGTCCAGCCAGAAGCGATTGGCGGTGGCGTAGTATTCCTGGGTGAAAGGCTGGGAGAAATCGGCTTGCGGACCGAAGGGACCGCTAGCCCCGATCATCGGATTGGGCACCTTAGGGGCCCCGTTGGTAGCGTTCACATCATCGTAGACGAGCTTATAAGGAAACGTGGGGTCGACGTGTTGATAGACCACGTCCAGGATTACTGCTAAACCTTCGGCATGACAGGCTTCGACAAGTCGTTTCAGGCCACCGGGGCCGCCGAACCGGGCGTGCGGAGCGAAGTAATGGAGCGGGCCATAGCCCCAGTCGAAATCGAGTTTGACGCTGGTGACCGGCATGAGCTCCAGGCAGTTGATACCCAGGCTTTGAAGATAACTCAGTCGGTCAACAACGCCAGCAAACGTTCCGTTAAACTCCTCCACCTGCAATTCATACACGACGAGATCATCCAGCTCGAGGGTCTTGTATGCCGCGTCCGTCCAATTGAAAGGAGTCTTCGCCCGGGCTAATAGGAAAGCCGACAGGTCGCCGATATCGGTGGCGCGCGCAAATGGATCGGTGAACCAACGGGTGAGAAGTTGGCGACTTCCGCCGGGCGGCGTCCACCACAATTGGTAGCGGTAGAGATAAGTGCCCTCTTGTCCGAAGTGAGTGCCCGGCACAACTTGAATGGTTAAGGTCTGGGTCCAAAGATCCAGCGGGTGCCCGTTCTGCCAGGCAAGGGAAAAGTCCTGGGTGGGGATCTGGGGATCGAAACGGTCGTCCCGATGGATGATCTTCACGATCACCTCAAATCCGTCGGCCGAACGGATGCCGGGAAGATACAGCCCGAAGCGGACAATCAAATTTCCGGAAGGATCGATGGAACCGAAGGCGCCAACTTCATCGAGATTTATCATACCTGACTTGTCTCCGGTAATTATGCCAAGTTTTAGGTTAGGATTGGGGTTAAGTCAAAACCGAAGACGAACGGGAAGAAAGCTATTTGGTATAAGACCGGATGTCGTCCGAGAGGACCTCTGTTACCCTCATGCCACGTGCTGCAGCGCCTCCAACAGCCCCTCCTGGTTTCGGAGGATGAAGGCATCGCGCCCCTCTAAGAGTTCTTCGCTAAAACGCTGGCTCGCCCTCTGAAACTCGGCGAGCGAAGGCAATCCCCCCCCATCTTTTTCAAACGTCCGAGAGCTCTGCTCCACGAGGTCAAGAAGATATTGGTTGGACCGAGAGGTGATGGAACGGAGAAAGCGTTCGTAAATCTCCAACTCGGGAACCGGCGGGAATAGCCGCCGCATTACCCAATATTCCAACCAGGCGAAGTTGAGCTGGTTTGCCAGGGCGTCGGAGCCTTGAATCCAGCCGGCCACCAACTCATTCAGCTCTTCGAAATAGGTGTTTAACCGTAGGTCTGAGAAATCGTAGTCCGGATTGTCCACACTGCCACGCAGGCGCCCTTCGCTGGCCAGGCGCTCTTCGATCGGTGTTGCCGCGTAGGGGAGCATCCGGCAAAACACCGCCGGCATGACGCCGTCTGCCGTAAGTCGCCTCAGAAACGCCACGTTTTCCCTCACTGTTCCGAAGGTGCTCGACGGGTCGAAGAGCATGAAGCCATAGGTAATCGAGAGGCCCAAGTCCTGGAGCACGCTGACCGCGCGCAAACTATCCGAGGCCGTCAGCCGCTTATTTAGGGTCTGCAATCCGGTCTCGTTGCCTGATTCGATGCCCAGGTACGCCACGTAAAGTCCGGCATCTCGCATGCGGCCGAAAAGCTCTGGCTGTACTTCGTCACACCGGCAACTGATTTTCCAGATCACGCGCCCACATAGTCCCGCCCCGGCCATCGATTCGATGAACTGTGCAATCCAACGCCGCCCGAACTCGCCCCAGACCGGAAAATCGTCATCTTGGAATAAAAATATCGAAACGTCGTTTTCTTCATGCAGCGTCCGCATCTCCTCAACCACCTTCGCCGGGTTTCTGACGCGGACCTTTTTCCCGGGCGCCTGACCGTAAAACTGGCGGATGGAGCAAAAAGCGCAATCGCGACTGCAGCCGCGGCTCGCCAGGATCGGAGCCGCCTTTTTCCCCAGCACGATCAATGCCGACTCCAGCGGCCGTGCCGGAAACGGCAAGGTGTCCAGGTCGGCGATCAACGGGCGTGGGGGATTGGCGACGCAGCGGTCCCCAGCGCGATAGGCTATCCCATCCACTGTGCGCCAATCGCGGTCTTCCGCCAAGCACTCCATCAACTCCAGCGCCGTCAGCTCGCCTTCGAACCGGATAATGCTGTCCAGTTCCGGCACATCCCGCAAGACATGTTCGTAACGCAGGCTTGGGTAATGCCCGCCGGCGCAAAAGTGGCAGGCGACGCCGCTGTCCCGGAGGTAGGATGCCAGCTCGCCGAATTTTGGCGTGAAGTATTGGAAAATCAGCGAAAATCCAACGAGCGCCGGCTTCACGGTTCGGATCGTATCCAGGATAAATTCCTGCCTCTCCCGGAAATCCAAGACCCGAACCGTGAAGCCGCGCTGAATGAGAGTCGCCGCGATATACCCGATGCCGAGATTACCTTGCTCATGGTACCCAATGAGAACTGCGCTGGTATTTTTCACGGCTTGCCCTCTGTACCGCTGGCGACTGATCAGACCTGCCTACCTTTTGGCCTTGATGATCTTGAGCGCCTGAGCATTCGCCTCCAAATGAGCTTTCAGAATAGCCTGATTCAACTCCAACCCCACTTGAGCCAGCTCGATTAATTGCGCCTTGTCCAACGTGCCTGCCAACCAAGGGCTGATCGGATCGCCCGGCGGCCAGGGCCGGAACATGAATAGCGGTGAAAGCTCTTTGGTTTCCTTTTCCATGATGGACTCTCCTTTCTCTTTTTTATTGGTTTAAAGGCGGATTACGCCCCACCCCGGCGTCCATGAAAGCCTTCTGGAAACATGGGTCTAAGGTATGTAAGAATGAGTGAGTGGCATAAGGCCTCACATTAGTCTAGCCTGAGGCCCTTGGCTATCAATTGGATTAATTTCCTGAGGTAAGGTTTAGCCTTTCGATACCATTCAAACTATTCATCAGGTTTAAAGGAGTCAAGCTCCTTTAATGAATTTTTTAAAAATTTATGCGGGCTTGGTAGGCTAACTGACGAGGATCATGGCGGATTGAGGATATTACGGTGTTGCACCTATAATTTAGCCTTGTTGTAGCTCCGGAATCTATGCTGCTCACGGATGATGGGCCTGCCGGGTCAAAAAACGGCCTATAAGACGGTGGAGTGCCGCACCGTCCATAACCCCTAGTGGTTGTCCTTTTACCAAGCCGTCCAGGTCACTGGGGCGAGATGACAAAGATAAAAAGCTCTTCTTGTTGATATCTGCAATATATGTGCTTGATAAATCAAAATAATTGATATCTGATATGGTTTTCCTAGCTGGGGGGCAAACCGGCGTTCATCAAGGTCGGGGTGTTGGGCAGGAATTTCAGGGAGCTCATGGCCTCGTGAAAGGCCGCCTCCTGGCGGGCCACCGCCTGGGGGCCACCGTAGCGCTTTTCCGCGGCCGCCACCGTCCGGGCTACCCGGACAAACAACTCCGCCGGGGTTTCCACCACTTCTCCAGCCGGGTCGCGGCGGAGATAGCGTTCCTTAAGGACCCGCAGGGCGATGGGACGAAACTGCGGAAGGGGAGGGGAGGCGGCCATGCACAGGTCCTAAGTAATTTTGAGTTGTAGGGGCGACAGTGGCACAGGCTTCCAGCCTGTGAATGGGTCGCCCAATTTCGAGTTTCGAGTTTGACTGAAAATCGAGTGATGGCAAGATATTAAGAATTAAAGCTGCGGGAGGCAAGGGCTTACTGGAAGGTAAAAGTAAAAAGTAAAAAGGCAAAACGAACCTCAGGGCCTTTGTTTTATTGCCTTTTGCCTTTAATCAGCTTCCAGCTTCTGCTAACTCCGATAGCTGGCATTAATGCGTATGTAGTCCTCGGTGAGGTCGCAGGTGTCGTAGAAGTCGGAAAAGGTCCCCTGGTGCAGGTGGATAGTCAGGTTGAAGGCCCCGCTGCGGATGATCTTTTGGGCCCGGGCTTCCGCCTCCGGCCCCAGCCCCTCTCCTTTTTGCACCACCAGGGAGTCGCCATAGGAAATTTCCACCTGCTGGGGGTCGAAGCGGGCGCCGGAGCGGCCCAGGGCCGCCATGACGCGCCCCCAATTGACGTCCGCCCCGGCCATGGCGGTCTTCACCAATGGTGAGAGGGCCACGGTGCGGGCCGCCTTCAGGGCCTCAGCCGCACTGGACGCGCCCCGCACCTCCACCCGGTAAAGATGCCGGGCTCCCTCGCCATCGGCCACCACCTGGGAGGCCAGATCCGCCATCACCTGGTTGAGCATCTCTCCCAGGGCAGCCATGGCTGGCCCCTCTTCCCGGAGCGGCGGGTTCCCGGCCCGGCCGCTGGCCAGCAAGAGAATGGTATCGTTGGTGGAGGTGTCGCCATCTATGGTGATGCGGTTGAAACTCAGCGGCAGGGCCCGGCGCAGCAGTTTGGTGAGGATTCTAGGGGATACGGCCGCATCGGTGAACAGGAAGACCAACAGGGTGGCCAGATCCGGATGGATCATGCCGGCCCCTTTGGCCATACCGGCCAGGGTCACCTGGCGGCCGCCGATCTCCTCCCGCAGCAGGGCGGTCTTGGGGCGGGTGTCGGTGGTCAGGATGGCCTCGGCCGCTTCGGGGAAACCCTGGGGGTGCAGCCGCTCCGCCAGCCCGGGCAAGGCCCGGGTGATCTTAGCCAGCGGCAGGGGTTGGCCGATAACCCCGGTGGAGGCGGGCAGCACCAGGGGTTCCGGGATCTTGAGTAAACCGGCGGCAATCCTGGCGCATTCCCGGGCGTCCGCCAGCCCCCCCGGGCCGGTGCAGGCGTTGGCGTTGCCGGCGTTCACCAGGATGGCCTGGGCCTTGCCGGACCTGAGGCGTTCCCGGCTGAGGAGCACCGGGGCCGCCTTGACCAGGTTGGTGGTGAAGACCCCGGCCGCGGCGGCGGGGGCGTCCGCGGCCATCAGGGCCAGGTCCAGGGCGCCGGTCTTCTTGAGGCCGGCGGCGGTGGCGGCAAAACGGAATCCGGGAATAATCAAGGCTCACCTCCCAGGAAAATTTACCACAGGGCGTTGGGGAACCAAGAGAAAAAATGGAAAAATCGGAGGGACGCCAGCGTCGCTGAAGCCTGATACCAAGCCCAGACCCTGTTAGAATGCTTTAAGCGGCGGCCGCGGGCCGCCCTATAAATCTATCCGGGCTGATCCCGCCCTAATGGGTCGGGGAGCGCAGCCTGCCGAAATAGGTGGCTAGCCAGATTGCGGCGGTTAAGACGCCCAAGCCCACCACGATCAAACCAATTCCCGCCTCGGGGCCATGCGGGGTGAAGAACCAGAGAAGGACAAAGGCTACCACAAAATTGGCAAATCCCCAAAGGGCGTTGCTGAGGGGCGAGGATTCGCCGACCCCGGGCGGCGAGGCAAAGGGTGACTGAAAGCGGTGGCCGCTAATGCCCTGAACGAAATGAGGGACGCCGTTCGCCAGAAACAGCCCGCTGACGAATTCGAGCAGGTAAAAATACCACGCCATTTCAGGTTCCTTTCAGGATATCTTGATTGCCCGCCCTTCACCAGCCCTTTCCCGAAAATCACTTCCCGCAGCACTTCTTGAATTTCTTGCCGCTACCGCAGGGACAGGGATCGTTGCGGCCGGTCTTTTTTTGCTGCCGCTGCTTGGGTTCGGGGGCGGCGCCCTCCCCGCCGTGGCTGAAGAACATAGGCTGGGCAGCCGGCTGGGCCTCCTCCGGAAGTTCCTGGTGGGGATTGACCTGAATGTGGAAGAGGGCGCCCACCATCTCCGCCTGCATGCGGTGGATCAGGTCCATGAACATGTCATAGCCCTCTCTTTGGTATTCCCGCAGGGGGTCCTGCTGGGCGTAACCCCTCAGACCGATCCCATCCCGCAGGTGGTCCATGGAGAGCAGGTGGTCCTTCCACTGGTTGTCCACGATCTGCAGCATCACCCGCTGCTGCAGCCAGTGGAAGAGGTCCGGGCCGATCTCTTCGCCCCTTTTGGCAAAGCGCTTCTCCACCTGTTCTATGAGATATTCACGCAGATCGCCGTCCAGGTTGGCCAGCGGCGGAGTGAAGCCGAACTGCCTTTGAAAACTTATCCCCAGGTCCTCCAGGTCCCATTCTTCCGGGAGCTTGTCGCCGGTGTATTCCTGCACCATCTCCTCGACCAGTTCCCGGCACATATCCAGGAGGTCCTCCTGGAGTCCCGCTCCGGAAAGGATCTGGCGGCGCTGGGCGTAGATTACCTCCCGCTGCTTGTTCATGACGTCATCGTATTCCAGGAGATGTTTGCGGATCTCGAAGTTATGGCCTTCCACCCGCTTCTGGGCCTTCTCGATGGCGTTGGAAACCAGGCGGTGCTCGATGGGCTGGCCATCGTCCATCCCCAGGCGGCCCATGAGGCCCTTGATGCGGTCAGAGCCGAAGATCCGCAGCAGGTCGTCTTCCAGGGACATATAGAATCGGGAGGTGCCCGGGTCCCCCTGGCGGCCGGAGCGCCCCCGCAGCTGGTTGTCGATACGCCGGGATTCGTGGCGCTCGGTGCCCAGGATATGGAGCCCGCGGGTGGCCACCACCCCTTCCCCCAGGACGATATCGGTGCCCCGGCCAGCCATACTGGTGGCAATGGTCACCGTACCCAGTTGGCCGGCATGGGCCACGATCTCCGCCTCTTTTTCGTGCTGCTTGGCGTTCAACACCTCATGCTTGATGCCTTCCCGTTTCAGGAGGCGGCTTAAGTGCTCGGATTTTTCGATGGAAGTGGTGCCCACCAGCACCGGCTGTCCCCGCTCGTAGCAGTCCTTGATCTCTTCCTCCACCGCTTGGAATTTCTCCTCCTCGGTGCGGTAAATGACGTCGGCATAGTCCTCGCGGATCATCTTTTTATGAGTAGGGATCACCATCACATCCAGGTTGTAGATTTTTTTGAACTCCTCCGCCTCGGTGTCTGCGGTGCCGGTCATGCCTGCCAATTTTTGGTACATGCGGAAGTAGTTCTGGAAGGTAATGGTCGCCAGGGTCTGGTTTTCATTTTCGATCTTGACTGCTTCCTTGGCCTCCAGGGCCTGGTGCAGACCGTCGGAATAGCGGCGGCCGGGCATGAGGCGCCCGGTGAACTCGTCCACGATGAGGACCTGGCCTTCTTTGACAATGTAGTCCACGTCCCTTTTGAAGAGGTTGTGGGCCTTGAGGGCAGCCTGGAGGTGGTGCAGGGCTTCGATATTACTGGGGTCATAAAGATTTTCCAGGCCCACCAGCTTCTCGGCCCGCGCCACTCCATCTTCGGTAACGAGCACCGAGCGGGCCTTCTCGTCCACGGTAAAGTCCCGGTCGGCCTTGAGCTGCCGGGCCACCCGGTCCAGGACGTAGTAGAGCTGGGTCGATTCCTCGGCGGGGCCGGAGATGATCAGGGGGGTGCGGGCCTCGTCAATCAGGATGGAGTCGACTTCGTCCACGATGGCATAGTGGAAATCCCGCTGGACATAGTCCTCCAGGGAGAACTTCATGTTGTCCCGCAGGTAGTCGAAGCCGAATTCATTGTTGGTGCCGTAGGTGATGTCCGCGGCGTAGGCATGGCGGCGCTGTTCATCGTCCAGGCCGTGGACGATGGTGTCCACCCGCAGTCCCAGGAAGCTGTAAATCTCGCCCATCCAGCGGGTGTCCCGCTTGGCCAGATAGTCGTTCACCGTGACGATGTGCACCCCTTCGCCGCTGAGGGCGTTGAGGTAGGCAGGCATGGTGGCCACCAGGGTTTTGCCTTCCCCGGTCTTCATTTCGGCGATTTTACCCTCGTGCAGGACGATGCCGCCGATGAGCTGGACGTCGAAGGGGCGCAACCCCAGGACCCGGGTGGAGGCTTCCCGGACCGCGGCAAAGGCCTCGGGCAAAAGATCTTCCAGAGGTTCGCCCCGCTCCAGGCGTTCTTTGAACTCCGGGGTCTTGGCCTTAAGAGCCGCGTCGGAAAAAGACCGATACTCCGGCTCCAATGCGGTGATGGCGTCCACCAGGGGCGCCAGGCGCTTCAGCTCCCGCTCGTTCTGGCTGCCGAAGATTTTTTTAAAGATAAGTTGGAACATATTGGTTTAGATATTATCCACCAGGAAATTGGTTTGCATGGGGCAAATTATCTTATTTACGATGCATCCTTTAATAACGCGAGAAATTCTTCTCTAGAGATTCCCGCGGTTTTAATGGAAACCGGCACTTCGTCATAAATTGGAATTACGACGGGCCTGGAAATGCCGGGTTTCACATAGGCTCGATGACTGCCTTCTTGACGCGCCAATTTGAATCCATTAGTCACGAATATCTTCTCCAGTACCTTCCAATGGACCGGCGCCATCCTGGTCATATATCAGATGCCGACCACGGCGGAATGCCTTTCAATCGATACCCAGGGAGGACTTTTCCAGCTTCCCTGGATCAGTTCATATTCGCATTCCTGAAGGACTTCCGCGGTTGTCTCCATATCGTCGAGGGTAAGCAGGAAGACCTTGACTGCTTCATCGAGCGCCTTGCGGGCTGCTTCCGGGGTAGGGCCTGAACTCATGACGTCCAGGGGCAGGGCATGAGCAATAAACTGATGGCCTTCCTGCCAAATATATACGGTATATTCAATAGTTAATTCAGATGGCATAATTTATTCCCTTAATCCAAAATAGTTCCCTTATCCAGCTCCAGGAGCATGGGGACCTCGTCGCAAAGATCCGGATATTTGATGCAGTCCTTACACTCGCTCCAAATATGGGGCGGCAAATCTTCTTTAGGAAATTTTCGAAAGCCTAATTTTTTGAAGAACTCAGGGCGGGTAGTAAGTGCAAAAATCTTTTGCAACCCTATGGTTCTTGCCTCTTCCAGGCATTTTTTAACCAATCGCGAGCCCATTCCCTTTTTTTGAAATTCCGGCAAGACTACCACGGAGCGAATCTCGCCGAAATCCTCCCAATATATGTGCAGGGCGGCGACGCCAATTAACGGGGACCCGCCAAGGCGATAGACGAAGTATTCCCGTAGTTGGCTGTAAAGATCAGCTTTAGTCCGGGGCAGGACATCCCGATCGGCGAAGTCGTGCAACATCCGCCAGATTTCCGGGACTTCGTGAATTTGCGCCTTGCGAATCATTTTGGGTTAAAAGGGTTACGGTAACATTTCCGCTAAGTTATAATCTCGAAACATCGCTGATTTTTATGTCGCCGGCCAGGGCGCGGCGGGGCGCCCGCCCTAAAAGCCAATCATACCAATTATACCATCTTTTTGAGGATAGGAATACATGACAGTCATTGCCAAAGACCGATACGTGGTCCTGGAATACCGCATGCGCCTCGATTCCGGGGAACAGATTCGAGGCAACTCTGAAGCGCCGGCCTATCTGCAATTCGTGGCGGGCTACAGCGAGGTGCTGCCGGGGTTGGAACGCCGCCTTTGGGGGCTTAGGGAGCAGGAGGCGGTGGAGTTCCTGGTGCCCGCGGCAGAGGCCTTCGGCGCTTATGAGCCGGAAAACATCCAGGTTTGGAGTCGCAAGGTCTTTCCGTTGGACATGGAATTGCGGGTGGACCAGAAGGTGCTGCCCGCCAATCTGCCCTTCCCGCCGGAATATCCTCTGACCATCAAGGAAGTGAGGGAGGACGCCGTCACCCTGGATATGAACCACCCGCTGGCCGGCCACGATCTGCACTACATGGTGCGGGTGCTGGAGGTGCGGCCGGCGACCGCAGCGGAATTGGAGCCGCTCAAGCAGTGCAAGTCTTGCAAGGAAACGACGAGTTGCGGGACCTGAGGGCGGCTGATTGGCCTTGCCGCGTTTAGCGGGATTGGGAGAGCCTAAGCTCCCGGCCGGGCGCAGCCGGTCGGGCCGGAACGCCTGCCAGGGCGAAGGCTTGCCGCCGGTACTCCCGGGCGCACCGCACCAGACCCGGGGCCCATTGGGGCGATCCCAAGGCGTGGAGGTGAGTGTAAGTGGCCAGGACGTTTTCCCGGATGAGGCCTTCCCGCTGCCCCCCCATACCGGTGCCCCGGGTGAGCCGGAAGGCCATGGCGGCCTCGGCTGCCGGTTCCGGGGAGATTTGAGAGTAGTGGAACTCGTGGCCCCGGAGCCGGGCGCCCAATGGGAAGAAGGGGTTCTCCCGGACCACTTCCAGGGTGGTGTAACCGTGGCCCTGGGGTCTTTTTTCCATCACAAAATCGTAGGGGAAAAGGCCCACCATGGGAAACCTTTCTCCCCGGACCTGAATGTGCTTCCCCAGGTACATGAGACCGCCGCATTCAGCATAGATGGGCAGGCCCGCGAGGGCCGCGGCCTTGACCGCCTGGCGGAAACTGACGTTATCGGCCAGACCCTGGGCGTGGGTCTCGGGAAAGCCGCCACCGATATAGAGGCCTTCGAGTCCGGGAGGCAGGAAGGGATCGTCCAGGGCGCTGATCTCCACCAGTTTGGCGCCTTGACGCTCCAGGGCCTCCAGGTTTTCCGGATAGTAAAATTGAAAGGCTGAGTCCCGGACTACCCCGAGGGTTACCGGCGTTCCCTGGCTGGCCAAAGGAGTGAGGTGGGGGCCGGATTGCGTCGGCAGCGGCGGCGCCTGGGCCGCCAGGCGCCAGAGGCCCTCCAGGTCCAGGTAACGGTGGGCCAGCTCCCTGGCGGTGCAGACGGCCTTGAGGGCCATGGCGTGCTCCTGCGGGGGCACGAGGCCCATGTGGCGTTCCGGAAAGACTTCGCACTTGAGACGGGGAATGGCCCCCAGCACCGGCAGGCCGCAGTACCGTTGGATGGTGCTCCGCAGCATTTCTTCATGGCGCGGCCTCGCCACGTGGTTGAGAATCACCCCCCGGAGGGGAACCTGGGGGTCGAAGTGCTGGCAACCCAGGACCAGGGCGGCGGCGGTGCGGGTGGTCATGGTGCAGTCCACCACCAACACCACCGGAGTGGCCAGAAATTTGGCGAGCTCGGCGGTGCTGTAAGTTCCCTGGGCATCCAGGCCGTCGTAAAGCCCGCGGTTGCCTTCGATGAGGATGGCGTCTGCGTGGTTGGCGTGACGGACCACCATGGCCATAATCTGGTCCCCTTCCATGAGGAAGGGGTCCAGATTGTGGCTGGGGCAGGCGGCGGCCAGGGCGTGCCAGGCCGGGTCGATGTAGTCGGGACCCTTCTTGAAGGGCACCAGGCGCCGTCCCTGGTCGCGCCAGGCGGCCAGGAGCCCCAAGGTCAGGGTGGTCTTGCCCGCCCCACCCCTAAGTGCGGCCAGCAGCAGGCGGGGGCAGTTCATTAATTTCTCTTCGCTGCGCCTTCTTCGTGGGGAATCTCGATGAAGCTCCCGCCAAAGTAAGTGTAAACGCAGCGACCGTTGTCGATCAAGTCCTTGATGGCGAATTTCACCATGGTCTTGTCCTGGTCAGGATGCTCTTTGAGCACGGCCTTCTGCAGGTCCATGGCCTTGAGCTGCTTCTTGCCCTGGACCGATTTGACCAGGTTGTAGATGAATTCCACCAACTCTTCTTTGGATAGTGCCATTTCTCCCACCTGCTTTAAAATTTAAAATGCATCGATGTCCGATAGGTGTCATAAGCCCAGCGGTAGTCGTCGATGTGCTGGAACATGAAGGGAATGTCGCAAACCTCGAAGAACTTCTCCCAACCGATGCGCTCCACCCATTCGCCGACGCGTTCCCACTTGTTGGCGCCTTCGGCGTACTTGGTGAGAATCTTGCGGACGGACTTCACCACCTCCGGCCAGCGGGGCGGGTTGTTGGGCAGATAGGGCACCGCCAGCTTGGAGAACATAGGCGGGGTCTTGGAGTTGGAGACCTTGCCGCCCACCAGCAGGGCGACGCCGCCTTTCTGGGCGTCGAACACCGGCAGGGCCGGGCACATGGTGTAGCAGTTGCCGCAGTACATGCAGCGCTCTTCGTTGATGA
>JBAVAG010000098.1:0-4609 GCA_049585595.1 Desulfobaccales bacterium
GGCTGGGGCGGCGGCGGCGGCGGCGGCGGCTTCAGCGGCGGCGGCGGCGATTTCGGCGGCGGCGGCGCTTCGGGAGGTTGGTAGCCGGCAAAATATTCCCATCCCTGATATCAGTAAGGCCGGGAACGCTGGACCCGGCATGGTTAAGTCCCCATTTGCAAAAGGGGGATTTAGGCAGTAGTGTCCGGCAGGGATTTTGCATAATGGCTGGCGAAGTAATATTGAAAATATGACAACAAACCTTTATCCAGAGCGGATGGGGGCGTCTCAAAAATGCCTAAACCCCCTCTCCCCCGTTGGGGGAGAGGGGAAAAAGCAAGGGATATCCATAAGTTAATCACAGAAGACTGGCAGCTCACATTACGCGGCAGACTAGCAAAAACCTTGCCGGACAATACTGGGATTTAGGGGGATTTCAAGAGGTTATATTAAATCCCCCCTAACCCGCCTTTTCTAAAGGGGGGTTAAAATACAGTCATTTTCATTGGATAATCAATTGCGAAATGGACCCTTGGATGCTGGGGAGCGCTGGGGAGCGAAAATCCTGATAAATACGGTTTCGCCAGGGCTCTGCCACTGAGCCCATGGCAACCGTGATGAGGAGGAGGTCGGATGAATAAGAATCTGCTTGTGGTCCTGGGAGTGATCGCCCTGGTGGTGGTGATGGTCGGCGGCTGGGTAATCAGCGGCTACAACCGGGTGGTGACCATGGACGAAAACGTCAAGACCGCCTGGGCCCAGGTGGATAACCAGTTAAAACGGCGCTTCGACCTCATCCCCAACCTGGTGGAGACGGTCAAGGGTTACGCCACTCATGAAAAGGAGATCTTCGAGCACCTGGCCGACGCCCGGACCAAGTATTTCCAGGCCCCGGACGTCAAAGGCAAGATCGAGGCCTCCGGCGATTTCGAGCGGGCCCTTTCCCGGCTCCTGGTGCTGCAGGAGAACTATCCGCAGCTCAAGGCCAACGAGACCTTCCTGAAGATGATGGACACCCTGGAAGGCACCGAGAACCGCTTGGCAGTGGAGAGGAAGCGGTACAACGACGCGGTGCGCACCCTGAATACTTACATCCGCACGGTTGCCGGCCGATTCTTTGCCAGTCTGGCCGGGGTCAAAGAGGCCGAATACTACCAGGTCCCGGAGGCCGAGAAGGCAGCCCCGAAAGTCAAGTTTTAAATGTAAAAGTAAAAAGGCAAAAGTAAGAGGCAAAAACTATTGGCGCGTGTGTTTGCTTTTTGCAGCTACGATGATTGCCCCGATAATGCGGGCAATCTCGTCGTCTTCCTGGAGAAGGAGCTCACAATCTTGATTTGGTGATGGTCCGGATTCGTTCAGGAGTCGTAGCCAATATCTGGTTTCTCGGGTCTCTTTAAGGGCAATGGCGCACTTGCTGATGAAATCGGCCCGGCTTTGTCCGGCTTGCGCTTCTTCAATATTTGCCCCAATTGATGTTCCCGATCTTAAAAGCTGACGGCCCAAAACACGCAAGGCTTCATTTCAGAAATCGACTAGTTGCGAAAACTTGATGATTTCCAATGCGAACGAAAAAGTTCTTTCCTGAATGTCGCGTGGCTTCTCCTTTCCATTCATCAGGTTGCCTCTTACTTTTGCCTTTTTACTTTTTTACTTTTTACTTTTTACTTCAGGCCCGGTCACTAATTTCTTTTGTTTTTTGCCTTTTACTTTTTCCTTTTTACTTTTTCCTTTTTACTTTTACTCTTCTCCGGAGACCTCCGGTTGATCCGCGAAGCGGCGGGGCAGGCGGATGGTCACCGTGGTGCCCTCGCCCATCCTGCTGTTCAGGGTAATGGTGCCCCGGTGCTCTTCCACGATCTGGCGCACGAAGACCATGCCCAGCCCGGTGCCCCCCAGCTTGGTGGTGTAGAAGGGGACAAAGACCTTGTCCACCACCTCGCCGGGCATGCCCCGCCCGGTGTCCTGGACCACCAAAACCGCAAAATTCTTTTCCGTGGAAGTATGCACCATGATGGTGCCGCCGGGGCGGGTGGCTTCCATGGCATTGCGCAGCAAGTGGGCCAGGGCCACCTTCAGCAAGTGTTTGTTCAGGCGGCCCACCAGGGGTTCGCGGCAGAATTCCTGCACCAAATGCAGGTTCTTGGCCCGGAACTCGGGACGCAGCAGGTCCAGGGTCTCCTGGACTATGAGGTTCAGGTCCTCCTGGGTGAAAAAGGAGGTCTTGCGCCGGGCCAGGGTCTCGAAGCGCTCCACCATGTGCTCGATGCGCTTGGCTTCATCCGAGATGGCGGAGGCCCAGACCCGGCTGGGGTCCGCGGCGTCGGTCTTTTTCAGCAGACGCTGGCTGAAGCCGCCGATGACTTGCAAGGGGTTGCGGATGCCGTGGGCCATCCCCAAGGCCATCTCCGACATGGTGCGTTCCATCACCAGGGACTCCATCTCCCGGTTCAGTGCCAGAATCTCTTGGCTGGTCTGCTCCAAATGGTGATGGTCCGCCTCCAGGCGGCGGTACAGACGCTGCAGGCGGTAGAAGAACAGGATGAGGGTGGCCGCGGCCACGTAAAGGATGGTCTCGAAGCCGCTGAAGATGCGGCGGGAGACGTCCAGCTTGGCATAATCCCAATAGCTGGTGAGATCCTGAAGGGCATTGGCAATGATATGGATAAAGCCGAAGACGGCAAAGACCAGGGCCAGCCAGTTGAGCAAGAGCCACAGGGCGTTTTCCGGACCCCGGGCCAGCAGCACCCGGGACTCCCTCAGGGCCATCAAGGTGAACAGGAGGACCAGGAGCGAGGCGGCCTGTCCCAGGAGCCAGAGCGGCGCCAGATAGAGGTGCAGGTTGGTCATGGCCCCTCTGCCCCAGGTCCTTCGGGCCGCGGCTCCCGGGCCAGGAGTTTGAGGCCGCGGTAGAAGAGGTAAAAGGCCAGCGGCAGCAAAAGGAAATTAGCGATTTGGGTGAGGTAGAACAGCCAGGCGTGGGTGTCGGTCATCAGGAGCTGCCGGGAGAAACCGTGCCCGAGAATTACCGGGTTGCTCATGGTCCATTTGCTCCAATTGCCGACAAAGGCGTTCAGATTCCACAGGGCCAGGACCCCCCAGCACCAGGTGAGCCAACGGAAGCCGCCGAAGCGCTGCAGGCCGGTATGATAGATTTCCCAGATGAAGAAGAGCAAGGCCGCGGTGAACAGCAGGTGGGCGGTTTGGTGGACGTAGGAGCCTTCGGCGGTCCATTGGAAGCTCAACGCCAGGGCCTGGGGCGGCGAGACCAGCAAAAGGGGAAAGACTGCGGAAACTGCCAAGAGCACAGTCTGAAGGCGCCTCATGGATAATACCCTTTAGGGTTGGGGCAATGATTGATCGGCTAAAATAAGGCCGGGGGCGAAAGTCACCCAGGCCTCCAGCCTGTGATCGGGCCGCCAGAATAAATTTCCAAATGCCAAATTCAGTCTCAGAGGGATATCGGCCCTCATGCTGATAGGGTGGACATCCTTGGGGAAATTGTCAATGAGGCTTTTACCCAGGCTCCTATCCCTGGTAGCCCAAGGTGCGCAGGGCCCGGGGGTCCTTGCGCCAGTTCTTCCAGACCTTGACCCAGAGGTCCAGGAAGACGCGGGCCCCCAGCAGGGACTCGATCTCCAGACGGGCCTCGACGCCGATGGCTTTGAGCAGGTGCCCCTGTTTGCCGATGATGATGGCCTTCTGGGATTCCCGCTCCACGTAGATTACCGCCCGAATCCGCACCAGCTCCGGGCGCCGGCTCTCATCGAACTCCTCCACCGCCACCGCCACCGCGTGGGGCACCTCTTCCCGGGCGTGGTGCAGAACCCGCTCCCGGATAAACTCCGCGGCCAGGAAACGCTCGCTGGCCTCGGTATCCTGGTCCGGGGGGTAAAGAGGAGGGCCGGCCGGCAGCAGCTTGGCGATTTCGGCCTGCAGCTCCATAAGGCCGTCTCCCAACAGAGCGCTGAGGGGAATGATGATGGCCGCGGGGAAGGCCTGGTGAAAGATCTGGATGAGGGGTAACAGTTTGGTCTTGGACACCGTGTCGATCTTGTTGATGGCCACCAGCAGGGGCCGCCTCAGCCGCCGCAAATGGGGGAGCAGCACCGTGTCCTTAAGGTCGGGAGCCCGGGGCTCCGTCAGCCAGACCACCACGTCGGCTTCAGCCAGGGCAGTGAGGGCCGCCTGCGCCAGGCTGGCGTTGAGGGGCCCCTTGGGCGAAAGTATCCCCGGGGTGTCCAGGAAAAGCATCTGGGCCGCGGGCTGATTGACGATGCCCAACAACCGGAAGCGGGTGGTCTGGGGCTTGGGGGAGGTGATGGCGATTTTTCCCCCCACCAACCGGTTCAACAGGGTCGATTTGCCCACGTTGGGATAGCCGATCAGGGCGATAAAGCCGCATTTGAAGGGGTTTTCGGTTTTCGGTTTTCGGTTTTCGGTGGTCATTAATTAGGTAGGTATTTTAAAATTGTTACTTAATTTTTCTTTTTTTTCCTTATGGGACTATAAAAGGCAAAATTAAAAAGTAAAAATCTTCAGCTTTTGCCTTTTTACTTTTACCTTTTACCTTTTGATTTCCCCGCTTGTCACTCCAAGAGGCGGCGCCGGGTGAAAATCAGGGGCAGGCCGG
>JBAVAG010000099.1:0-11049 GCA_049585595.1 Desulfobaccales bacterium
GCCCAGACGATACCTGGTAAACTAGACTCCGTCTCTGACAACCGATCATCCCTTAATTTAGATAGATGTTCAAGATCATTCAGGATCTTAGCATAAAGAATCTGTCCCTGACGATCTTGCGGGTTAATTTTATGTATATCATTCCTAAGATTGTTCATTGCGTGTTCGGTTGTTTGGCTCATCCTCATATTTGCCATGGCTGGATATTCATCTTCAATTACTAATTTGGCAAAATTAATAATGGATTTGGTAGCACTGTTGGCTTGTTTTGGGTTGGGATACAGACTAAGGTCTCGATATAACTCGAGCGCCTCGGTTCCTTCCTTTATGGCACTATCCACTGCCTTGTTATAGTCCTGCCACAAAATGACCACTACAAAGGCTATCATAATTCCAAAAACAGTACCCGCTTTATTAAAAATAGATGCAATAACGTCGTTATGGCTTTGCCTTATTTTATAGTGTGCGACCCGTTTGACTATATATAATATCAGTATCGAAGTTCCTATAAAAACAGCATTGATAAGAATATATAGTAACCATGGAGACAACATCAAGAGTTTGGCTGTGAAAGGCATCTGGTTCCCTTTGTACTTAATTGTTATGACAGATCGATAACTCGCTGGAATTAAGTCATTAATTCCTCTATTGATTATTTTTGTCAAGAAATTTGTGGATAGGAACCGGAGCCAGCTCGTGGGGCGGGAGTTAGTAGCACAGGTTTAAAACCTGTGCACCCAAGCGCATCCTGCTATTACCATCTATTCCAGCTCTAGGCTAACAAGGATGACTTGCGGCTCAGCGGCAATGCTAAGGAAGGGCTTTTGGGGACGGGACGCCATTAACCATTAGACCTGCTGGCCATTTCCCATCTACGATTTCCCCGCCCTTGGATAAGCGCTTCGTTGTCAAGGTATCCGCCCGGATATTAATGCCGCTCTAGGCCTCGATAATAATTCGGATATTTTTTCGCCATATAGGGGAGTAAATGGGAGAATATAATTTCGGCGACTTTTGCACACCCCTCATTCGAATAATGCACTAAATCGTAATAATATAGCGAACTCTTCGGCAGCTCCCGGGCGAGATCGATTACCAGTACCTCCCTCTCTTTTCCCACTTGCCTGGTGATCTCATTATATAATTCCAATTCTCTCCAACCAGTCTGGCCATTGGTGACACCATATACACCAATGTTATCCAGATGGACTCCGGTGATGTCATCGACAGCATTGCCATATAGCGCTGGCTGGGTAATCAAAACCGGATCAATTTGGTTTGCCCGCGCCAGGTTAATTAGTTTTTCCAATCTCAGTCGGTAATCTGGGAGATAATTTTGACGATATTTTTCAATAGTCGCCTCTTCTTCCGCAGCGGGAATTTCCTTGTGCTTTAAGGTTCGTATATCTATTTCATCGATTCCACATAATTTTATATAGGCAGGGAAATAAAAGCGGTACAGATTTAAGAGACTTGAGACGACCTCGCTATGGTTGGCGCCGACCATCAGCATCGTCTCAAATTTTTGGAAGCCAAAGCCCCAGAGATTGCGGTCTGAATTACTGATATCACTTCGCCCCACATCATTTAAACCTACCAAAAACAAGACTGACTTAGATTTAAGATTTATAAGAAAATCCTTCATTAAAATGATATTTCCAAAGGTTGAATGTCCTCCCAACCCGGCATTATTTAACCACAACTTGGGAAAATGGTTTTTAAGCTTCTCCTGTAACAGATGAGGCCAGCTTTTCTCCTCGTTTATGGCCAAACATTCCGTGGTACTGCCACCAACCGTGACGATGGTCAACCAGGCCTTAAAATCCGCAGGGGGTTCCTCGCCCCGAAATCCCAGGGAATTCTTTTTATTGACTACCAGATCGTCAAGCTTGCCGCCTTTCAAATTATGTATGATTTGAGTGCGGTTAACCGGCAATAGAATCTTATTACCTCTCATTGTGAAACCAAGTGGATTATAAATTCTTAAGACTACTTCCACTATTGCCAGAGCAACGAGAAGGCCCAAGAAAAATAGAATGGTATTTTTACCTATCTCTCGTAACATAACTTTATGTTGAAGCTTGAAAAATTCCCAGCCTTGGCCCCGCAATCGAAAGTGGTTTAAGGGATCCCTTTGCTCCGAGAGTCCTCCCCTAAGTGCCAACCCTAAGTCAACTCCTCTAACAGTCGATATGATACCATAAATTTCGCAATTTTCCCTGAATGTCGGTATCAATTGCCCAAAGGGGGGGGGTGCTGCGCCAAGCTTTCGGTGGCTGGGACTGCCAATGCCTGGGAGGCGGCGGACCAGTGGCTGCGGGCTAAGGGTTGGGACTGGGGCGTGAACTCCGGAGACCTCCTGCAGGCCTCAGAGAGCATCAAGTGCGCCCTGGCCCTGATTCAAGAAGGGCAACTGGCCGAAGGCCCCGTGGAACTTGAGATCGGCTACGATGAGATTGACATGGTGCTGGAGCTGAGTTATCGGGGGGCGCCGGCGCCCCAGCCGCAGCCGGTGGCTTCCGGCGAGAAGATGGCGTTGGCCCGGGACCTCCTGGCCGCCTGGCACTGCGTCCTCCTTGAGCCGCTGACCCCAAAGACTGGGAAAGCCAACTGCCGCATCCGTCTGGTCTTCTGAGCAGGGAGGGTCGGTAGGGTTTATGTCTAAAATCGATTAACGACAGTTGCCGCGACCTGATGGTCAAATATTGAAAAGGATTGATAGTGGCAAGTTGGTTGCTAACCGTGGAAGGCGATGGTATGATTTAACTTGATTAGACGGCCCCAATAACCCATTTTTTCCACTGCGGTGGCTAGGGCGGCTGCATAATCTGAGATTAGAAGCAGTGCTCAGTGGCCGGGAAAATCCAAAAACTAAAAAACTCGAAACTCATTCCACTTCATTGGACTGTTCGTTAAATCTAGATCTCAGCCGTAGTGCGGCCCGACTCCATAGACCGGCTCGGCTCGTTTTTCTCTTGCAAGACTTGAAATTCGGCGGCACCCAACGTCAGACCCTGGAGTTGGCCCGGCGGCTGGACCGGAGGAGGTTCCAGGCGGAGGTCTGGATGCTGATGGCCGGGGACGACCTGGTGCCCGTGGCCCGTGATTGGGGTATCCCCCTGGTCTGGCTGGCCCGCCAGAAACGGGTGGGCCCGCCGAGCCTTGTGAACCTGTGGCGGCGGCTCAGGGGCGGCTCGGTCGACCTGTTACTGCTCCTGACCGCGGTTCCCAACATCTGGGGCAAACCATTGGGCCGTCTGGCCGGGGTGCCCATCATCGTCAGCAATTGCCGCGGAGGCGCGCCGCATCGGCAACACGAAGACTGGTTATGGCCACTGGGAGATCATATTATCTCCAACAGCGTGGCCGAGGCAGCCATGTTGACCGGCTCTTACGGGATTCCTGCCGACCGGGTGACGGTGATCTTGAACGGAGTGGACACGGAGTATTTTCAGCCGCCCAGGGCCCGACAATCAGGCACGCCTGTGATTTTGTCCGTGGGCCGGTTAGAACCTCAGAAGGATCAGGAGGTTTTGATTGAGGCCTTTCGCTCCGTGGCCGCCGAACATCCGGAGGCGCAGTTACGCCTGGTGGGAAACGCCACTCTGCGGGAGAATATAAGTAGCCTGGCTGCCAGGCATGGCTTGGCGGCGCGGGTGCAGGTCCTGCCTGGACGGACGAATCTGCGCCCCCTGTATCAGGAAGCCACCGTCTTTGCCCTCAGTTCTCAAGCGGAAGGACTGCCCAATGTGGTTCTGGAGGCCATGGCCTCAGGCCTGCCGGTGGTGGCCACCCGGGTAGGAGGTTTGCCGGAGGTGGTGGCGCCGGGCCGTACCGGGTGGCTGGTCCCTCCCCGGAATGTGCCGGCCCTGGCGGCCGCCCTCAGCCACTTGCTGTCTGCCCCGGACACCTGTCAGGCCTTTGGTCGGGCCGGCCGCGAACAGGCGATGCGGGATTTTTCCCTGGAGGCCATGGTGCGCGCTTATGAGGAGGTCTTCTTGAGCTTGGTAAAGGGCCGTCGGGGCGGGGAATTGCCAGCTGGGGGGGAATGAGGATGGCTTTCAGGGTGGCTTATGTGCTCTTGTGGTTTCCCGAACCTTCCCAGACTTTCATTCTCGATGAAATAAACACGCTGCGTGGGCAGGGCCTCGATGTAGAAGTTTATACCCTCTACGGACCCCGCCCTCGCTGGCGGCTGGCTGGTCTGCCGCCCCCCCAGGCGCCGGTCTTCCATTTGGGGACCGCCGCCCTGAGAGATTTATGGCGAGACCTGGGCAGCTTGAGCCGCTGGGGGCAGCAGGCCGCGCCCTTTTTAAGAAGAGTCTTGGTGCGCCGCTGGCGCAGCCTGGAGACCGCCGGAGAGGCCCTATGGGCCGCGTCGGCTGGGGTTCACCTGGCCCGGCGCTTGGTAGCAGCTCACATCGACCACATCCATGCCCCCTGGGCCGACGGGCCGGCCACTGCCGCTTGGGTAGCCTCGCATTTAAGTGGCATTCCTTTCAGCTTCTGCACCCACGCCCATGATATTTACCCGCCCGGTGGAGCCCTGGGAGAGAAGATAGCCGCAGCTACTTTCGTGCGCACTATATCCGAAGTGAACCGCCATTACCTATTGGCCTTTGCGCCGAAAGCAGTAGACAAGGTCATAATAATCCCCATCGGCGTACCTTTTATCAATGCCAGCAGGACAGTCCGTTCCTGCCAACCACCGTACCGGCTGTTGGCTATTGGCCGGCTGGTACCCAAAAAGGGCTTTCCCACCCTAATAACGGCCTGCCATTATTTGGCCAAATGGGGACTGAATTTTCATCTTATCCTGGCCGGAAACGGGGCTCAAAGGGCCCGCCTAATGTGGCTGATTCAGCAATACGGCTTACAGAAATGGGTTACCCTGGCTGGCTTCTTGCCCCATAGGCAGATTGCAGAACTACTCGGACAGGTTGACTTGCTCATCGCGCCCTCTTGTGTGGCCCCCTCTGGGGACCGGGACGGCATTCCTACCGTAATCCTGGAAGCCATGCTGCATAAGGTGCCGGTGGTCGCCACTGATGTTTCCGGTATTCCTGAGGTCATCCTGCCGGGTGAAACGGGTTGGCTGACCCCCCCGAGTGATCCACAGGCTCTGGCACGGGTTATTCTCGAGGCGCTGGCTGATCCGACTGAGGCCCGTTGCCGTGCCCAACGAGGACATAAACTTGTGAAAAAACAGTTCGATTCCCAGAAAAATTATGCTCTGCTAAAAACTTGCCTGGAAAAGCAAATCTCGCCCATAGAAATACCAATCTCAAATCCCTGATAGAAGCCTGCTCCAGCATGACGTTTAGAGCGCCCTTTTCGTCGACCCAAAAATGATCCAAAATTACGCCGTGAAAGTCCATGGTATGTTTTTGCCTGTCATTAATAATGAAGCGGATTAGAACCTAATGGCATAAGCACATTCTACAATTTAGTTTATTTCACCACGTATGGAAATGAAGGACTAAGAATGTCTGACAAAAAATGTATAATTATCCTATCCGAAAAATCCTCTGGTTCAAGTGCCTTACAGAATCTCTTGGTAAAGTTCGCTGACGGACAGCACATTTCCAAGACACGTCATTTTGAAAATGAAACTTTATATTGGACAAAGGCTGCTTCGATTTTGGATAGGCCTCAATTGGCCATGGTGGATAGTGAAGTTCCCATCGGGCGCAAGAAAGCCAGGGGTGAATTGATTTCCCTACTAAAAGATAACTTGAATTATTATGTTCCACCAGTTGATGATAAAGAATTAATAATTGAGGGATGGAGACTTCTATGTAATAAATATTCACCCATATTTCTCGAAAAGTCACCTCACCATTTATGTCAATGGTCTGCAATCGAGTTGATTATCGAGTGTATAAGACAAGTAACTGATGTTGAATTTTTATTGATTGGTTTAATTAGAAATCCGATGGATACCTTATATTCCCAATTTAAGCGTTGGGGATCACGGCCAGAAGAAGTACAAAAACAATGGCTTATCGCTTATCAGAATTTGCTAACACTAAAGGAAATAATGGGAGAACAACTTGTTGTCGTTTGTTATGAAAATATGGTGTCGTCTCTTGTATACTTGGAGCCAGTGTTCAACTTCTGTGGGAAAACAGCCGATGCTGCTGATAAAACCTATTTGCACCAAAAATCACTCCAAAAATGGAAAACTGATTCACACTTCGGCTTTTCATTATCTAACGAGGTTATCGAATTGGCCTGTAAATACGGCTATCAAAAAGACGAACTCGTTCGGGACACGTATCAATTGTGGCCGTTAATTAGGGAGTTATCTCGTGCAAGATGTAGAGTCAAAGTACTTTTAAAAAAGGTCATACGGAATGGACCAAAAGCAATTAAACCTGGATTATTCCGCAAGAATTGATGGAAATTTTTCTAACTATGATGCAGAGAAAACCTAGTGCAATTCCGAAGAGATTTTTAAACATTTTCTAATGCTCGTCAGTCAGGCCTCTTTTCCCAATTAGAGCGCTATGGACGGATATCGTTATGAACATCACCTTTTCAGGCTCTGACAAATATGAAATAAAAAGGCAGGCCCAGGGGCCTGCCCACCGAAAATCCAAAAACGGAAACCGTCTCTTAAGCCATGGCCTCTTCCCGGAGGGGCGTTTGCCACCAGAGGGGATCTCTCTCCTGGCGGCCCGAAGGAATCCAGAGGCGCCAGTTGCTCTCCCGGCTCATGAGCAGTTGCAGGAAACTGAGGTGCAGTTCGTGGCTGCCCTTGCCCACCTCCAGGTGGCCCAGGAGGGGCAGGCCCAGGAGGGCCAGGTCCCCCATGGCGTCCAGGATCTTGTGGCGCACGCACTCTTCCGGAAACCTCAAGCCCCCGGGGTTCAGGACCCCTCCCTCATCGAGGACTACGGCGTTATCCAGGGAGCCGCCCCTGGCCAGGCCCCGCTTCTGCAGGAATTGGACCTCCTTGAGAAATCCGAAGGTGCGGGCCGGGGCGATTTCGCTCATGAAGTTCTCGGAGCGTAGCGGCACGGTGTAGCGCTGCCGCCGGATGAGGGGATGCTCAAAGTCGATGGTGTAGGTGATGCGGGGCATCCCGGGCCTCACTCGCATCCATCGGTCCCCCTGGCGCAATTCCACAGTTTCCCGCACCATCAAAAAAGACCGGGGCCAGGCGAGGGAGCGCAGGCCGGCCTCGGCGATCATCCGCGTAAAGGGAGCGGCGCTGCCGTCCATGATAGGCAGCTCCGGGCCATGCACTTCCACCCGGGCATTGTCCACCCCCAGACCTCCCAGGGCCGCCAGCAGGTGTTCCACCGTGGCCAGGGTGGTCCCGTTCTCCCCCAGGGAGGTGGCCCGGGTGCTGTCCACCACCCGGGAATAGTGGGCCCGTATTTGCGGCCGGCCCGGCAGGTCGGCGCGCACAAAGGTCACGCCCTGGTTGGCGGACGCTGGGTAGAGGGTCGCCTCCACCCGCCTGCCGGAGTGCAGGCCGATGCCGCTAAAACTTAAAGGCTGGGCCACAGTCTTTTGCCAGATCATAACTCCCCCCAGCCTCTCCTGGTGCAATCCCCGTGCCGGAGCCCCGCGGCCAGATGGTCAGGGCCGCGACACCCGGCCAAGTTGACTGGATTCAGGCAGGTTATCTCCTAAAGAACCGACCCCCCGCGAGAATCCACCGCGGCGTTTTGCCAAAAAAAGTTGCAAAAAAACCACAAACCCCGCCCCTTTGTAGCAAAACCCCCACAAAGGATAAACGGGCCAGGCCGGGAACGGCCAGGTGGCCCCAAGGTTAAGCTTCGGGACTCCAGGTCGGTCTCCTTTGGGATTAACCATGCGATCAGGCGGGTTGTCCGGCCGGAGACGCCGTGGGCAGGATCTGGTAGGTTAGATGGACTCTCCTGGAAAAACTGAGGTAGGCATACCAAACGCCGAAATACGAGAGGAACGGTATCAGCCTGGGAAGGGAATCAGCAAAACTTCCCGGACTCGCTCCTAGAGTAAAAACCGTCACCGGCCGCAGCGTAATGAGAAGCATCATCAGCAACAATTGGCTGATCAGGAAAAGCTTAACCGTCTTGACGGCGTTCGGTTTAAGCTGCCACAGGCACAGCCCGGCATAGAAACTGAATATGGCTAAAAGGGTCGTCGCCGCAATGACCCCCAGGTGGTAGGCAAGCGATTGTCTGAATATGAAGAACTGTAAGGAGCTGGCGCCAGGCAGATACATTCCCAAGGCGGAACTGGCTTCGTAAATAGAGGAAAAGGGGATAATTAAGGTCAGATTGATACATAGAAACAACAGCCAGCCTCCGACTTCCTGCTCCCTGTCCCCGGGCGGAGGTATTTCCCCAGCATCGAGCTTCAGGGCCGCCAGGGTTTCCAGGGAAGGAGCGGCCGGCTCCCGGAAGCCAACCGCCGGGGCTGCCGGCCCCCGGCACTCGCCCGCGGGCGCCCCGCAACAGTTACAGGTGTCGGCCTGCGGCGGTTTTTCCGGGACCACGGAGCCCCGGGGGACGAAGCGGTTGCTGATCTTTAGAAAGGCCCGTTTAACCTTAAAAAAGTAGAGTGCCACAAACGGCAATCCCATGGAGATAAAAAAATCTCCGACGCCGCCGCATTGGCCTCCGCAGAAGATGCACATCTCCACACCCCTTGGCTGCTGGGGATATTATATCCCCTTTCCGGCCATCCCCTCAAAGAAAAAATGGGGGCGGTCGGCGAACCGCCCCCGGGATCAGGAGAATGGTTGACTCTCTTCACTGTTCACTGCTCACTTTCCCTGGCCCTTACCCCAACCACCTTCTCAAAAAAAACGGGTTAAGCTTCCGTTCGTGGCTCACGGTGGCGACGGGCCGTTCACTGCTCACTGCTCACTGCTCACCGCTTACTGCTCACTGTAAATCCTCCCGTCTCATTCGACCTCGGCCGGCGGGTACTGCAACTGGGCCCACCACCCGGGTTCCAGGTCCGGGAAGATGTCGTCCCGTTCCCGGCAGAGGGTGAAAAAATTCCAATCCTCCGGGGGCAGGTCCCCCTCGGCGGCGTAGCGCCGGACCATGGCGGCCAGACGCTTGAAGTCGTCGTGGTGCGTCACCAGCCGCAGTTCGGCATAATCCCGGGCGCTGAAGGTGCTGATGAGGAACTGCCAGTCTGAGGACTCCAGGAGGAAGAGGGAGCGGCCACACTGTTTCAAGAGGTCCAGGAGGCGCGGTTCGGAGACCCCGGCATAGAGCCGGGCCAGCTCTTCCATCTCCTGCTCCGCCGGATAAATATGGCGCCAGGTCCAGTCGTTCATCTCATTGAGCCAGATCCAGTGGTAGCCCCCTTCTCCCCAGGAGCCCTCCGGCAGGGAGATGACGTGCTGGGGAGCCGCCTTTTTCAGGAGCTCGCTGCCGGGGCTGAGGCCCACCTGGGTATGGGCCTGGAAGCGGCTCAGCACCTGGTAGACCCACTCCGGCCCCTCGAACCACCAATGGCCGATGAGTTCGGTGTCATAGGGGGCCACCACCATCCCCGGCCGGCCGTGCTGCTCGCGAAACTCCGTCAGGATGCCCACCACCATGGAGACGAAGTGTTCCGCCTGTTCGTGAATCCTGGGGGTGGTCCACTCCGGGTGGTAGGGCTGTTTGTCCGCCAGATCGGCCTTGGCGCTGGTCACCTGCCAGTAACGCAGCCCCCCCGGATAGCGTTTTTTGTGGAAGTCCAGATAATTGCCGTCGCCGGGATAGCCCCATTCGCCGCTCCACACCTGGAGACCGGTCTTGGGGTCCCGGGTGAAGGCCGCCACCGGGCGCTTGCTCTCCGGCGCCGAACTCACCAGATAGACCTGGTAGGGGGATTTATCCTCTTCCTCCGGCCGTTCCTGGTACTGGGAGGCAAACCGCTCCCAGAGGCGCTCCAGGGCCTCGAAGCGATCCTTGTAGACCCCTATGGCCCGGCCTCCCTTGAGGAGGTGGGAATCGATGAAGAAATAATCGAGGCCATTCTCCGACAGGAACTCCTCAACCCCTTTGCGCAGCACCGGGGCCGTAGCCAGATCGGACAAGGGCGGGACCCAGCGGTAGCGGGGCCGGTAGGCGCATTCCGGCAGCCAGAAGCCCTTGGGGTCCCGGCCAAAGTGGCGGCGGTAGGCGGCCACCCCCTGTTTCACCTGGGCCTGCACCGCGGTGTCCCGCCCCAGCAGGGGTAGATAGCCATGGGTGGCGGCGGAGGTGATAATTTCCAGCACCCCCTGGTCCATGAGCCCCCTAAAGGCCTTCAGGAGGTCCTTGTCAAAATCATCCCTGAAAACCTTTAACAATCCCCGATGGTGGTCTTCCCACATCCGGGCCAGGGAGGCGAAGTGGCGATCGCCCAGCTTCTCAAAGGTGCGCAGGTCTTCTCCGGCCGCCTGAATTTTCGTCTCCAGATATTCCTCGAACTCCCGGTGGAAGGTCTCTGCGGCCAGCATCTCCGCCAAAATGGGGGTGATTCCCAGGGTCACCCCGGAAGTCAGGCCCTGGGCCGCCAGGCGGTTGAAGACCTGGAGCAGCGGGATGTAGGACTCCGCGGCGGCTTCATTGAGCCAATCCATGCCGTGGGGCCAGCGGCCGTGGCCGATGACATACGGAAGGTGGGAGTGGAGCACAAAGGTGAAGTACCCTAACGGTTCAGACATGCTGGTCTCCTGTCAGCCCGGGGGCGGCCCGTGAATTGGGATATTATTCCCTTATCCGGCCGGATCAGCCGTTCTATGGGAAATATAGGGCAGATATGCCCCAGATGCCAGAAAAAAAACCGCCACACCCGAGGGGTGAGTAAAAAAGCCGGGGGCCTTCCGTGCTCCCAGTCCGCCGGCCGCCCCGACCGCCCCCGCCAACCAGGCAACCAGGGGTCCGGAAATCAGGGGGGTGAGCGCTCCGGGCCTTAAGCAGGGTACCGGGATGAGGAGGATCCGGTGCGCCGCGGCCTTGGTATATTGGTCATACCAAGTCCGCCTCCGAGACTATGGGTAAAAGTAACCCACGGATTAGGACAATTTACCCGTTTCCGCCTTGGCAAAAAATTAAGACAGAT
>JBAVAG010000100.1:0-20298 GCA_049585595.1 Desulfobaccales bacterium
AGCGCAGGTTGTCCCCACGCCCGTGGGGGTGAACCGGTCAAGTCCTTTCCAGCCCGCCGATGCCAGCAGTTGTCCCCACGCCCGTGGGGGTGAACCGATTGGCAGGAAAGCCAATTAGAAAATTAAAAAGTTGTCCCCACGCCCGTGGGGGTGAACCGGAAGAAAGGGCCAAAGGGAACAAAGCGGCTGTGTTGTCCCCACGCCCGTGGGGGTGAACCGCAAGAGCAGGTTGGCGCCACCGAGATAATCATGTTGTCCCCACGCCCGTGGGGGTGAACCGATGGAGCCTCTGGCCAGGAATCGAACCGGCAAGTTGTCCCCACGCCCGTGGGGGTGAACCGCAGCGCGAACAGGAACCACCTGAAACCCACAAGTTGTCCCCACGCCCGTGGGGGTGAACCGATGGAACTGGACCGGCAGGAGTTAGCGTCAATGTTGTCCCCACGCCCGTGGGGGTGAACCGCCCACATATATGGGCAGTCCTGCGGTCGGCTGGTTGTCCCCACGCCCGTGGGGGTGAACCGAGCACCCGCACTTCGCCTTTCTGGATGCCTTCGTTGTCCCCACGCCCGTGGGGGTGAACCGGTAACACCCCTCCCGGCCCCTGCTTGCCAAGGCCTCACAATAATGATAAATATATAAAGTTTAAGGGATTATGCCGAGATGACAGCCAGCCGGCCCAGGGGAGCAAGCGTCCAGGAAAGAGGCTGAGAGGCTGATGCAAACGAAGAGCGCTCCCACTCCGGGACAACTAGGAGAATCTCGCAAGCGCCGGCGGGAACGATTCCTCATCGCCCTCACCCTGGTGCTGGTAGTGGCCATCACCAGCGTGGAAGTGCGCCTGGTGCACCAGGGCGGCCAGCCGGTGGCCGGCAGTCTCCTGGCCTTTGGCCTTCTGAACATCAACGCCTTTCTGCTGCTGCTCTTCACCTTTCTCATCTTCCGCAACCTGGCCAAACTCTTCCTGGAGCGGCGCCGCAAGGTCTTCGGCTCCCGGCTGCGCACCCGCCTGGTCCTCACCTTCATCAGCCTCACCCTCCTTCCCACCCTGTTCCTCATGTTCATGGCCTGGCAGCTCCTCTCCAGCCAGGTGAATTACTCCTGGGACCGGCAGGTGGAGGAGTCCCTGGACAAGGCCGTCGATCTGACCCGCACCTTCTCCGTGGAGGTGGAGGACAACCTCAAGGCCTATGGCCGCAGGTTTACCGGGGAATTGCAGGAAAGTGGCGTTTTGGCCCGGGGGGATCGAGATTATCTTCGATCCTTCGTGCAGCAGCGCCGTGCCGATTATGATCTTAGCGGCCTGGAGGTCCTGGACCGCCAGGGGGCGCCTCTGGCTGCCAGCTACGCTCCCCAACTGCGGGGGGCCCAGGAACTGCCGCGGCCGGCCCCCGGGGAGCTAAAGACGACGGCGGAGGCGGTGCTGCGCCAGAAGGTCGGTAAAGAGGAACTCCTGAGCTTCCTGACGCCGGTGACCGACGCCGCCGGCCAGATCCAAGGCTACCTGCTGGTGCGCCAGACCATTCCCGAAACCCACCTGCTGCGGGTCGCCGCCGCGGAACGCAGCCTACAGGAGCTGCGCCAGCGCCTCTTGCAATTCAGCCCGCTGAAGGTGAGCCATTACCTGGGTCTGATCATAGTCACCTTGATTACCCTGATGGCCGCCATCTGGCTGGGGTTTTACATGGCCCGGGAGTTAACCACCCCCATCCGGGAACTGGCCGAGGGCGCCCTGAAAGTGGCGGGAGGGGACTACGACTTCCAGATTCCCCAGGAGGGGCGGGATGAAATCTCCTTTCTGGTGCAATCCTTCAACAAGATGACCCAGGACCTGCAACAGGGTAAAGCGCAGTTGGCCGCGGCCTACGGGCAGTTGAGCGTATCCCACGAACTCATTTCCTCGCAGAAGCGGGACATGGAGGTCCTGCTCAAAAACGTGGCCGCGGGGGTCATCGCCCTGGACGCCGGGGGCAAGGTCACCATGATCAATGACTCCGCCGCCCAGATGTTGCGCCTGAACAGGGAGGAGGTGTTGGGCCGGGAGGCCCGGGTGCTGCTACCCCCGGCTGCCTACCAGCGCATGGTCGAGGTGGTGGCCGCGGCCCGCGCAGCCTCCCGGGGCACGGTGGAGGAGTCCCTGCATCTGATCCTGCCCAACCAGACCCTTTACCTGTTGCTCAAGACCACAGTGCTCAAGGATGAAGCCGGCCGCGACCTGGGAGTGGTTATCGTCTTCGAAGACCTGACGGACCTGGAGCGGGCCCAGCGGCTGGCGGCCTGGCGGGAGGTGGCGCGCCGGATCGCCCATGAAGTAAAGAATCCCCTGACCCCCCTCAAGCTGGCGGCCCAGCGCTTGCAGCGGCGCTACGCCGACCGCCTCGGGGAGGACGGCCTGGTCTTCCAGGAATGCACCCAGATCATCGTCAAGCAAGTGGAGGAACTCCAGAGCCTGGTAGATAACTTTGCCCGCTTCGCCCGCCTGCCCCAACTGACCCTGGCCCCCCAGGATTTTAACGCCCTGGTCCAGGAGACCATGCTTCTTTATCGGGAATTGCAGCCCCGGGTGGCCCTGGAATTCCACCCTGACCCCCAGTTGCCCCCGGTGCTCCTGGACCGCGAGCAGGTCAAAAGGCTGCTCCTCAATTTACTGGATAACGCCCTGGCTTCCATTGACGGGGCCGGGACTATCATGGTCGCCATAAGGAGAACCCCGGCCGACGGCAGGGTGGAACTGAGCGTGGCCGACTCCGGCAGGGGCGTCCCGAACCGTGACAGGGTGCGGATCTTTGAGCCCTACTTCTCCACCAAGCGGGGCGGCACCGGTTTGGGCCTGGCCATCGTCAATTCCATCGTGGCCGAGCACCAGGGCCATATCCGGGTGGAAGACAATGTCCCCCAGGGGACCAAATTCATCATCGATTTTCCTATGCACAGGGCCGATTATGCCGGGAACCTTGCTGGTAGTTGACGACGAGCCTCAGATTCTGCGCGCCGTGTCGGGAGTCCTGCAGGACGAGGGCTTCGAGGTGCTCACCGCCCCGGACGGCGAAACCGCGCTCAAGATGGTGGCGGCCGAGGCCCCTGACCTGGTCCTCCTGGATATTGCTCTTCCAGGCCTGGACGGCCTGGAGGCGCTTACCGAGCTGAAAAGGCAGCACCCCCTGCTGCCGGTGATAATGGTCTCCGCTTACGGCTCGGTGGAGAACGCCGTCAAGGCCACCCGTCTGGGGGCCTTCGATTTCATCGAAAAGCCGCCCAACGCCGACAAGATCCTGCTGTCGGTGCGCAACGCCCTGGAGAACGCCCGGCTCGCCGAGGAGAACCGGCGCCTGCGGCAACAGCGGGCCCCGGTCAAGGAGATCATCGGTGAAAGCGCTGCCATCCGCCGTCTTCGGGAGAAATTGGCCCTGGTGGCCCCTACCAACGCCGCGGTGCTCATCACCGGCGACAACGGCACCGGTAAGGAGGTGGTGGCCCGGGCCCTGCACGCCTTCAGCCGCCGCGCTTACCAGCCCCTGGTGGAGGTGAACTGCGCCGCCATTCCCGAAGACCTCATCGAAAGCGAGCTCTTCGGCCACGAAAAGGGGGCCTTCACCGGGGCCTCCAGCCAGCACCGGGGCAAGTTCGACCTGGCCCATGAAGGCACCCTGTTCCTGGATGAGATCGGCGATATGAGCCTGAAGACCCAGGCCAAGATTCTGCGTATCCTGGAGGAGCAGCGCTTCGAGCGGGTGGGGGGAGGCCGGCCCATCCAGGTGGACGTGCGGGTGCTGGCCGCCACCAATAAAAACCTGGAAGAGGAGATCGCCAACGGGCGCTTCCGGGAAGACCTCTATCACCGCATCAACGTCATTCCCTTAAACGTGCCGCCCCTTAAGGAGCGCCGGGAGGACATCCCCCTGCTGGCGGCCCACTTCCTCAAGGAGCTCTCCCAGGAGAACGGCGCCCCGGCCAAGACCTTCACCCCCGCGGCCCTGGAGGCCCTGGCCGCCATGCCCTGGCCGGGGAACGTCCGGGAGCTGAAGAACTTCGTCTTCCGCCTGGCCATCCTCAGCCCCTTCGATCTGGTGGACTTGGGCGACCTGCCCCTGGCCGCCTCCGGGACGGAGCCGGCGGCCGATTACGACGTTATCGACCCCTTTCTTCAGGTGCCTTCCTTCCGGGAGGCCCGGGCCCTCTTTGAGAAGCAGTTCCTGCGGCGCAAATTGTCGGAGTGCCAGGGCAACGTCAGCCTGCTGGCGGAGAAGATCGGCCTGGAGCGCTCCCACCTCTACCGGAAACTGAAGGCTTACGGCCTGGAACCCGGGAAGGAGGGGGAGGGATGAACGCCCCGTCCGCCAGGCTCTGAGCGCCGGCCCCGGCCTAAAAAATTCAGGAAACCGGGCGGCGGAGACTGGCATAAAAAAAAGGGGGGGGAATTATATACTTGCCCCCCGATTCCATCATGGCCGTAGGGGGGGCGTCTCAGTGGCACAGGCCTCTGGCAATCGTGGATTTGCCCTGGGCGGGGACCCCCGCCCTTGCAAAAGATAATCGAGGGATTTAAATACATAATTCCCCAAAAAAAAGGTCCCCAAGCCGGAGCCTGGGAACCGGAATAAGACTGAATTTCACCCTTCTTAAATCTGGCCGCCCACCTCCGCCAGGGTCTGGAAGTAGATGCGGCGGATGCCCGGAAGACGCTTCCTAAAGCAGAGGCCCAGTTCCATGCAGGCGGTATAGAAGGAGGCGGGGCTGAATTCCAGGGCCAGGAGCCGGGCCACGGTCCCCTGGGCCAGTTCCTGGGGCAGCTCCTTCATCTTCTGGGCCGCGTCTCCCAGGCCCTGCCACATGGGCAGCAGCACCAGGTCGGCCTTGGCCTGCAACCGGACAATTTCGCCCTTGACCGCGGCCAGGGGGCCGCTCCCCTCCGGGGCCTCGCCGCCATCCTGCACCACCTCCACCCCCAGGCGTTTCAGAAATTGCAGCAGGAATTCCCGGGGACGGCTCTCCCAGGGGCTCAGGTTCCAGATGGCCGCGGGGATGCCCACCCGGGGCAGCTGGTGGCCGCTGGGGCGCCAGTGGCGCAGTTGCCGGGCCCGAGTGAATAACTGCTCCTTGAGATGCTGGAAGTAGCGGCTCTTCCGGGCATTGGATTTCCACAAGAGGATGCGGGCGTAGGCCTTGAGCTTAGCGTAAAACAGGTCCATGGTGATCAGACGCCTGACCACCGAGGGCCAGGAGTAAAATTTCTTCATGGCCCGGTTGGTCTCCATCAGCAGCTCAAAGGGAGAGAACTGGCGGGGCTGGAATACGGTGTGGTGGCCATCGTACTGGCTCCAGTCCCGGCAGATGATCCGGTTTTGGGCCTCCATCTCCTTGTAGAAGGGGGTGCCGGGCATGGGCGTCAGGATCAGGTATTGCAAGGAGTCGAGATACATCTGCCGCGAGATCTTGACGGTGTCCCGGATCACCTGGTAATGGTCCTCTTCGGCGCCAAAGACGAACATGCCGTGGACATTGATGCCGAAACGGTGAAAATTGGCCACCGCCTCCTTGATCCCCTCCACCGTCTGGGATTTGTTGTAGGCCTTCAGGGTGGCCGGGTTGATGGATTCCAGGCCCACGAAGACCGCGAAGCAGCCGCTCTTGGCCATGAGATCCAGGAGTTCCAGGTCCCCGGCCGCGTCCACCCGCACCTGGGCGCTCCATTCGATCTTCAGATTTTCTTGAAGGAGGCGCTCGCACAATTCCTTGGTGCGGGCCCGGTTGGCCGTAAAATTGTCGTCACAGAAGAAGATGTGCCGGCCCTGGGCGCCGTTTTGCCGGATCTCCTTCATGATGCGGTCCACCGAGTGGGCGCGGTATTTGCGGCCGAACATGAGGATCACCGAGCAGAAGCTGCAATTGAAGGGGCAGCCCCGGGAGGTGGAGATGGAGACGACGGACAGGCGCCGCCGGGACTTTTTGCCGTGGATCAGGCCATAATCGGGAATGGGCAGGGAATCCAGGTCCTCCACCATGGGGCGCCAGGGATTTTGGCGGATGGCGTCCCCGTTGCGAAAGCAGAGGTTCTGAATGGCGCTCGGGTCGCCGCCGTTTTCCAGGGCGGCCACCAGTTCCGGCAAGGCCCCTTCGCCCTCGCCGCAGATGACGTAGTCCGCGTGTTCCAGCCCTTCCAGGGGCAGAAAACTGGGATGGGCCCCGCCCAGGACCACCGGCGTGCCGCGGCCCCGGTAAAAATCAGCCAACTCATAGGCCCGGGGGGCGGTGGAGGAGATGCTGGAGATGCAGACCAGGTCCGGCTTAAAATCGAGGGTCCGGTAGTCCGGGGCGGCCATGTCCTCGACCACCACCTTGACCTCACGCCCCTGGCGCTTAAGGATGGTGCCCAGGAGCAGGGAACCCAGGCGCGGAATGGTCACCCGGCTGAAGATGTGCTCCCTGGGAGCCCGGGGTTCTATAAAGAGAATCTTGTTCATGGGACACGCCATGGGCATCTCCTAAATGAGCCATTATCCAGGAACAGCCGGTAAATAGAGGACTCCCGGCAGGCCGTCCCGTTGCGGTCAGCAAACGGGGGCGACTGGCATGGGGACTGGAATGCACTGACTCTATTATGGGAATGTAAAGGGAAACGGGGGCTATGTCAATCGAATCTTCGCTGCTAGCGAGATCCTAACACGTAGAGCAGATTCCCTGGCGGGGGAATCTGCTCTGATATTATATGGTCTTATGGGAAAGAAGGAGTCGGCCTAGACGCAACCGGTGGGTTTCGCCAATCCCGCCATCTTACAAGCGCCTTTGCCTGGTCCGGAGGGAAACAACTCATAAATATGTTTCAGTTTAAAACCCGTCACCTTGGAAAGGATTCGCACCATGGGGGCGATGCCGTTCTTCTTGTAGTATTCCTGGAGCATGTGGATAACCTTCCAATGCTCTTCGGTAAGTTCCGAAATGCCCTCAGAATCCTTCACGTAATCCACCCATTCGTGGGACCATTGGTCCAGGTTTTCCAGGAAGCCGTCTTCGTCAACCGTGAAAGTCTTCCCCTCATATTCAATTGTTGCCATGCCGCGATATCCTCCTTCAATATTCGGTCCACGGGTTTTTGGAATTTAAAGTATGCGATTGTGAAAATTTTGTCAACCAATAAAAATTGCTAACCCGGTCATCATCTTTCAAAAATCCTGGAACCTGATAATTTAGCGGCGGCTCTCCGGCCCAGCGAGCCGCCTCCGGTTTCCGGACGCCGTTCCTTCACCGGGCCCGGGGGCCCGGGAAGATCTTCCCCGGGTTCATGATGTCATTGGGGTCGAAGGCCCGCTTCAGGCGCTGCTCAAGGGCCATAGCCGCCTGGGAAAGCTCCATCCCGAGGTACGGGGCCTTGGTGAGGCCGATACCGTGCTCCCCCGAGAGGGTGCCGCGCAGTTCCCGCACCAGGTGAAAGATGTCCTCCACGGCGGCCCCCACCGCTTGCCGTTCCCGATCGATCTTGCGGTCATAGAGGACGTTGACGTGGATGTTGCCGTCCCCGGCGTGGCCGTAACAGGGGATGACCAGACCGTGCCTCCGGGAAATTTTTTGCAGGCCGGAGATCAAGTCCGGAATGGCGCTCAAGGGCACCACCACGTCTTCACTCACCTTTTGGGGCTTCACCTTGAGGATGGCCGGCGAGATGACCTGGCGGGCCTTCCAGAGTTCATCCGCTTCGGCGGCGTTCTTGGCCCGGAGCACGGGCCGGGCGCCCTGCTCCTTAAAGAAGCGGGCGATGCCGGCGGCCCGCTCTTCCACGTCATGAGGGTGGCCGTCCACCGCCACCAGCAGCAGGGCCGCGGTTTCGCCGGGAACCTCAAAGGGCAGCAGCTCCCGGACGCAGCCCAGGGTCACCGGGTCCAGGAATTCCAGGGCGGTTGGGGCGAGACCGGCGGTGAGGATTTGGAGCACCGCCCGGGCGGCGGCCTCCAGGGTTTCGAAGCCCGCGGCCAGGGTCTGCCGGGCCGCGGGCTTGGGCACCAGTTTGAGGGTGATGCGGGAGATCACCCCCAGGGTGCCCTCGGAGCCCAAAAACAGCCGGGTGAGATCGTAGCCCACCACCCCTTTCATGGTGCGGGTGCCGGCATCGATGATTTCGCCGGTGGGCAGGACCACGGTAAGCCCCAGGACGTAGTCCCGGGTGACCCCGTATTGCACCGCCACCGCGCCCCCGGCGCACTCGGCCACGTTGCCGCCGATGGTGCAGAAGTCGGCGCTGGCCGGGTCCGGCGGGTAGTAGAGGCCCTGGGCCGCCACCGCTGCCTTGAATCTCGCCAGGATTACCCCGGGCTCCACCACTGCCACCAGGTCGGCGGGGTCGATCTCCAGGATGCGGTTCAGGCGGGTGAGGACCAGGACCACGCCGCCGGCGATGGGCACGGCGCCGCCGCTGCGGCCGCTGCCCGCCCCCCGGGGAGTGACCGGGAAGTGATGCTCGTTGGCCAGGCGCAGGATTTGGGAGATCTCCGCCGCCGAGCCGGGAAAGACTACGGCCTCCGGCATCCGGGCCTGGTCGGTGGCGTCGTAGGCGTAGGTCCAGCAGTCCTCGGGTGAGGTGAGGAGGTGCTCCGGGCCGACCAGGTCGGCGATCTCTTTAATCAAAGAATAGCGCATGATGGTGGTTTTAGGTTTTCGGCAAAGAAAATCTAGAGCAGGCGGCCTACCCGGCTCTCGGTATAGGGCGGCCTGGGGCCATCGATTTTCCCGGTGGCACAGGCTTCCAGCCTGTGGCCCTTTCTTCTTGTTCCCAACCTAAACTTGGGAGCCAAAAAATTAGGGGGCAAGACAGGCAGAGTGCCTGTCCCACATAAGCGCAGGCTAAAGCCTGCGGCTACCAACAGCTCTCAGTTCATTATAGGGCGGCCTGGGGCCATCGATTTTCCCGGTGGCACAGGCTTCCAGCCTGTGGCCTTTCACCGGCCGGAGGCCTTTGCCGCTAAAATTCCGCCCCCTCCCCAAACCACTCCTCACCTACAACAAATTCTTTTCAGCCATGCTGAAGTGGCCCTGGCGGCTGATAATCAGGTGGTCGAGCACCGTCAGGTTGAGGGACCGGGAGGCCTGCACCAGGGAGCGGGTCAGTTCCAGGTCCGCCCCTGACGGCGTCAGGTTGCCGCTCGGGTGGTTGTGCACCAGGATCAGGCCGCTGGCCTTGTGTTTCAGGGCCAGCTCCAGGACCTTGCGGGGATAGACCACCGTCTGGTTGACGGTGCCCTCCTGGACGATCTCTTCGGCGATGATTTCGTTCTGGGTATTGAGGAAGATCACCCGGAACTGTTCATCCGGGAGGCCGCCCATGGCGGTGCGGCAGTAGTCCACCAGGGCCGAAAGGGAGGAAAGGCGGGGCCGCCCCAGGACCTCTTCCTTCAGATAGTATTCGGCGCAGGCCTTCACCAGCCGGACAAGGGTGGCGGCGTAGTCCCGCACCCCCTGGACCTCCATCAGGGCCTCCGGGGTGGCGTCCAACACCCGGGTAAAGGAGCCGAAATGCTGGATCATCTGCTTGGCCAGGGGCTTCACGTCGGAATAGGGGATGGCGAAGGTGAGCAGCAGTTCCAGCAGTTCGTAGTCCTGCAAGGCCCGGGGGCCGCCCTGGAGAAAGCGGTTCCGCAGGCGCTGCCGGTGCCCGAGATAATGGGGTTTGTCGCTTTTTTTGCCAGGGTCCTGCATCTGCCGACGGAACCTTTTTTAAAGGGTTGGCTGGCTGCCCTGTGCCGGTCTCTCCCTGCCCCGGTCCGTAGGGGCGGGTTTTAACCCCGCCCCTGCACGCAGCCATCTTGCCCAAGGTTTCTTTCTGCGTCCAGCCTCGTAGCTTTTCTAAAGGATTTTTCCATTTTGCGCAAATAGAAAACCGCGCTCCGGCGCAGGGTAAAGAGGAGCATGGGATTGGCCAGGGAGCCGCATGGTCGTTTCTTACACCTCCACCGCCCGCCTTAAGGCGGTAAAGTAAATAGCCGCTTTGATCTGCTCGAGCCGCAGCCCTCTAGCCCGGGCCGCCATCTCCCGGTAGGCCAGGAGCTGGGGCCGGTATTTTACCACTTCCCCTTTGATGAAATCCTCCCAGGCAGCCGGGTCCTCAGGCCGGGAACTCTTATAATCGAGGAGCCACCAGTCCTGGCCGTCGAACACCAGCCGGTCGATCTTCCCCCGGCGCAGGGTGCCCGGGGCGGCCAGGTCCTCCAGGAGCCACTCGCTCGCGGCGCCGGGCCGCTTGGGGTTAAGAAGGGGCGCCAGCCAGGGGTCCTGGCGGCAGGCCTGCAGCTCCGCCAGGAGTTCCGGGGCCAGGGCGCTCACGGCGGTTTCCGGGGCCAGGCCCATCTGGCGCAGGGCCGCGGCCAGCCCGGCCAGCCCGGGCAGTTCGCCCCCTCGGGCCAGGGTATCCAGGCCGCGATGGATAATCTCTCCCCGGAGGCGGGGAATGTCCTGGTCTTCCCGGGCCGCGGCCGGGGTTGGGGGTTCGTCCGGGCCGGCCTCAGCCAGTTGGGAAGGGTGGATTATCCGATATTGCAGGGCCTCGGGGGTTAAGGCCAGGGCGGGCGGCAGGTCTTTGCCCAGGGAGGGTAGCCGCTCCCCTGGGAAGGGGGCGGGGAGGTCAACCGGCAGTTCCACCTGGAGTTCCGGCTCCGGCCAGGTCACCGCGGCCCCGGCCGGGGGCAGGGTGGCCCGGTAATGATCCAGCAGCCAGGCCAGTGGGCTTTCCGGAGGGATGGCCGGCTCACCGCGGTTATTGAGCTTCACGGCGGCGCTGAGGGTCAGGCGCCCCCGGGCCCGGGTCGCCGCCACGTAAAAGACTCGCCGGGCCTCTTCCAGGAGGCGGCGTTTCTTCGTATCATTAAGAAGCAGATATAGGGAATCCTGGCGTTCCTGGGCGTAAGGCCGGGCCAGGGCCAGGCCCTGGACCCGAGCGCCGCCTCCCTTTCCGGCAATCTCTTCCAGCAGAAAGGGGGCCAGTTTGTCTTCCCGTTGCAGGGGCTGCCAGTCCAGGAAGGGAATAAATACCCGGGTGAACTCCAATCCCTTGGCGCCATGCACCGTCAGCACCTCTACCGGCGAGTCCTGGGCCTTGGGATCGGGGGGCTGATAGGCCTCCGGCAGGGAGAAGTCAGCCCGGCTGAAGGTGGCCTCCGGCAGGCCGGCCTCCGCCTGGGCCAAGAGCTCCAGATAGGCCCGGGCGCAGGCCACTCCCAAGGGGCCTTCCCAGGCGGCCACGCCGGCCCAGGCCTCCACCTCGGACATAAAGTCTCCGGCGACTTCCGCCAGGGGCCAGCGTCCCACCCGGTCCAAAGCCGTCATCAGGTTTTTGATAAGCCTTGCCAAATCCCCGGCGCATTCAGGGGTGCCGGCGAAGCGCCAGAGCTTCTCCGGCCACAATTTCCCCGGCGCGGTCCCGACCACCCGGGCCAGCACCTCCAGAGGCTGGGGAGCCCAGGGCCCCCGGAGCAGGGCGGCCCAGGCCACGTCGTCCTGGGGACGGGTCAGGGCCCGGGCCAGGTTGTGGAGGTGCTGCACCACCAGGCTGTCTTTGGCCAGTTTCAGCCCCTCCCGCACCTTAACCGGCAGACCGGCCGCGGCCAGGGCCTTAAGATAGACCGGCAGGTGGTTGCGGGTGAACAGCAGGATGCCGATGCTCTCTTTTTCTGCCAGCTGCGACCAGGCTTCCCCCACCTGCCGGGCCAGCCAGGAAGCCTCCGCCTCCCGGGCGGGAAGGTCGCCGCTGCCGGCAAAGAGGGCCAGCCGCGGGGCCTCCCCTGCCGGGGCCCCGGGGGCGGCCGCGGCGGCGTGGAAGCTCAAGTCGGATACTTTTTCTTGGGCCAGGACGTCATTAAAAACCGTGTTGGCCCAATGGATCAAGGTCCGGCTGGCCCTGAAGTTGGAGGTGAGCTGGAGCGATTCCAGGGGAAACCGGACATGCCCGCAGGAGAGGCCTTGGCGGGATTCGGCGAAAATCCAGGGTTTGGCGTCTCGAAAGCCGTAAATGGACTGTTTCGGGTCCCCCACCACGGTCAGGGTGCGGCCCTCCCCGGCCTGCCAGCCGGCCATGATACGGCACAGCAACTTCAGCTGGTTGCGGCTGGTGTCTTGAAATTCATCCACCAACAGGTGTTTGAGCTTGAAGTCCAGGCGCAACAGGATCTCGCTTACGTCCTGGTCGCCGAGCAACCGTAAGGCAGCCTGCTCCAGGGCGATGAAATCGAGGGCCTGCCTGCGGGCGCAAAGGGCTTCGTAGGCGGCCAACGCCTCCCCCAGGAGGATCACCAGATCCTGGAGGGCCTGGGCCTCCTCCGGCTGGGCGGCGGCAGGTTGCAGTTGGCGGCATCGGTCCAGGAGCCGCGCCGTGGCCGGCGGCAGTTCCTGGAACAATTGCGGCCAAGGGCTTTTTTGGAAACCGGCAGGGAATCCCAGTTTCTCGTTTAGCCGTTTGCGGGGCTCGCCGCCCTGGGTGAGGAGCAGGCCGCAGAGGGCTTGCCAGGCCGGCAGGTCCCCGGGCTCGGTCCCGGGGATCTCCGGGGGGAGCGGCTCCCCCTGGAAAGTTCCGCCCAATTCCTGCCAGAGGCCATGCCATTCCCGGCCCAGGGCTGCGGCTCGGAGGCCGTCCGCCAGGGTTTGCAAGAGCGGCGTCAGCACCAGCCGGTAACGCTGTTCCAATAAGAGCTGGTAGGCCTCCGGCTGGCTGCTGCGGCGGGCCAGCTCCAGGAAATCCTCCAGGCTGTCCCGGCGGGAGAGCAGAGATAAGAGTTCGCCGGCCAGGCGGGGCCAATCGTTGTTGAGGCGCACCAGCCGCCGCACCAGGGCCTGGCGCACCGGGTCCAGGGCGGGCCGGGCCGCCAGATTCCGGCGCAGTTCTTCCAGGGCCTCCTCCCTGAGGAGGCGGGTTTCATCATCTTCCAGAAGCCGAAAATCGAGAGCTACCCCGGCCTCCTGGGGCGCCAGTCTCAGTAACTGGGCGCAAAAACTGTGAAAGGTCATGACCGGCAGGCGCTCGGGCGTCAGCAACTCCTGGAGGGCGTCCGACTTGCGGCCGAACTGCCGCAGGACTTGTTGGGCCAGGTCCACCAGGTGCTCTTCCCAGGGGGACTCAGGGGGCTGCCCCCTGGACCAGAGGAGCTCCATAACCCGGGCGCGCAGCTCCCCCGCGGCCTTGCGGGTGAAGGTCAGGGCCAGCAATTCCTCCGGGGCCTCCACCTGGGCCAGCAGGGTGAGGAAGCGGGCCAGCAGCACCGAGGTCTTGCCCGAACCCGCCGGGGCTTCCAGGTGGAAGCTCCCCCGGGGGTCCAGGGCCCGATCCCGGGCAGCCTGATCGGCGGGCAGACTTATCATTAAATTATCTCGGTTTATTAAAAACCTGCGCTGTTAATTAATCGATTACCTCCCCCGGTTTCAACGGGGGATTATCAATAAATTCCTTATTCTTCCGGTTCCTCCTCAGCCGCTGGGGCGGAGGCGCCGGTATGACCGCAGAGCAGGTCATAAGGGCAATAATTGCAGGCGCCCAGGTCTTTGCCCGCGGGGTCGGGGGCTGGGGTGGGATGGGGGCTGAAATCTCCGGCCGCCAGGCGCTTCCCCAGGTCCTGCAGGCTGGCCGCCAGGGCCGCCGCCACCCGGGGCCAGTCGTCGGCCCGGCCCTTAAAATCCTCATGTTTCAGGTGGTTCTTGCGAAGGCTTTTGAGCCCGATGAACCCGGCCCGGAGTCCCCGGCGCTCCCGGGGAGTCTCGATCAGGCCGCGCTCCACCGCCAGCAGGTAGCAGGGTAACTGGAATTCCAGCAGCTCATCGAACACCTCTTTGGCATTGGGGAGCTTACCGCTCTTATAGTCCCAGATAACGGCCTCCTGGGTCCCCGGGTGGTAGTCCAGGCGGTCCAGGCGGCCGGTCAGGGCAAAGGGCCAGCCCTCCTCCCGGAGCCCGCTGAAACCCTCCTCCGTGAGCCGCCAGCGCCAGCCCTGCCGGTAGCGCTCCCGTTCCAGGAGGAGCCATTCCCGGAGCAGGCCGGTTTTCCCTGCCTCTGCGCCCAGCCAGCGTTCCAGCTCCGCCTGCCAGTGGGGGTCTTGCAAAAGGTTCCCCAGCGTCAGGCGCGCCGCGGCGTCCAAGACCTTCTGGGCCTGGTCGTGGTCCCAATCCTGCTCCTTGAGAATATGGCTGAATTCCTTGACGAATCGGGCCACTACCTGGTGAAGCCGGTCGCCCCGTTCCCGGGGAGGCAGACCCGCTTCTATCTCTGGCAGTTCCTTAAGCCTCAAAATGCCCTCCAGAAGGAAACGGCAGGGACAGCTCAGGGCCGCGGCGGCCTTGCCCACGGAGAGCCGGTCGGGCAGGTTGACGGACAGCGGCCCGTCGGGGTGGCCGGCAAAGGAAGCCCCGGTGCCGTCCAAGGCGGCCCGGATGGCGGGACTCCGCAGCCAGGCCGGATCAGGGACGCTCAATACCGGCATCGCCTCTTTGTCCCAGCCGCCCAGGTAAAGTGGGCTGCCGGGCCGTTCCTCGTCTTCGACCACTCCGGGCCGGGTAAGGACCAGGTGCGGAGCGGCGCCCAGCAAGTTGTCGTAAAGCACCCGGGAAAAATTGTGCTGGCTGCGGTAAGTGCCACCCAGGACGACGCCTCTTTCCGCGGCGGTGAGCAGGGGCAGGGG
This sequence comes from Desulfobaccales bacterium, assembly GCA_049585595.1. GTDB lineage: Bacteria > Desulfobacterota > Desulfobaccia > Desulfobaccales > 0-14-0-80-60-11 > JAPLJC01. Next base: position 14,643 of record JBAVAG010000100.1, read on the forward strand.
GCGGGGCGGCGGCGGCAAGGCCCCGGAGTTCATCCCCAGGCAAAAGACCTGGGAAAACTCCAGGCCCCGCATCTCCAGGAGGCCCATGACCTGGATGCCGGCCTCCTGAATTCCGGGTCCAGCCAGCTTCACCTGTTTCGCCCCGTGCTCCAGCCAGCCGAGGAACTCCCCGGCCTTCAAGGTTTGGGATGCCAGGGTGGCGGCCGCCTCCTGCAGCAGGGAATCGAGGCCGCGAAACTGGGCCGCCTCGTCCTCAGCCCCGGGGGTGAATTTAAGCTCTTGCCAGACCTGCTCCAAACGCCGGCGCCACAGATAGCCATCGCCGGGGGCCTTGAGGGTGGCCCAGAGGCGGTCCAGCCGGGACAGCACCAGCGCCCCCTCATCGGAATCGGGGATGGCTGCCTTAAAATGAACCCAGCCACGGTCCAGCCGGCGCTCCCGCCAGATACGGTCCCAGGATGCGGTCTGGTCCCGGTGGCGGCGGAGTTCGCGGTAAAAGGGCGACAGCAGGAGCGACACCAGGTCTTCCCGGGCTTCCCCGCCGGAGACGAACCGCAAAGGCAGGGTGGCGGCCAGAAAGAGGGGAGTTGCCGAAAGAAGCGGCCCCTGGGAGAAGTTGTAGGCAAAGCCGGCGGCGGTCTGCGCCGGCCCCAGCAACTCAGAGAAGAGCCGCGACAACTGGGGGAGATACTGGTCCAGGTCCGGGGAGGTCACCGCCAGCCGGTGCCAGGGGAGGCCTTCCTGGGAGGCCAGCTCCGCCAGCCGGGCGCCCACCCAGGCCAGCTCCTGGCTCCGGTCGGGGAGGAGCACCGCCCGTTGCACCGCCTGGGGATGGCCCCGCACCTGGTGGTGCTCTACCCCGGTGCGCCGGGCCACGGCGGTCAGGAAGGCGTCCTCCGCCGGGGCTGGGTTCTCCAGGCCCACCACCATGATCCGCTCAGGCAGGGTGATCTTTCCTTCCCGCAACCGGGCCAGTAGGAAGGCCGGCAGGTCTGCCGGCGCCAACCAGCCGCCCTCTGCCAGGAGCTGGCTGAAGATCGGGATAACCCGGCTCCGCCAGGCAAACAGCGGGGAATCATCCGTGGGGCGGGCGTCCCTGCCCGCCAACAACGAATGGCGGCAGAGAAGATTGTAGGCCTCATCCAGGGCCTGGGCCCAGGAGAGGTCGGCGGCGGTTCCCTCCAAGCCCGGCGCCGCCTCAATGGCCTTAAGCCACAGAGACAGGCGGCGCAATTCAGGAGCCAGCGCCACCTCCGGCCAGAGGGTCTCAAAGAGGTCCGGCAACCAGCCCTGGAAGGTCGTAAGGGGCAAGGGTTCCCAGGCCGCGGCGCCGGACTCGAGGCGGGCCCGGCGTTGCCGCTGCCACAACTGCTGCGCCAGCCGTTGGTGCGGCGCCAGCACCAGGGTCCCGGGGCCGGCCTCGGCCAGCAGGTGATCTTGTAAGGCTGCGGCAGAGGCGAAGAACGGCATAGTTAGAAACCGCCAGGCATCTTTTAAATGTTGAGAAGGGAGCGGCCAACCCCTAAACCGGCCCGAGGCTAAGGCCCGGCCGCACCATAACCGGTGCGCCTTATTTTATGAAGGTTGCGGCGGCGTGGTGGAATTAAAGATCTGCCGCAGCTCCTCGCCCTCCAGAACCTCTTTTTCCAGGAGAATCTTGCCCACCTTCTCCAGGGTGGGCCGCCGCGCCTCCAGGACCTCCCTGGCCCGCTGGTGGGCCCGGTCCACCAGGTCCGCCACCTCCTGGTCGATCTCCTGGGCCGTGGCTTCGCTATAATCTTTGCTGGGGGTGGGCATGACGCCTTCCAGGAACAGGGGCCGCCGCTCCCGCTCGAAGGTGATGGGTCCCAACTTCTCGCTCATGCCATACTCCCGCACCATGGAACGGGCAATTTCCGTGGCCCGGTAGAGATCGTTTTGGGCCCCGGTGGAAATCTCCTGAAAGACCAGTTCCTCGGCCGCCCGGCCTCCCAGCATCACCGCCATGCGGTCTTCCAGCTCGGTCTTGGTCATCAGATAGCGGTCCTCAGTGGGCAATTGCATGGTGTAGCCCAGGGCGCCGATGCCCCGGGGGATGATGGAAACCCGGTGCACCTTGTCGGTGGTGGGCAGGGCCTCGGCCACCAGAGCATGGCCGCTTTCATGGTAGGCGACGATCTCCTTTTCCCGCGGGTTCATGACCCGGTTGCGTTTTTCCAGGCCGGCCACCACCCGGTCGATGGCCTCCTCGAAATCGTCCATCTCCACCGCCTCTTTATTTTTACGGGCCGCCAGCAGGGCCGCTTCGTTGACGATGTTGGCCAGGTCCGAACCCACCATGCCGGGGGTGCGGGCCGCCAGGGTCTTGAGGTCCACCGTGGGGGAGAGCTTGATCTGCCGGGAATGAATCCGCAAGATTTCTTCCCGGCCCATGAGGGAGGGCCGGTCCACCAGGATGTGCCGGTCGAAGCGTCCCGGGCGGATCAGGGCCGGGTCCAGGATCTCCGGGCGGTTGGTGGCCGCCATGATGATCACCCCTTTGCGGGTGTCGAAGCCGTCCATTTCCGAGAGGAGTTGATTCAGGGTGTTTTCCCGCTCTTCGGGGCCGGCCATGGGGCTCAGTCCCCGGGCCTTGCCCACTGCGTCCAGTTCATCGATGAAGATGATGCAGGGGGCCTTCTCCTGGGCGGTGGCGAACAGGTCCCGCACCCGGGCCGCCCCCACCCCCACGAACATCTCCACGAAGTCGGAGCCGGTGAGGCTCAGAAAAGGGACCCCGGCCTCTCCGGCTACGGCCCGGGCCAGCAGGGTCTTGCCGGTTCCCGGCGGTCCCACCAGCAGCACCCCTTTGGGGATTTTGCCCCCCAGCAACTGAAACTTGGCGGGATTTTTCAGGAATTCGATGATCTCCTTGAGTTCCTCGATGGCTTCATCCACCCCGGCCACCTCCTGGAAGGTGACCTTGGTCTCATCCTGGGCGTAAACCTTGGCCCGGCTTTTGCCCACCGTCATCAGGCCGCCGGCGCCGGCGCCGACCTTGCGGAAGAAATAGATCCAGATGCCTACCAGCAGCAAAATCGGCAGTCCCCAGGAGATGAGGTTGTTGAGCATGGTCCTGTCCGGGGCGGCGCTATACTTGATCCCCTGCTTTTCCAGAAGCCCCACCAGGTCCTTATCCTCCACCCGGTTCACGGTGAAGTCGGGTTCCTTGTTGTCGGACAACTTGGCCAGCTTTTGAGGCAGGTCCGGCTCTTTCCGCTCCTTGGCCAGTTGCTCGACGCCGGCCGGCAGGAGCTTGCCGGTGATGCTAGCGGGGGAGAGGGTCAGGTCGTCGATTCCCTTGATTGCCAGCAATTGGCGAAATTCGCTGTAGCTGACCTCCGTGGTCGGTTGGACGCCGCTATAAATTTGAAAAACCAGCAAAATCAGGACGATGGCCAGCAAGTACCAAATGAGATAGCGGCCCGGAGCGCTGGCCTGGGGTTCATTGGCCATGAATACCTCTGGAGGGCGGATTTGCCAAATTTCTCCACATGCTTAATAATATAATGACTACAAGTTTATTGGCAATACTGGGGGAGGCAGGCGGCGCTGCCGGGGAGGGGAAAAAATGAGCGGTATTCTTCCTAAGAGACCTAAGAGCGTTTGGTGGCTGCTGCTGTTGGCTGGATGTCTGGCGGCCAGCGGGCCAACCGCGGCGCCAGCCGTTGCCGGTGCCACCATTGCGGTGGAGGCCGAGGGCGAGGTCGCCGCAGTTCCGGACCTGGCCATGCTGACTGTGGCAGTGGAGACCCGGGCTCCCCAGGCGGAGGCCGCCGCCCAGGAAAACAGCCGCCGGGCCGAGGCCCTGCTGGCTGCCCTGAAGCAGGCCCTGGGCCCCGGCGACCAGGTAAAGACCCTGGGTTACCAGCTCTCGCCGATTTACACTCCCAAGGTCAAAAACGGCCCTCTGGAAATCAAGGGCTACCAGGCGGTGAACCGCCTGCAGGTGAAGCTCCAGGGCACGGCCCGCCTGGGGGCGGTCATCGATCTCGCCCTGAAAAACGGCGCTGCCGCGATTAACGGGCCATTTTGGGGGTATTCCCGCGCCGAGGAACTGCAGCGACAGGCCGCGGTGGCGGCCATGGAGCGAGCCCGGCGCCTGGCCGAGGCCCTGGCCCAGTCGCAAGGCCTTAAAATCAAAGGAGTGGAAAAGATCTCCACCGGCATCCGCATCCTGCCTCTGGGGGGTCCGGAAATGGGCATGCGGCTGGCCGCCGCCGCCCCCGCCACTCCCATCGAGGTGGGGGAAGAAGAGATCAAGGCCAGCGTCCAGGCGGTCTTCCTGGTGGAACCTTAGGGTTGGCTCTGGTTTGCATCTCGAATGGTGCTGCCTGGGCAAGGGGAGGAAACGATGCCGAAGAATGGCAAGCTGCCGAAACTGGCGGAATGGTTTCGTGAGAAAGTATACCTCCTCTTTGGCATTCCCGGTCTGGTCGTACTAGCCGTCCTTGCCGCTGCTGCCTATGTTTACACGGATTGGGCCAGGACCCAGAACAACCTGGGTGGTGCACTTGAGAGGCTCGGGGAGCGGGAGAGCGACACGCAACGTCTGGAAGAGGCGCTGGCGGCCTTTCAGGAGGCGCTTAAAGAGCGGACCCGGGAGCGGGTGCCCCTGGATTGGGCTATTACTCACAACAACCTGGGAATTGCACTTAGAATTCTCGGGGAGCGGGAGAGCGGCACGCAACGCCTGGAGGAGGCAGTTAAGGCTTTTAAAGCTGCCCTGGAGGTTTACGAGCCGGCCCACGCCACTTATTATGTGGAAGTGTCCAAATCCAACCTGCAAAAGGCCGAGGCCCTGCTCCAAAAGAAGGGGAATAAGTAACTGTAAGGGTGCGCACCTGGTCAGCTTGAAATTCGCATTGAATCGGTGATCTTTGGAGAAGGGCAAATTAGAGCGCTATCCTTCACCGCGGGCCCTTTACAACCGGCCCTCATCTGGTTATCATTGTCTTATTAACTTTGGGAGGATACCCGTGAACGATTTGAAAGCATCAGTGGAACAAGCTCTGGCCAAGGTCCGCCCCATGCTGCAGCGGGACGGCGGCGATATCGAACTCGTCGAAGTGACCGACGGCGTTGCCAAAGTCCGGCTCACCGGCGCCTGCAAAGGTTGCCCCATGTCCCAGATGACCCTGAAGCAGGGGGTGGAAAAGCTCCTGATGAAGGAAGTCCCGGGACTCAAGGAAGTCCAGGCCGTTTAAGGCGTTTGGTCAAGATCCCCCGGGCAATCCGGTCGATGAGCCCGAAGATAGGGCGAGCCTGGGGTGCGCAAGCCCCGGGTGGCCCGGGGAGGCGCCGGGCGGACCGGCGCAATTGTGCTTGACATGGCTCCTTAAGCCGGGATAATAGCGGCACGTGGGGATGTAGCTCAGCTGGAAGAGCGCCTGCTTCGCATGCAGGAGGTCAGGGGTTCAAGTCCCCTCATCTCCACCATGAATAAGGAAGGACTACAAGAGGTTGGCAATCTCGGGGTTGCTGGCCTTTTTTACTTCCAGGCCAATGTTTACCATTTGACCTGCCCCCAGTAGTTGTACCAAGTTTTAAGTTAGGATGGGGGCTAAGTCAAGCCAGAGATCCTGGCGGAGCATAGCGTAGCCAGGATCTCTGGGCATCACCTGGATGGCCTCGGGTG
>JBAVAG010000101.1:0-38622 GCA_049585595.1 Desulfobaccales bacterium
GAAAACGAATTGCGGGACATGATGTACACCGCCATGGAGCATCCCGGGCCGGTGGCCCTGCGCTATCCCCGGGGGACGGGGGTGGGGGTGGCCTTCTCCTCCACTCTCAAGAAGATCCCCATCGGCAAAGCCGAAGTCTTGCAGGAGGGGAAAGATTTGCTCATCCTGGCCCTGGGAGCCTCGGTCCATCCCGCCCTGGCGGCGGCGGCGCGTCTGGCCGAACAGGGGTTCAGCGCCACCGTGGTGAACGCCCGCTTTGTCAAACCCCTGGATGAGAACCTCATCCTGACCCTGGCGGCCCAACACGGCCGGGTGCTTACGGTGGAGGAAAACGTGCTGGCTGGAGGGTTCGGCAGCGCCGTCCTGGAACTGCTGGCCGACCGGGGGCTATTGGTAACCGTGAAGCGCCTGGGCATCGCGGATATCTTCGTGGAGCACGGGGCCCCGGAGATCCTGCGGCAAAAATACGGTCTGGATGCGGACGGCATCCTGAAGGAGGCCTTAAGTCTCCTGGGACAGCCGGCCCAACCGAAGAAGGTGGTCTGGGGCGCGTTTAACTGAACCGGGGGAGAGAAGTATTTATATGGCTGATACCGCAAAAAAGGACATAGTCCAAGTCAAGAACCCCAAAACCGGTCATTATGTTCAAATTGATCGAGATGAGGGGAAGATAATTAAACATAAAAAGAGCGAGGGGCCATATAAGGGAATTCCAATAGCGCGAAAGAGAAAAGATTGATTTTTTATAGGCCGACGGATGGTGAGCCTTACACAGGAATAATTGATTATCGTCCTCGGACGAGTTTTATATTGACAAAACTCGGCCTTCCTATTCCAAAAGAAGTCAATACAATTCGCTCTGATCTCACAGGAATTATTGCCCAGTATGGGATAAACTTGATAGATGCTAATGATGTCGTAACAGGTAAGGATTTTCTTTTAAAGATCTGGCATATCATTTTAGGCGTCCCCCTGGGTATTGCAATTATTACTAATGAGATGTCGCCTAAAACGATTGCCAATATTTTTTATGAAATTGGCCTTATGCAAGCATATGGCAAAGAGACAGTTGTGATAAAAACTAAAAATTTCGTTATGCCTTCTGATTTTGTAAGGACTGAATATATAGATTTTGAACGTGGTTTTAAGAGAAAAATAACCAAGTTTCTGAAGAATTTTGTAACCTTGGCTATCAATTATGAATTTATGTCTAAACAACTTGAGAAGAACCCCCTTTTGGCAATTGATTACCTAAAAAGAGCCTGGCTTATATCGGGTGAAAAAGCTTACTGTCAAAAGGCCAGGAAAATTTTTCAAGAAGCAGCTATTGAAGGACGCGCCAAGAACAGTGTAGAAATGTTGTTAGTTGATTTTTGTAAAGGGTGAGCTGAGGGGATACTTTTCGCCGCGTCGGTTAGAGAGGGCAGGGATAAGAATCCCCGGACGGTGCGGAACATTTATAGGGGCAAGACGAATTAATTTGCACGTTATTTGGACGTTGATCTAAAAATAAAAAAGGCAAGGCCGACTCTAATATCGGTAACTTGCCTTTTTTATTGCTATTTACTGGCCCCGGAACCGATGCGGATCAGGGGTTTTACTTTGCCGTGCAGGCGCAACTACTCTTTTTCATGTTCGACCGCACCATGCTCTTCATCTGCTCTTCTGACATTTTCATATCAGAATGGGCCTCGTTTTTATGGGCGGCGCAAGCCTGCATGATTTTTCCCACCGCCTCATCATCATTGTTCGCTTCGACCTTTATTTCGTAATTGCAAGGCGAAGGGCATTGAATGGAATATTCCATGAGCATAATCTCCTTTACTCAAAGATAAGCACCCCTCCCTGGAAAGTCAACCCGAAATAGCCTGGCGACCCCAAACGAAAACAAGAAAAAAACTTAAATAGCAAATCTGGTAGTCTGGATGAGGGGTAATCGGGAATAGGGGAGGGCGTGACCGGAATTTCAACAGGGCGGGATGGCCAGAATAACCAGGAATATACTCTTTTGATGATTTTCCGGGTTAAACTCCAGGTGAGATTTTCCAAAATAAGGGGTAAGCTACCGAAAACCAAACTTGGAGGCCTGGGAAATGGCTAAAAATGTGACCATGCGCGTGGAAGGCAAGAAATTGATAATCGAGGTTGAACTGGATCAGGATTTTGGCTTGAGTAAAAGCGGCAAGACCAGGATCATCGCCAGCACCGAGGGAAATATCTCTGCTCCCGGCAACGAAGACGTTAAGATTGGGCTGAATGTTTACCGGTACCAGAAATAGGAGAAATTCGGCCTCAGCCGCGGCTGCGGCTGCCGCAATTCAAACCTCAAGCTGCACCGGCATGATCACGGTGGTGATCCCGCACCTTTGCAAGCGGCGCTGGATGGCGAAGGCCGTCTCATTGTGCAGGATCTTATGATAAAACTTCTCCAGGCGAAAGGTGAGCTGCCCTTCAAAGACGATGGCCTTGGGGAATTCATGTTTAATTCTTTCACAGGCACGGGTGGCGGCGTCCACCACTTCGATGCCCACCTCCATGCGATAATCCGCAGCCAGCCCCAATTTCCGGGCTAGTTCCACATATTTTTCCAATTCCGAATTCACCGAGGATTTCAGGGCCTCCACGGCATTCGCCCCCTTAAAGGTACTGGAGTCAACCACGCCCACCGACACAAAGAACACGTTTTTGAAGGTCTCGGGGAAATTCCTGAGAATAGAGAGAAGGGTGTGGATGCCAAAGCCGTTAAAGCCGTTAACCAAGAGCACCGCGGTTTTTTCCTTGGGGTTGGGGCGCTCCGCATTGGGAGACCCAAAGGGTGAGATTTTCGTCAGGACGGCATCGAAGTTATCCATTTCCTCTTTGACCCGGGAATAATGGCCTTTGATGCAGAAACAGGCGAATACCACCGCGGCAGTGATCACCAGGGTCACCCAACCGCCTTCGGTAAACTTCTCCAGCAAGGTCATGCACAGGATGCTCACACAGAGAGTCAACCCAGTCATATGGACGCTGAGGTGCTGTTTCCATTTCACTTCTTCTTTGCGGTGTTTGATAAAGAACCGGGACATTCCGAACTCGGAGAGGGAAAAGGTCAAAAAGACGTTGATGGAATACATCACCACCAGGGCATTGATGGACCCATGGGTATAGAAGAGCAGCAACAGGGCCGCAGTCGTCATCAGGACCACCCCGTTTTGCATGGTGAGCCGCTCGGATAGGGCTGCGAAGCGATGCGGCAGCCAGTAATCCACCGCCATGTTGCCCATGACCCGGGGGCCGTCCAGAAATCCCGTCTGGGCCGCCACCAGCAGCAGGGCGCCTTCCGATAAGATGGTAATCAGGACCAGCCAACGACCGCCAGTCCAGCCTCCGAAAACCGCCTCGGCCAAGATGGTGTTAAGGGTCTGGCCCTCCGCCGGAACCACCTTCCATAATTCATAGCAGATAAACAGTCCACCTGCGCAGAAGGCCAGGGAGGTAGCCATATAGACCATGGTGCGTTTCCCGGTTTGCACCCGGGGTTCCCGCATGATCTGCAGCCCGTTGGAGACGGCCTCAATCCCGGTGTAAGTACCGGCCCCCATGGAGTAGGAATGGATCAGCAGCAGGAAGATGCCGACGCCGCCCATGACGGGCAGATCAGCCCTCCAGTTGGTGTGAAACTCGCCCATGAAAACCGGGACCTGGGCCGTATGGCTTATGATGCCATACCCCAATAGAACCAGGTGCGTCAAGATAAAGGCAGCGAAAATGGGCGCCAGCACCGTGATAGATTCCTTGATCCCCCGGAGATTAAGTACCATAAGAAACAGGATCAGCCCCGTCGAAGTGGCCATCTTGTACACGTGATAGTGCGCGGGCAAGAAGCTGAATAAGGCATCGGTGCAGGAAACGATGGAGACGGTGATGGTTAGCATGTAATCCACCAACAAGGCGCAGCCCGAAACGACCCCGGCCTTTTTTCCCAGCATATGGGTGGCCACAATATAGCCGCCACCGCCGTGAGGGAAATGTTCTATGATCCGGGAGTAAGCATAGGAGATGATAAAAACCGTCAGGGCCATCGCCGGTGCTAAGAGGATGGCCAGATAGGTATGGCTCCCCAGGTTCCTGAAGGCCTCTTCGGGACCGTAGGACGAGGACGAGAGTCCGTCTGCTCCCAGGCCGATCCAAGCCAGGATAGGGATCAAAGCCAGCTTGTGAAAGATGGACCGGTCTTCGAGATCACGGGGTTTCCCGAAGAGCTTTCTGCGAATCTTACGAATTAAACTGGCGTTTTCGTCTGTTTGGTTGTCTTGCATCTTTTTGCCCCATCAGGTCTTACAAGGAAAGCCAGGGTTACAGGGCCGGCCGGGCCCGGAATTAACAAACCTACCCCCGGAAAGCCATGGGTTTCAGATATCCTTGCCAATTTGGGAAGACAAAGGCGCTAAGGGAAAAGGGGCCCGGGGGGCGCATGGCCCTTGGGAAGCGCCACGAGCCGATCGGGCTGTACGTGCCGATAAAGGGAAGTAGTTGCGGAACTAGGGCAGCTCAGGGCATGATAAACGGGCCGCGCCGGGGGCGCATCGGGGAAGACGTACACCATATCCTCCTACTGCCTACGGGGTTAGCTGACGGGCTCGGACAGGAGGTGAGCATGCCCTACCGTTTTAATAAACGGATTCGCCCCGGAAGACGGGTTCCCCCGCTCCTTCGGTTGGGGGCCGAAGGACTCGGCGTTCAGTTAAAGACACATGAGCCTTCTTGCAAATTGCAATCTTTTGCCTAAAATAGAGCTTGCACTTTGCAATTTGCAATTAAAACTCATCTCCGTAAAGAAGTCAATCGGGGAAATGATCAGGATTAATATCTTCCAAAAAAACTGGCGGCCAAAGTGGAGGGTCCCCAGGGGGTTTTTACCAGCGAAAGGCATACTCTGCTCTCGACCAACCGCCTGGCGTTTATGCAAAATATTCTGAAACACGACACTCTATTCGTTAAGGATATTTTCTAAAAATAATATTAGAAGCTATTGCAAAAACCGATGAGCGCAAGCTAAAGTCTGCGGCTACCAACATCCGTTCCTTCATTTCGTTCAGGATGAAAATGAATTCAGGTTTTACCATGGCTTCTAGATTCTTCGCTTCGCTCAGAATGACATTTCGAGTCAGACTGAGGTTTTGCAACGGCTTCTAGTGTCAATTGACTTGGGGTTGCTTCCCAAAAAATGGAAAATCTGCTAAAACCGGAAAAAAATAGTAAAGGGAAAAGGCAGTAATTATCGCATATTGGTTTATCTTGAGTAGATAAGGAAACTTGGGGATGGGGACTAATAATCCCCCCTTTTTGCTTCTCAGCCGCAATGCTGCGGCCGATTCCGGGTGCAGGGATAATGGTTCGGCCACAGCGCTGCCAATCTTCCTGGGCGGTCATGGGAGCGGCCCTGATACAATATAGTCAGTAAAAGCAAAGGCAAAACCAGTGATCAGTGGTCAGTGGCCAGTAAAGGCAAAAACCACTGATTACTGAAAAAGCCGTGATTAGCGACGAGCTTGAGGAGAGGCTTGGTATGGAAGTGCTGCCCCGGCTTGCCATCCTGGTGGTAGATGATGAGCCTAACATCCGGAAAACCCTGACCATTTCTTTGGAGGCCGAGGGCCATCCGGTGACGGCGGTGAGCAACGCCCGGGACGCTTTGAGTGAAGCGAACCGGCGGTTCTTTGACCTGGCGCTGGTGGACCTGCGCCTGGGAACGGAATCCGGCCTGACGTTGCTGCCCGCCTTACTGGCCGCCTGTCCCTGGGTGAAGATCGTGGTGATGACCGCCTATGCCTCCATTGACACCGCGGTGGAGGCCATGCGCCGGGGGGCTTTCGATTACCTGCCCAAGCCCTTTACCCACGACCAGGTGGCTGCCCTGGCCCGCAAGATTGCCGAAGTGCGGGCCCTGGAACAGAAGGTGGCGACGTTGCAGGAGGTCTTGCACCAGGTAGCGCCGGAAGCCGACCTGGCCAGCCGCAACCCGGCGATGCAGCGGACCTTGGAGATGGCCCACAAGGTGGCGGACAGCGCCGCCAACATTTTGATCCGCGGAGAGAGCGGCACCGGCAAGACGGTTCTGGCCCGGGCCATCCATTCCTGGAGCCCCCGCGGCGCCAACACCTTCGGGATGGTTTCCTGCCCGTCGCTGTCACCGGAACTTCTGGAGAGCGAGCTGTTCGGGCACGTGAAGGGCGCCTTCACCGGGGCGCTGCGGGACCATCCGGGGCGCATCGCCGCCTGTGAGGGCGGCACCCTGTTTCTCGATGAAATCGGGGATTTGCCGCTGCGGTTGCAACCCAAACTGCTGCGGGTCCTGGAGGACAAGGAATACGAGAGGGTCGGCGATCTGGTCACCCGCAAGGCCGACGTTCGCATCATAGCCGCCACCAGCCTGGATCTCGAAGAAGCCGTCAAGGAACGGCGCTTCCGGGAGGATCTGTTTTACCGGTTGAACGTGGTGGAAATCGTGGTCCCGCCGCTTAGAGAGCGGCGGGAAGATATTCTGCCGCTGGCCGAGCGCCTCCTGGTCTTTTTCGCCAGGCAGAGTCATCGCCGCCTCCAGGGGTTGACCGCCGAGGCCCGGGACCAGCTCCGGGACTATGACTGGCCGGGCAACGTGCGGGAATTGCGCAATTCCATGGAACGCGCCGTCCTCTTGGGCAGCGGGGAACAACTCGGCAGGGAACATCTGCCGCTGCACCTGGCGCCGGCGAAACCGGAGCCGCAAGTGGGTGACCTGGTGTCCCTGGAAGATATCGAGGAGAGTCATATCCGGCGGGTCCTGGCGGCCACCCGGTCCTTGGATGAGGCGGCCCAGGTGCTTGCCTTGGACCCCGCCACCCTCTGGCGGCGCCGCAAGAAATATGGGATATAGTCATTAAAAGCAAAGGCAAAACCAGTGATCAGTGGTCAGTGGCCAGTAAAAGCAAAGGCAAGATCAGTGATCAGTGGTCAGTAAAGGCAAAAACCACTGATTACTGATTACTGATCACTGGTTACTGATTAAAGGCCAAAGCTCCTGCCGGCAAAATCATCCTCCAGTATCCCTAGATTATTCTGAATATTTGCAACTGGCCTAAAGATTGTTATCATTCCCCCGGGAGCACGCTATGAGCATCAGGACCAAACTGATCTGGGTCTTCGGCGGAATCATCTTGATTCTGGCGATGGTGGCCCTGGTGACCTTTCATACCCTCACTGAATCGAGCCGGGTCATCGACCGGATGATGCGGGAGAATTACGATAGCGTGGAAGCCTGCTACAAAATGAAAGACGCCAGCGAGCGCCTCGATCACCTGGCGGAAGTCTCTCTTTGGGAAAAACCGCCTGACTGGCAGCGCCAAAATGATGAGGTGATCAGCGAGCTGGAACGGAACCTGAAACTTCAGCAGGGAAATGTGACCCTCCCGGGCGAGCAGGAACTGACCGACCGGCTAACGGAACTTTGGCTCTCCTACCACCGGGAGCTGACGGGCTTTTATCAATTAGTGAACTCCGGCGCCCCCCTCCAGGACCTTTATCGGAATACCCTGTTGCCCCGTTCCCAGGCGTTCCGGGATACCGCCCAAAGGATCCTCGAGTTAAATTTAAAAAACATGGTGGCTGCGGATGGTCAGGCCCACCTCAAGGCGGTGCATACCAGAAACATCATGTTGCTCTTATTGAGCAGCGGCATCCTGGTGGCGCTGGGCGTCATCGTCTCGATGGGGCCGAATATTTGGGGCCCCATAACCCGTCTGACGCAATCGGTGAGCGAAATCCAAAAAGGTAATCTCGACCTGGTGGTGAAGGCCACTTCCCGGGACGAAATCGGACAACTGGCCGAAGCCTTCAACAAGATGACGGCGACCCTGCGGGAGGTGCGGCGGAGTGACCGGGCCCAGCTCCTGCGCACCCAGAAATCGACCTTGCTGGCCCTGAACAGCCTCCGGGATGCCGTGGCTATCTGCGATCTGGGCGGCAAGATCGAATTGGCCAATGAGGTAGCCCGGCGCCTGTTCGGCTTGAATCCGGAAGCAACCCTCACCGAAGTGGGCAACGAGAAATTAATCCAACTCTTCCAGAAGGCCACTCAGGAGGAACGTCCCATTCTCCCCAAGGGTTACGACACGGCCATCCAGATATTTTTGGAGGAGGAGGAGCATTTTTTCCTTCCCGAGGCCATTCCTATCTTCGATGAAGAGCGGCACCTGATGGGGGTTACCCTGATGCTGGCGGAGGTTACCCGCCTGCGCCGCCTCGATGAGGTGAAAAACGGTTTGATCTCCACCGTTTCCCATGAGTTGAAAACGCCTTTGACCTCGGTGCGCCTGGGGGTTCATCTGCTCCTCAGCGAGAAAATCGGCCCCCTGTCCGTTAAGCAGGCGGAGGTTCTCGAAGCGGCGCGTCAGGATAGCGATCGACTTTATCGAGTCATTGAAGACTTGCTGGATATTAGCCGCATCGAGTCGGGCAGCGCTGAGATGCAGTTGGAAACGGTGAATGTGGAAGCCCTGGTTTTGCAAGTGACCGAGAAAGTGAGGCCAGCCTTCAAAGACCATGGGATCGCGCTGAGCCTCGAGGCGCCGTCAGAGGCGCCTGCGGTGCTCGCCGATCCGCAACGTCTGCCGCTGGTATTCGATAATCTCCTCAGCAACGCCCTCAAATATACGCCCAGGGGGGGGAGGGTGCGAGTATCGGCTCGGACCGCAGAGGGCATGGTCCAGTTCCTGGTGGAGGATACCGGCATCGGGATCGCCCCGGAATACCTGCCGCGCCTTTTTGAGAAATTCTTCCGGGTGCCGGGGCAGGACCAGGTGGACTCCGGGTTGGGGCTCACCATCGCCAAGGAAATCGTGGTGGCCCACGGGGGGCGGATCGAGGTTGCCAGCGAGCCGAAAAAGGGGACCAAATTCACTTTCACCGTAAGAGCGGCCTAGGCCGGTCCTGACCGTTGTCGGAGCCTGGTATGAATTGTTGCTCAAGTTTTCGGTTGAGTAATTTAAACGCATATTCGAGATGGCGATGGCTCAGCTCAGGGCTGCCTAACCAGACGGGTGAGCCCCAACTGCTCATGGGAATCGGATAAGATGGCGGAAGACAAGGCCCTCAGTTTCCTGCGCCTGATCCGCCGCGCCCAGCGCGGCAAGCTGAAGATTTATCTCGGTTACGGGGCCGGGGTGGGGAAGACCTGGCAGATGCTCCAGGAAGGGCGCCGCCTGAAGGAAGAGGGTGTCGACATCGTGGTGGGGCTGGTGGAGACCCATGGCCGGGTGGACACAGCCAAACTCCTGGAAGGTCTGGAGGTCGTTCCCCGGCGGCAGGTTCAATATCGCGGCATCACCCTCGAGGAGATGGATCTGGATGCGGTGCTGGCCCGGCACCCGGAGGTGGCCCTGGTGGATGAACTGGCCCACTCCAATGTCCCGGGAAGCAAGAACCCCAAGCGGTATCAAGACGTGGAGGACCTGTTGCGCGCCGGCATCCACGTTATCAGCACCCTCAACATCCAGCATCTCGAAAGCCTCTACGATTTGGTGGAGACCCACATCGGGGTCAAGGTCCATGAGCGCATCCCCGACACCGTGCTGGCCGAGGCCGATGAAATTATCAACGTGGACATCTCCCCGGAGGATTTGCTGCGGCGCCTCCGGGAAGGGAAGATCTACCCTCCGGAGCGGGTGTCCGTGGCCCTGGAAAACTTTTTTAAACGCGTCAATCTGGACCAGCTCCGGGAATTGACGCTGCGGGAACTGGCCTCCCAGATTGACCTCAAGCGCCGCACCGAGCCGGAGGAAAATCCCGAGGCGGCGCCGGAACAGGTGATGGTTTGCATCAGCTCCCGCGGCCCCAATGCCGCGGCCCTGCTCCGCTATGGCTCACGCCTGGCCGGCCGCCTCAGCACCAACTGGTATGCGGTTTACGTCCAGACCCCCAAGGAGGAGTCCACCATCATCGATGCGGCCACCCAGCGCCAGGTCTCCGATAGCCTCACCCTGGCCAAACAATTGGGGGCCCTGGTCTTTCCCTATAAGGGGGAGGACATCGTGGCCACGATCCTCCATTTTGCCAGTGAATACCACGTTGGCCACATCGTCATCGGCAGACCGGGCCGGCTGCCTGCCTGGAGACGCTGGCTGGGCCAAAAAACCGTGGCCGAGCAATTGATCTTCGTGGCCCCCCCGGGGATGACCATTGTGGTGGTGGATACTTCTTCATTTCTTTTTTAGGGGCAGGTTTATGATTTTCCTTTAAAAATGTAGTCGCAGATTTAGCCTGCGCTGACCAAGAGTCCATCTTAACCGACCAGCAGAGAACCATCGCCAACCGCCAGTGAAGACCCGTCTGGATCAGTTATTAGTAACCAAAGGCCTGGCCCGGAGCCGGACCGAGGCCCAGGCCCTGATCCTGGCGGGGCGGGTCAGTCTGGCAGGGGGCGGCGTGGCGGTCAAACCCGGCACCCTGGTGGCCGGGGAGACGGCCGTCACCCTGAAGCCGGCGCCCCGTTTCGTCAGCCGGGGCGGGGAGAAGCTGGCTGCGGCCCTGGAACATTTCCGGGTGCTCCCCGCCGGCAAGACCGCCCTGGACGCCGGGGCCTCCACCGGCGGCTTCACCCAGGTCCTCTTGCTGGCCGGGGCCAAAATAGTCTATGCCGTGGACGTGGGCTACGGCCAGCTCGACGCCGCCCTCCGGGCCGACCCCCGGGTGGTGGCCCTGGAGCGCCGCAACCTCCGCCGTTTATCCCGGGAAGACGTCCCCGAGCCCCTCGATCTCATTACCCTGGACCTCTCCTTTATCTCCCTCACCCTGGTGCTGCCCCGGATGCTGGAGTTCCTCCGCGCCGGCGGCGAGATCGTGGCCCTGGTGAAGCCCCAGTTCGAAGTGGGCAAGGGCCAGGTGGGTAAAGGCGGAGTGGTGCGGGAGCCGGTCCGGCAACAGGAGGCGGTGGCCAAGGTGGCGGCCGCGGCCGCCGCTCTGGGCTTTCAGGTAAGCCCCGCCTTCCCCTCCCCCCTCAAGGGACCCAAGGGAAATCAGGAATATTTTCTATATCTTATCGGTCCCGGGGCGGAGCCCGGAGCGGCGGCAGGTGTTGACAAGGACCTTAAGGAATTTTAAAATTTAGTTGAAGCTATAAGCAAAACCTCGATCTGCCCAAAAATGTCATTCTGAGCGAAGCGAAGAATCTCGTATTTTTAATGACTTGAGATCCTTCACTGCGTTCAGGATGACAGTGAAAAACGGGTTTTGCAATAGCCTCTAGTAATCAGCTAAACGAAAAATCATTGGATTTGTTTCACCATAGGAGTAGTCAGATGGAAAACCGGGTAAAAACCGTGCTCTTATTGACGGCATTGACGTTATTCCTCATTTTCATAGGGAAGCTGCTGGGTGGCCGCCAGGGCATGTACCTGGCCTTTATCCTGGCCTTGGGCATGAACTTCTTCAGCTATTGGTTCTCGGACAAGATCGTCCTGCGCATGTATAGGGCCCAGGAAGTGAGCCCCGCGGAGGCTCCGCAGATTCATCAGATGGTGGAGGAACTGGCCCACGAGGCGGGGATTCCCAAACCCAAAGTATACATCATCCCGGATGATTCCCCCAACGCCTTCGCCACCGGCCGCAACCCGCAGCACGCCGCAGTGGCGGCCACCCAGGGAATTATCCGGCTGCTGACCCCGGTGGAGCTCAAGGGAGTGCTGGGTCATGAGCTGGGCCACGTGCTCAACCGCGATATCCTCATCTCCAGCATCGCCGCCACCCTGGCCGGCGCCATCATGATCCTGGCGAGCATGGCCCGGTGGGGAGCAATTTTGGGTATGGGCCGGGACGACGATGAGGGAGGGGGCATCTTGGGGGTTCTGGTCCTGTCCATCATCGCCCCCATCGCCGCCATGCTTGTCCAGATGGCCGTCTCCCGTTCCCGGGAGTACCTGGCGGATGAGACCGGGGCCCATCTGAGCCACAACCCGGAATCCCTGGCCCGGGCCTTGGAGAAGCTCTCCGTGGGCACTCAACGGATTCCCATGGACGCCAGCCCGGCCACGGCCCACATGTTCATTGTCAACCCCCTGGCCGGGAAGAGCCTCATGAACCTCTTCAGCACCCATCCGCCCATTGAAGAGCGGGTGGAGCGCCTGCGGGCCATGCGCAGCTATTGATTGCCAGTTTCCGTGAGCGGCAGGCCCGGGAGACCACCATGAAGCGCTGGCGCGGTTTGCTGGTCCTGGTTGTTTGCCTCCTGGTCTCCCTGCTGCTGGTCCGGGCCGATCAAACCCTGCTCGCGCAGGGGATTGCGGCCCAAAAGGCCGGCAACAATGAGTTGGCCGCGACGTTGCTCGGCAAATATCTGGAGCAGAACCCGGACGTGACCGAGGCCCAGCGCCACCTGGCCCTGGCCCTGGCCGGCCTGGGCCGCAATAGCGAGGCCTTGGCTGAGCTGGACCGGGGTCTGGCGGTACACCCCCGGGACGTCCAGTTGCTCCTGGCCAAGGCGAATCTGCTGGCCGGTATGGAGCGGCAGCCCGAGGCCATCGCGGTCCTGACCGCGGCCCTCAAATGCGATCCCAAAAACGTCGAGGTCCTCAAGGAACGGAGCGATTGCCAGGCTCAAGAGGGCTCATTCCCGGAGGCCATGGCCGACCTCAACCGGGCCGCCCAATTGGCCCCCCAGGACCCCTGGGTCTTCAACAACCGGGGCCTGGTCTGGTTCTGCCAGGGGGAATACCAGAAGGCGGTGGCGGACTTTTCCACCGCCATCAGCCTGGCGCCGGATTCGCCCCACGCCTATTTCTTCCGGGGCAACATCTACCGCTACCACCTGGGGGAGGTGGATAAGGCCATAGCCGACTACCGCAAGGCTTGCGCCCTGGGGCACCCGCTCTCCTGCCTGGAGTTGCAGAAGCTGGGGGCGAAATAGGTTCGAGTTTCGAGTTTCGAGGTTTGCTTTTCAGAAAACTGAAAACCGTCTTTTCCAAGAAAGGCCGTTTTCGGTTACCAATAAAAGCAAAACCATAAGACTTAACAGGGGCGGCTCCGAGGCCGCCCTTCCTTTTTTTTCTCGTTCCCAAGCTCCTGCTTGGGAACGCCAATTTTTCCCCAAGCTCTGCTTGGGGACATTTACTTAGTACCACCCATAACTTACTGATACTTCATGATATCTTTTGCCAAGCAGGAGCTTGGCAAGAAAGATGGTTCCCAAGCAGGAGCTTGGGAACCAGGATTCAAATTGAAACGGGCGACCCGGCGGGCCGCGCCTGCAACCCGAAACTCGAAACTCAAAACTCAAAACTCAATGCGCTCCGGGTGGCTGTAGATATTGAACCGCCGGTCCCGGACGAAGCCGGCCACGGTCAGGTGGAGTTCCTGGGCCAGTTCCAGGGCCATGGTGGTGGGGGCGGAGACCGCCGCCAGGATGGAGATGCCGGCCCGGGCGGCTTTGAGCACCATTTCGAAGCTGATCCGGCCGCTGAGCAGGGCTACCATGGCGGTCGGGTCCCGCTTCTTAAGCAGGGCCAGACCGATCACCTTATCGAGGGCGTTGTGGCGCCCCACGTCTTCGGCCATCAGAAAAGGGTCGCCGCCGGGGCCAGCCAGGGCCGCCGCGTGGCTGCCGCCGGTGGCCCGGAAGATACTCTGGGCCTCCTGCATGCGGCCCGTCAGGGAAAAGAGCTCGTCCGGGGTGATGGCCAGGGTGCTATTAAGCGGGGCAAGCTGGCGGCGGATTTCACTCACCGCCTCCTTGGCGCACAGCCCGCAACTGGAGTAGGACACCTCCAGGTGGCGCCGGCCGCGCCGGGCCAGGGCCGCTTCCGTCAGCGAGACGTCCACCACGTTGGGGGGGAGCAGCGGGTCGGTGGCGGTGCCGCAAAAATGGAGGGTGATGACCTCGGAAAGGTTTTTTATGATGCCCTCAGTGAACAAGAAACCGAGGGCCAGCTCCTTTTCCAGCCCCGGCAGGCGCATCAGCACCTGGAAGGGCTCCCCCGCCAGGCGAATCTCCAGGGGCTCCTCCACTACCACCAGGTCGCGGGTTTCTTCGAATCGGCCCTGAAGATAGCGCCGGATCGGCAGCTCTGCGGTTGGTTCCATAATCCTGTTTTCTGTTTTCTGTTTACTGTTTTCTGTGAAAGGGCAGGGAAAAGGTAAAGCTGCTAACGAGAGATGAAAACGGAAAACATTTATTTTTATTTTCTGTAATAGACCAAGGCAAAGTCAAGATTGCTTAGGACAGACGGAAAACGGAAAACAGAAAACCCTCCTTTCAGCGCCGGGAGTTTCGATAGATATAGCCCAGGGCCTTATAAAGCAGACGCGCCGCGGTGAATTCGCTCAGCCGCTGGCCGGGGATGGGGGCCAGTTCCACCAGGTCCAGGCCGATGATGGGGCCGCGGCCAGCCAGGGCCGCCATGACGGCCAGCACCTGGTGATAAGTAAGACCGCCGGGCTCCGGGGTCCCAACCCCTGGCATGATGCCCGGGTCCAGGGCGTCTAGGTCGATGCTCAAGTAGACCGGCCCGGATATGGCTTGGAGATGCTCCAGGGCGCCCTGCCAGCCTGGCGCAGTGTGCAGGTCCCGGGCCGGAAAGACCTTGAGCCGCGGCGCCACCCGCAGGAGCTGGAACTCCTCCTGGGAGTAGCTGCGGATCCCCAGGAGGGTGAGGGGACGGCCCAACTCGTAGACCCGGCGCAGGACGCAGGCGTGGGAGAATTTGCTGCCGTCGTAGGCGTCCCGGAGATCGGCGTGGGCGTCCAGGGCCACCACCGTCAGGTCCGGGTAGCGGGTTTGGGCTGCCTGCACCAGGGCGGTGGTGATGGTGTGTTCGCCTCCCAGGGCGGCGATCAGTTTCCCCTGCTGAATCCAGGGCTGCACCAGGCGGCGGATCTTGTCCAGCATGGCCTGGGGGCCGGAGGCCTCCGGCAGCACCGGCATGGCGGTGGCCAGGCGGATGGCGGCCGCGGGTTCCCAATCGCCCTCCTCATCCCACAGCTCCACTTGCCGGGAAGCCGACAAGATGGCCTCCGGCCCTTCCCGGGTACCGCCCCCGTAAGTGACCGTGGCTTCGTAGGGGATAGGCAGGATCACCGCCTCGGCTTCTTTCAAGGGCAGGGACCTGGCATCCAGAAAGGTTAGATTAGACATGGTCCGGCTTCCCCGACTCCACTTCTTTCAATTCCATCTCCTTCAGACGCCGGTAGATGGTGGCCAGGCCGATGCCCAGGAGGCGGGCGGCCAACTCCTTGTCGCCCTCGGTTCTCTTCAGGGTCTGGAGGATGGCCAGGCGCTCGATCTCCCCCATGGTAACACCCACCGGCAGGACGATCTTGTCGTCATCCGGGGAATGGCGGCGGATTTCGTCGGGCAGGTCCGAGAAGGCCACCAGATCGCCGGTGGTCAGGGCCACGGCCCGTTCCACCACGTTTTGCAGCTCGCGCACGTTCCCCGGCCAGGAATAACCCTCCAGGGCTCGCATGGCCTCCGGGCTGAACCCCATGGCTGGGCGGCCGTTTTCCAGGCAGAACTTGTCCAGGAAGTGCAGGGCCAGCAGGGGGATGTCCTCGGGCCGCTCCCGCAGGGGCGGGACAATGAGGTGGATGACGTTGAGCCTGTAAAACAGATCCTTACGGAAATGCCTGGCGGCCACCGCGGCCTCCAGGTCCAGGTTGGTGGCGGCGATCAGCCGCACGTCCACCTTCAGGGTCTGGGACCCTCCCACCCTTTCGAACTCTCCCTCCTGGAGCACCCGCAGCAGCTTCACCTGGGTAGGCGGGGGCATCTCGCTGATCTCATCCAGGAAGAGGGTGCCGCCGTCGGCCAACTCGAAGCGGCCTTTGCGCTGCTGGGTGGCCCCGGTGAAGGACCCTTTCTCGTGCCCGAAGAGTTCCGACTCGATGAGTCCTTCCGGCAAGGCGCCGCAATTCACCCTGACGAAGGGCTTGGACCGGCGGGGGCTCTGGTAATGGATGGCCTCGGCGATGAGTTCTTTGCCCACCCCGCTTTCCCCCGAAAGGAGGGCGGTGCTTTTGGTGGGGGCTATCTGGCCGACTACTTGCATAAGCTTGAGGAAGGCCGCGGACCGGCCCATCATGCGCCCACTGGCGCTGCGCTCCTTCAGGGCCTGGCGCAGCCGCTCGTTTTCCACCAGGAGCTTTTGGGTCTCCAGGGCCCGGGTCACTACCTTACGCAGTTCGCCCATGCGGAAATCTTTGGTGATGAAGTCGTAAATCCCCTGCTTCAAGGCGGAGACGGCCTCATCCACGGTGGCGCGGCCGGAGATCATGATGGCGATGGCCTCGGGACGCAGGATGCGCAAGGCCCCGAAGAGCTCGGTGCCCACCATGTCCGGGAGCTTCAGGTCAATGATGGCCAGATCCACCGGGTGGCGCCGCACCTCATCCAGGGCCGCCACCCCGCTGGCCGCGGCGTGAATCTCATGGCCCAGCTTCTTCAGGCCGGTGGCCAGCGCCTCCCGGGTGGGGGCATCGTCGTCCACTACCAAGATGACGCTCAATGGAGTACCCGTTTTCCGTTTTCCGTTTTCCGTTTTCCGTCTCTGCCGGTGGCTTTTACTTTTTGCAGAAAACAGAAAACAGGAAACTGAAAACCGTTTTTACAAACTGTCCAGCCAGCCCAGGATCACCCGGCAGACCTCTTCCAGCAATTCCGGAGCCAGGGCGCTGTGGTCCGTTTCAAAGGAATGGCCCGCCCTGGGGATGACGTGCAGGTCGCTCCGCAGCGGCAGGCGCCCCAGCACTTCTGCCAGCAGGTCCAGATGGCAGAAGGGATCTCGGGCCCCCTCGATAAACAGGGTGGGACAAGGCAGCAGATACAGGGGCTGGTCCCGCAGCTGCTCAGGCCGGCCGGGGGGATGCAGGGGGTAACCCAGGAAGACCAGGCCGCTGGCCCCCACCTCCTGGGCCACCAGTTGAGCGGCCAGGCGGGCTCCCATCGATTTTCCCCCCAAGTACAACGCCAGCCCCTGAAACTCCTTAAGTTCCGCCACGTACTCCAACACCAGGCGGTAGGCGCCCTCCAGGGCCGCGTCCGGATCAGGCCGTTTCCGCCCATCTTCGGCGTATGGGAAATTGAAGCGCACCGTGACCAGACCCTGTCGGGCCAATTTTTCATGCAGCCCGGCGATCAGGGGATGATCCATGTTACTGTTGGCCCCGTGGGCCAAGACCAGGATGCCGGCCATGGTAGTGGTGTGGGGCACTCCCAGTACGGCCCGGATAGTCCGGCCGCCGTCGATGGCTAGGGTGAAGGGGCGTAATTCCATAATCTACTTCCAGGGGGGCCGCCGCCCGGCGGCTCGAAGACCTTTCCAGACCCGGCCTCACCGTTTCGAGGCAGGCTGGACCTTAAAATAGCCTCACCATTTACCTCTTTAGCACGAATCCTTGATAATGTATAGGGCGACGTGTCGCCGGCTGGAAGCCTGAGCCACTTTAATCTCTTAGGCGCCGGTTAAACTCCCAAGCATTTTCGGAATAGCCGAGTGAAAACCTGAGTTCCAAGGGTATTAAAGTCCCCCTTTGGAAAACGTGATGTTATATATGTCAAGTATAAAATTGCGCTTTAAAAAGGGGGACTTCAATACGATCGGGACTGAGGTTTTCTGCCCAGAAATGTCACTTGAGACCCTTCGCTGCGCACAGGGTGACAGAAAAGGCCAGTTTGCGATAGCCCCTAGTCTCCTTCCGGCAGGTCCGCTTCATCCAGTAGGATTCGCAGGGGTCTGACCTCCGCCAACTCCTGCCAAAGACCGGCTCCCTGCCGCCCGGGGGTGGAAACGGAAACGGGGACGGGGACCAGATGTTCCCAGCCCCCCAGATGCACCACCCGCGGATACCTGTCCAGGCAATCCCTAAGCCGCCTGGCTTGCAGCCGCTCCCGGCGCCGGGTTTCGGGATCACCCCTCAGGGACCACCATGGCGGCCGCTGCACGGCCAGGCGGGCCCGCCGGTACTCCCGGGCCACATAGGCAGCCAACGGCTCATCCTTCGTGGTCAACAAGGCCCTCACATTTTCCGGGGCCAGCAGCTCCCGAGCATAGCGGGGCAGGTGCCTCCGGGAGAGCCTTCCCAGGTCCAAGGGGCGCCAGGGAATGGCGAAGCGCCGGCCATAGTCCCGAGCCGCCCGGACCTCGAAGGGCAGGGCCACCTGGGCCGCCAGGCGCCGGATGGCCAGGTGGCCGGCGGCGGCTGGGGGCAGCCCCTCCAGGGCCTGCTCCAGCAGACGCTGCCAGCGGGAATCCTGGCGCTCTCGGTAACGCAGGGAAAAACGGCTGACCTCCACGGTCACCAAATCCGGCTTAAAGTGCCGTAAGAGCTTAAGGGCCCGGGCATAGCCCAGGGGGTCGCCGTGCACCGTGCCGATGAGGATGAGCGAGGGGGAGGCTGGGTTTTTTGAGGGGGGGAAAGGAGGAGCCTTTGGCAAGCGCTCCCCCGCTGCAGGCGCCAAGCCCTCCCAGCCCGCATCAGGGGATGGGCAAAAGACCTGTTTATGCTGATCGGGATTCATGATACCATGGGTGGCACGGTAGTGGCGCGGGCAGTGGCACAGGCGTTTCGCCCGTGTTTTCCTGTAGCCGCAGCCTGCAGCAGCCGCCGTCGCCGGCCGAGGCCTGAGCGCCGAAATCAGGGGGCGGACCGGCCCGCCGCTCTGCTATGGCGGCCACAGGCCGCCCCAGGCCGCCCTATCTAGCCTATGATTTGGTGGGCAATGCCCACCGTACACCTTCGCCAAGTGGCTGTTTTAAGCCTTAAGCCTTAAGTCTTAAGCTTTAAGTCTTAAGCTTTAAGCTTTAAGCTTTAAGCTGAAAGCTGATAGCTGACAGCTAAATGCTATTCCTGCACAAACTCCCGCCCCTCTTTCAGGGCCGCCTCCGCCCGGGACAGTTGCCGTCCCAGGTAGATGGCGTGGTTGATATCCGAGAGGGCCACATCCCGGGCGATTTCGTGCTGCAGGCGCGCCGCTCTCTGACCGCGATATTCCTTCAAGGTGACGTCCTGGAAGCGGTGCTCCACCAGGATGTCCTGGCGGTCCAGGGTGATCCGGAAGTAGCCCATGGGGTCCAGCCTCACCTTGAAGGGGCGCTTGCCGATGACCAGCAGGGCCCGGTCCAGCTCCCGGGGGTCCAATCCCAGGGAATGGCTGATGACCACCAGGGCCCCGGGAGGCATGGCGGCCCGCGCCGCCACCCAGGCCTGGATGGCCATGAGCCCGTAAAGATTCAGGGGATAAGCGTCCATGGCGTTATGGGTCCGGAAGGTGGCGCCCAGGGTCAAACGCCCTTCAAACCGGCGGAAAAACAGAGACACCAGGCAGGGGCGGCCCTCCACCCGGGTCAGGTCCCGGGGGTTGTCCCACAAGGTTACGTAAGCCTTGCGATCCTCCCGGTCCCGCTTCAGCCGCTCGCTGCAGGCCGCCAGGTTGTCCAAGCCAAAATACTGGCGCAGGCGGTGGCCGTAATTGTAGGTCTCGTCCGGGCGCTGCTCTCCCCGCAGGATGTCCTCCTGGTAACGCCGCAGCTTTTCGGGGTCGAGATTGACGGCCTTGAGTTTAGCGTCGGCCTCGAACCTGGGTTTTTCCACGACCACCTTGACGTGTTGTAGTTCCAGGCGCTCCCCTTTGGCCAGGTTGACCCGGCGGCCAAAGCGGCTGAGCAGATAGAGGACGTCCTTCCAGGCATCCAGGATATTTTCCCGCACCACCATGTGGCCCCGGGGGTTGCTGGGGTAGTATTGCAACTCCACCTCGGGGAGGGGGACTTTTAATCTCTGAAGATTTTCCAGCCCTTTATTAAAGAGTTCCGGTTGCCATGATTCAAAAAATTCTTGGATCGAGGAAATTACCGCCTCTCCCTGGGGGTCGCCTAACATCCTCACTTGCAATGAACCTGAAAAATCGTCAGGGCGCACTAAATCGTCCAGGATTCTAGAGGTTTGCCTAATCCGGCAGGTCCCCACCTGTTTTTGCCCTGCAGTGGCCCGATATCTTATAAGAGATGAATCCTTCCTTTCCAAACCGAGGGCAAAAAAGTTTTCTAACTCTTCATACGATCCGGAGCGATCATGGCCGCAAATGAGCAACAGGCGAATCTGCGGGTTGTAAAGCAGATTCCTGAGCAGCTCCCTCAGACCGTTGCCGTAAAGGTTGCCGAAGACCGCAATGGGGCTGCTGGCCGGGTCCAGATCCACCCCGGCCCGCCGGAAGCGCTCGCGGACATAATCGACCCGGGACCACAGGGTCACCACCCCAATGACCCCGTAGGGATTGATGATGCTGAGGCGATCCCGGAAATGGAGAGGCTCAAATTTGAGTCTGGCTGCCATGCCGCCCATTATACTGCAACTGCTGGTTTGGGCAAAAGGCAAAAGGCCACTAGGAAATAGGCGCAAGAAAAGGCAAAAAGGCTGAAATACCAGAATTTGGCTCTCTTGCTTCCAACTTTTAATTTGCCGGAGGCAGCCGCCGCAGCGGTTCTGCGGCTGCTAGTAGCCATCGGCAATTTCTCCTCGAATATTGCCCTCCGGGAAGGCAAGATTTATCTTCTTGACTGACCCGGCGCCGCCGGTTGAGGAAAACTTGGAAAGTAGCTGTCCCTCTGCTCCTGTATCTGATAAGATAGACTCGGTTGCGGAGGGTTAGCCAAGAATTCCGCGGGCAGGGAGATTTCAAAGGAGGGCCGGGCATGCCGTCGTCCAAAGAAAGAGTGTATTTGCACAGCTTCCAGGAGATCACGAAGGCCATGAGTTCTCACCTGGGGGTCGACCAGGTGCTGGAAACCGTGGTGCAGGAACTCACCCAGACCATGGGCCTCAAGGGGGCGACCATCCGCCTGGTCCACCCCAAGACCAACACCCTGGAGCTGGTCGCCTCGGTGGGCCTCAGTGAGGGGTACCTGCACAAAGGGGCGGTGGACCTGGACAAGAGCCTTACCGAGTCGCTCAGCGGCCGGCCGGTGGCCATTTTTGATGCCGCCAACGATCCCCGCATGCAGTATCCCAAGGAGGCCGCAGCCGAAGGGATCGCCAGCATGGTGGCCATCCCCATGATTTTCAAGGGGAAGGTCATCGGGGTGGTTCGCCTGATCAGCGGCGAACCCCGGGAGTTCACCCTGGAAGAAGTCAATTTCGCCAGCACGGTGGCGGAGATCGGCGCCCAACTGATCAGCAACGCCAGGATCTATGAAGCCCGGGTCCGGGAACTCAACTTCCTTAAAGGTTTGCTGGAGGTCTCCAAGGCGGTGAATTCGACCCTGGAGGTCAAAAAGGTGCTCCATCTACTGGTGAAAACCGCAGTCAACGCCCTGGACATCAAGGCGGCGGCGGTCCGCCTGTTGGATGAGAATCGCCAGAAGCTGGAATTAGTGGCTTCCTACGGCCTGAGTGACCGCTACCTCAACAAGGGTCCAGTGCTCTCCGACAAGTCCATCGCCGAGGCCATGATGGGCAAGGCGGTTTCCATCTACGACGTGGCCAGCGACAGCCGGGCCACCTATCCCAAGGAGGCCGGCGAGGAAGGCATCAAGTCCATCCTCTCGGTGCCCATCACCCTCAAGGGCAATGTCATCGGGGTGATGCGCATCTACACCGGCAACTATCAGGAGTTTTCCGACGATGAAATCACCTTCATCTCCTCCCTGGCGGAGCAGGCGGCCCTGGCCATGGAAAATGCCCGCATGTACCAGCAACTCAAAGGGGAATATGAGGAGCTGATGGGCGACATGTACCGGTTCGCCGGTTTCACCCGCTTTTGAAGAGGCCATTATTCCGAAGGGTGGCAGGGGCGGCTAACATCCCGCCCCTGTCTCAATTAGGCCGGCTCATTTTCGGGCCCCGTTCTCACAATTCCCCCAAGGGCGGCCAGCGGCTGGTAAAGGCGCGCTCCGCCAGGTGGCGGGCCAGAGCCAACCAGTGGCGGCCACTGGTGGCAAAATAACCCTGCTCCAGCCAAACCCGGCCGGAGCTGATTACCGGCGGGCTGAGCAGGCGCAGGCGGGTGAAGCGTTGGAGCCGAATCACCAGGTCCAGGTCCTCGGGCCGGCGATGGGCAAAGCCACCCAGGGCCTGGAACAGCTCCCGTTTCAGGATGAGGACCTGGTCGCCATAGGGGAGGCCCAGGAGGCGGCTGCGCCAGTTGGCCCCCCGGGCGATAAACCTGAGCGCCGGCAGGGGCGGGTCGAGAGCCAGCTCAAAGGCTCCGGCGGCAAAGGTTGGGTCAGCCGCGGCCTGGCGCAAGGCCGCCAGATGGGCGGGAGCCAGCAGGGTGTCGGCGTGCAGGAAGGCCAGGAGGCCGCCCCGGGCGGCCCGGGCCCCGGCGTTCATCTGGCAGCCCCGGCCGCGGGGAGCCCGCAGGCGGCGGACCCAAGGATGGCGGGCCGCCACCTCCCAGGTGGCGTCGTCGCTGCCGCCGTCCACCAAGATGATCTCCAGGTCGGACGCGGGCGGCAGGTGCGCCAGGGTCGTAGCCAGGAGCGGCGCTTCGTTCAACACCGGCAAAATGATGGATAGGCGCGGATTCATCGGCTCACAGTGATCCCTGCCCTGACCCAGAACTCTCCGGCAAAATTTCCGGCTTGAATCATGAGCAGCCTGTGCATCATTTTCGCCAAAGAGCCGGTCCCTGGGCAAGTAAAAACCCGCCTTACCCCACCTTTCAGCCCTGGGGAGGCGGCCCGCCTCTATGGCGCTTTTTTGGCGGATGTCCTGGAGGAAACAGCCCGCATTCCCGAAATGGAGTGCGTTCTGGCTTATGGCCCTGCCGGAGCGGGGAAATTTTTCCGGGATTTGGCACCCGGAGTGCGGCGGTTTCCCCAGGAGGGCCGTGATTTGGGAGAGCGCCAGGCCCGGGCCTTTGCCTGGGGCGCGGCCGCCGGTTTTCAAAACGTTCTGATCCGGGGCAGCGATACCCCGGACCTTCCCGGGGCCATCCTCTCGCAGGCCCGGCGGAGATTGGCCTCCGGGCCAGCCCGGGTGGTCTTAGGACCCGCCCTGGACGGCGGCTATTATCTGGTGGGGCTCAGGGACCCCCAGCCGCAGCTATTTGCGGGGATTTCCTGGTCCAGCGACGCGGTTCTGGCCGAGACCCTGAGCCGGGCCCGGGAACTCTCCCTGAGCGTCCATCTTCTGCGCTACTGGCAGGATATTGATAACTATGCGGATCTGATGGCTTTCCTGAAGAGGCCGCATCCGTCCCCCCGGGCCGGTTGGCGCAGTGACCGGATCGCCCGGGAGTTATTGGCCGGTATCTAAGGCAGTGAGCAGTGGGCAGTGAGCAGTGAGCAGTGAGCAGTGAGCAGTTACTATCCACTGACTACTGACCACTGATCACTATTTTTCCTGATGGTTTTGCCCCTCTCAAGTGTTTCCATAATAATGGATGGGGTCATTATCCGGTGCCTTGAGGCTAAATGCCAGAACCGATAACCGAAAACTCCGCTAGAGACAACGGCTTTCAGGGGACAGTTCCCTGGTTGCGCCCCTTAATCTTCCTCCTGGTGCTGGCGGTCCTGTTGATTATCGGCCGGGCCTTGCATCTCCAGGAGTATCTCCAGGAAGACCGTCTGGGTCGCTTGATTGCCTCTTGCGGGATATGGGGGCCGTTGGTCTATCTGCTGATTTGGGCCATAGCGCCGTCGCTGTTCATACCGGCGCTGCCCCTGGTCGTGGCCGGCGGTATCCTGTTCGGCCCCGTGGGGGGAGTGGTTTACTCCATCCTGGGCGCCTCGGCCGGTTCGTCGCTCGCCTTCCTCGTCTCCCGCTACCTGGCCAGGGACTGGGTGGCGGCTAAAATCAGCGGCTCCAAGTTGGCTCACCTGGATGACCTGGTGGGCCGGCACGGCTGGAAAATCGTGGCCTTCACCAGGCTCGTCATCGTGCTGCCGTTTTTCTTGCTCAATTACGCCTTCGGCCTCACCCGGGTCGGTTTTTGGCCGTATGCGCTGGCCACCCTGTTCGCCCTGCTCCCTTCCATCACTGCCACTGTATTGGTGTCCAGCAACCTCTTGGGTCTCCTCCGGGGCCAGGTTTCCATATGGTTGCTCCTGGGGATCCTCTTGCTGGCGGTGGTCGGCCTGCTGCCCTTGATTTACCGGAGAGTCAAGGCGCAGCAAGGAGAGTCGGTGGAACTCTGATGCAGTGTTTAAGGCGGAATGATAAGAATGGCTGGTAAATGGCGGCAGAAGCGGCTTCTCTGGCTAATCCCCGTGATGCTGCTGTCGGCTTGGTGGGCCCTATCCTGGTGGCCGCACCTGGCGGTGGGGACCCCCTCGGCGGATGAAGTTCCGCCCGGGGTCCTGATCGAGGCGGAGCAACTGAAGGTCCTTATCGATAAAAAGGTCCCTCATCTCCGCATTATCGATTTTCGCCCCCTGACCAATTATTATCTG
Source organism: Desulfobaccales bacterium (assembly GCA_049585595.1). Taxonomy (GTDB): domain Bacteria; phylum Desulfobacterota; class Desulfobaccia; order Desulfobaccales; family 0-14-0-80-60-11; genus JAPLJC01. Next base: position 24,396 of record JBAVAG010000101.1, read on the forward strand.
GGGCACATCCCGGGCGCCATCCATATCTGGCGGCCCGAAACCGAAAACCGGGACCAGTCCTTTCCGGGCCAGCCGCCCGCGGCCAAGCAACTGGAAACCGTTTTAGGCCGCCTGGGGGTCGGCAACCGGGACACCCTCATCATCTACTCGGACCAATGCGACCAGACCCACCTCTGGTGGCTCCTGGCTTACTACGGTTTGCCCCCCAACCGGATGAGGTTGCTGGACGGCGGCTTCGAGGCCTGGAAGGCCAAAGAATTTCCCACCCAGCTCACTGCACCCCAGTTCCAGCCGGTATCTTTCCGGTTCCCATCAAAGTCCGGGGTAGGCACCCTGCTGGCCACTCTGCAGCAGGTCAAGGGAGCTCGAGGGGGGCCCCAGCAGGTCATCCTGGACGCGCGGGGTCAATCCTTCTTTTCGGGAGAGGGGACCAAAGAAGGCGCGGCCCGGCCCGGACATATCCCCGGTGCGGTGTCGGTCTTCTGGGAGGAGAATCGGATGGCCTCGGGGCCTCTAAAAGGCTGCTGGAAGAGCCCCGGGGAACTTCGGGAGCTTTATGCCTCCCGGGGGGTGACCCCGGATAAGGACATTTATATCTACACCCACCACGAACGCTGCGCCGCTTTCAGCCTGGTGAGCCTCTACCTGGCGGGCTATCCCCTGGAGAAGCTGCACCTCTACGCCGGTTCCTGGATCGAATGGAGCCGCAGCCGGGAGCCCGCGGAGACCGGTCCGGCCAGCTAATTTTTGCGGTTGCCGCTCCCTGATCCGACCCTGGAAGCTATTTTAAAACCGCTTTTGCTGTCACCCTGAGCGAAGCGAAGGGTCTCGTATTTCTTCGGAATTTATGAGATTCTGCGGTCGCTTCGCTCCCTCAGAATGACAAAAATGGGGACTTTCGCAGATGTATCAACGTGCCAGAGTGGGGGTTTTTTAGATAGCCAGAAGTGTGATTCATTTAATGCCAGGCTATTTACGAACCGCCTCTCTAGTGCTATATCCCACAGTTATCTTGCCAAAAGATTTGAGATAGCTCCCCCTCCCTGAGAGGGTAGGGGGTTGGCGGGAAGGTGGTGAGTCACGCCACCGTGCCGGTGCTGCTCTTCCGGGTGCTGGGGATTAAACCGCCGAAAACCAAGGTAGATTTCCTGGACCTGCTCGACCGGGGCCTTCCCTGAACCCGGTGCCGGCGGGTCGCTGTATCCAGATCTTTTTGCCATATTCCCTAATTCATTCCAGGAGGATTTCATGCGAAAAAAAGGGTTGGTAATTTTGGGCTTGATTGCCCTGCTGACGGTGGCGGCCACCCTGCTCTGGGCCGCGCCGTCTTTTGCCGACAAACTGTCCGAGGCCATCGCCCAGACGCCCCTGGGCGCCGGCCCAGGCATGATCCATCCCGGCGCCCCCAAAGGCTTCATGGGGATTCCCGGGGCCCCTCACCATTTCTTCTTATTTTACATCTTATGGGGCATCTGGGTCGGCTGGATCTTCTCGTCAGTGGGCGCCTTCGGCGGCATCATGGCCGGCGTCGGCCATATCAGTGTCTTCGGACTCTCTGATTACGCCAGCGGTTTCAAAAATACCAGCCCCGGTTTGAACAAGCTGATGACCGATGCCATCCGCACCAGTAACCAGTATCTGGTGGGATTGTCGGCCTTGATTTCTTCCTTTACCTATTACCGGATGGGACGGCTGGTGCTGCCCCTGGGCTTATGTTTGGCCATTGGCGGCATCCTGGCCGGCTACCTGGTCCCCCTGCTTACTGTCGGTCACATGAATGTCAGCCTCTATGTGGGCTTTTTCGGGATCATCGTCTTTGCCGTCGCCTTTGTGCTCTTTTATGAAACCACATCTAAAGGCCAGGAGAAAAAGAAGGCTGCCAAGGCCGCAGCCAAGGCCTTTGAAGAAGCCCATATTAAAAAAACCACGGCTGTCAGCGCTGAGCATATCAAAGGGGTGCAGGTCACCCATTGGGGCCTGAGCAAGATCTCTTTCACTTTTTATGGCCAGGAATTCTCCTTCAATCCCCTCTGGCCCCTGCTGGGAGGGTTTGTCATCAACGCCATCTCGGCCCTCATCGGGGTGGGGGGCGGCTTCCTCTATGTCCCTTTCCTCACTTCGGTGGCCGGGCTGCCCATGTTCATCGTGGCCGGCACTTCGGCCCTGGCGGTGCTGGTGGGTATGGTAGTTAACATCTTCAATATGATGGTGATGCGGCATGTGCCTGTGGATTTCCTTTTGATCAGCACCGAACTGATTGGCATCGCCATCGGCTCGGTACTCGGTCCGCTCACCTCCAAGAATATCCCTGAAATCTGGCTGAAACGCATCTTCGTGATCCTGGCGGTGTACGTGGGTATCGGTTATCTGACCAAGGGCTTTATGGGTCATTCCATCTTCCCGGGAATGTAGGAAAATCGAGCCAAAATAGAGAGAATGTCCGGCCTGGTCCGGCCCTCCCTCTTGGGAAACAACCATGGAGATGCCTTACCTTTACCTCTTTCTGGACCCTTACCTGATTTGGTTTTACCGGCTGACAGGGCAGGGAGGGTGGAATTTTGTCATCGGCACCTCGGTGTTGGCCGTCCTGGCCATGCTGGTTGGTGAATTTACCTCCTCCCTGGCGTCTTTGCTGGTGCATCGGCACTTCACTCAGGTAGCCGGCGAAGCCAAAAAATATCAGGATTTGTCCATGGAGGCATTGAAGGCGGGTGACAGACCGGCCTATGAGGCGGCCAATAAACTGGCCAACGAGGCCTTCGGACATGCCTTTTTCCAGCAGCTTACCATGTCCGCGACCTTCCTCTGGCCCGCCTTCTTCGCCCTGGCCTGGATGTCCTACCGCTTTGCGGACCTAAAGTTCCACGTGCCCTATCTCCATTTCTCCTTGGGGTATGTCGCGGTGTTCCTGTTTCTCTTCGTGGCGGCTTACTTGATCTTCAAGCCAGTGAAGTACAGGATTCCCTATTTCCGCGGCATCAAAGCGAGGGTGGACTCCTGCAGCCTTAAGGCCTCGGAAACGGCAATTTTTGCCGATCGGCTGGCGCCGGGCGCCGAGGGCAAGCCCTGAAGGCGGAGGGCCGGTTTTCGCCTGATCCCTTTACTTACTCATGTCTTACTTAATGTCTACACACGATTATGGTATTATAAAATCAAAAAACTTACAGGAAGGCCGCCATGGCAAACGAAGTCTATAGTATCTGTTTCATGTGCACGGTTCGCTGTCCCATCAAGGTGTTGGTGGCCAATGACGACGTGCTGTGGATTCAGGGAAACCCGCACGTGCCTGGAATTGAAGGGGCCCTGTGCGCCAAGGGTTCCGCCGGCCTGGCGCTGCTGCACGACGGCGAGCGGCCGCAGTATCCCATGATTCGCGTCGGTCCCCGGGGCGCCGGCCAATGGAAACAGGCCACCTGGGACGAGGCCCTGGACTTTGCGGCCGGCAAGCTCAAGGAGATCGTCGCGGCTCACGGCCCCCAAAGTGTGGTCTTCGGGGAACGCACCAATCTCAACACCCATATCAGCAAGACCTTCATGAAGGCCCTGGGTTCTCCCAACCACTTCACCCATGACGCCCTGTGTAAAGGTTCGGTGAACACCGCCTTCCGCACCCTGACAGGATACACCGATGCCCAGGTGGGGGTCGATTGGGGCAACACCCGCTACATGGTGCTCTATGGCCGCAACATCTTCGAATCCCTGGAAATCAAGCCCATCAATAACCTTCTCGGCGCCATGGAAAAGGGGGCCAAACTCACCTACATCGATCCCCGGGTCAGCATCACCGCCACCAAGGCCGACCGCTACTGGAAGATCCGCCCCGGCACCGACCTGGCCCTCAACTACGCCCTGATCCGGACCATCCTGAAAGAGCGTCTCTACGATCAGGCCTACGTCAGGCAATGGGTCAAGGGGCTCAAGGAGCTGCAAGCCTTTGTGGAGCCCTACACCCCGGAGTGGGCGGAGCAGGAGACGGGCATCCCGGCCAACGAGATCGTCGAACTGGCCCGGGAGGCCTCGGCCGCCAAGCCGGCGGTGGTCTTCCATTACGGCTACCGCGGGTCCCATCACCCCAATGAGATCTATTTCCGGCGGTCCCTGATTATCCTGAACGCCCTGATGGGCTCCATCGAGGCCAAGGGCGGCCTGTTCTTCAAAAAAGGCCCCAAGGCCGCCGGCCGGGGAGATATTCACAAATACGCGGAACAGGAATTTCCCAAGATCAAGGCCCCCCGCTTTGACGGCTCCGGGGGCGACAAATTCCCCCTGGCCGACGCTTCCCATGGCAATCCCCAGATGCTGGCCCACGCCATCTTGAATGAGGATCCTTACCCCATCAGGGCTGCCATCATCAACCGCTTTGAGCCGCTGCAATCTCTTCCCGACAGCGGGGGGGTGCGCCGGGCCCTGGATAAGCTCGACCTCATTGTGGCCATCGACGTGAATTTCAGCGAAATCGCCTGGTATGCCGACGTGATCCTGCCCGAATCGATTTATCTGGAGCGGGCCGACTCCATCCAGGCAATATCCGGACTCAAACCGCAGCTCTATATTCGACGACAGGCGGTATCGCCGCGCTACGATACCCGCCCGGGCTGGCTGATCATCAAGCAACTGGCCCAGCGGCTGGACCTGGGAAAATATTTCCCTTACGAAACCATCGAAGATATTTGGACCTTCCAGCTTGAAGGAATGGGCGTCAAGATCGAGGACTTCGACGCCAAGGGGTTTGTGGCGCTTACCGACCAGACCCTGCTCTGGGACCGGGAAAAAGGGATTAAATTCAAGACCCCGTCCGGCAAGATCGAGCTGGTGAGCCCGCTGCTGGAAAGCGCCGGGTTCCCCTCTTTCCCGCCCTATCATCCGGTGCCGGCGCCCCCGCAGGGGAGCTTCAAGCTGATGGTGGGACGTTGTGCGGCCCACACCCATGTCTCCACCCAAAACAACGTCTATTTGAACGAACTGGTGCCGGAAAACGTGCTTTGGATCAATTCCGGGGCCGCTGCCAGGCTGGGAGTCAAGGACGGCGCTCTGGTGCAAGTGGCCTCACCGCTTAAAACCGTTGGCAAGATCAAGGCCAAGGTGACGGAGCTGATCCACCCCGAGGCGGTGTTCATGCTGCACGGCTTTGGCAAGACGGTGCCGGCCCAAACCCGCTGCTATCTAAAAGGGGAGAGTGACGCCTTGCTGCAAGAGAACATTTCCGACAAGGTGGGTGGCAGCCCCGCCTTCGATGAAAACTTCGTCCAAGTCAGTCCTCTCGAGTGAGGTCTCCGGAGGGACCATGAGCTTATACTACCTGCTGCAAGACCAGAAAAAGTGTATCGGTTGCCTGAGCTGCGAGGTGCACTGTAAGAGCAATAAGGGGCTGCCCCTGGGTCCCCGCCTGGGCCAGATCATCCCCGTTGGCCCCAAGATGGTGGGGGCAGTTCCCCGCATGGGTTTTATCTTCATGCCCTGTTTCCATTGCACCGAACCGTGGTGCGTGCCAGTGTGCCCTACCGGGGCCATGCGCAAGCGGCCCAAAGACGGGATTGTCTACGTGGAGCAGTCCCTGTGCGTGGGCTGCAAAAGCTGTATCACTGCCTGTCCCTGGGGCGCGCCCCAGTGGCATCCGCAACTGGGCAAAGCTGTAAAATGTGACTATTGCATGGACCGCGTCGACCAGGGCCTGCAACCGGCTTGCGTCACCAAGTGCGTCACCCATTGCCTTAAGTTCGGTCGTGCCGAGCAGTTGGATATTACCCGGCGGGAACGCCTGGCCAAAGCGGTGGCCTTTGAGCTGGATACCGTAATCAGCGCCCGCTGAGCTGGGGACGAGAACGATGGCCGCCCAGTATGCCCCTATTCAGGTTAATATCTTCACTTTTCCAGGCAAGGGCCTGGAAGAAGCCGAAGGCGTGCGAGACGCCTTTATGGCTGCCTTGAAGGAGCGGGCCCTTGACGAACTGGGCCCCCTGGACGTGCAACTGATGGGCTGGCGGGGCATCGAGGGCCGGGAAGTCATGGTGGAGGTGCGCCACAATGGCAACTCCAGTCTCTACGAACTGGTCACCCCGGATATGGCCTCCCGCATCGTCAAGAGCCACCTGGAGGAGCACCGGCCGGTGCAGCGCTGGGCGGTGGGCAAAGACTTCGAGGCTTATTACGAGGCCCAGACCGTGCGGGTCTCAGAACTTCTGGGAAGGATCGACCCCCTCTCCTTGGAGGATTACCAGGATTACGACGGCTACAAGAGCCTGCTGTCCTTTTACAGCCAGGGCTTCGATTCGTTTCTGCAAAAGGTGGTGGCCGCCGGTTTTTGCGAGTTCTCCCGAACCCGGAGCCTTCCTTGCGGCACCGTCTGGAGTACCTTGCGGGCGGAGAAAAAACGGCCCATCCTGGTAGTCAACGCCGCGCCCCCCTTTCCCTCAGCCACCGCAGATATTTTGCTCCTGGAGGGCTGTCCCCACCAGGTGTTGGAGGGCATTATGCTGGCTGCCAAGACCCTCCAGGCCGAGGTGGCGGTGGTCTACTTGCCGGCCAACGCCCCGCTGGCAGCGGAGCGGCTGCAAGCAGCCTGGACCAGGCTGACCGAGAGCCGGATTCTGCCGGAGGCCGCGCCGCTCAGGCTGATCATTATTTTCGGAGAATCGCGGTTCCTGGTGGAGGACGAAGGCCTGTTCATCCAGGCCCTGCAGTCTCTGCTGCCCCGGGACCTTCTTATGAAATACGGGGGTTCCCCCTTTCTGGTCCATAGCCTGGGCACCCTGGCGTCGCTCCCCTTCATCGCTCAGACGCCGGTCTCCGTCTTCCGGAAATTGGGAATCGCCTGCTCCTCCGGCACCATGATCTTCCGCCTGATGGGCGCCGTGGAAACCCCCGGTTTTGTGGAAGTGGCCATTTCCTCCACCCTGGAGGAGGTAATCAATGGTCCGGGGGGCGGCTTCCGGCATGGCCGCAAACCCAAGGCCGTCGTGGTGGGGGGGCCTCTGGGGGGCGTCTTTCCGCTGCACCTGCTAAAGCTCAGTCTGAACCACGAGACCCTCCTGGAAATGGGCGGTTCCCTGGCCCTGGGGACCATCCAGGTCCTCGACGAGTGGGATTGCATCGTCGCCCTGGCGCTGGAGCAGCTCGAATTCATCTTGCAGCAACCGGGGGCCCAGTGCCCCACTTGCCGCGCCGGCCTCCTTACGGTTAAAGACTTGTTGCACCGGGTTGCCTCAGGCGAGGCCGGCCCGGATACCCTGGAAGAGCTGGAGCGCGCCTGTGTGGCCTTGAAGAAAAAGGCCGGCTGTCACCTGGGAAGCCAGGCGGTGAACCCCATCCTCACTTCGCTCCACTATTTCCCGGATGAATACCGGATGCACACGGACAACAAGCATTGTCCGGCGCGGGTCTGCCCCAAGCTCCTGCTGGCCCCTTGCCATGCGGCCTGCCCGGCGGGGATCGACATTCCCAGCTACATGGCCCTGGTGGCCCAGGGCCGGTTCGTGGAAGCCCTGGAAGTTATCCGCCAGGACAACCCCTTTCCCTGGGTCTGCGGTCTCATCTGTCCGCATCCCTGCGAACGGAGCTGTGTGCGGGGCAACCTGGATCAGCCCCTCAACATCAAATACCTCAAGGCCTTTGTGGCCGACTATGCCACCCGGCACGGCGAATACGCCCCTTTGCAGCCGGAGGCGCCCAATGGCCATCGCGTTGCCGTGGTCGGCTCCGGACCCGCTGGTCTATCTTGCGCCCATTACCTGGCCTTGCAAGGTTACGCGGTGACCGTCTTCGAGGCCCTGCCGGAGGCCGGCGGCCTCTTCATTGCCGGGATTCCCGAATATCGCCTGCCCCGGGAGGTGGTGCGCAAGGAAGTGGAGCTGATCCGTTCTCTGGGGGTGGAAATCCGGACCGCGGTCACGGTGGGCCGCGACGTCACCCTGGAGGAACTGCGCCGGCAAGGCTATGAGGCCTTTTTCCTGGGGATCGGAGCCCATCTGGGCTACAAGTTGAAGATCGAGGGCGAAGATGACTTTCCCCAGGTCTACGACGTGATCTCGTTCCTGCGTCAGGTTAACCTGGGCAATAAACTGAAGCCGGCGGACAAGGCGGTGATCATCGGCGGCGGCAACGCGGCCATGGACGCGGCCCGGACCTGCGTGCGCCTGGGCTGCCGGGAGGTTCACGTCTCTTACCGCCGCACCAAGAAGGAGATGCCGGCCCATCCCGAGGAAATTGAGCAGGCCCTGGAGGAAGGGGTTCAGATTCATTTTCTGACGGTGCCCATCAAGATCGGCGGCGAAAAGGGCCAGGTGCAATACCTGGAATGCCTCCGGGCCGAGTTGGGCCGTCCGGATGCTTCCGGCCGCCGCCGCTCCATCTCCATTGCCGGCAGCAACTACTTGATCGAGGTCGGAGCGGTGATCACTGCCATCGGCCAGCAGCCCGATCTCTGCCCCTTCCCGGTACCGCCGGTGGAGACCAGCCCCTGGTGCACCATCGTCACCGAGAAAGGCAGTACCAGCACCAGCGTGCGGGATATCTTCTCCGGCGGCGACGCGGTCACCGGTCCGGCCACCGCGGTGGCAGCCATCGCCGCCGGCAAACAGGCCGCCCTGGAGATTCACCATTTTCTGTCCCGGGACCAGGGTCCGCTGCCGCAGGCCAGGCCCCAGAAGCGCGGCCGGGTACCCTTCCTGGCCATCCCGGCCGAGGAGAAGATTGCCAACCAGCGGGTGCCCACGCCGTTTTTGGATATGGAACAGCGCCGCCATAACTTCGAGCGGGTGGAACTCGATTACTCCCCGGATGAGGCGCAGAGAGAGGCTCAGCGCTGCTTGCGGTGCGACGTCTGCATCCGTTGCGGCGCCTGCGAGCGGGTTTGCCGGGATACCATGCAGGTCTATGCCCTGAAGTTTACCCAGATCAGCCCCACGGAGCGGGTGCTCAGCGACTACCATCGGGCCCGGGAGCGCTGTATTGTCTGCGGCGCATGCGCCCTTGCCTGTCCCACCGGGGCCATCGATTACCTGGAAGGGCCGGAGCACCGGGAAATCCGCCTTTGCGGCACCGTCTTAAACCGCCTCGAGGAACCCAAATGCCCCGGTTGCGGCGGCCCCTTGCCTCCGGTCCGCTATCTCGATTATGTCGCCTCCCACAGCGACGCGGTCACAGGCAAGCAGGTGCTGCGCCGGTTCTGCCACAGTTGCGCCCGGGAGCAACGGGCCGCGGAGTTCGTGAAGCTGTAGACCATCCCTCCTTCCCCTCTTATAAAAGGCGCCGGGGCCCCGGCTCACCCCGCTTGCCTGGGCGAGAAGCGGGGCGTCTCCGTTCCGGCCAAAAATCTTTATTACCTTACCGGGTGGAGTTATAATTAAATTGGATTTGACCCTGGCTTAAGGGAGGCGCCGCGCCGGCTCTCCCGGGGTCGGCGGTTCATTATGAAGATTCCTGCGCCGCACCTCAAGAGAGGACGCCCATGAAGCGCAACAAGAGATGGGGCATGACCCTGGCGGTGCTGCTGGCCGTCTCCCTTGCTGCTGCGGCCTGGGGACAACTGAGGATCCAGTCGGGGGCCTTGACTGACGCCTTAAAGGATAACATCCGGCACCCCCGGAAATTGGAGGAGCTGATCTTCCGGCTCACCAACGACGCTCGCCGCCAGAACGGCCTGCCCGACCTGGAGCCGGACGAGGCGCTGTCGGAGGCGGCCCAGGATTACAGCGACGAGTTGTTGAAGGGCAACTTTTTTAGCCATAAAGATCTCCAGGGCAGGGGCCCCCAGCAGCGTCTGGATGAGGAACAACCAGCGAAACAGGCGTATGCTTATCGCGTGGGCGAAAATATTGCCGGTTTCTCCAGACTCGATTATTCTGACACTAAAACCATAGCCCGGATGATCATGGATGGCTGGATGACTTCCCCGGGCCACCGGCAGAATATTCTCCAGCCTCTCTATACCCATTTAGGGGTGGGGGTGTCGATCCAGGGGACAGAGCTGCGGGTCACTCAGGAATTTGCCAGAAGGACGGCCCTGAGATAGATCGGTAGGGCGGGCCTCCGTGCCCGCCATTGAGAGGCGGCCAGGGACGGCCGCCCCACACCCAACCGAAGCTTAAAATCAAAGCGAGGCGCGGCGCAGAAAGGCAGAGGAGATGAGAAGAACGAAAAGAGAGCAAGCACGGGAAACGACCGTTTCCCTGGCGGACGCCCCGCTGGGGGGAATTATTCTTTCCTTTACCGCCAAGGGGTTGGCAGCCCTGGATTTTGCCGAAGAGTCCGGCGAGATAGACCTGGAGGGCACCTCCCCATCTGAGTCGGTTGATCCCATGATCGGGAGGGTGGTCAAGGAACTGCGCGCCTTTTTTGCGGGAGCGCCAACGGATTTTCGGGACCTGCCCCTGGACCTTCAGGGCACGCCCTTCCAACTCAAGGTCTGGCAGGAATTGCGTCGCATTCCCTGGGGCGGCACTATCGACTACCGGGAATTGGCTCGACGGGCCGGCTCCCCCAAGGCCTTCCGGGCCGCGGGCCAGGCCAACGCCGTTAACCCCATCCCCATCATCATTCCCTGCCACCGGGTCATCTCGGCTGACGGCGCCCTGGGCGGCTACAGCTCCGGCTTGTGGCGCAAATGCTGGCTCCTGAAGCACGAAGGAGTTAGGCAAAAGGGGTGTAGGAAAAAATAGGGGTGCGGCCCCACCGGCGCCCAGTGCCCCCTACGCGCTTACCTGGCCCAGCACCTGGTAACCCTCTTCTTGGAGCTTCCCGGCGAAATAGGGAATGGTCTGCTTCAGCCCCTGCTCCAGGGAAATCTCGGGTTGCCAGCCCAATAATTCCCTGGCCCTGGAAATATCCGGGCGGCGCCGCCCCGGGTCGTCGGGCGGCAGAGGCCGATGGCTGATGGGCGAGGGGCTTTTCACCATCGACCTGACCTTGGTAGCCAGCTCCAGGATGGTAAATTCATCAGGGTTGCCCAGGTTCACCGGATCATGCACCCCCTCTTGGTTCATCAGGCGCACCAGGGCCTCCACCAGGTCGGAGACATAGCAAAAGGAGCGGGTCTGCTGGCCCTGGCCATAGATGGTGATCTCGCCGCCGGTCAAGGCCTGGACGATGAAATTGCTCACCACCCGGCCGTCATTAATGGCCATCCGGGGACCGAAGGTGTTGAATATGCGGGCGATGCGGATATCTACCCCATTCTGGCGGTGATAATCCATCATCAGGGTTTCCGCCACCCTCTTGCCTTCGTCGTAGCAGCTCCGCACTCCTATACAGTTGACGTTGCCCCAATATTCCTCTTTTTGAGGATGGACCAGGGGATCACCGTAGACCTCGGAGGTGGAGGCCAACAGGATGCGGGCCTTGACCCTTTTCGCCAGCCCCAGCATGTTGAGGGTCCCCAGGACATTGGTCTTGATAGTCTTCACCGGGTTGTATTGGTAGTGCACCGGCGAGGCGGGGCAGGCCAGGTGATAGATCTGGTCCACCTCCAGCATGACGGCAGTGACCACGTCCTGGCGGATCAGCTCCAGGCGGGGATTGTCCCTCAGGTGGTCCAGGTTCTTCTTGGAGCCGGTGAAGTAATTGTCCAGACAAAGGACTTCATGGTTCTGGCCAAGGAGCCGCTCCACCAAATGGGAGCCGATGAATCCTGCCCCGCCGGTTACCAGTACGCGGGCCATAATTGCCGTTCTCCTTCCCTCGAATAATTGCCCCCCATTGTAACCTCCCCGGGCCGCCAGGTAAATTCCAGATTGACACAATTCCCAAATAACCGAGAATATACGGGTACAGACGATGCCGCTTATCCTTATTTAGCGTGGGGTGAAACTATGCTTGGGCGCACGGAACGGCTTAGCTTTCCAGGGTTGCGATCCTGGGGAAAACCCTTCTTGTTTCTGGCGATGGCGCTGCTGCTGGCCGGCTGTTCCCAGGAATCCAAAAAATCCGGGGAAGAATTGCGAGGCGAGATTCAGGATCTCAAAAAAGAAGTCAAATCCATGCAGGAGAAGTTGGACAAATTGCAGGCCAACCAACAGGCCATGCAGGCCAACCAACAGGCTATGCAGGCCAACCAACAGGCCATGCTGGCCCTCCTGCAGAAACCCATCCAGCCGCCGCCAGCAGCGGAGGCCTTTCAGCCGCCGCCTCCGCAGGTGCTGACGGTCAGCCAGTTGCTGGCCAACAAGGACCGCCTCCTGGGCACCCGGGTCACGGTGCGGGGCATGCCGGGACCGGTGATTATGCACCACAAGTCCTTGTTCCTGCTGGCCCCGGGAGGGATGGTGGAGGTCCTCCTGGCCGGCCTCCCGGATGAAAAATTGGTGGTCCGCCTCACCTCCACCCCGCTCGAAAAGCCGATAACCGTCACCGGGGTTGTAGCCCTGGCACCCCCGGGTACCAGCGCCAAGCTGCAAATTACCGCCGAAGCCGTAGATTTCTGAGGAGGCATGAACCTCCGGTGTCGGCCTGGCGCACCATAAGCCGGCGGCTGCTGAGGAAGAAGCCGGTTGCCACTGGCCGCGGCTTGACCCTGAGCCGCAGCCTGAATCGTCTGGACCTGATGGTCATGGGGGTGGCCCAGATCATCGGCGCCGGCATCTTCGTCATCTCCGGCGTGGGCATCCGGATCGCCGGGCCGGGCATGCTTCTCTCCCTGCTGCTGGCGGGAACCGCCTGCACCCTGGCGGCCCTGTGCTATGCCGAGTTGGCGGCCATGATGCCCCTGGCTGGCAGCGTTTATACATACGCCTACGCCATCTTCGGGGAACTGGCCGCCTGGATCATCGGCTGGGACCTGATCCTGGAATACGGCATGGGCGCGGCCACGGTGGCCTCCGGCTGGTCCAGCTACCTGCAGGACCTGATGCTGGGATTCGGTTGGCGCCTGCCTCAATGGGCCAGCGGCCCGCCCTTCAGCCAGCCGGGCCGGGTGCTCAACCTGCCCGCGGCCCTGGTGGTCGCCGGGTTCGCGGTCCTGCTCATCCTCCGCACCCGCATCAGTGCCCTGATCGCCCGCGGCTTCGTAGTGGGGAAACTGGCGGTGCTGGCCTTCATTATAGCCTTGGGCGCAGCCTTTGTGCGGCCGCACCACTGGCTGCCGCTGATGCCCCATGGCGCTGGCAGCATTATCGGGGCCTCCGCCCTGGTCTTTTTCGCCTACCTGGGCTTCGACGTGGTGGCCATCGCTGCCGAGGAAGCCCGCAATCCGGACCGGGATGTGCCTTTCGGCATTATCGGCTCCCTGGTCGTTTGCAGCCTCATCTACCTGGCGGCGGTATTGGTGCTGCTGGGCATGGTTCCCTACGCCCAGGTGAACCCGGGCTCTCCCTTTTCCAGCGCTTTTCGCCAGGTGGGCCTGCCCTGGGCCGCGGCCCTGGTGGGGGTGGGAGCCCTGGTCGGCATCACCGGCGTCCTGTACATGCTAATGTGGGCCCAACCGCGGTTGCTGTTCGCCATGGCCCGGGATGGCCTCCTACCCCCATGGGTGTCGGCTCTACACCCCCGCTACCAAACCCCATACCGCTCAACAATTTGCTGCGGGGCCGGGGTGGCCCTGGTGGCCTCCCTCACCCCCATAGAGAAGCTGGCCTATCTCTGCAACATCGGCACCCTGTTCGCCTTCTTTTTGGTGTGCCTGGGGGTTCTGATCCTGCGCCTGGTCCAGCCGGAGGAGCACCGCCCTTTCCGCTGCCCCTGGGGCAAGACCGTGGCCGTGGCCGGGGCCCTGGTCTGCCTGGCCCTGATGCTTTCCATGCCGGCCAGTTCCTGGTGGCGGTTAGTGCTATGGCTCCTTATGGGATTGACGGTCTATTTCCTGTACGCCTATCGAAGCGGCCGCTTCCGGGAGGCCGAGGCTCGGGGTGATGAAGATTGACAAAGGAGGGAGTCGAGGGGAAAGGCCCGGCGCCAGCGGTCCCGGTCCATTGGTGCTGGACCCGCCATCGAGCCTTGGGGGGCGCCGGTCTTGGAAAAATTCCCCAAAAGCCTCGGGGGATCTAAACCGGCTTATTCACCAGCAGCCAGTAGAAGCCCATCTCCGCCACGGTCTTGGCGAAGGACTCGAATTCCACCGGCTTGACCACGGAGCTGTTCACCCCCAGCCGATAGCACTCCTCTATATCCCGGTCTTCGTGGGACGAGGTCAGGACCACCACCGGAATGGTCCTGGTGCGCTCGTCGTCCTTCAGCCTCTGGAGCACCTCCAGACCGCTCACCTTGGGAAGTTTCAGGTCCAGGAGAATCACCTTCAGGT
>JBAVAG010000102.1:0-18012 GCA_049585595.1 Desulfobaccales bacterium
GAATTGCCAGAAAATGACCTCTCTTGCGGTGGCCCAGGCGTCGGTGGCACAGGCTTCCAGCCTGTGCGGCGTAGGCTAAGCGTTCAGGGACCGCAAATGTTTCAACTCCGGGAACGGAAATCCCCCCTACCCCTCTTTAGAAAAGGGGGGGTCAAAAAGTCCCCCTTTGGAAAAGGGGGATTTAGGGAGATTTTTAGACCTGCGGCTATCCCCCATGACACTTTGAATACGAATCGGTATCAGGCGGAATTGGCAGAACTCTGCCTAAAAATCTCCTCGGCCACCGGGGTCAAGCTGGCGCTGGAGGGGGTGTACCGTTGGCTTTGCTTCATGCCTTCCCGGCAGGACCAGAGGCGGCCGGTGGCCACCCGCTATTTCGGGGTCTTCGAGGACGGCTCCCTCAAGGTGCGGGGCCTGGCCTGCCGGCGCCGGGACACGCCCCCTTTGGTGCGCCGGGCCCAGGAAGATTTATTGGCCCGGATGGCCGGGGCCGGGACGGCCCGGGAGCTGGCGGCCCTGAGACCCGAACTGGAGGAGCTGGCCGAAGGCTTCCGCCAGCGCCTGCGGGAGGGGAGCGTCAAGCCCCGGGACCTGGTGATCACCCGGGTGCTGCCGCAGCCGCTGGCGGACTATAAGGTGGACACCCCCACCGCCCTGGCGGCCCGGCAACTGGAGGCCGCGGGAATTCACCTGCTGCCGGGAGAGAAGGTGCGCTACGTCCACGCCGAAAAGAGGGGCGGTCCCAAGGAGTGCCGCATCCAGGCCGCCCCGTTCCTGGAGACCCTCGACGGCTACGACGCGGAGCTGTACCTGGAGCTGCTGGAGCGGGCTATCGAGGAAGTTATGACGGTATATGCCGCCCAGCCTGTCATGTTTCAGAAATACCTTTAAAAAGATCTAGATGTTCCTGGTAGTCGCAGGTTTTAGCCTGCGCTCATTTTATTAAGTATTTTCGCAAGCTAAAGCTTGCGGCTACATTTAAAGGCAAAAAATGAAGAACATTTGGACGTAGAAATTTTCTTATAATATAATGCCGCGCTTTTGCTAATCATCGAAAACGATAGAAAGGGGCGGGTTTGAAACCCGCCCCTGCGATTTAGGCCCTGGGCTATGGGGCGCAGCGCGCACCCTAGATTAACTAGATTTCCAGCCAGGAGTCGGAGAACAACACCTGGCCCATGATGACCCGGGCGGTCTTGGCGTAGTTCTGCAGCTCTTTGGACATGGAGGGGATATCCACGGACTTGCCGTCCATGATATCGTGGACGATTTTCACGGCTTCGGGCTTCTTGCCGGCTACCACCGCGGCCAGCTCATCGTCAAAGGCGTCCACGATGGCGGAGGCCATGCCGTAGCGCTGCAGCATGATGACCAGGGCCCGGTTGATGATGGGCCTGATTTCATCCGGCACGCCGTTGGAAGAATTGGAGAGGCCGCAGGTGGACATGGCCCCCGGGGCCATATCCTGGAGCATCTTCATGTATTCCAGGCCCGCAATGAGCTGATTTTGCTGGATGTTCAGCGGCGCAATGATGGGGTCGAACCAGATATCCTCGTTCGGGATATCGTATTCCGCGGCCTTGGCCAGAATTTCAGCGGTGAGCATGCCGCGTTCGTGTTCATCCCGGGGCATACCTTCGGGCCCCCACAACAGACCGATCATGTAGGCGTCGTATTTGCGCACCAGGGGCATCATGCCGTCCATGCGCTCGGGCCGGGCCATGATGGAGTTGATGATGGCCTTGCCCTTGTGGACCTTGAGGCCAGCCTCCATGGCGGCGATGTTGGAGGTGTCCAGGGCCAGGGGGATGTTAGGCACCACTTCCTGGATGGCCTTGACGAGCCACGCCATCAACTCATCTCCCCCCTTGCGGGCCGGGCCGATATTGACGTCGATGAAATCGACCCCGGCCTCGGCCTCTTTCAGGGCTATCTCCTGGAGGGGTTTGGCGTTGCGATCCTTCATCGCCTGACCATAGACCTTGGTCACCACGTTCAGGTTTTCGCCGATGCGGTAAAATTTTTTCATCAAGTGATCCCCTCCTTGGCAATGGCATAAAGGGGGAGACAACCTCGGGCTGTTCTCCCCGGGTATCTTGAGTAGCTTCCCAAAATTACTTCAGGTTCTTCAAAAAGGCCGGGATGTGGGAGGCTTCCCGGGGACCGATGGCAACCTTCCAATCGGGTATTTCCTCTTCCAGGTCGCCACTGATCCCCGCTGCATAACCCGGGATGATGAGGGTGCGGGTCTTGACCTTATCCGCAATGCCGCTCTTTTTGACTAAGTGGGCCACGGAGTCGCCGGAGAATTTGCCGGCGGCCCAGGCGGTCATCACCGACAGACCCTCGGTATCCTGGATCAACAGCCAGCAGGAGACCTTGCTGCCTTCGATTTCGCCGGAGACGATGAAATAGGTGAGGGCGAAATTGGTGGTCACCGCCACCGGGGAATCGGGTCCCGGGGTGCCGATCTCGTAGATGCCCGGGGTGATGATCATGGGCTTCTGCGGGTCGGTGTAGATGTTGAGCCGCTGCAACAGCAAGGGAAAGATACCGTCGGCAGACAGGTCGTCGACCACCACGATGCCGCCGTATTTGGCGATGAAGACCGCGGCGTAGAGCTTTTCCATCATGGGGCTCTTGGTCATGGCGTACGGCAGGCAGATGGTGGGGAAGCCGAAGGGCCGGAACTTGGGCCCCAGGGCGGCCCGCCGGATCACCACCTGGTCCTGGAAAGCTTCCTTGATCCCGCGGCTGCCGCTGTCGATCACCAGGTCCTTCAGGCCCATGCCGGTGAGCTTGGTGGTCAGGGCCGCCAGGTCGTCATAGCCCTTGGCGCTGGCGATCAGGGGCAGGCCCAGCTCCTTGGCCAGGGCGCCCATGGCGTCGGCGTTGGCCGGGGAAGCAATCCCGATCAAGGGTTTGCGTTCCTTGGCCACTTCGGCCCCGGCCTTGACCACCGCGGGGTTATCGTGACTGCCAAGAATCAAACCGGCGTCGGTCTTTTCCATCACCTTTTTGACCAGGGCTGCGAATTTGGCGGCGTCGCCGCTCTCGTCGTGAATGGCAATCAGTTCCGGCCGCAGCATGAGGCCCACCCGTTCATATTGCAACTTCATGAACTGGTCCAGCTTCTTGTCGACCTCGGCGTCGGCCATGGCGGTAGTTACCAGCCCGGCGATCAGGGTGGGATTGAAGAAGGTCTTTTCGTGGCGGAACATCACGGTTTCGCCGCCGATGGTCTTGACCCCGTCCTTCATGCCGATCTTCACCGGCCGGATGGGGGGCGCCGAGGCCTCGGCCAGCTTCTCCCGCACTTCCTCCGACACATAGGGACATTTGTCCAAATCCGCCTTACCGCTTGCCAGGGCCATGGCAAAGGCCAAACAGGTGGGGAAGCCGCATTCCTTACAGTTAGTCTTGGCGAGCATTTTGAAGATTTCGATTCCTGTTAAAGCCATCGTCTCTCTCCTTATCCATGGCTGGTGGCCAGCGCGGGTAGTCGGCCGGAGTGCCTCCCCCACCCGCCCTTCAGGTGAGAAGGGGGCCAGGAGGGGAGCACCCCCAGGCCCCCTTCGGGGTTAGCCGATAATGGGATCCATGCTCAAGGCCGGATGGTTCTTCTCCGTCAGGAAGGTCAGGATTTCATCTTCAGTGACGCCCACGCTTTCATCGGCGATGCGATCCAGGAGATCGGGGAGCCCCTCTTCCTCGCCCCGAGCCAGGAGCCGTTCCCGCAGTTCCTCTTTCAGGCTCTTGGGCATCCAGACCACCCTTTTCAGGCCGCCATCACCCCGGATGAACTTCCGCTGGGTGACGTTGAACTTGCTATGGCCCACGAAGCCCGGGGTGACCTGGCCACCGCCGATGACGCCGGCCAGGGTGGTGAACTTCATGCCGCAGGGGGTCTCTCCGGTATAGTCCCGGTTCACGGTCATGATGCCGTTGCACATGGGCAGGATCGCCGAGATGCACTCGCAGCAGCCGCAGGTGGTCATGGGATCATAGACCAGGCTGTAGAAGTTGTATTTCTCCACCTTCTGGCGGGAGGCCTTGAAGACGAAGTCGTTGACTCCCTGCCACATCCCCATCTTCTCATCCAGGACCTCGCCCTTCTCGACGGGCTGGTTGGGGCCGGTGGGGTTGATCTCAAAGGAGGCCTTGCAATCCATCCAGTTGTAGGCGCCGCACAGGCCGGTGCGCTCCGGGCTGACCACGCAGACATGGTTGGGGGCGAAGGACTGGCACAGGGTGCAGGAGTAGTAGGTCTCGGTGGTTTCATCCCGCATGTTCTCCACCCGGGCATCCCGCTCATGGTAAATTTTGCGGGCCCTGGCGGTAATCTCATCCACCTTGTCCTTGTCGGTGTAAATCTTCACCTGGCATTTGTCGAAGATGGCGCCAAAGTCCTGGTGGTACTTGGCGTGCAGGATGACCCCGATGTGCTTCAGGCTGAAGCCCTTCTCCACCGCGGACTTGCCGATGCGGTACCAGGCGATGTCCCGCTGCCCGATGTGCATGATGCCCTGGGCGTAGTTCACCAGGTGGTGAATCTGCCGCTCCAGGATTGGCTCGAAGTCGGGCTGGAAGTCGCGGCCCGCCACTTCCACCAGCACGGCCATGGGCAGCCGGGCCGGGATTTTGTCGGCGGGCAGGTCCGAGATATCCGGGCCGATGACTTCCACCTTGCCGTCTTCCACTTCATCCATACGTTTGCTGGTGACCAGCTCCACCGCCTGGGTCTTGCCGCCGCCGCACTCCAGGTAGAGGTCGTCCTTGCGGACGCGCTCGCCCTCGAAGGCCGCGCCGAAATTCACCGGGATGTCGATCTCGGTGACCGAGACCTTGAGGCCCCGGACTTCGATGGATTTCTGGCCCAGCTCCTTCATGGGCACGTTGCTCACCACGTGCTCATAGGTGCAGATACCGGTGGGCAGCACCTGGGGGATGTCCTGGTTGGTGATGGTGGGGAAGCCCCAGTTGATGGCGCCGGCGGCGTTGGCATACCATTCGTCGGAAATCTGGGATACCGCGTTGACGAAGGCAAAGATGCGGTCCTTGTTGTAAAGCAGCATCTTCAGGGCCGCCCCCGGTTTGACCCCGCCAAAGGCCATGGCGGCCCGGTTGGCGAAGCCCAGGGCAAAGACCGCCCCGGAGATCTCCGGGCTGAAGGGCACGATCCGGGTGGGCCAGCCCACCTGGACCCCGCCTTCCAGGAGTTGTTCCGGCACCGAGGTCTTGCCGTCAATCGATCTGGCGGCGCAGAAGATGTAGAGGTTCTTTTTCTGGTATTCCGTCACCAGGTCCACGGCTTCCTGGACCGAGGGGGCGGCGCCGACAATGGCGGCGAACCCCGGAGCGGAGCCGTCCACGAACTCGATGCCGCGTTTCCGGAAGACGGTGTCATCGGCGGCGCCCAGCCAGATCTTGGTGTCGCCTTTGCTGTAGACTTCCTCCCCGCCGCAGTAAAAATCGGGGGTTTCCACGTAGCGGACAGCCTCAAAGATTTCTTCCGCCATCAGGGTGGCCAGACCGGCGTCCAGACCCGGTCCCAGATAGGGCAGATGGTGTACTTCCGCCGGCACCGGCGGCAGCAAGGCCTTGCAGCGCTCCATCACCGGCACCGCGTCTTTGATCTTCTCGATCTTGGTGCCCATCAAGGAGTAGATGATGGGCAGATAATAAGCGGTATTGGGGAAACCGATCTCCTGGTTCTCCCCGTATTTATCCCGGGCCTTGGAAAGGGCGTCCGCGCATTTGTCAACGATCTTGTGGGCCCCCCGAATGGCGGCGGAAATGATGATTTTCGACACTGTTGCTTCCTCCTTCTTCCTTTTTCGTAAAGGAACTTATCCGAAAGGGACCGTTCTCCCTTTGTCTTTAATATTTATCGGGGAACGGCCCCTGCCTGGCTCAATGCTCGTCGCCAGCGGCGGCTTCGAGTTTGCGGCGCATGTCCATATCCATGAGCACGCGTTCCCGGGCCTTGTCGATGCCCAGGGCCTTCCGTTTCAGGTCGATGTGGGCGATCATCCGCCGGGCCATCTCCTCCGGGTCCTCGACGAAATCCCACTTGCCGCCGTACTCCTCTTCGATACCCTTGAAGAGGTAGTCGGTCAAGAGCTCGGAGCCGGTGGTGGGCCAGGTGACCCCGAAGAGGGTGTAGACCCCCGAGGCCACGAAGTACTGGCCGATGGCGACGGCCTTCTCGCTCATCCACTCCGGGGCCGCGCCCGCGGCCGGCAGGTCGCTGATGTCGCTGCCCAGGCCGCCGGCCTTGACGCAGGCGGTGGCAGCCATCAGGATGCGGGAGTTGTCCACGCAGGCCCCCATGTGCAGCACCGGCGGGATGCCCACCGTCTCGCAGACCTCTGCCAGCCCCGGGCCGCAGTACTTGGAAGCCGCCTCCGGGGTTAGCAGGCCGTATTTGCCCGCGGCCATGGCGGCGCAGCCGGTGGAGAGCACGATGACGTCGTTCTTCAACAGCTCCTTAATCAGCGTCAGGTGAGAGCTGTCCTGGGTAGTGCGGCAATTGTTGCAGCCCACCACCCCGGCCACCCCCCGGACGCGGCCGTTGATGATGTTGTCGTTCAGGGTGTAGTAGGAGCCCCGGATGGAGCCCCCCAGCAGGTACTGGATGGTCTCGTAGCTGAAGCCCACTACGGTGGGAGAGCTGACCGACGGGATCATCACCGGGGCCTTGCGGTTGGGATAGTTGTCGATGGCCAGGCGGATGATCTTCTTGGCCACGTCCAGGGCGTGGTGCTCGTCGAAGGGTATGTGCTCGGCCAGGGGCATCCTGGCCCGGTCATCGGTGGTAACGATCTTGGTGTGGTAGCACTTGGCCACGTTCTCCAGGGCCTGCATCTCGCACTGCACGTCCACCACCAGGGCGTCCACCGCGCCGGTGACCACCGCCAGCTCCTGGTGCAGGTAGTTGCCGGCCACCGGCACCCCGTGGCGCATCAGCACTTCGTTGGCCGAGCAGCACATGCCGGCCAGCTGGATGCCCTTGGCGCCCTTGTTCTGAGCATAAGTGATCAGTTCCGGGTCCTGGGAGGCCACGTAGAGCATCTCCGGCAGCAGCGGCTCATGGCCGTGCATCACCACGTTGACGTGGTCTTCCTTCAACACCCCCAGGTTGATCTCGCCGGCGATGGGCGTCGGGCAGCCGAACATGATGTCCTGCAGGTCGGTGGAGATCATGGAGCCGGCCCAGCCGTCCGCCAGGGCGCAGCGGGTGGACTGCTTCATCAGGTTATGGTAGTCCTGGTCCACCCCCATGTGGGTGCGGTGCATCAGTTCCACCACCTCGATGTCGATGCCCCGGGGCACGACCCCGTTTTTCCGCCAGATCTCCAGGCGCTTGGCCGGGGCCCGCTTCACGCAGTTGATCTCGCCTTCCTGCTGGCCGAATTCCGCCAAAATCTTGTCGGCCAGCTCCTTGGCGATCTCCAGCTTATCCCGGGACTTGGCGTCCTCGCCCTCACCCACCGTGATGGCCACATCCCAGTCCTTGGCCACCCTCTTGAGCTTGACCACGTCCTTGACCTCATAGCCCGGGGCCTGGCCGTGGGCGATCTCTTTGAAGAGTTTGGCCACCCCCCGGGAGTGGTCGCTATGGGAGGCGGTGCCGGCCGCCACCATGCGGGCGAAGTTCCGGGCCACGATGGTTTCGGCGGTGGCGCCGCACAGACCCATGCGCTGCTTCTTCTCCTCGCCGCTTTCGCCCTCTTTCTTCTTGGGAGGCGGCACCCGGCAGGGACCCTGGGCGCAGATGCGGCAACAGGCCCCTTCGACCCCGATGGGACAGGGCTTCATGGTCTTGGCCCGGTCGAAGATCGTCTCCACTCCCTCCGCCTGGGCCTTCTTCAGCATCTCCTGAGCCGCCACGTCGATGGTTAGTTTATCCAACTCTAAATCAGCCATTAAATAATCCTCCAGTTTCTTACTTTCAGAGTGGCCTTCAAGGCCCCTCTTGGCAAAAGAGCCCGCCTCCAGGTGCGTCCATATCCGGTTAACTGAAAAAGGCCGGGCTCCGGGACGAGAAATGGTTCTCTTCCTGGACGGCCGCCGGCACCTTAGGCGGCCAGTTCCTGGATCATGGATTTGACAAGTTTCACCGATTCCGGATGGCGCATGATGAGGAGGTCGCTTCCGGCCAGGAGCAGGCTCGTGGCGGTTATGGCCTCCATAAGAATGCCCCGCTTGCTCTGGTCGCCCAGTTGCGGCGCTTCCTCATCGGTCTGCTTGCACTCCTTCACCTTCCACACTTCCTGACCGACATAATTGACGATGGGTAGCTGCAATTTATCGTCTTCCTGGGTCAGGGCCGCCATGCGGTCCCGCTCCATGACGGAATAGCAATACTCCATGCCATAGCCCAGACCGCCGGTGGTGGGGTCCACCAGGATACGGGTGTCCGGAACCCCGAGCTGGCCCAGGAGGATGTTCAACTGCTTGGCCAGGTTGACGTCGATGGGAGAGTTGGCGATGATGGTATGGTTATAAGCCAGGGCCGCGGCGCCGATCTTCTTGTAGTTCTTGTCCTGCACCGGGCCGATGACGATGCTTTTATCGGAGCAGGCCTCCGCCACCGCCGGCAGCACTTCGGCATCCTTTTCCATGGCGCTGGTGCCGTAGACGATGAGAGGCACGTCGATGGCCGCCGCCACTTTCTTGGCGGTGGCCGCCGCCGACTCGGGGCTGGCGTTGTCCCCGTTGGGGTCGGTGCTATTGAGGATCAAGGCAATGGCTTCGGCTCCAAAATCCTTGATGCATTTCTGGGCCCAGGCCACCGGGTCTTTGGCCACGTCCTTGATGGCGGCATAGGCGGGAGCGGCCCACTCATCTCCCGGGTCTTTATCCCACACCTCCATGGCAATCCGGGGCTTATTGGGCATTACCCCCTCAAAGACATAAAAGGGGTAGGAGGTTTCGCCTCCCAGGGTCATGGCTTTATCGCCTTTGCCAATGGTTACGGTTTTGATCGACCCCGAATAAATCTGCTTGGGAATCTCAAAGGCCAAGGTAGTTCCCTCCTTAAATTTTTCCGGAATTGCCGGCAGGTTACTTTATTTAAACTCAAAGGGGAGGTCTAGAATACATTGTGAAAATAATAATTAATGGGTCTCTCTGTCAAGTAAAAAATCACGTGACCAGCCGCGGCGCCGCGCTTTCAAGGTATTAATCTGGTAAAGATTTCATAAGCTGCTCTTAAGGCTGGGGAATCGGCCGGGAGCTGGTAGGTGGGCGCCCCCTGGCTGTCGAAGGCCGCGATGAGGGGATCCTCGGGGATGAAGCCGGCCAGTTCCAGACCCTGGGAGGCGATCTCCGCCGCGGCCTTCTCGCTCAGGCCCCCCCCGGCCCGGTTGACGATGAGCAGCGCCCGGCCCACCACGATTTTCAAGGACCGGGCCAGGTCCTGGAGGCGGCTGGCCGCCTGGATGGACCTCCAGGAGGGGTCTGAGACCAGCAGCAGCAGGTCCACTTCATGGGTGGTGAGCCGGCTCATGTGCTCCATGCCGGCCTCGTTGTCCATGAGGATGAAGGGGTAGTTCTTGGCCAGGATGTCCATGAAGCGGGCCACCATGTGGTTGGCGGCGCAGTAACAGCCAGGCCCCTCCGGCTGGCCCATGCTGATGAGATCGAAGCCGTCGGCCTCCACCAGGGCCTGGTTGATGCGCATTTCAATGAGCTGGTCCTTGGTGAGGTCCACCAGGCCGCCGCCCTTTTTCATCTCCTCCCGGGCCTGGCCCACCGTCAGGTCGACGCTCAGCCCCAGGACCTCGTTGAAATTGCTGTTGGCGTCAGCGTCCACCGCCAGCACCGGGGTTTTTCCCTGTTCCACCAGATAGCGCAGCAACAGGCCGGCGGTGGTGGTCTTGCCGGTGCCGCCCTTCCCAGCCATGGCGATCAGGAAACTCAAAGGTTCTCTCCTCGGCTCCGTGAAACTATTCACAATTCTATGCCATCCCTGAGCACACGCAACCGGGGCGGCGGCGGGCGCCGCAAATCCGCGGGGGCAGGCCAATCTTTCCCGGCAGCCGCAGCAGGGCGCGGTCTCCCTGGCCGGGTTCCGCCTGAGGAACTGGGAGGAATACCCCTCCTTAGGGGCAAACCGGACAAAAGACTTGCACGGCTTTAAAGTTTAAAACTATAATTTCTAGGTTCGCAAACCGCCTCACCCGGGATTTTCAGCCTGCGCCTCACCATCCTGGGGGATCGTCCAATGGCAGGACAGCGGCCTTTGGAGTCGCCGATGGAGGTTCGAATCCTCCTCCCCCAGCCATTAATATATAAATATTTCCAATAGATTGCTTGTTTAAAACCTTTATGAAAACTGTCCCCAAACCGTCCCCAAGACAGAAAATTCCCTATGCTGAACTTGGAGAATTTGGGACTATTCTGACTATTGAATAAATGTTTGAGGTCATTTTTTTGGCTGGTAAATGATTTTGATACCTACCCTCCATTGACCCTCTCCCCAAAACCCAATCACTCCTCACTTCAATTATATCATATTTCCTAAATCGCCCTTAAACCCCTCTCCATCGCCCAATCCCGCCCCATATTTTCCTCTGGTTTGCCTTCACTCAAAATTATCCCATTCCCAGATATTGAAAAAATTTTCTATCCAGCACAGGAAAGAATTCATTGTCACCCAGGGGCCGGTGGAGTGGGTGGTGAAAAGCCAGAGTCCAATGCCAGTCCTAATATTTTTCTGAATTCCGTATCGATCCCTTTTCGTATTGCTCCTAATTGAGGTATATAACTTTCTAAATATTTATCGCGTATATTTTTTATCAATTCTTGTCTCTCTAAGAGAGGTTCTGTAACATTCACTCCATTTTGTCGCATTGCTTCAATTTCATTTCCAGTCTCAGATACCAGTGTCATCATCATTTTTGACCATTCATTTATATGTTCGTAAATTGTGACATCAAAGAAAAACGAATGGTAATTAAGTATTCTCTTTAATTTTGCAATATCCTCCCATGCTTCATTTAATACTTCAATGACGCGAATTTCAGGAGAGGTTTTGGTCAATGCTTTATCAACTCCTCCCGATTTCCAAATAACGAGTTCTTCAATTTTACACATTTGATCATGAATCTCTAATACCGCAGTTGTGCGTCTTTGATTAAGTTGTAAAGATTCCGCACTAATAGCGTGAAATTCTCTGTTCAAACTTGTTCTGAAAAATTCTAACTCTAATTGCAATCGATCCAATTCTTTTGCTAAGAATTGTCCTAAAAATGTTTTGGCAACATAGCCAAGAATTCCTGATATTATTCCACTTGATATGATTGTTATTATAATTATTTCAATAAATTTCATAATACCACCACTTATTGAAATTGGACAGGGAAGATTTTATTCTCTCCAATTTCACCAAATTCAAGCCAAAAATCCCACTGAGACCAACAAAACCAATATTGCTATTAGGCAACCCACGCCCGCACCAAATTTTCGCCGACTCCCTGATCCAGTTGAAAAAGTATGCCAACTTTGCGGCTGAGCCTTGCCTTGGCTTGAGAAAATCCGAGCAATCTTTTCCAAAGAAAATCTCATCTGTTCATGGTATGGTTTATACTATCCAAAAATCAAAGGTCTGTCTATTCCAGCTCCGCCGCGATTCTGGATCACTCAAAATCCACCATTCTCCTCCATTAAATCCACCCTCTATACGACCCCAGGAGAGAATTCATTATCGCCCATCAGAGCCGTGTGGGGTGATTTTTGGATCTGGGGCAAGGAAAGGAAGGGTAAACCATTGGGTGGGGGAAAATTCGTGTCCTGGGGCGCAGAGTTTAACCAAAGCCGATGGGCGTCAAGAATATTGTGTAATACTTCTGGGCTAATTATTTCTAGAAAAAGCCGGCGCCGGACTGTCCCCCTTTAAAATTCTCAGGGGAGTCCAAATCCTAACCCAATTCTCATAAATCTTTAACAATCCAATATTAAAATAAATGGGGGAAATTGAAATTCCCCGGAAGGGACCCGTTCCCAAAGTGCCGCCATGCCTGCCCCTGGAATAATCCCAGTCACAGCGGTCCCGATCCTAGATCGTTCCCCTTGCGCCCGGAGAAAATGCCGCCATGGATGATTCCCTTACCGCAGACCCAACCCTTTTCCCCCTAAGCGGCGCCGCCGATAAAGAATCTGCGGGAGCCTTTGCAGGCTCGAAAAGGTCCATTAAGATCGTCGCCCGCCAGGTAAACTTCTTTTATGGAAACCAGCAGGCACTGGTCGATAATAATATGGAAATCGCCCGCAACCGGGTGACGGCCATCATCGGGCCCTCGGGCTGCGGCAAATCGACCCATATCCGCATCTACAACCGGATCTATGAGCTTTATGGAGAACAGCGAGCCAGCGGGGAGATCTTGCTGGACGGCAAAAATATCCTGGACCCCTCCTATGACCTCATGGAACTGCGCCGCCAGGTGGGGATGATCTTCCAGAAACCCACGCCCTTTCCCATGAGCATCCTTGACAATGTGGCCTATGGTCTCAAGATGCACTTCCGCCTGAGCCGGGGGGAATTAATGGACCGGGCGGAAGAGGCGTTGACCCGGGCGGCCCTCTGGGATGAAGTCAAGGACGACCTGCACCGCCCGGGGACCGCCCTATCCGGCGGCCAGCAGCAGCGGCTGTGCCTGGCCCGGGTCCTGGCCATGGAGCCGGAGGTCTTATTGATGGATGAGCCGACCTCGGCCATTGATCCCATCGCCACGGCCAAAATCGAGGAATTGATCCAGATACTGAAGTCAACCTACACCATCGTCATCGTGACTCATAATATGGAGCAGGCGGCCCGGGTTTCCGATTATACCGCCTTCTTCTGGCAGGGGAGGATCTACGAGTCCGGTCCCACCCAGAAAATCTTCACCAACCCCTCGCACCAGAAAACTCAAGATTATATTACCGGCCGTTTTGGTTGAACCCGCCGGGATTTGGAGCCTGCACCTGAGGGAGCTTTACAAACCCTCAGTGGGGCGGTAGTGTCCGCAAGGTTTTTGCTAATCTGCCGTGGCAATCTGGGCTCCCAAATCTTCTTTGATTAACTTAATGGAGTCCTCTTGCCTTCTCCCCTCACCCCAATGGGGGAGAGGGCAGGGTGAATGAATGGTTTTGTAGGGGCGCACCCACGTGTGCGCCCCTTACGAAAGTGTGGGCAGCGTAGGGGCGGGGTTTAAACCCGCCCCTACAGGGCGGAAACATGGGTCCGCCCCTACGAATACCCCTGCAAAGCCACCCCTCACCCCAGAAAGGCTGGCGACGGTCCAATCATTAAATGAATATTTAATTCCCCTGAAGCCAAAAGGAAACAAGGAAGAGAGACAATGACTGGCAAAGGCTCAGAATTAAA
Source organism: Desulfobaccales bacterium (assembly GCA_049585595.1). Lineage (GTDB taxonomy): Bacteria > Desulfobacterota > Desulfobaccia > Desulfobaccales > 0-14-0-80-60-11 > JAPLJC01. The sequence goes on from JBAVAG010000102.1 coordinate 13,376, forward strand.
AGGGGGGGCCAAAGGGGGATATCATGGATCCTACGGACTATGTGGTCGAAGCGGCAGAGGCGCTGGATGCTCCCGGGGAGATTTGGCTCTTCCGCGACAAGATCTTTTACGATTCCGCCAGCCGGGAATGGTGTTTTACCGGCTCTCCTTTGAAGGGATTGAAGTTTATCGGAGAAACCAGGCATTGGATTCTCAAAATTTGCGGCTGGCTCCAATTCAAATATCCGGAAGGGCCCATCTGTTCCGTCTAAACAGCCATTGGGGCGGGGACCGGCTACTTATGGTCAAGGAAGGCAAGGAACCATGAATACTGATATAGATCCATCAATCTCCCGGGAAAAGCAGCAGGCCCTGGAGGATTTGCGCAACGAACTACACAAGATATTTCAGAACCTGGTTGGCAAAGAGCCCGACCCCGAAGTGATATCCGCCGAGGCCGAAGATCTTATTGCCAAACACGGGCCCAATTTTGAGCTAAAGGATCTGCTTGCCTATCCCCCGCCGGCCAAACCAGTAAATCCCTAAGAAATCGCGGTCCCCTATCTTTCCCCCTCTTAGCCGCAATGGCGATTGGCGATCTTGGCGCCCCCGGAAATCACTTTCTGCCGTAACCATAAATAAACCTTAAATTCACAAGACACTTATCATTTTGGAACAAACGGGTCTGATAATCCGTCTTGCTGAGGAGAAAATTCGAAGGCAAGAGGGGAAAGATTATGGATCCTGACACGTCTAAAAGGAGTTCCGCGAAAGCCGCGGCATTTGCCACTAACGCAGACCTGCGGACCCTAAGGCGCAAAACCTGGGTATGGATCTGGGCCGTGATGGTGGCTCTCACTTTCGTGGCGCTGCCCGCCTGGGCCCAAGATAGGGACCCGCTTCTGGAAATTTTGATCCGCAAAGGGGTCCTCACCCCCCAGGAAGCAGATCAGGTCCAAAAAGAGGCCAAGGAGCTGGAGAAGGAAAAACAGAAAAAGGCCGAAAAAAAGGCCGAGAAACAGGTCGAGCACAAGGTAGCGACTTCCGAACAAAAAGTGACCACCGAGGTCGATCAGAAAGTGGCGGCAGCGGAAAAGAAGATGCAGGAGCAGGCCGCCTCTTCCTGGCCCGAGGGTTTGAATCCGGTATTGAAGGGGTGGAAGGTCGGGGCGCTGTGGTACCTCGGTTATACGGTGGGGGACACCCCCGAATTTATGGGACCGAAAACGACCTTGCACGATCAGTGGGTCGGGCGTAATACTGACGGCCACATCGGCGTCAACAAATTCTACCTCGAGCGTGGTTACCTGACCTTCGAAAAGGAAATTACCCCCTGGCTGTCTGCCCGGTCCACCACCGATCTCACCGAGTATTCCTCCTCGACGGATCCCGAAGCCGGAGATTGGAAGATCAGGCAGAAGTACCTTTATGGCGAAATCCGGCCGGGCAACGCCTGGATCTTTACCCAGGTTAAAGGCGAATTCGGCCTGGGCCATAACCCCTGGCATGATTGGGAAGAGAGTTTCTATCCTTACCGGGTTGAGGGCACCATCCCCATTGAACGTGAGGGCGAGCTTAATTCCGCGGATATCGGCGCGAGTATCCGGGGTTATTTCGGCGGTGAATACCCCAATGCCCAAGAAGTTCTGGGTGGTACGAATTATGACGGGCTCTACGGCAGTTGGCACGTGGGCGTTTACAACGGCAGCGGCTACCATGCTGTCGAGAACAACTCGAACAAACCGGTGGAATACCGCGTCAGCGTGCGGCCCCTGCCGGATTATTTGCCGGGATTTCAGGCCACCTACTTCGGCCTGTACGGGAAAGGCAATTCCTCCAGCGCCGCCAACTTTGGAGCGCCTTTCTATGCATACTTCCCGGACTGGATTGTCAACCTGGGCCACTTGAGCTACCAGCATCCTTGGTTCCGCGTCAGCGCCCAGATTATTTCCGGCAAAGGCAACCAGGCCGGCAACTGGACCACCGTGCCCTCCGGGCCGGCCCCCATCGGCGACCGCGCCGACTCCTTGTGGACCCTGGGTTATTCGGTCTTCGGCGACGTGAAGCTCCCCATTGAACTCTGGTCCTGGCGGGGGGATAATAAGTATCCTTTGCATTACATGGCTCGGATGGACTGGTTCAATGCCGACCAGAATCACGTGATTGCCGACGACGCCAAGTACACCAAGCTGATCACCGGCTTTGGTTACTATCTCTATAAAGAAAATATGGTCTACGTGGCCTTTGAAAAAACCTGGTATGGCCGGGATTACGCCATTGCCGGCGGCACCGGCATCGACGGCAGCACCGCCGCGGTAGTCTCTCCTCAAAAAAATGGCTCGAATCTGGGAACCGACCAGCGCTTAGAGGTGCTTTTGCAGCTCAGCTATTGAGCGGGGGGCCGAACCGGAATTTGGGGATCATGATAAATCCCCAAGGGTGAACTCCTTCGGCAGGCTCGAAAGACTCGGCGATCTGAAAACGGCACAACCTTCAGATCGTCGAGTCATTTTTTAGGGATGGAAAAAGAAGGCCACTGCCATGATGGCGTAAGCCATCAGAAGCTGCAGCCCTTCAAACCAGTTGCTTTCGCCGTCTTCGGTTATGAGCCCCACAATCATCACAGAAAGGATAATCGCCGCCAGTTCAAAAATATTGAATACCAGACTCATCGGTGAGCGGCAAAAAAGGCTCGCCAGAATCAGGATGGGCGCCACGAACATGGCAATTTGGGTCGTCGAGCCTATGGAAATTTGCAGCGCCAGGTCCATTTTGTTTTTGAGGGCCATCGTGACCGCTGAGGTGTGTTCGGCGACATTGCCAATGATGGCCACAAAGATCACGCCGATGAAAAGCTCCGTCCAGCCGAAACTTTTTACGACCGGCTCGATGGACCCCACCAGAATTTCACTCATCCAGGCAACTGCCAGGGTGGCGAGCAGGAGAATCACCACGCATTTCCGGACACTCCACTTCGCCTCTGCGTATTTGCCAACCTCTTCCCTATAGAGATGTTTATGTGTATAAAGGGCGAACCAAAGGCTGGCAAAGTAGGCGACCAGCATGAAAATCGCCACAAATACCGACAGTCTGACGATTACAGACTGTCCGGCGTTCGGTGCCGTTTGATAAAAAATCGCCGGAATAACGAGGGCAATCGTAGCCAGCAGCAAGGTCGAAGAACTGGCCATGGCCGCGGTTTTATTGAATTTTTGTTTTTGGTATTTGAAACCGCCTAGGAATATCGAAGAGCCCAAAACCAAAAGCAGGTTCCCGATTATGGAACCCGTGATCGATGCCTTCACCACTTCCAGGAGACCAGCCTGCAGCGCCAAAATGCCAATTATGAGTTCGGTGGCGTTTCCAAAAGTGGCGTTAAGCAGTCCTCCCAGGGCCGAACCGACGCGGACCGACAGCTCTTCCGTCGCCTCCCCGATGAATTTGGCGAGCGGCACAATAGCCAGCGCCGCCAGAAAAAACATGAGTCCTGCCGGGACGCGCCCCAAATGGGCCGCCACCGTCACCGGCACCAAAACCAGCATCCCCAAAAAAATTTTCTCGAGCATTATTATTCTTTAATTTTCTTTTTGGCAGCCGCACTCCCAAGGACTTGAAAAAAGACGCTGCGGCACATTATCTACTTTTGAGCCTTTTGGGGAATCATCATAACCAAATCATAGCAACAAACTCATCAAACTTTGATAAATATCTGGTTCCCTAAATGGTGCCTCACGGGTTTCGGGGATAGACTCTCCGAGGGAAAAATCTCCAGGAGAAACACATGTCGCGCCAGTCAGGGTGGCTGGTGGTGCTGGTGGCGTTTATCGCGATTTTCGTGATGAGCGGGACGCCGGTCGCCGCATCTCAGAAAGGAACGAAAGCGAAGTACGTCTTTTTGTTCATCGGCGATGGCATGGCCGTGGCCCAAAGAAATGCCGCAGAGCTTTACCTCGCTAAAGAGAAATTAACCTCAACTATATTTCCGCAGAGATACTCAAAACCGTGGTAGGCAGTTTTGGCCTGATCACGGTAGCGCCATTCACGGCCGCCGTCGGCGGGCTGGTTTACGTGAAATGGAGAGGGGCCCATGACCCACCCCAACCTCAACCCCTCCCCTTGTCAAGACCTGAGTGAGCCGCGCTAGCCCGGCATTGCCGGCTATTCTCCGGCCTTGGCTGCCAACGTTTCCACTACTGCCAGGTTGGCCAGCAACTCCTGCGGCAATCCATGTCTCCTTTGCAGGTACTCCTGGCTGTTATAGGAAATCCAGGCCCTCCCCTGGCCATCTTCCCAAACCAGAATCTTCAGGGGCATGTCGATGGCGCTGCTGGGGGCCGCCAGCATCACGGGAGTGCCTGCCTTGGGGCTCCCGAAGATCAGCAGTTTGGTTGGACGCATGGTAAGTCCCACTTTTTCGGCTTCGCCGCTGTGGTCGACCAGGGCGAACAGGGTCACTCCCTTCGCTTGCAGAATCCCTTTGAGCTTCTCGACCGTTTCGTCCACCGAATGCTTGCTGGCTAGGTCAATGATGCCGTTGTCCCTGCCGGGATTCATAAATACCTCCTCGCCACGCTGAGCGGCCCAATCTTTACCATTCCCCTGCGGTCTTACATTTTCAGGAAGGTGAGCAGATCTGCGTTGACCTGGTCCTTCAGGGT
>JBAVAG010000103.1:0-24259 GCA_049585595.1 Desulfobaccales bacterium
GATAAGCGGGGCGGCCGCCGGGAAAGGCGAGCGCGGCTATCTGCTGATCCCGGACCGCCGGGAGGCCATCCGCCTGGCGATCAGCCTGGCCAGGCCCGGCGACGCGGTGCTGGTGGCCGGCAAGGGGCATGAAGACTACCAGATCTGGGGCTCGGAGCGCCGCCATTTTGATGACCGGGAGGAGGTTACCCTGGGTTTAAAGGAGCGCCACGGCTGATGGCCGCCACCTTCACCATCGCGGAAATCCTGGCCGCCACCCGGGGCAACCTGATCCAGCGGGGTTGCTGGGACACCTTTTGCGGGGTGTCCACCGACTCCCGTACTACCCAGACGGGCCAGATATTTATTCCCCTGTCCGGGGAGCGCCACGACGGCCACGACTTCATCATTCAGGCCTTAAACCGGGGCGCCCGGGGCGTCCTGGTGGAGAGGAGGGCGGTCAAGGCGGCAACCGGTGTCAGCGAGGGTTTAACACCCGCCGCAGGCCGCGCCCTAACCGTAATCGTCGTGGACGCCGCCCTGGCCGCCCTGGGGGACCTGGCCCACGCCTGGCGCGGCAGGTTTGCCCTGCCGGTGGTGGCCATCACCGGCAGTTGCGGCAAGACCACCACCAAGGAGATGGCCGCGGGGGTTCTGTCCCGGACTTATCAGGTGCACAAGAATCCCCTGAACCTGAATAACCTCATCGGCCTGCCCCTCACCCTTTTGGACTTGGATGCGGCCCACGAGGCCGCGGTGGTGGAGATGGGCATGAACCGCTTCGGAGAAATCCGCCGTCTCACCCAAATCGCCGCGCCCACCGTGGGAGTGCTCACCAACATTTACGGGGCCCACACCGAGGGGGTGGGGGACGTGGCCGGGGTGGCCCGGGCCAAGGGCGAAATCATCAGCGCTCTGGGGCCGGAAGCCCGCCTGCTTTACAATGCCGATGATCCCCGGGTTGCCGGGTTGGCCCGGAGTTTCCGGGGCCCCTCCCTGAGCTACGGGCTGGGTCCCGGGGCCGCCCTTAAGGCCGAAGGACGCCGCACCCTGGGGGCCGACGGCCAAAGCGCCCTGCTCCATTATCAAGGGCAAAGCTGGCCCCTGCTCCTCCCCGCGGCCGGAGAGCATATGCTGTACAACGCCCTGGCCGCCACCGCGGTGGGCCTGGTCCTGGGGATGCCGCCGGCAGAAACCGCCGCGGCCCTGGCGGCATTCCGGCCCATCGCCCGGCGCTCCCAGGTGGCCACCCTCCCCATCGGGGTCCACTTGCTGAACGATTGCTACAACGCCAATCCCGGCTCCATGGCCATGGCCTTGCAGACTTTGATGGAGCTCAAGGGTCAAGGCCGGGCCGCCGCCGCCCTGGGAGACATGCTCGAATTAGGCCCGGCGGCGTCCCAGGAACACCGGAACCTCGGCCGCCTGGCCGCCCGGGCCGGGGTCGATTACCTGGTGACTTATGGGGACTTCCGCCTGGAGGTAGCCGCGGGGGCGCTGGCTGAGGGGCTGCCTGCCTCGCATCTGTTCCCCATCAGCCGCCAGGACGACGGGGCCCGGGTGCTTAAGGAATTGCTGGAGCCGGGGGACTGGCTCCTGGTAAAAGGCTCCCGCAGCATGCACATGGAGGGGCTCATCGACCTTTTGGGGGAATCATAATTGTAGGGTGGGCACTGCCCACTATTCCTTTGCCTGCCAAATACAAGGGGATTTGAATTGGCAAATCTATTCTTAAAAACAAAGCAAGAAACAAAAAGCCTTATTCCAACTCCTTTCACGACAGAGGATGAATTTGAAAAAATAATTTTTCAGACGCCAGAAATATTAGAAGATATCTTTCTGCTAAAAAGGCAGGTTAGAGGTGGTGGTAAATCTGGAATTCCAGATATTGTCTGGATTGATAATGACGGTAATATATGTATTGTGGAGATGAAAAATATTGATATTGATTCAACAATTATTCCACAAGTTTTACAATACGCTTTTTGGGCGGAGACTAATCCAGATAGTATAAAGTCATTATGGTTGGAATGTGATAATAAGCCAGATACCTTATCGACAAATTGGGAAAGGTTTCAAGTTAGGATAATTATTTTAGCTCCCAGGATTTACCTTTCAACGCTTGATATTGTTGATAAAATCAATTATCCTGTAGACTTAATCGAAGTAACACGTTGGTTAGACGGTGATAATCAATTGTTATTGGTAAATAAATTGGAAGCAGAAAAAAAGAAACTCAGAATTAGGGTGGTTTCTGGATTACAAATTTATGATGATGAATTTTATAAAAAGGAATATAATAAGGAAAGTGCAAAATATTTTTTAAGCTATGCGAAAGAGGTCGAGAAGTTATTAAAAGATAAAGGTTGGAATTTGGAGGTAAAATTCAATAAATCTTACTGTGGCTTCAAAGCAGGGTTCTTTAATGCCTTTGGAATACAATGGGTTAGCTCAAAAACATTTGCCTTCTTTTTTAAATTATCCCAACAGGAAGCTCTTAGTTCACCTATTCCAATGACAAAATATGAAACTCAATGGAAACAAGCCGTTTATAATATAGACCCGAAAAAAAACAAAAGTTCAAGACTTCGTACCATTATTTGAAATGGCATACAAAAAATTGTCTGGAAAATAAAATATTTTACTTGGTGGGCAGTGCCCACCCTACATGGGTCTGCTTTTGCTGAAGGCTGATAGCTGACCGCTATTTTGTGTGGAACAAAACTGGGGGAAGACTAGTTGCTCTACTATCTCTTATATCCTCTGAAGACGGTGTTTGGCGGCTTCAATGTCTTCCGCTACATCACCTTCCGGACCATCTTCGCCATTCTCACCGCCCTAATCATCTCCATGGTGGTGGGCTCCCGGTTCATTAACAAGCTAAAGGCGCTGCAGATTGGCCAATATGTCCGGGAAGACGGTCCCCAGTCCCACTTTCACAAGAACGGCACCCCCACCATGGGCGGCCTGATGATCATCTTCGCCACCCTGGTTGCCACCCTCCTCTGGTCGGAACTCAACAATCCCTTCATCTGGATGATGATAGTGGTAACCCTGGGGTTCGGCTTCGTCGGCTTCTATGACGACTATCTCAAGGTCATCAAGAAGCACAATCGGGGCCTGTCGGGCCGCACCAAATTGATGGCCCAGACGCTGGTGGCCCTGGTGCCGGCGATCTGGCTCTACGCCTTTATCCCATCCTTCAACACCACCCTGACCATTCCCTTCTTTAAACAGCTGAACCCGGATCTGGGCTGGTTCTTCATTCCTTTTGCCGTGTTCATCATCGTAGGCAGCGCCAACGCAGTGAACCTCACCGACGGCCTGGACGGCCTGGCCATCGGCCCGGTGACCATTGCCGCCGGCTTCTACATGATATTCTGTTATTTGGCAGGTAACCTGAAGATCGCCGGTTATCTGCAAATTCCTCACGTCCGGGGGGTGGGGGAGCTCTCCATCTTCCTGGGGGCCCTGGCGGGCGCCGGGGTTGGTTTCCTGTGGTTCAACGCCTACCCGGCCCAGGTCTTCATGGGAGACGTGGGGGCCTTGGCCCTGGGCGGGGCCTTGGGCACCGTGGCCCTGGCCACCAAACAGGAAATCCTGTTGGCCATCGTGGGCGGGCTCTTCGTGGTGGAAGCCCTGTCGGTTATCCTGCAGGTGGGCTTCTTCAAGGTTTCCAACGGCAAACGCATCTTTCGCATGGCGCCCCTGCACCATCACTTCGAACTCAAGGGCTGGCCCGAACCCAAGGTCATCGTGCGCTTCTGGATCATCGCCATTATCCTGGGGCTGGTGTCTCTGAGCGCCTTAAAAATAAGGTGAGGCAGCTTTTTCCCATATTCCCTTCGGATCTGACGCCATGGAACTTGACCAGAAAAGAGTCCTGGTAGTCGGCCTGGCCCGTACCGGGGTGGCCCTGTGCCGCTTCCTGGCCGCCAGGGGCGCCCGGGTGACGGTGACCGACGTAGCGCTGCCGCAGGCACTTGCGGAAGCCCGCCGGGAGATCGCCGGCTTGGGGGTAACCGAAGCCTTGGGGACGGCCCTCAAAAAAAGGCCTCCCTGGCGGGGCTCTGACCTGATCATCCTGAGCCCCGGGGTGCCGCCGGAACTGGATTGGCTCAAGGAGGCCCGGCAGACCGGCATCCCCGTCTGGGGGGAGTTGGAATTGGCCGGCCACTTCATCGAAAAACCCTTGATCTCGGTGAGCGGCACCAACGGCAAGACCACCACCATCACCCTGGTGGGGGAGTTCCTCCGGGCCTCCGGCCGGAAACCCCTGGTAGGCGGAAACATCGGCACCCCGGCCATCTCCTTGTTGTCGCGGCAACGGCAGGCGGACTGCCTGGTGCTGGAGGTGAGCAGCTTCCAGTTGGACACGGCCCCCAGCTTCCACCCCCAGGCCGCCGCCCTCCTCAACATCACCCCGGACCATCTGGATCGCTACCCTTCGCTGGCCGCCTACGCCGCCTCCAAGGCCAACCTCTTTCGCAACCAGGGCGCGGGCGATCTTAAAGTCCTCAACGCCGATGACCCGGCGCTGGCGGCCCTTGCTACCGGGATGGGCCGGGTCTACCACTTTTCCAGCAGCCGCCCCCTGACCCGGGGCGCCTGGCTGGCCAACGGCTCGATCCACCTCAGGCTGGCGGGCGCCGCGGCCGAGAGGTTCCCCCTGGCCGGGATTCGCCTTTCCGGGCGCCACAACCTGGAAAACATCATGGCGTCCCTGTTGCTCTCACTTAATGCCGGCGCCAGCCCCGAGGCCTGCCGCCGGGTGCTGGCCGACTTCCGGGGCCTGCCCCATCGCCTGGAATTCGTGGCGGAGGTGGACCGGGTGGAGTTTTATGACGACTCCAAGGGGACCAACGTCGGGGCGGTGGCCGTTTCCCTGGGCCACTTCTCCAAACCGGTGATCCTCATTGCCGGGGGCCGGGACAAGGACAGCGATTTTGGCCTCCTCTCCCCATCGATCCAGGAACGGGTCAAGGCCCTGGTCCTGCTGGGCGAGACCCGGGAGCGCCTGGCGCAAACCTGGAAGGACCTGGCGCCCATCTGTCTGGTAAATTCCATGGCCGAGGCGGTGCGGCGGGCCTATGATCTGGCGCGTCCCGGAGAGGTGGTGCTCCTGTCGCCGGCCTGCGCCAGCTTCGACATGTTTAAGGACTATGCCCACCGGGGTGAAACCTTCCAAAAATTGGTGCAGGAGATGAGACATGCAAAGGGAAGCTAAGGCCCTGGCGGCCCCGGGCGTCCACGAGGACCTGATCCTGCTGGGCACCGCCTTCTCTTTGATGTGCCTGGGTCTGGGCATGGTTTTCATCTCCAGCAACGTCATGGCCCTGACCAATTACGGCGATCCCTTCTACTTCGTGAAGCGCCAGGGGTTTTATGGATTACTGGGAGTGGTGGCGCTCCTTTGGGGGCGCAAAATCAGATATCAGAATTATCAGCGCCTGGTCTATCCCTTCCTGGTCCTCAGCCTGATCTCCCTGGTCCTGGTGTTTATCCCGGGGATAGGCGGCAAGGTGCGGGGCGCGGCCCGCTGGATTCACCTGGGGCCCATCACCGTGCAGCCCTCGGAGTTCGCCGCCCTGGCGGTGATCCTTTACCTGTCTTATTCCCTGGCCAACAAACAGGAGAAGATGAAACTTTTCACCATCGGCTTCCTGCCCCACATACTGATCTCCGGGGTCTTCATCGGTCTCATCGGCATCGAAACCGACTTTGGCACCGCTCTTACCCTGGCGGCCATCGTCTTCGCCATGCTTTTCGTGGGGGGCACCCGCCTCACCCACCTCCTGGTGGCCCTGGGCGGGGTCAGCACCCTGGCGATCTTGGCGGTACTGAAGGATCCGAAAAAATTCAATCGCTTCCTCTCCTTCCTGCACCCCTGGAAATACGGGGCCGATGTGGGCTACCAGTTGAAGCAATCCCTGCTGGCCATAGGCTCTGGAAATCTGGTCGGCCTGGGGCCGGGACAGAGCCGGGCCAAGCTCTTCTACCTGCCGGACGCCCATACCGACTTTATCCTCTCCATCTTCAGCGAGGAGATGGGCTTCGTGGGATTTTTCCTGGTCCTGGCCCTGTTCGCCCTCCTGGTGGTCCGGGGACTCCGCCTGAGCCTCAAGGCCCCGGACACCTTCGGCTCCTACCTGGCCCTGGGGCTGACCCTGGTCATCGGCCTGCCCGCGGCCATCAACATGGGAGTGGTGAGCGGCATCCTGCCCACCAAGGGGCTGTCCCTCCCCTTTCTCAGTTATGGGGGCTCTTCCCTGATTGCCAGCATGCTGGCGGTGGGCATTCTCCTGAACATCAGCAGTCAGATTAAGGGTCCCGCCGGGCCGCGGCCCGAAAAGGTTGCGGCGCCGAGCCAGAGCGATACGGCCCAGCTTTAGCCGGGCAGGCCTGATACCTGACAGGCTGCTCCCCCGGAATTTCGGCAGCTGCGAGCGCCCGGGAATCTAGAAGAGGCTGGACTGGACCATCCTCAGGTCGGGGCGGGGGTTTTATCCCCCCTTGGCGCTGGCGATTGAGCCGCAGCCTGCCACAACCCTGGCAATCAGGATGGGGGTAGGAAAGATCGATGGACCTCAGGGTAGTCATTGCTGCGGGGGGCACCGGCGGCCACCTCTTTCCGGGGATCGCGGTGGCCCGGGAGTTTGCGACACACCCGGCGCTTGCGGTCACTTTCTTCACCAGCCCCCGCCCCGTGACCACCCGGATCCTTGAGGACGCCGGCTTCTTTTGGGAGGCGGTGGCCAGCAGGGCCTTGCAGGGGCAGGGGCTCTTCTCCCGGCTGCGCACGTGGTCAAGTCTGCCGGGGAGCGTTCGGGAGGCCCGGGCCCGTCTTCAGGCCCTCCACCCCCACCTGGTGCTGGGCATGGGCGGCTATACCTCCGGCCCCGTGGGCCTGGCAGCCTGGTCTCTGAAGATCCCCCTGGCCCTGCACGAGCAGAACGCCCTTCCCGGCTTCACCAACCGCTGGCTGGCCCAGCTGGCGCAGCGGGTCTTCGTCTCCTTTCCCGCCTCGCTGGGCCAGTTTCCCCGCCGCCTGGCGGTCTGGACCGGCAACCCGGCCCGGGAGGAGTTTTTCCGGGTTATGCCGCCGCGGCCGGGGACGCCATTCACGGTCCTGGTCACCGGCGGCAGCCAGGGGGCCCATCGCCTGAACCTGGAGGTGTTGGCCGCGCTTCCGGAGCTGGCCGACCTGAAGGAGCGGCTGCGGTTCCTCCATCTAACCGGGGAGGCGGACCGGGCCGCGGCGGCTGCCGGCTATGCGGCCGCCGGGTTTGCGGCCCAAGTGGAGGACTTCTCAAATGATATGGCCCACTTGATGAACCAGGCCCACCTCATCGTTTGCCGGGCCGGAGCTTCCACCCTGGCGGAGATCACCGCGCTGGGCCGGGCCTCTCTGCTGGTCCCCTACCCCTTCGCGGCCAACAACCACCAGGAGGTCAACGCCCGCTTCCTGGGACAGGCCGGGGCCGCGGAGATCATTTTAAATAAAGATTTTACCGGGAAGGTTTTCGCTGGTAAGATAAGGCAATTTATATCTGCGCCCGACATCCTGGCCGGCATGGAGGAGGCCGCCCGCGGTCTCGCCCGGCCAGGCGCCGCCAAAGAGATCGTCCGGGGCTGCCTGGAATTGCTGCAAGGTAAGATGGAATAATGGTGGGCTCGTGCCCACTCCGGATAACTGGAGATATCCGGAAGCGAGAAACGCTTGCCACCCCCTCCCGGTGTCGCCCCCTCTGAGGGGGAGGGAATAAGGCGCTGCATCTTTTGGGGGGTGAATATTGATGAATAACCTTATCGTTCTTTCCAGGAACCTGAGAAAAAGACAGACTGATGCGGAGAACCGGACACAACTATGACTGTTCGGAACCGAGGAACACTTACCACCCCCACCCTAACCCTCCCCCCTCTCAGGGGGAGGGGACAAAACCCTGCATAGTTCGGGGTTGTGTTGGTATGAATGAACTTGTTAGTCTATCCAGGAATTTAAGAAAGAGACAGACTGACGCAGAAATCTTATTGTGGCGGCATTTGCGGGGACAACAATTAGAGGGATTGAGATTTAGAAGGCAGCACCCCATGGGGAGATATATAGTCGATTTCGTCTGCTTGGAGAAAAGATTGATCCTGGAAGTCGATGGCGGTCAACATGACATTGAAAGAGAGAAGGATGAGGAAAGAAGTAACTGGCTCATTGCCGAGGGCTATAATATCTTAAGATTTTGGAATAATGACGTATTAACAAACTTAGAAGGTGTGCTGTAAACAATACGATTAAATATTCTTTCTAATCCTTATAGTTTATAGATAATTGGGATATAATAAAACGGCTTAAAAAAGAAATAGACTATGAAATAAGACAGCGATATCTTTGCTTTTATCCCCTCCCCCTTCGAGGGGGCGACACCGGGTGGGGGTGGGGCAAGGCTGATCTGGATTTTGGGGAACAGCTTAAAAAAGGAATTGGTGGGCAGTGTTCCCCTTACGTTAACTATAACCATAAAGGCACCATGTCTTGGCTTTTATCCCCTCCCCCTGAGAGGGGGGAGGGTGAGGGAGGGGGTGGCGTAATTCAGGCGTAAGATTATAAGGAAATGGTGGGCAGTGCCCACCATTTCTACATAACTTAACTATTATGTTTGCGGGCGATTGAGGCGAACATGTTTAGTTCACCTATGACAGACTTCTTGATATTTGTTATTTTTATCTTGTTCTGTCTGAGTTATATAATTTTTAAATTTATTGTGGATTTCTGTTTGCTACAAGGATACAGAAATTTAGGGAATAACAAATCAATAAAGTGGTTTAGCAGGGCTATTAAGTTTACTGACATAGGTGCTGGCTTAAATAATGAAGAAAATTGTGCCCATTTTGGGAAAATTATTAGTTTGTTATCACTCGGGGAAGATGATAAAGCTATGACGGAATTTCTATTCTCTAATTGTGCTGATTTATTTATAACCATGATTGTTGCAATAAATAGGTTTGAACATAATGTAAAGACAGGGGGGAAACATTATAGAGATCGCTTTCCATATTATTTTAGAAAATATTTTGATGAATAGGTATATTATATAACAATGTCAAATATTAAAACTACCAACTACCACTTCATCGGCGTTGGCGGCATCGGCATGAGCGGGCTGGCGGAACTCCTGGTGCGCCGCGGCCACCGGGTGAGCGGCTCCGACCTGGCGGCTGGGCCCCTGACCCGCCGCCTGGAGACCCTGGGCCTCAGTTTCCACGAGGGCCATCGTCCCGAGCAGCTGCCGGCCGGGGCCATTGTGGTGCACTCCACCGCCGTGAAAGAAGACAATCCCGAGCTGGCCGCAGCCCGGGCCCGGGGTCTCACCGTGATGCGCCGGGGCCAATTGCTGGCCCGGCTCATGGAGGGACATCTTCAGGTGGCCGTCACCGGGGCCCACGGCAAGACCTCCACCACCGCCATGGTGGCCGCCATTCTCAGGAGCGGCGGCCTCGATCCCACCGTGGTGGTGGGGGCCTGGTGCGACCTCCTGGGCTCCAACGCCGTCCTGGGCGGGGGGGGCTACTTTGTCGCCGAGGCCGACGAAAGCGACGGCTCCTTCGCCTATCTCTCCCCCCAGGTCACGGTGGTCACCAACCTGGACCGCGAGCACCTGGACCACTATCGCGACCTGGCCCACATCCAGGAGACCTTCGCGGCCTATTTCCAAAAACTGCCTCCCGGGGCCCAGCTGGTGGCCTGTGCCGACGACCCCCACCTTGCACCCCTGCTGCCCCGGTTTGCAGGCGAGCTCACCACTTACGGCCTGTCGTTAGGAGCCGATTTCCGGGCTACCGAACCTGAGCCCAAAGGTCTGGGCTGCAGTTTCCGCCTGTGGTATCGGGGCCGGGAGTTGGGCAGGGTTACGGTGCCCCTGGCGGGTGGCCACTACGTCCTCAACGCCATGGCCGCTTGTGCAGTGGGCCACAACCTGGGACTCAAATTACCCGTATGGCGTCAGGGTCTTAAGGGGCTGGGGCAGATCCAGCGCCGCTGCCAGGTGAAGGGCACAGCCCGGGGGGTGCTGGTGCTCGATGACTACGGGCATCACCCCACCGAGATCTCCGCCACCCTGAAGGGTCTGACTCAAGCCTTCCCGAGGCGCCGTCTGGTGGTGGCCTTCCAGCCCCACCGCTACAGCCGCACCGCGGCCCTGATGGAGGAATTCACCCCGATCTTTGCCCGGGCCGGGATAGTATTCATCACCGAAATTTACGGGGCAGGCGAACCCCCCCGGGAAGGCGTCTCGGGCCGGGCCGTTTATGAAGGGGTCCGCGGCAGCGGCCATCCCGCGGTGCACTTTGTGGCAGAAAAGAGCGGGGTCGCCGCGGCCATACTTAAGCACGTGCAGAAAGGCGACCTGGTCCTCACCCTGGGGGCCGGGGATATCTGGACCGCCGGGGAAGACCTGCTGGCCCGACTCAACGGCAAGGCCGCTAGCTCGGGGGAGGCTCGCCCCTAAGGAAAACCGCCATGGTTCGAAATACGCGGAATTCCCGCCTGCGGCCCCAACAGCCGCAGAAGAAGACCAGCCTGCTCCCTCGGAAAAGGCCGCGCAACAGCTACCGCCGGAGTCAGGACGGCGAGTCCCCCAGGTCCTGGCTGCGAATGGCCCTGCTCACCGGAGGACTCACGATCCTGGCCGGGGTTTGCCTGGGACTGGTGCTCCTCTACCATCAACTCTTGATTTGTTCCTATTTTTGCATTAAAGATATCAAGAACATCGAAATAGAAGGTAATCGGCGCCTCACCCCCGAGATCATCCTGCATCTGGCCAAATTGGGCCCCGATACCAACCTCGTGGCTATGCGGCCGGGGCAGGCGGAACTGGCTCTGGAGGCCCACCCCTGGATCGCCCGGGCCGAAGTGACCCGGAAATGGCCCGACCGGCTCCGGGTGCGCATCCAGGAGCGGGAGCCGGTAGCCCTGGTGCAGATGGGGGAAGAACTCTTTTACCTCGATCGCCAGGGAAGTCTCTTTCACCCGTTAACGTCCGGAGATCCACATAACTTTCCGGTAATTACCGGGCTGAAACCGGAGAATTTGCAGCACCCGGAAGGGGTGCTGCCGCCCCTGCTGGCCCAGATTTTTCAGTTGCTGGATGTGCTCAAGAAAGCCCCGGCGCCGGTCAACCTGGAAAACGTTTCCGAGGTTCACCTGGACCTGGATCGGGGCTTCACCCTTTATGTTAATGGCCTGGGGGCGGCACTGGACCTCGGCTTTAACGACTATTCGGGAAAGCTGCGCAAATTCGCTCAGGTTTTGCCGGTGATGGCCCAAAAGGGCTACCTGGCCCGGACCGGGCGCATCAACCTCGACGATCCCCAGCGGGTCCTCATCGACCTGAAGGATACGGACGAGGGTCGATAGGATAACTCAAGTGCCCCAAGAGCTCATCGTTGGTCTGGACATCGGCACCACCAAGATCTGCGCCGTGGTGGGAGAAGTGCGGGAAAACCAGGTGGAGATCGTGGGCCTGGGAAGCGCCCCCACCACAGGCGGTCTGCGCAAAGGGGTGGTGGTCAACATCGAAAATACCGTGCGAGCCATTCGCAAGGCCGTGGAAGAGGCGCAAGTCATGGCCGACTGCGAAATCCGCTCGGTTTATGCCAGCGTCGGCGGCGGCCAGACTAAAGTGATCAACAGCCAGGGGATCATCGCCATCAAGGATCGGGAAGTGACCCCGGCGGACATGGACCGGGTCATAGACACGGCCCGCACCGTGGCCATTCCCTCCGACCGGGAGGTGATCCACACCCTGGTGCAGGATTTTTTGATTGACGGCCAGGACGGCATCAAGGACCCGGTAGGCATCCACGGAGTGCGTCTCGAATGCAAGGTCCACATCGTCACCGGTGCGGTCACCGCCCTGAATAACATCATCAAATGCTGTAATCGGGCCAACCTGGAGGTGACCGGCATCGCCCTGAAAAGCCTGGCGGCGGGAGAGGCGGTGCTCACCGAGGAAGAAAAAGAGCTGGGAGTGGCCCTCATCGATTTCGGCGGCGGCACCACCGATCTGTCCATCTTCGCCGAGAATGCCTTGCGGGCTAATTTCGTCCTGCCGGTGGGGGGCAACAACCTCACCAACGACATCGCCGTGGGCCTTCCCACCTCCCTGCACATTGCCGAGGAGCTCAAAAAGGAATTCGGCTCCTGTCTCAATGTCCTGAGCGACCCCGAGGAAATGATGGAAGTTCCGGGGCTGACGGGCCGGGATACCCAGCAGATGCCCCGGGGCCGGATGGCGGAGATCATCCATTTGCGGGTGGCGGAGATTATCAACTTGCTGGCCAAAGAACTCCAGAGGGCCCGTTTTAACCATCCGTTGCACTCCGGCGCGGTGCTCACCGGCGGCAGCTCCTTGGTGGACGGACTCCCGGAGTTGGCCGGCGAGGTCTTCCAGATGCACACCCGCATCGGCTACCCCATGGGGGTGGGCGGCCTCGTCGACGTCATCCATGACCCATCTTTTGCCACCGCCGTGGGCCTGGTGCTCCACGGTTTTAGGACCCAACGCAAGGCCCAACGCCAGGACGGCCGCTGGGCCCCTCCGGCGCGCTGGGCGGGAAGCCGCTCCTCCCGCGGTTTCTGGGGCAGGGTCAAAAAATGGTTCCGGGAGGTGGTATAAATTTCCCAAAAGTGATATGATGCTTTTGAGGGGGTCGACAGGATGAAAATTCAATTAGTCCCCAACGAATTGACGGCCAAAATCAAGGTGTTAGGTATCGGCGGCGCCGGCGGCAATGCCATCAATGACATGATCGCCTCCCAGTTGGTGGGGGTCGATTTTATCGCCGCCAATACCGATGCCCAGGCGCTGGAGCGGAGTCTGGCCCCGGTGAAGATCCAACTGGGACAGGGTGTCACCCGGGGGCTGGGGGCCGGCGGCGACCCGGAAGTGGGCCGCAAGGCGGCCGAGGAGGAGGCCGAACGCCTCAAACAGGTGCTCCAGGGGGCCGACATGGTGTTCATTGCCGCGGGCATGGGCGGCGGCACCGGCACCGGCGCCTCTCCGGTGGTGGCCGACCTCAGCCGGGAATTGGGTTCTCTCACCGTGGCCGTAGTGAGCAAACCCTTTGAATTCGAAGGCAAGATGAAACGGCGTCTGGCCGAAACCGGGGTCGAGGAACTGCGGAAGGTGGTGGACACCATCATCACCATTCCCAATGACCGCCTCTACAGTCTCAGCTCCAAAAACTCCCGCATCAAAGATGTCTTCGGCATGGCCAACGAAGTCCTGGGCTTTGCAGTACGGGGCATCTCCGATCTAATCATGGTGCCCGGCTTCATCAACGTCGATTTTGCCGACGTCCGCACCGTCATGAAGGAGCGGGGTATGGCGCTTATGGGCACCGGCATCGCCAACGGCGGCAACCGGGCCGCCGATGCCGCCCACAAAGCCATTTCCAGCCCCCTCCTGGAAGACATCTCCATCCGGGGCGCCCGGGGTATCCTGATCAACATCACCTCCGCCCCCGACATCTCCATGGAGGAACTCCGGGAAATCTGCGGCATCGTCCAGGAGGAGGCCCACGAAGAGGCCATCATCAAGTGGGGCCTCGTCTACGATGAGGGACTGGCCGACGAGATCCGGGTGACGGTGATCGCCACCGGCATCGGCAAACGCGCCGATATGGAACGGCCCGTCTGGACCCAGTCGATCCAACCGGCGGAGGACCTGGAAATCCCCACCATCCTGCGGACTGCGGAGGCGCCCCGGAATGCCGAGGCGCGGCCGGCCAACCTCCGGCCCGCGGCCAATCTGGGGGTGGTGGGCGCCAAGAGGAACATCGTCCATCCTGACCTCCAATATGAGGAAAGCGAGCTGGACATTCCGGCTTTCCTGAGGAAGGACGCCTGAGAAAATACCGGTTTCCGGTTTCCGGTTTCCGTTTCCCGTGGGGGCGTGATTTATCACGCCCCTTTGCTTATCAGGTATTTTTAGTCTCGTAGGGTGGGCACTGCCCACCATTTCCACGCCTGGCTTAGCTCACCGCCATGTCCGCCAAAATCAAATCCCGACTGCAGAACATCCTGGCCCAGGAACGAGGCGCAGTGGTGCGGAACTGGGGGGCCCGCTGGCCCGTGGCCCTGATCTACCCCCAGATCTACCCGGTGGCCATGGGCAACCTGGGCTTTCAGACCATTTACCGGCTGCTCAACGACACCTTTGGCCTCCACTGCGAGCGCGCCTTTCTCCCCAGCCCGGAGGATTGGCGGGAGCACCAGCGCACCCGCACCCCCATCCTCGCCCTGGAGTCTCAGCGGCCCTTGTCGGACTTCGCCGCCCTGGCCTTCTCCATCTCCTTTGAGGCCGATTACCCTTACGTCCTGCAAATCCTGGAGGGAGCCGGGGTTCCGCTGCTGGCCGCGGAGCGCCGCGCCGGAGACCCCCTGGTCCTGGCCGGCGGGGTGGCCACCTTCCTGAACCCCGAGCCCCTGGCGCCCTTTGTGGATGCCTTTTTTCTGGGGGAGGGGGAGGCCGGGGCGGTCCCCTTCTTCCAGTTTTTGGCCGAGGGGCGGGCGGAGCAGCCGCGGCCCCTGCTGTTGCGAGAGCTGGCGCAAACCATCCCCGGGGCTTACGTGCCCGCCGGCTACCGCCCCCGCTACCACCCGGACGGCCCCCTGGTTGCGTTCGATCCGGAGCCGGGCTATCCTCCCCGGGTGCAGGCCCAGCACCTGCCGGAACTGGCGCCCTACCCTACCCACAGCCACCTCCTGGCCCCCCAGAGCGAATGGGGGGAGATGTTCCTGGTGGAGACCGGCCGCGGCTGCTCCCGGGGCTGCCGCTTCTGCGCCGCCGGCTTTGTTTACCGCCCGCCCCGGGAGCGGCCCTTGGAGGAACTGTGGACCCAGGTGGGGCGGGGCTTGCTGGAAAAACGCAAGGTGGGCCTGGTGGGGGCGGCGGTCAGCGACCACCCCGCCATCAAAGAACTGTGCCGTAAAATCGAGGCCGCGGGCGGCGAGATGGGGATCAGTTCGCTCCGGGCCGACTCCGCCGATGAGGAGCTTTTCCAGCTCCTGGCCCGGGGCGGGGTGCGGAGCGTCGCCCTGGCTCCCGAGGCCGGCAGCGAGCGGTTGCGCCAGGTAATCAACAAGGGTCTCAGCCAGGAAGAGCTGGCCCAGGCCGCGGTGGCCCTCAGCCGGTCCGGCATCCCGCAGCTCCGCCTCTATTTCATGGTGGGCCTGCCCACCGAGACCCTGGAGGAGGTGGCGGAAATCCCCCGGCTGGTCCGCTTCCTGGAACACCGCGTCAAGAAGGACAGCCGCGGCCAGCGCCACCTGGGCCTCATCACGCTGAGCCTCTCCTCCTTCGTCCCCAAGCCCTTCACCCCCTTCCAGTGGGCTCCGTTCCTGGAGGTGGCGGAGTTGAAAAAGCGCCTCCGCCTAATATCCCGGGAATTTCACGGCGTCAAGGAGGTGCGGGTGCACACCGACCTGCCCAAATGGGCTTACGTCCAGGCCCTGTTGGCCCGGGGCGACCGCCGGGTGGGGGAGTTGCTGCTGGCCGCGCACCGCCTCGGCTGGAGCCGGGCCTTCCGGGAAAGCCCCGTCAACCCGGACTTCTTCACCCTTCGGCCCCGCCCCCAGGGCGAGCTCTTCCCCTGGGACTTCATCGACCACGGCCTGAAGAAAGACTATCTCTGGGAGGAATACCAGCGGGCCCTGGAAGCCCGGGAGACCCCACCCTGCCGGCCGGCGGTTTGCCAGCGCTGCGGCATCTGCCAGGGAGAACCGGAGTAGAGGTTCGGTGACCCAGGCGGCGCTTCTATGGACATAGCAAGATCATAGCTGTAAGGATTGCGGCCTGAGCATAAGCGCTAAGTTTGGCAAGATATTGACAAATTCAAAGCATCCTTTCCGTTTAAGTAATCATATGCTGACCTTTTAATCCTCACCAGGATTTCGCGAAAAGTGGTTGACAAGAAGCCCTCTCATAGTTCATTATGGATTTGCCTAAGTATAGCCCACACTGGGCCTAATTTGATTATAAATTAAGGAAATGCACATGGCAGAACCTCTTTTCATTAATGAAATTATAAGTCAAATAATGAATGGAAATATCAGAATCCCAAGTTTTCAGAGAGGTTTTGTTTGGGATGCCGATAGAGTTGCACATTTGATGGACTCGATATATAAGGGATTTCCTTTCGGTTCTCTTTTGTTTTGGAGAACAAAGACAGCTTTGAATACCGAAAAAAAATTGGGACCATACAAGTTACCTGATCGAGACCCAGACTATCCTATTGAATATATTCTAGATGGGCAACAAAGGGCAACTTCTGTTTTTGGGGTATTTCAAACTAGTCTTTCTCCTGATGAGGGTGAAGATGCAAGCTTTTTTGATATTTATTTCGATCTTACTCAAGAGGCAACAGTTCAAGACTCAAACTTTATTTACGTACCTCAAAATGAGTTTGATCCAGAAAAGCATTTTCCTCTGAAAATTCTTTTTAATCCTCCTGAATATCGAAAATTCCTGCTCTCTATGAAAGAAGAAATAGCGGATAAGGTTGATATATTGTACCAAAAGTTTACAACGGCACGTATTCCAGTACAAACTTTCATAACAGACGATAGGACTGCAGTAGCCATTGTTTTCGAGAGAATCAACCGATTAGGGGTAGAGTTAGATACCTTACAGCTTTTATCGGCATGGACGTGGAATGAGGAATTTGATCTACAAGAAGAATTTTCCGATTTAGCTGAAGATTTGGAGCCATTCGGTTTTAAAGATGTTGGCGAGGATAGTGATTTATTATTAAGATGTTGTTCTGCGATAGTAGCGGCTGAAGCATCTCCCAATACGATAATTAATCTCAATGGGAAAGAGGTGCGAGAACGATTTGGTGAGATTAGGAAAGGAATACTAGGCGCCGTTGACTTCTTAAGAACAACTGTAAAAGCATATTCTGCGGAAGTATTGCCGTTTCCATCGATAATTATTCCTTTGTCGGTATTTTTTGCGACTGGAAACGATCAAGATACGCATCCAACGGCGGCGCAACAAGTCAAACTTCAAGCATGGGTATGGAGAACCTTCTTCTCCAGGAGATATTCAAAGAGATTAGAACAACTAAATTATGATATAAAAGAAATAAAGAAGCTTAAAAATAATCAGGATACAAAGCTTGGCGACTTTGAAATAAATCTAGACCATGGTTTCTTCATTAATAGTCAATTCAATTTAGGTACAACAAACACAAAAACATTTGTGTTGATGCTAGCAAATGAAGGACCCTTAAATTTTATATCCGGAAGCCCTGTACAGCTCGAATCTGTGTTACGTAAGTCTAATAAAAAAGAGTTTCATCATGTTTGTCCTAAGAAGTTCCTTCTTAGCGAAACCACTCTAATTAAGGATATTAATAGTTTGGTAAATTTTGTAATGCTTTCGAAAGCAGACAACAACAAATTGGGTGGTAATCCGCCATCGGTATATCGAAAAATTATGAAAAATAATGAGGAAGCGATAAGGCTAATTTTAAAAAGATCTCTCTGTCCAGAAGATATCTTTCATGACGATTTTAGCCGTTTTGTTAAAGAGAGAACAGAGCTGCTACTTAATAAAGCAAAAGAATTAATGATGTTACCCTGAGTTTGTAGCCCGTGGAGTGGGAAAGCGAAGCGTATCCCCCCATTAGCCTTATTTCGTCTCTAGGCTGCGAACGTTATCTGCTGTCGCCCTTCCGGGTTATCAAGGCCGCGTTCCCCGGCCTGCAACTTCCCAGAAAATATGGCAACAATTCGCTGGTTTGATATAAAAAATGGAGGGGCCTGGACCCCGCCCAGTTTCTTGATTGGCATCGAGGTTTTAGATGAAGTTACGGCCCATTCCACTGTTTGCTGTAACCGCTGGCCTGGCGGCGCTCTTGCCCACCGAAGCGTTGGCTCATCCGGTCAACACCCAAATGGAGGTTTTTTATGCGGGGATGATGCACCCGCTCACCTCGATTGAGCATCTGCTGCCCATCCTGGCTTTAGCCCTCCTGGCCAGCCAGTGCGGAAGGCGCGCCAAGATTGCGATCCTCGCCGTTTTCCCCTTGGCGCTGCTGGGGAGTACCCTGGCGGGGAGCCTGCTGCCCCCCTTCGGCTTCCTCCATCTTGCGAACCTGGTGGTTAGCGTGGGTTTGGGCGGGCTGATTGCCCTGGACCACCGCCTCGACCGCCTCAGCCCCGCGGCCGCGGGAGTGGCCGCTCTCCTGGCCGGCCTAATCCTCGGGTACCTCTGCGGCATTGACATGGCCGCCTCAAAGGTGGCTCACCGATTTATCCTCGGTGTGGCGCTCACCGGGCTCCTCGCCGTAGCCTTGATCGCGATTTGGGTCCCGGCGGCCTCCTCGCGCTCGGGCCGCACCCTCCTAAAACTGGCTGGGATGTGTTTCACAGTAGCCGGCCTGGTGCTGTTGGTGCAACTCCTTGGCGGCGGCGGGTTACCCACTGTTAGGGAGGTGAGGATGCCAGGGGAGAAGGATGTGCTGCCCATGCTTTGGGAGGGTGATCTCAGCCTGCCGCTCGTCATCGGGGCATTTTGCGCGGCCATGCTGTGGGGTGCGGGGCACGCTCTGACTCCCGGCCACGGCAAGGCAATCGTGGGGGCTTACCTGCTGGGATCGCGCAGCACGCCGCGGCATGCGCTATATCTGGGTCTGGTAATTACGGCGACTCACACTTTCGGGGTTTTCGTCCTGGGGTTCTTCACCCTGTTCGCCTCGCACTATATTTTCCCCGAACATCTCTTCCCCTGGCTGGAGGTGGTTTCCGGTTTGATCGTACTCGGTCTGGGAGCCGCGATGTTCTGGAGGCGCGTCCGACCGTTGCTGGCCCGGCCCGGGATCCAGCATCACCACGATTTCCAACCCTACGGGCCTGACCAGGCGCACGGACAGGCCCATCACCAACTGGTGGGCAGTGCCCACCCTACACATCTGAGGAAGGACGGGCAAGTCTATTCTCCAGATGGCGAGACCATTCATGGGCACGTCCATGGGCACGATCATTCTCACCTGCCGCCGGGGGCCGATGGTTCTCTGGTTACCTGGCGATCTTTGCTGGGCCTGGGAATCTGGGGAGGTATCCTGCCGTGCCCATCGGCGTTCCTCCTGCTGCTGGCGGCCGTGGCCGATAACCGGGTTGCCCTGGGGATTGCCCTGGTGTTCGCCTTCAGCCTGGGCCTGGCTGGAGTGCTGACGATCGTGGGGCTCTTTTTTGTGAAGGGCAGCCGGTTCATCCAGCGGCTGCCACAGGCGACCCTGTGGGGCCGGTTTCTGCCCGCAGCCAGCGCCCTGGTCATCATGGTGGTCGGTGCTTGGCTCACGGCCGCAGCCTTGATGAACCTCCGCCTCTAATAAAGATATATTATGCGGCTGTCCCCTGGGCCGTGTAGGCGAAGACTGCGAACGTTATCTTCGGCCGCCCCTTCCGGGTTATAAAGGGCGCCTTCCCGAAACCGATGTGCCTTCCCACCATTGGCGGACTCTTGGAGACCTGCGGTTTCTCTTGACTTGGTTATCTCCATCCTTATCGTATGGTCACGCCGACCAGGACCAACCTAGGTGCGTTTTGGATGCAGACCTTTGACGGAGCCGGCGACGGAGCCTGCCAACAGAAGGCCCTTAAATGGACGAGAAAAAGGCTGAAAACTACACGAACGGATTCCACTTAACGGTGGATGCTCTCAAGCTTAACGGAGTTGCGACGATATATGGGGTCGCAGGCATTCCGATCACGGATTTGGCCCGGATCGCCCAAAGATCCGGGATTCGGTACATCGGCTTCCGTCACGAAGCCTCCGCAGGCAATGCCGCGGCCATCGCAGGTTATCTGACCCGGAAACCTGGGATCTGCCTCACCGTGTCTGCACCGGGCTTCCTGAACGGCATGGTTGCTCTAGCCAACGCCACGACGAACTGCTTTCCGATGATCCAGATCAGCGGGTCGAGCGATCGGGGCATCGTGGACCTGCAGCGTGGCGACTATGAGGAACTCGACCAGTACAACGCCGCGAAACCATATGCGAAGGCGGCCTACCGCGTCGACCGGGCCGCCGACATTGGACTCGGTGTGGCGCGGGCGATCCGCACGGCCGTGTCGGGACGCCCTGGCGGCGTCTATCTCGACTTGCCCGCCCGTGTATTGAGCGAAAAGATCGAGGCGGGCGTGGGCGCGGCGTCGCTCATACGCATTACCGACCCGGCTCCCCGTCAGTTGCCCGCGTCCGAGGCGCTGGCGCGAGCCCTGGCGCTGCTGAGTGGAGCCAAACGTCCATTGATCGTGCTCGGGAAGGGCGCGGCATACGCCCAAGCCGATGCTGACATCCGGGCTTTCATCGAGGCGACCGGCATCCCGTTCCTCCCTATGTCCATGGCGAAAGGGCTGTTGCCTGACGATCACCCGCAATCGGCAGCGGCCGCACGTTCTCTCGCACTTGGCCAGGCTGACGTCGTGATGCTGGTCGGGGCCCGCCTCAACTGGTTACTCGGCCACGGTGAGACGCCGGAGTGGGCTGCCGACAGCCAGTTCATCCAGGTCGACATCTCGCCCACCGAGATTGACAGTAACCGCGGCATCGCTGCTCCCCTGGTGGGTGACATCGGTTCGGTCGTGGCTGGTTTGCAGGCTATGATGAAACCTGGCAGCGTGACCGCTCCACAGGCCTGGTTGGGCGAGCTCTCCGAAAAGAAGAAGCATAATATCGCCAGCATGCAGGCTCGACTAAACGCCGATCCGCGTCCGATGAACTTCTATAGCGCCCTGCGTGCCATCCGCGATGTGCTGGATAGGCAGGCGGGGGTGTTTGTCGTGAATGAAGGTGCGAATACCCTCGACTTCGGACGCAACATTATCGATATGCGCGAGCCCCGTAAGCGACTGGACTGCGGAACCTGGGGCGTTATGGGCATCGGCATGGGCTACGCCATCGGCGCAGCCATCGAATCTGGCGCTCCGGTCGTGGCCATTGAGGGCGACAGCGCCTTCGGGTTCAGCGGCATGGAGATTGAGACCATCTGCCGCTACCACCTTCCCATTACGGTCATCGTGTTCAACAACGGCGGCATCTACCGCGGCGACGACATCAATGAGGCCTCGCCTGATCCGGCGCCCACCGTACTCATGCCTCAAGCCCGCTACGACATGCTCATTGAGGCCTTCGGAGGGCAAGGGCACCACGTGGAAACTCCCCAAGAGTTGACCGGGGCCCTCACTGAAGCACTCACGTCCCGCACCCCCGCCTTGATCAACTGCGTTATCGACCCGACTGCCGGAACAGAGAGTGGCCACCTGCAAAGCTTGAACCCGCCAAGCCAGGTGGGAAACGAAAAGGGAAAATAGGAGGAAACATTGTGTCGACTCAGGAAATCCATAACGACCCTACAAAACCGCACGCCCTCGAGGGTATCCTGGTAATCGATTTCACGCGCGTGCTGGCGGGACCGACTTGTACGCGCATGCTTGCGGACGCGGGCGCGCGCGTGATCAAGATTGAGCGTCCAGTCGTCGGCGACGACACGCGGCAGATGGGCCCTTTCGTCACGGACGGCTCGTCTGAATACTACCGGTTATGCAATCTCGGCAAAGAGAGCATCGCGCTCAACCTCAAGGACCCGAATGACCTCGCGCTCGTTAAGAACATGATCGCGCTCGCTGATGTGGTCGTGGAAAACTTCCGCCCCGGCGTCATGAAGCACCTCGGCCTGGACCCGGAAGCCCTCGTCGAGGAACACCCGCGACTCATCGTCTGTTCCATCTCCGGATTTGGCCAGTATGGTCCCATGCACCAACAGGCGGCCTATGACACTGTCGTTCAGGCGCTCTCCGGCATTATGGACGCCACCGGCTGGCCCGATGGCCCCCCAACCCGCGTCGGCACTTCAATCTCAGACATCGCCGCAGGTGTCATGGGCTACGCAGGTATCGTGACAGCCCTGGTAGCGCGGCAGCGCACCGGCCGGGGAACCACGATCGACGTTGCCATGCTCGACAGCACCTTCGCGCTTTTAGAGCACGGCCTCATGGACGCCTTAGGCGTCCATGTGCGGCCGACCCGCCTCGGCAACCGGCATCCCTTCATGTACCCTTTTGATACCTTCAACTGCAAAGATCAACCGATCGCCATCTGTGTAGGTAATGATCATTTGTTCGGGATCCTCTGCGGAGTCTTGAATCTCACCGCCCTGCCCTCGGACACCCGGTTCAAGACGAACGAAGCCCGATGCGAAAACCACGACGCACTCAAGTCGGCCATGGAAGCAGTTCTCAAGACAGACACTGCGGGGACTTGGCGTGAACGGCTCGAAAAAGCCGGTGTGCCGGTGGGCCTCGTTCTGAACGTCGACGACACCCGCAAACTCGAGCAGATCGCAGTGCGCAGCATGGTTAAAACCGTCGGTGGTTACCAGGTGCCCGGCACGCCGATCAAGTTTGGCGCCTACAACTCGCTGGGAACCATGATCCCGTCTCCAACTCTGGACAACCGTGGAGCAGCTATCCGAGCGGAATTTGCGCCCCGGCAAGAAGAAGCGTAGATGCCCCCCGCGACAGCCAACGGCTCCGGGGCTCCGTCGCAGCGAGTCGATAACTTATCCGAGCTACTTAGCAGCCACGTGCGAGAGAGGCCGGAGCGGATCGCGGTCGGTACCTCCGATCTTCAAGTCGTGCTTGGCTATCGTCAACTGAGTGAGCTAGTTCGTTCCGCCTCGGCGCAACTCTCGCAGATGGGAGTACGGCGAGGTGACCTGATTGCCCTTATCTCCGACAACAACGTCGAGTTCGTCGTGGGCCTTCTCGCTATCATCAATTCGGGGGCGATTGGGGTACCGCTAAACCCAGCTCTCACGCTGCCGGAGCTTAAAATTCGGTTCTCGGAACTGCCTGTGCGCGCTCTGCTGGTTCCGCAGCACCACGCGGCCCAAATCGACCTTTGGGGGAGCGCCGCGAACCAGGGGCGCCGGTGGGCCATAGGTGTCGACGGTTCCGGTGAATCGGCAACTGTGCGCCTGGCGAGTGCCGACCCACAGATGACGGAGTCCGTCGCCGCTGCTCCGGTGGGTTTTCCGCCCATCATCAACGCCGACGTTGCCCTGGTCATGTTTACGGCGGGATCGACGTCGGCACCCAAGGCGGTTCCGTTGACGCACCGAAATGTGGCCGAGTCGATTCACGGAATCACGACCGTTTACGACTTGTCCCCTCAGGACGCGACGCTCATCGTGATGCCCCTGTTCCACGGGCATGGACTAGTGGCCGGGCTGCTCTCGACGCTGGCGAGTGGGGGTGGCGCTTACCTCCCGAGCACGGGGAGCTTTTCAGCCCACCGCTTCTGGCCCGACATGGCGCGCGTCGGGGCTACCTGGTACACGGCAGTGCCCACTATCCACCGAATTCTGGTAAATCGCGCTGATCAAGAGTATCCACGGTCGTCGCCCGTGGCGTTGCGCTTCATCCGCAGCTGCAGTGCGCCACTCGATACGGATCTCGCCACAGCCGCAGGCGACACCTTCCACGCTCCGATGATCGCTGCCTACGGCATGACGGAGACATCGCATCAGGCGACCTCGAATCCACTCCCCATTCATGGACCGAACAAGACGCAGTCAGTAGGTCTTCCTGTCGGCCTCGAGCTTCGCATCGTCGTCGGTGATGGACTCAACCCCGCAATTGACGAAGTCGGGGAGATCTGCGTGCGTGGCCTGGCGCTGACCAGCGGATACCTCAACAATCCCGACGCCAACGCCGAGAGCTTCAGGGACGGGTGGTTCCACACGGGTGATCTCGGAAGTCTTGACCGAGATGGTTACCTTTTCATCAAGGGGCGGCTTAAGGAGGTCATCAACCGAGGTGGGGAAAAGATCGCCCCTAGCGACATCGACTCCGTTCTGCTATCTAACCCGAAGGTCTTCGAAGCGGCATCTTTCGGGGAGCCGGATGCGATCTATGGCGAGGTTGTTCAAGCCGCCGTCAGCGTGCGGCCTGGAACGCAGGCAACCGCGGATGAACTTCGGGACTACTGCCGCTCGGCGCTTGTCAGTTATGAGGTTCCCGTGCGAATCCATATCGTGACTGACTTCCCTCGCACTGCGAAGGGGTCCATAGATCGAAATGCCCTCGCGAGAAGATACATGACAACCTGACCGCGCTGTACCGGATTAGAGACCGGAGTGACGAAAAAGGCGCCCTGGCCGTCAGGGCGCCTTATTTCCTCCGCGCTTTGCAGTTCTCTCTGATCTAAATTTAACCCCG
>JBAVAG010000104.1:0-3530 GCA_049585595.1 Desulfobaccales bacterium
GTGGCCCCCCAGATCAGCTCCCCGTCCCCTCGCCAGTCGCAGACCCTGGTGTTGCGCCCCTGGTAACGGTAGGGCCTGCTGCTCCAGCGAGCCGGGTCGAAAAAGCCCTCCAGAGGCAGCAGCAACAACCTTTCTACTTCCCGGGGGTTGATCCGAAACTCGTAAGGGTGGGGGATCAGGCCCAGAAAAGGGGTGATGCGATAGCCGGTCAGGGTGGCCACCGGCTCCAGGGCCCCCAGCAGTTCCACCACCCCGGGGTCGAGGCCGATCTCTTCCCGGGTCTCACGCAGGGCGGTGGCTGGCAGGTCCGGGTCCTCGGGGCCGCTCACCCCCCCGGGAAAGGAGATCTGGCCCCGGTGGTCTTTGAGGGTAAGGGTGCGTTGGGTGAATAACAGATGAGCTTCCGCCCCCTCTTGGAAAAACAGCGGCGCCAGCACCGCGGCGGACACCAGATCGGACGCCGCCGCAGGTTCAGGCGGATTCAGAGCGAGGCGGGATTTCAACAATGAGACCAGGGGCCGGCTCATGGCCATATTTATCACGGAAATCCCCTTCAGACAAGAGAACCGCCGGCTCTCTCCGGCGATCATCTGCCAGCCGCAGGCGCATGGGGTACTGGTGTTGGGCTTCGTAAATAGTGTGCCTTTAAATCAAGAAAATGAAAATTCCGAGGGTATTAAAGTCCCCCTTTAGGAAAGGGGGATTTAGGGGGATTTCAGGAGGTTATTTTAAATCCCCCCTGCCCCCCTTTTTCAAAGGGAGGTTAGAAAACTGTAGTTGGAAATGCCCTGGGAATCATAAAGAATCGCGCTAGCCTTTCTTTGGCCGCGGTTTTTGGGGCTTCCTGGCGGGCTTGGGCGCCTTGGGGACTGACGCCGGCCGGGGGGCCGCGGGCTTGGCTTTCGGGGCCGCGGTGGCAGTCGCGCCGATAACGTAAACCCGCTCCTGCTGCGGCAAATCATCCAGGGACCGGGCGCACTGGGGGCAGACCTTAAGATCGAGGGGAAGGTCGCTTTGACACCCCGGACATTTCAACCATAGGCCCATGGCTGGCATCTCCTCAGTTTTTTCTTACCATTAGCAAAACCGGCCCCATTCTTCAAGAAGTTTTGTCGGACCGGCTAATTCTCCAAGCAAAGGAAAGACATTATGAAAAAAATCGTCATTGACACCGACCAGGCCCCGGCCCCCATCGGGGCTTACACCCAGGCCCTCTCCGTGGGCCCCTTTGTCTTTATCTCGGGGCAGACCCCGTTCGATGCCCAGGGGAACCTGGTGAAAGGGGACATCGTGGTGCAAACCTGCCAGGTATTCGCCAACCTCAAGGCCATCCTGGCCGCGGCGGGTCTGACCCTGGGAGACGTGGTGAAAACCACGGTCTATCTGACGGACCTGGCCGATTTCCAGGAAATGAACCGGGCTTACGGCGAGTTTTTCGCGGCGCACCCGCCGGCCCGCAGCACCCTTCAGGTGGCCGGCCTGCCCCGGGGCGCCGCCATTGAGATCGAGGCCATCGCGGCCAAAAAGGCCTGGCCCGCTTGAGATGGGAGGGAACGCGGCCCACCTGGGACCCCGGCGCCTGCAAGGGAGGGAACCGGACAGCTTCCGTAGGAACTGGCCGGAATAGGCCTCACTGATTTCCAGGTTTCCCCGGGCCCTGGGGCTGCTCGAATTTCGATTTCACCGACTCCCAGGTCTTTTTCAGTTCCTCCATGGCCTTTTCCGAATTCTTCCGGAGCAACTCGGCGGCCTCGCCGCTGGCGGCCTTGAGTCCCTGGAGCCTCTCTTGGGCGGCCTCCAACTTGGGCCGCAGGGCCTCCAGCTGTTTATTCATTTCCTGACGGGCCTCGGTGCCGGTCTTGGCGGCCTTGCCCTTCAACTCCTCCAGTTTCGCCCGCCATTCCTTCAGTTGGACTTCCATCTTGTCCTGGTATTCCTTCAGGTTCATGGGTTATCTCCTGTAATCCTTCTCTTATTTGTTATCGTTAGGGGTAATCATCCTGCCGCCATTGTCAATCTGGAAACGGACCTGGCCAGCCTCACTCCGGCCCCTGGCCTCGGCCTGGGACCAAAAGGCCGGGGAGCACCCGAGATGGCTATTTGACCCCTTTGCTGTTAAACTGGGGCCGGGAGGTTAATGGCCGATGTCTGGTTTGCAGATCGAGACCTTAAGTCCGTCTCTCCAGCAGAAAATCTCTCCCTTTTTCCATGAGATCCTTGACAGCGCGGCGCCCCGGATCCATTCCCTTTACCTGGTGGGCAGCGTCCTGACCGAGGATTACCTCGAGGGGGTCTCGGACCTCAACAGTATTATCGTGCTCGGGAAGATGGACCTGGACTTCCTGGACGTCCTGGCGCCATTGGGTCCCAAATACGGAAAGACCGGGCTGGCGGCGCCCTGGGTCATGGACCCCGGCTATATTCAAGGTTCCGTGGATGTGTTTCCCCTGGAATTCCTCAGCCTCAAGTTGGTGCACCACACCCTTTACGGCGAGGACCTGCTGGGGGGGCTTAAGTTCGACCGGAGGGAGCTTCGGTTCCAGTGTGAGCGGGAGCTTTTGGGGAAGCTTCTCTGGCTCCGCCGGATTTATGTGTCCGCCATGGGGGACCACCAGGTCCTGGCCGCGGACATTGTCCGCCATTCCAAAGGCTACCTGCCGCTGTTCCGGGGGATTTTGCACTTGCTGGGCGAGAGTCCGGCCAGCAGCCTGAAAAAGAGCCTGGAACAGTTGGTTACCTTGACCGGCGCGGACCTCGGGGTCTTTGCCGAGATCAGCGCCATCAAGAAGAATCTGAGCAAACCCTCCAAAGAGGAAATCTCCGGGTTGTTCGAGAACCTTTATCGAGCCACGGAAAGATTGGCCGAGGTGGTGGATGGCATTAAAATCGAGTAGCGCCAGAAAGCTCCTTACCATTCTGTTATTTTGGGTATTGGGGGCCTGCCCCGCCCTGGCCTGGGCGGTGACCCCGCCCCTGCCGGCGCACCCGGACCAATATGTGGTGGACCTGGCCGGGGTCCTGGACGCCAGCAGCCAGGCCCGGCTCAATACCATGCTGCGCGACCTGGAGGCCCGGACCACGGCCCAGGTGGTGGTCCTCACCCTCAATTCCCTGGAAGGGGAACCCATCGAGGAGTTCTCGCACCAGACCGCGGTAAAATGGGGCATCGGCCAGAAGGGCAAGGACAACGGGGTTCTCCTCACCGTGGCCGTCAAGGATCACCAATACCGCATCGAGGTGGGCTACGGCCTGGAGGGCGACCTGCCCGACAGCCTGGTGGGCTCCATCGGCAGGGAGTACCTGGTGCCGAACTTTCGCCGGGGGAATTACGCCGGCGGCATCGTCGCGGCGGTGACCGAGATAGCCAATACCATCCAGGGCGGCAAAGGGGTGGGCCAAACCGGGGGAGCCCCGGGCGCCTATCAAGGGGGGGCCGTTCCCGGGAAGGAGAGGGGAGGGAATCTTAACTTAATATTCACATTATTTATATTGTTTGTTATCGCCCTGCTGGCATTTATCGTGTTCAGGGG
>JBAVAG010000105.1:0-5101 GCA_049585595.1 Desulfobaccales bacterium
GCGATCAACAAAATAAAGGATTGCAGGCCACCCTAAACATCGACCGCGACACCGCCTCGCGGCTCGGCATCAACGCCACGCTTCTCGACAACACCCTGTATGACGCCTTCGGCCAGCGCCAGGTTGCCATCCTCTACACCGCGCTGAACCAGTACCACGTGGTGATGGAGGTGGCTCCCCCCTATTGGCAGCGCCCGGAAATACTGCAAGAAATTTATATGTACTCCACCGGCAGCGCCGCGGTGCCCCGGTACAGCTTCACCCCAAAGCTTGGCGCAATTCAGGCGCCATATGCCGTCACCACCGGCTCCGAGGTCCCTCTCAGCGCCTTCACCACTTACCAGATGACCAACACTTTTCTGGCGGTGAATCACCTGGGACAGTTCCCGATGGTCAACATTTCCTTCAACCTGCCGGCGGGGACCTCCCTGGGGGATGCGGTGACGGCCGTCGAAGCGGCTACCGCCAATATGCACCTGCCGGCCAGCATCATAGGAAGCTTTCTAGGAACGGCCCAGGCCTTCCAGGCCTCCCTGGCCAACCAGCCGTTTTTGATCATGGCGGCGCTGTTGTCGGTTTATATCGTCCTGGGGATATTGTACGAGAGCTATGTCCACCCCATCACCATTCTCTCCACCCTCCCTTCGGCCGGGGTGGGGGCGCTCTTCGCCCTGCTGCTCACCCGCACGGACTTGAGCCTCATCGCCTTAATCGGCATCTTCCTGCTAATCGGCCTCGTCAAGAAAAACGGCATTATGATGGTCGATTTTGCCCTGGAGGCGGAGCGCCAGGAAGGGAAGAGTTCCCTAGATGCCATCCATGAGGCGTGTCTCTTGCGATTCCGCCCGATCATGATGACCACCATGGCCGCGCTGCTGGGCGCCATGCCCCTGGCGCTGGGAACCGGAGTGGGCTCCGAGCTGCGCCGCCCCCTGGGGATCTCCATCGTCGGCGGGTTGATCTTCAGTCAGATGCTCACCCTTTATACCACCCCAGTGATCTATCTTTATCTGGACCGCTTCCGGATCTGGGTTAATCGCCGGCGCCGCGGCCTGAGGCAAAAATAGGCGAAAGAGGAAACAAGCTATGAGGCTGCCCTTCAAGACATTTTTAGGATGGTCCCCGAGGCTGGGCCGGCTTAACCCGGTTATGATTGCCGGGATGTTGCTGCTTTGGGCCGGCTGCACCGTGGGTCCGGATTATGTGAGACCGCCCACCGCGGCGCCCGCGGCGTATAAAGAAGCGCCGGGCTGGAAGGTGGCCCAGCCCCGGGATGAGCTGTCCCGGGGACCCTGGTGGGAGGTCTACGGTGATCCCCAGTTGAACGCTCTGGAAGAACAGGTCGACATCAACAACCAGAACATCGCCGCGGCGGAGGCGCAGTTCCGCCAGGCCCTGGCGCTGGTCAAGGAAGCCCGGGCCGCCTATTTTCCCACGGTCACCGCAGGGCCGTCCTGGACCCGCTTTAGCAATTCCTCAACCCTCGTCAGCTCTTCCGTCATGGGCACCGGCGCCGCCGGAACCACGAGCACGGGAGCACGTCCCAGCGCGGTTTCGGCCCCTACGACCTCGCAATACCTCTTGACCTCCGACCTCACCTGGGAGCCGGACCTCTGGGGCAAGGTGCGCCGCCAGGTGGAATCGAGCAAGGCCAGCGCCCAGGCCAGCGCCGCCGACCTGGAGGGGGTTCGCTTGAGCGCCAGGGCCACCCTGGCCCAGGACTATTTTCAATTGCGCACCCTGGACGAACAGAAACGTCTCCTGAACGACACAGTTGCCGATTATCAAAAGGTCCTGGTGTTTACCAAGAACGAGTACGCCCAGGGCGTCGCCTCCCGGGCAGACGTGGCTATTGCGGAAACCCAGCTCAAGTCCACCCAGGCCCAGGCGATAGCCGTGGGGGTGCAGCGGGCCCAAACGGAACACGCCATTGCCGTGCTCCTGGGAAAGTCGCCGTCCGTCTTTGCCATACCGGTAGTCCGGCAAACTATGCGGGTCCCGGAAGTGCCTTTCGGGGTGCCTTCGGAACTGCTGGAGCGCCGCCCCGACATCGCCGCCGCCGAGAGAAATATGGCCGCGGCCAACGCCGAGATCGGGGTGGCCCTGGCGGCCTATTACCCCACCATAACCCTGAGCGCCTCGGGAGGATTTGAAACCATCAGCCTGGCGAAGTGGCTCACCTGGCCCAGCCGCTTATGGTCCTTGGGGGCGGCGGCCTCGGAGACCGTGCTCGACTTCGGCCTGCGGTCCGGTCAGACCGCGGCGGCGCGAGCCTCCTACGACGCCTCCGTGGCCACCTACCGGCAGACGGTGCTCACCGGCTTTCAGCAAGTGGAAGACAATCTGGCGGCGCTGGGCATCCTGAAAAACGAGGCCCAGATGCAAAATGAGGCGGTCCGGGCTGCCCGGGAATCCCTGGCGGTGAGCACCAACCAGTATGAGGCCGGGACCATCAGCCGCATCACCCTCCTGGTGGTGGAAACCGTGGCCCTGACCAACGAGATTACCGCCAACACCATCATGGGCAGCCAGATGACCGCCCATGTGCTCCTCATCGAGGCCCTGGGCGGGGGCTGGCAATCCTCCGATTTGCCTGCGGTGGGGTGGGAGCCGCCCATCTAGCCTCTGGACGCGGAAAAGCTCGCCGCTGCCGCCCCGGCCCGGTTGCCGAATGAACTGAATCGGTAGCATAGGCGTCCCGCCTGTGTGCGGGATTGAAAGTTCAGGTCACACAGGCCAGAGGCCTAGGCTACCAGTTGAACGGCAGGAAGGGTTTGAGTGCGGCTCAGGCTGATCGCCTGAATCAGTAGAGGAGATATTGGGCGCGCCGGCGGTTGAAGGCGGCCAACCCCGGCTGCCAGCGCCGCTCTATCTCCCGGGGATCATCGCCGCGCTTCAGGGCCTGGAGGACCTGGCGGGAACCCACCATGGACAGGGTCTCGCCCAATTGAAACTTCCCCGGATAAAGGCAGTGCAGGGCGGAGGCGATCTCCACGCCCAGGGCCGGCGCATCCAGGGCCTGCCGATCCACCAGGCGCAGTCCCACCCCCTGGCATCTCTGCCCCCGGTAGGGGCTGGCATGGGGCACGAAGGCCACGGGTTCGAAGGCGATCCCCGGAAGCCGCCGCCCGTTCAGATAGCGGGCCAACCCGTCGGCTTCAATCCAGGGGGCGCCGACCACTTCGAAGGGGGTGGGGGTGCCCCGGCCGACGCTGATGTTGGCAGACTCCACCAGGCCCACCCCCGAGTAAAGAAGCTCCTCGGTCAGAGAGTGGATATTGGGCGAAGGCGAAACCCAGGGCAGGCCGGTTTCGTCTAACCAGTCCTGCCGACGGTACCCCTGCATGGGCACCACGTGCAATTTGGCGCCGATCCCCCGCTCCCGGTTAAAAAACCGGGCCAATTCCCCGCAGGTCATGCCGTAACGCACCGGCAAGGAGCAATAACCGATGAAGGAGCACAAGTCGGGGTCCAGCAGGGGGCCTTGCACCAGCGCGGCGCTGATGGGGTCGGGCCGGTCCAGCACATAGAAGTCGAGACCAGCGGCGGCGGCGGCTTCCATGGCATAGGCCATGGTGGTAATGTAGGTGTAATAGCGGATCCCCACGTCCTGGATATCGTAAACCAGGGCGTCAAGGCCGCGCAGCATCTGGGGGGTGGGGCGTTTGACCGCGCCGTACAGGCTATAGACGGGCAGGCCGCTGGCCGTGTCCCGGCCGGAAGGGACCAGTTCGTCCAGCGAACCGGTCAGGCCGTGCTCGGAGCTGAAAATCGCCCGCACCCGGACGCCGGGTGCATGAAGCAAACGGCTCAGGGTGGTGCGCCCATTGCCATCGACCCCGGTCTGATTGGTGATCACCCCTAGGCTCTTGCCCACCAGGGGGGCGAAACCGTTAGCCGCCAGGACGTCGATCCCCGGCCGCACCCGGTCCGGTCCGTCCGCCTGGCCATGGCCGCTCATCCTCAAGCCACTCAGGGCTGTCGCTGCCGCCGGGGGGCCCATGGGCACGGCTGCGGCCACCACCGCGGCGATCTTGGCCCTCAGCGGCCTGACCTCTCCTCCGCCGCTGGGATGCAGGCGGTTGGTAAGGATAATCAGGTAGGTCCGGGAGCGGGGATCGGCCCAAATGGAGGTGCCGGTATAGCCGGTGTGCCCGAAGGAACCGGCAGGAAAGGTGGCGTTGAAAATCCTGCTATAAGGGGAGTGGATATCCCAGCCGAGACCGCGGAGGGTGGCGTTTCCCGGCACGGACTGGGGCTGGCGCAGGGCCAACACCGCCTTTTGGCTGAGAATCCGGTGGCCATGGCTCTGGCCGCCGTCCAGGAGCATCTGTACGAAGATGGCCAGGTCATTGGCGGTGGAGAAGACCCCGGCATCCCCGGCCACCCCCCCCATCCGATAAGCGGTGGGGTCTTGCACCTCTCCCCAGCGCAGGCAGCCGGATTGCACATCGCAGGGGGCAATCCGCCCTTGCAGGCACTGTTGCGGCCGGAAGGAGGTGTCCCGCATCCCCAGGGGCTCAAAGATATGTTGGGCGCAGTATTCATTCAGCGGCTGCCCCGAGACCCGGTGCACTATCTCGCCCAGGGTGATAAAGTTGATGTCGCTGTAAAGGAACCCGGTGCCCGGCGGCCGGATGGGACGGTCGGCGGCAATGACCGCCAGCGCCCCTTCGTAACCCGACCAGCGGTAGTGGGAATTGACGTCGGGCCGCAAACCGGAGGTGTGGGTCAGGAGTTGCCGGATGGTGATGGAGCCCTTGCCGTTGGCGGCGAATGCCGGCCAATACCTGGCCACCGGGTCATCGAGGCGCAGGCGGCCGGCATCGGCCAACTGCATGATGGCCGTGGTGGTGGCCACCACCTTGGTCAGAGAGGCGATATCGAAGATAGTGTCCGGGGTCATGGGCAGGCGCCGCGGCTCGAG
This sequence comes from Desulfobaccales bacterium, assembly GCA_049585595.1. GTDB lineage: Bacteria > Desulfobacterota > Desulfobaccia > Desulfobaccales > 0-14-0-80-60-11 > JAPLJC01. The sequence goes on from JBAVAG010000105.1 coordinate 4,928, forward strand.
GGCGCGCAGGCCGAAGGCCCGGCGGTAAACGATCCGGCCCTGGGTGCCCACCAGGACCACGGCCCCGGGGATATGGCCGGCGGCGATCTCCTGATCGACTGCGGGTTGGATGCGGGCGAAGCGAGGGTCGTTTATCTCGGTGGCCTCGGGGGCCTCGGGGGCCGGGGCGGGCGG
>JBAVAG010000106.1:0-10508 GCA_049585595.1 Desulfobaccales bacterium
GCCGCGCCCTTACCTCCTCCGCCGGGGGAAGCCCCCTCGCCTCCCCCAGGGACCCCCAATCTCCCCAAGGTGATGTGAGGCTGGCCAGCATTTCGGGAGGGGGCGGTGGGGAGGGTCCGGAAACTCAAAGGCCCCCTGGCGGGGACGGAAAACGGAAAACCGGGGAGAGTGTCTCTCAGATATCGAATTTGGCGGCAATGGGGATGCGCCGCCCCATGCCGAAGGCCTTGGAGGTGACCTTCAGGCCCGGGGCCGCCTGCCGCCTTTTGTACTCACTGCGGTCAATGGCCTGGAGCACCCAGCGCACCGTATCGGGCTCGAAGCCCCGGTCGACAATATCCTGGTAGGAGAGCCGCTCCACCAGGTAATAATCCATGATCCGGTCCAGGATTTCATAAGGCGGCAGGGTATCCTGGTCCTTCTGGCCGGGGCGCAGCTCCGCCGATGGGGCCCGCCGGAGGATCTCTGCCGGGATCAACTGCCGCTCCCGGTTGAGATAGTGCGCCAGCTCATAGACCATGGTCTTGGGGACGTCGGCCAGGACGCTCAGACCGCCGCTCATGTCGCCGTAAAGGGTGCAGTAGCCCACCGCCAGTTCGCTCTTGTTGCCGGTGGACAGCACCATGTGCCCGAACTTGTTGGAGATGGCCATAAGGAGGTTGCCCCGGATGCGGGCCTGGATGTTTTCCAGGGTCACCTCGATTTCTCCCAACTGCAGCAGCTCTTGCAGAGATTCCCGGTAGCACTGGTATATGGGAGCGATGGAGATCAGGCGCACCTCCACCCCGAGGTTGGCCGCCAGTTTGCGGGAGTCCACGATGCTTTCCCGGGAAGTGTAGGGAGAGGGCATCAGGACCCCCAGGACGTTTTCCGGACCCAGTGCCTGGGCCGCCAGGCAGCAGGTGACCGCGGAGTCCACCCCGCCGGAGAGCCCCACCACTGCCTTGCTGAAGCCGCACTTCCCGAGGTAGTCCCGCAGGCCTAAAACCAGGGCCTGGCACACCGCGGCGATGGGCTCCTGGGGCGCATAGAGGCCCTGGATACCCGGTTGCCCCAGATCCACGGTGACCACCGCCTCCTCAAAGGAGGGCAGGACCGCGATGGCCTCCCCGTCCCCGTCCAGGGCCATGCTGCCGCCGTCAAAGATGAGTTCGTCGTTGCCCCCCACCTGGTTGAGATAGACGAAAGGCAAGTGGTAGCGCCGGGCATGATTACTGATCAGCCGGTGCCTCAGCTCCTGTTTGTCCACCTGGAAGGGTGACGCCGAGATGTTGATCAATACCGAGGCCCCTTGTTCCGCCAGCACTTTGATGGGGTCCAGGGGATAGAGCTGGCGAAACCAAAGCTCCGGTTCATACCAGGCGTCTTCGCATACGGAGATCCCCAGGGATTCCCGCTCCAGCGCCACCAACCGCACCTTCGCGGCCGGATCGAAGTGGCGGCTTTCATCGAAGACGTCGTAGGCGGGCAACAGCGATTTGTGTTGCTCAAAGACGATCTTGCCGCCGCCGATCAACACCGCGGCGTTGCTCAGCCCCTTGCCGGTATCCCGGCCGCTGGGCAAAGGCGCACCCACCAGCAATGCGGTCCCGGGGTGGCGCGCCGAGGCTTCCGCCAGCTGGGCCAGCGCCTGCTGCACCTGCCGTATCAGGGAGGGGTTCTCCAGCAGGTCCCGGGGAGGGTAGCCCACCAGGAACAGCTCCGAGAAGACGATGAGGTCGGTGGCGCCGCCGTGTCGGTCCAGGGTCTCCATGGCCTTTCGGAGATTGCCGGCGACGTCTCCCACGGTGGGATTTAGCTGGGCCAGGGTGACTTTCATGACCGCGTCCCTGTGCCTCCATCCTGGAGCAGGTTGGTCTTTGCCAAAAGCTGAAAGCCGACTTGCTGAATGCTAATCGAGTTGGTACTCCCTGCGCCAGTCCTTCTCTTCCTGCCAGGGGGGCTGACTCGCCTTGTCGAACAAAAAATCCCCCAGGACCAGGTAGTCCATCTCGGTGCGCATGAAGCATTGGTAGGCGTGCTCCGGGGTGCAGACGATGGGCTCACCCCGGACGTTGAAGCTGGTGTTGACGATGAGGCCGCAGCCGGTGTGCTCCTGAAAGGCCCGGATCAGGCGCCAGTACTTCTCGTTGGTCTCCCGGTGCACCGTCTGGATGCGGGCCGAATAGTCCACATGAGTGATGGCCGGCACCTCCGAGCGCAGGTGGTAGAGGCGCTGGAAAAGCTCCAGGTTTTCATAGTCCGGCGGCAAGGGCCGGCGCTTCTCATCCCTTACCGGCGCCACCAGTAGCATATAGGGGGAGGGGGTCTCCAACTCGAAGTATTGGCTGCACTCCTCCATCAGCACCGAAGGTGCGAAGGGCCGGAAGCCCTCCCGGTATTTGATCTTGAGATTGAGGCGCTTCTGCATCTCCGGGTGCCGGGGGTCGCCCAGGATGGAGCGGTTCCCCAGGGCCCGGGGCCCGAACTCCATGCGGCCCTGGAACCAGCCCACCACCTGCCCCTGGGCCAGCAGGGCCGCCACGTCTTTGCTGAGGTCGTCGAAATCTTGGTAATGCTTGCAGGGGGCCTGGCGCCTGCGGGCCAGCCGCACGATCTCGTCAGGCCCGAATTCCGGTCCCAGATAGGCGCCCTGCATCTGGTCCATGGCCGGGTTAGGAAGCTTCCTCTCCTTCCCCTGGACGATGTGCCAAGCGGCCAGGGCGGCGCCCAGGGCCCCGCCGGCGTCCCCGGCGGCGGGCTGGATCCAGAGGTCCTGGAAGGTCCCCCGGCGCAGGAGCTTGCCGTTGGCCACGCAATTCAGGGCCACCCCGCCGGCCATCACCAGGTTGGCGGCGCCGGTGAGCTTCTTGGCGGTGTCCGCCAGGCGCAGGACTATCTCCTCGGTCACCTGTTGGATGGCCAGGGCCAGGTCCATGTGCCGCTGGTCCAGGTGGCTCTCCTGGGCCCGGGGCGGCAGCCCGAAAAGCGAGGTCCACTTGTCTTCATAGCACATGGTGAGGCCGGTAGCATAATTGAAATAGTCCATGTTGAGGAGCAGGGAGCCGTCCTCCCGGATATCCACCAACTCCTCCAGGATCAAATCCCGCCAGCGCCGGGTCCGGTCCGAATCGGGGTTGCCGTAAGGGGCCAGGCCCATGAGCTTGTATTCGCCGCTGTTGACCTTGAAGCCGCAGTAGTAAGTGAAGGCGGAGTAGAGCAGCCCCAGGGAATGGGGGAAGTGCAGCTCCCGCAGGATGGTGATCTCGCGGCCCTGGCCAAAGCCGATGGTAGAGGTGGCCCACTCCCCCACCCCGTCCAGGGTGAGGATGGCCGCCTCCTCAAAGGGCGATGGATAAAAGGCGCTGGCCGCGTGGGACAGGTGGTGTTCGGGGAAGACTATCCGGGGCCGGCCTTCCCCCACCTTGGCCAGTTCCTCCCGGAGCAGGGAGCGCATCAACAATTTTTCTTTGATCCACACCGGCATGGCCATGAGGAAGCTCCTCAGGCCCTTGGGGGCAAAGCCGTGGTAGGTCTCCAGCAGACGCTCGAACTTGAGATAGGGCTTATCGTAAAAGGCCACCGCACTCAGGTCGCCCAGCTTCAACCCCGCCTCCGCCATGACATAGGCCAGGGCGTTGGCAGGAAAGTCCGGGTCGTGCTTCTTGCGGGTGAAGCGTTCTTCCTGGGCCGCGGCGACGATCTCGCCGTCCACCAGGATGGCGGCGGCGCTGTCGTGATAAAAGGCGGAAAGCCCCAGAATGGCGGAGGGCAAAGATCGGCTCCCGTTAAAAGATGGTGTAGATAAAGGGAGCGATAGCCGAACCGCTGGCAAAGATCATCAGCGCCCCGAAGAACAGCAGGGTCAGGATGATGGGCAGCAGCCAGAATTTTTTTCGAACCTTCAAAAAGCCCCATAAATCACGAAAAAAATCCATAAATTTCTCCTGTTTCTCATATACTTCGCTCCCAGGCAGAGTTTGGGAGACGGTCGGCGAAATAACCTTCTTGAGGCGCCGCAGTTAATAAGGATGTGTCAAGTCCCGTTCCTGGATCGCCCCCTGGCGCTCCACGAATACCGAGTCGCTTCCTTTCTTCCATTTCCCCAGTTGCAGGGAGTCAGTCCCCAGCCACCGCCGGATCAAGCCAACGGGGGTGACCACCAGAAAGAAGATCAGGGTGAGGACGACCTTGGAGACCACCTGGCCCAGCAGGTGGGAAAGGCCGAACCAAAGTCCGGCCAGGGGCCGGAAGGCGGCGGGCCAGGCCATGTTGAGCAGCAGCAGCGCGATGCTCAAAGGCAAAAACTTGGGGAATTTCCCGAAATAGCCCAACAGCAGGCAAATCAGGACCATGGCCATGCCCGTGTCCTTGGCCTGATCCAGGGTGGCGCTGCACAGACGGGAGATGATCTTGGAGCCTATGGCCCTATCCTTAGCCATGTCTTTTCTTAGCCTCGAAGCCGGGCTTCAGCTCAGGCCCCGGGCGCGTGCATCCTGGGGGGCCGAGCGGGAACCGGTCCCGGAAAGCCTCTGTCCCGCGCCGTATCCTGAACCGTCCTGGCGGAGACTTAATTAAGGTTCCGGTCTCTCAAAAATTCTACCCTGGGCAGCCGTTGCCGGCTGGCATCCTGGGCCGTTGGGTTCTATAATTTAATATTACACTAAACTAAATTTTTTTCCAGGGTTGCTGCCTGGCCCCTGGAAGCCTGGAGGCCTCGGATGAGCGAGATGCAGCCCCATCTAACAGAATATTTCCGCGGGTTTGTTCCCCGGCGCGATCCCTTGCTCCTGGAGTTGGAACAGCAGGCCAGCTCTTCCGGCATCCCCATCGTCGGCCCGGTGGTGGGGGAACTGCTCCTGATCCTGGTCCGGGCCTGCGGGGCCGCCAAAGTCCTGGAGTTGGGCGCCGCCACCGGCTATTCCGCCATCTATCTGGCCCGGGGTTGTGAGCCTGCCGCTGGCCGGGTCCTCACTCTGGAAAGGGATGCGGCCATGGCGGCCCAAGCCCGGGACAACATTGCCAGGGCCGGGCTGGCCGGGCGCATCGAGGTGCGGCTGGGGGAGGCCCTGGATCTCCTGGCGGGCCTGACCGGCTCCTTCGACTTCATCTTCATGGACATCGACAAGGAATTTTACCTGCCGGCTCTGCCTCACTGCCGCCGCCTGCTCAGGATCGGCGGCCTGCTGGTCGCCGACAACGTGAGCTTCGCCGGGGCCGCGGCCTTCAACCAGGAAATCTTCGCCTCCCGGGACTGGAAGAGCGTGCACCTCCTGGGATTCCTGCCCCTGCACTCCCCGGAGCAGGACGGCCTCTCCCTGGCAGTGCGTGTGGAGTGAGCAGTGAGCGGTGAGTAGTGAGCAGTGAGCAGTAAAACCTGTCGATAATCTAACTTGTCTCAAAAAATACTTAAGTATTGGTGGCACAGGCGTCTCGCCTGTGCAGCTTTTATAGGGCGCCCTGTGGCCGCCGGGATGGATGAAGCCCGTTCCAGCTCTGATTGGCGGCCACAGGCCGCCCTATGGTTGCTCACTGCTCACTGACCCACTATTTTTTAGGAAATCCGCTTAGCGTGGCAAAAATTTCCGGAAGAAAGGGAGCCACCCTTTCACGGCGCAGGCTAAAGCCTGCGGCTACATTGAATGCCGCCGCCGAAAACCGGTCCCTGACCACTAACCCCTGACCCCTGCCCTTACTGCTCACTGCTTACTGCTCACTGCTCACTACCTTCAGCAACTGCCCCGCGATAATCTTGGCGGCGAACCTGGAGCCCGCGTCATTGAAGTGCACCAGATCATAGAGGTGCTCCTTGTCCGGGGGCACCTCCCGGGCCAGATCGATGACCAGCACCCCCTTTTGGCGGCCCACCTCCCGGATGGTTTCATTGAATAGATCGTAAAGCCCCTTGAACTCCTGGTAAGAAATCCCGGTGTCCTTGCCGCACTGGCTGATGTAAGCCGCCACCACCGGGTCGGGGTTGGCGGTGACGCGGTTGGCCTGCGTCATCAGCACCGGGATGATATCCTGATCACGGCAAATATCCACGAAGACCTCCAGATTCCTGGCAAATTCCCGGGCGAGGCCGGCCGGATCCACCGCCACCTTCTGGGTCCGTTCCCGGGCAAATTCGTCTTCCCGTTGGGGAAAGAGGGACCCCTTGAAATCCCGGTAAGCCTCGTTGAGCTGGGGAATCAGGAGTTCCTTCAGAAGTTTGCCCAGCAGCTTGCCCTTTTCCAGGGTCTCCAGGGGCGCCCTGACATTATTGCTGCTCCAGTAGGTCTTCTTATAGAGGAGGGTGCTCAGGTCGTTGATGTCTTCCATAAACACCACCACCCGGGGTTTCAGGGGAATCACCTTGTTCAGCAACAAATCGATGGCATGCAGACTGTTATTCCCCGAAAGGCCGCCGTTGTAAGAATTGATCCTTTTCCCGGTCTGCTGCTCCAGAATGGTGCCCACCACATAGGGAAACCGGTTTTCCTCGTCCATATACATGCACTCCGTGGTGGAGCCCCCCAGGAAGACCAGGGACAGGTCCGGGTGCAGGTATTTTTGGGAGGGTTTGATAAAGCCGTTGGCGTCGATGTCCATCCGATAAATCTTGGGAAAGGCGTTGTCGGTGTAAGGCAGATAAATCTTGGGAAACCGCAGCCGCAGCTGCTCCCGGGGCCGGGGTTCCCGCAGTTTGATATATCTCCTCTGGACCTCGGCTTCCAGGACGATGCCCTGGCGATGGTGCAGGAATTTCAGAAGCTGCTCGGCGCCCACCACCATGAGCGAGAGCGCCATCAGGACCACCAAAAACAGGGTCTTCCGCGGATTCTGTTGGAACCAGTTGTCCCGCCCATTGCGGCCCCCATTCATCTTAAATCGTTTCCTCGACACCAAATTATTCGCTTGCAAGAACAGGGATTTCTGCCTTCAGTTCCCTAAAAACCGTTTTCTCAACATTTTTTTCTCTAGATTTTACCAGATTTGCTCATTAGCGGTGTTATATATGGTAGGGTCCGGTTTCTCCGAAGGCCCTGCTCCCGATCATGATACTCAACAACCCTTACCCCGGCTTGGAATCCCATGGCCGCCGCCTGCCCTGAAGGGGCCGCCGGCGGGACCGGGCGTTACCGCATTCTCCCTAAATTCGCCTATCTCCTCAGCGCCCGCTGGGTCAGGGACGCCCTCCAGTCGGTCTTCTTCATCTATCTGGCCCGGCACAGCACCACCACCTACGGCGAGTTCATGCTGGCCCTGGGACTGGGGAGCATCCTGCTGCTGGTCTCCGAGTTCGGACTCAATCTTCCCCTGGTGACCTTGCTATCCCGCAAGGACTTGGCGCCGGGCGAGGTCCTGGGCGAAGTCACCTTTCTGAAAGGCCTGCTGCTGGTACTGGCCACCCTGGGGGCCCTGATCTTCAGCCGCTGGCAGGGCTACACCCCGCACCTGCAACGGCTCCTGCTGCTGCTGGCCGTGGCGGTCGCCATGGAGGCCCTGTCCAACACCTTCTTTGTGGCCTTGCAGGTCCAGGGCCGCCAGGACCTCCAGGGCAAGATCAAGGCCATCGCCTCGGCCCTGGGGTTCGGCTACGGCCTCATCTCCCTGATGCTCGGCGCCCCGCCCCTGGTGGTGGCGTGCTTCAAGCTCGTGGAAACTCTCGCCAACCTGACCGGCGGGCTATGGCTGGCCCTGTCCGTGCCTCAGTTCCGCCCGACCTGGCCGTCCCTGGACCGCCTCTGGCCCACCCTGCGTCTTGGCGGCATCTTTGCCCTCATCCAGTTGACCCCCAGCATCTACAACAAGGCTAATATTTTTTTCCTGCAGCGCTACGCCGGGGCCGACGCCGTGGCCCAATACAGCGTCAGCTGGGGGCTGGTGGAGGCCGTCGGCACCCTGGTCTCCGCCCTGCTGTTGCAAGCCATCCTTTATCCCCTGTTCGTCCAGCTCTGGAAGACGAACCGGGACGAGGTGCCCCGCCTGGCCCAAAACACCGCCCGCTGGCTCTTGACCGCGGCCCTGGTGGTGATCTTCGTCCTTTTCATCGAAAGCGACCGGCTCATCCCCTTGATCTTCGGCCCCCGCTACCATGATGCAGTCTGGCTCCAGAAGATTTTGGTGTTCACGGTGGCCTTCGCCTTTCTGCACAACCTGGCGGCCTACCTGATGATCAGCATGCAACTGGAGCGCCAGTTGCTGACCTTCTATCTAATCGGACTGGCCATCAACCTGACCTGGTGCTACCTGGTCATCCCCCTGACCCCGTTGCTGGGCTCGGCCCTGGCCATGGTGATAACCAAGGGCGGGGTGGCGGCCCTCACCGTGGGCTTTTGCCAGTGGCGTCTGGGGCTGATCCCGCCCAAACCCTCCCTGCGCCTGGCCCTGACCGCCCTGGCAGGGGGTCTCCTTTATCTAATTACAACCGGCCGCCTGCCCCGGGAACTGGTGGAAGCCCTGGCCCTGGCTCCCACCCTGGCCCTGGCCTTTTATTGGTGGAAGTCAGGAAGTGAGGCAAGCGGTTTGGGGTTTTCTGGATAGCTGCTAATCATTGGCCTAAGCACGGTCAAGGTCACTGCTCACCTTGATTACCCGGCCCCGCCAGCCCACCCGGTAGGCGATTCCACGCCAGAGCATCTCTTTGATGAACACCGACTGCAAGTGGCACCAACTGCCCATGGCCATGGCCGCCAAAAACGCCGCCAGCCACCGCCGTAACGGCCCAGGCGAGGGGTGCAGGGACCGCAGGGCGATTCCCAGCCAGACCATCCCCGCCAGGAACAGTACCGCCGCAACGATTGGCAGGGTCCCGGAAACCAGGCCCAGGAGGGCCAATAGCGGGATTGCGAAGGCCAGCGCCACCAGGGCCAGAAGCAGGTGCACCACCAGGCCATGGGCCAGCCAGTTGAGTGGCATGCAAAATTTCATGTAGAGCCATTGGCGGGTGAGCCAGCGGCTCCAATCCCCCAGGGTTTCCCCCTCCAGGCGGGTATAGAGCCGGGCCCCCTGAGGCACCCCCACCTGAATGCCAGCCCGCGCCAGCAGGGCCGCCAGGGAGACGTCGTCCACAACGCTTTCGGCCCAAAGCGCCGCCACCTCAAGCTCTTCGAACAGGGAGCGCCGGATAGCGGTGGACCCGCCCCAGGGCTGGTTCAGGCGGCGCAACCCTTTGGCCAGGTAGAGGGTGAGGACGGTGACCGCGCAGCCCAGGCCCGCCACCCTGAAGTCAGAGGCGATGACGTGGTGAAAGCCGCTGCTCACCTCGGCCTTGCCTGCGGTCAGGAGTGTGGTCAGCTCCCGCAGCCACTCCGGAGGCGCCTCCTGGTTGCTGTCGCAAAAAACCAGGATCTCGGGGGTCTGGCCCACCAATTTCAAGGCGGCCAGCAGATTGTAATTCTTCTGGCCGCAGCTCCGGGCCGGGCCGGCCACTACGTGCCGAGCCCGGGGGTAACGAGGCAGCAAAGATTGAATAACCGGAGTGGCCGGGTCCTGGGCGTCCCGGGTGGTAAAGACCACTTCATAGTCAGGATAATCCTGACAAAGCAACGCCTGCAGGCGCCCCTCAAGACCCGCCGCGGCTCCGGTCACCGGCACCAGCAGCGCCAGCCGCGGCCAGGGGCCCCTTAAGCGGTCAACCTCGAGAGCGCCGGCGGCCGAACGCAAGGGCCGCCCCCCCACGAAGATCAACACCGTCAGGTAAGAGAACACCAGGGCCATGGCCGCCAGGAAAATCCCAGTCATCAATATCCTGTTTTCCTCATCTTTTTACCGCGGTTCCAAGCCTCCAGCTAGCAGCGGGATTGACCTGAAGCGCCGGGTGGTTTACATTGCCAGACCATATGGCTAAGATTCTCTATGGGGTCCACGGCACCGGCCACGGCCATGCGGTCCGGGCCCTGAGCCTCGCCCGGCACTTCGCCGGGCTGGGCCACCAGTTCCTTTTCGTCAGCCACGGCAGCGGGGCCGCCATCCTGGGCCGGGAATTCCCGGTGGAGGATCTCCCCAACCCCGAAACCCCCATCCAGGGGCACAGGGTGGCGCTGGCCGCCACCATCTATTCCAGCCTCGCGGTTCACAGCCGCTCCCGCAAGTACCTCCGGCAAATCCTGAATCTCATGGATCGCTTCCAACCGGACGTCACCATGAGCGACTATGAGTATTTTGTGCCTCGGGCGGCCCGCCTGGCCGGAGTGCCCTGCCTGTCCACGGACCACCAGCACGTGGTTACCTGGTGCCGTCATCCGGTCCCGTGGACCCGGTACCCCAGCTATCTCTCCACCGCCTGGGCGGTGAAGGCCTTTTTCAGCCAGGCCAGCGATTACCTGGTGATCTCCTTTTTCCGGCCGCCGCTGAAGCCGGGGGTCAGGGCCAAGATCCTGCCGCCCCTGCTGCGGGAGACGGTGCTGCAACGGCAACCCTCCACAGGCGATCACGTGGTCGCCTACCAGGGGTATACCACCTTCGCCAGTTTTTTGCCATTCCTCCGCGCCATTCCCTCCCAGGTCATGGTCTATGGCTTCGATACCAGCGGGGTCGACGGCAAC
>JBAVAG010000107.1:0-21406 GCA_049585595.1 Desulfobaccales bacterium
CGGCCGCAACGAAAAACGCCAATGTAGAACCGCCGCCCTCGGCGGTTTCCCCGCCGGCGAGGGCGCCGGCGCTACATTTTAAGAGGAAAGCGGGCGCCTCCGGACTTCTTCCAGGGGGGCGGTTGAAAATGATGCCGAGAAGGCTGAAAAGTCCTTTCGGTCATTCTCAGCGAATCATCATGACCCGACGGCCGCAACGAAAAACGCCAATGTAGAACCGCCGCCCTCGGCGGTTTCCCCGCCGGCGAGGGCGCCGGCGCTACATTTTAAGAGGAAAGCGCAGGGTCTCTTATTTACGAGTAATAACGAGATTATCCGGTCGCTTCGCTTCCTCACAATGACAGTCTAGCGGCCTTCCGCAGGGTCTGTGACTTCAGGCGCCAGGCGCCCCGCCATTTTTCTATTCGCTAGATACCCCGGAAAACTTAAGAAAAAGGTTCAGGCGTTTTCCCAATCCTGGCGACCGCTTGGAAAATCAAGCAGGTGTTATGGCAAGGCCGCGAGGTAACTTTAAAATCGGGGGGGCGGTGATTATTATGTTAGAAAATCCTTTAAAAGGGAGAGGTTTTAGTGATCCAACTGATAGGGGTGAGCAAGGTTTACCGGCGCGGGCCCGAGGAGATCCTGGCCCTGCGGGAGATAAACCTTGAGATCGCCCCCGGCGAATTCGTGGCCATCACCGGCAAGAGCGGTTGCGGCAAGAGCACCCTGCTGCACGTCATCGGCGGTCTGGAGCAGGTTAGCCGCGGCCGGGTGCTCCTGGACGGCCGGGACCTGGCCCAGCGTCGGGAACCTGAACTGACCCGCTTCCGCCGGGATAAGGTGGGGGTGGTTTTTCAGTCCTTCAACCAGCAGCCTTTGCTGAACCTGGTGGAGAACGTGGCCCTGCCCCGGGCGCTCCAGGGCGTTCCCCATCCCCAGGCCCGGGGAGAGGCGGCCCGATGGCTTAAGGAGGTGGGCCTGGGAGAGCGCCTGGACCACAAGCCCCACCAGGTTTCCGGGGGCGAGATGCAGCGGGCTGCCATCGCCCGGGCCCTGATCAACACCCCGGCGGTGATTCTGGCGGACGAACCCACCGGCAACCTCGATTCCGCCACCACGGCCCAAATCCTCCGGCTCTTTTCGGAGCTTAACCGCCAGTGGCGCAAGACCGTGATCCTGGTGAGCCACGCCCCGGAGGCGGGCGCGGCGGCCCAGCGGGTTCTAAAGATGCAGGACGGCCGGCTGCTGCCATGACCCCCTGGCTCTTTCGCCTACCGCTCCGCCATCTGCGCCAGTATCCCGGGCGCACTCTTTTGGGGATTCTGGGCATCGCCTTGGGCACCGCGGTTTATCTCAGCATCTCCCTGGCCGCGGCCAGCGCCATTGAGAGCTTTCAGGCCGGGGTCGCGGCGGTGGCCGGCAAAGCCCAATGGCGGGTTCAGAGCCCCGGGGCGCCCCTAAACGAAAACGTGTTCGCCAGGCTGAGCCGTTTACCCGGGGTCAAGGCGGCAGCCCCGGTGGTGCAAAGCGTCCTGCAGCTCCGCGGCCCTGGCCGGGGGCCGGTGCTCCTTTTGGGGATCGACCCATTTTCCGAAAAAGACTTCCGGGACTATGAATTTGCGCAGGATGGGGGACTGCCGGGGCGCTTGTCGCGCAGGGACTGGGTCGGTTTCCTCACCAGTCCCGATGCGGTTCTGGTTGGCCAACCGCTGGCGTCCCGACTGGGCCTCAAGGTGGGCGACTATTTGCCGGTGTTGGTGGGTGCGGCCAGAAAGAGTCTCACCGTCAGAGGAATATTTCGCTCCGAAAGCGGCCTCTACCCCCTGGACGGGGCGGTGCTCCTCATGGACGTCGCTCAGGCCCAGGAGCTTTTGGACCGGGTGGGGCTTCTGGACTATATCGACCTCTTGACCACCGGGACTGAGGCCCGGCTGCCGGGGTGGCTCAAAAAAGAGCTACCTGCCGGGGTGGAAGCGGTTAGGCCCGGGGCCTTGGAGGGCCGCACCCAGGGGCTGATGGCCGCATATCGCCTCAATTTGGAGATCTTGAGCGCCATCGCCCTGTTCGTGGGGATGTTCTTCATCTACCAGTCGGTGACCCTGTCGGTGGTGCGGCGGCGCCGGGAGATCGGACTGTTGCGCACCCTGGGCGCGACCCCGGGACAGGTGCTGCGGTTGTTTCTGGCGGAAGGCTTGGTGAGCGGCCTGGCGGGAGGCGCACTGGGCCTGATCCTGGGGATCGGCCTGGCGCGGGGGGCCCTGGCGTTGATGACCCGGAACCTCACCTCCCTGTACACGCCGGTGGTGGCCGCAGAGGTGCAACTGCCCTGGGGCCTGCTGCTCCAGGCCTGGGGGTTGGCGTTGGCCGCCACCCTGGCGGCCGCGTGGCTCCCGGCTCGCGAGGCGGCCCGCACCCAAATCCGGGCCGTTTGGCAGCGGCAGGAACTCGAAGAGAGAATCGACCGCAGGGCAGGCAGGGTCTTTATCTGGGGGGTCGCCGCCCTGATCCTGGCGGGCCTCGGCGCCTCCTTCAGGGGTAAGGGCGGTCCCCCCTGGCCCGGTTTCGCGGCGGCCTTCCTCATCCTCCTGGGCTTCGCCCTGTTCACCCCGTTGGCCACCCGTCTCATGGGGCGGGCCTGGCAAAGACCTTTGCAAAGATGGCCCGGAGCGGAGCTGGGCTGCCGTTACCTGGCCGGGTCGCTCAGCCGCACCGCGGTGAGTATCGCCGCCCTGGCCTGCGCCCTGGGAATGCTCATCGCAGTGACCGTGATGATCGGCTCCTTCCGGGCCACCGTCAACGATTGGGTGAGCCGGGCCATGAGTGGGGATATCTTCTTCGGTCCCGCGATCTTCTCCACCGGGGCCTATGACGACTACCTGCCTCCGGAAATTCTCCCGGAACTGCGAGCGGACCCGGAGATCGCCGACATCTATCTCTACCGCTGCGTGCGCCTGCCCTTCCGGGGCCGCCAGATCCTGGTGATCGGCGGCAGCTTTCAGGTGCTGGCGAAATACGGCGGCCTCTGGTTCCGGCAGGGAGATTCTCAGGCGATCATGCAGGAGGTGGCAGGGGCAGGCCGGGGAGACCCAGGCGAGACGCCGGTCCTGTCAAAACCAAATCCCCCCTACCCCCCTTTGCCAAAGGGGGGTGAAAGTCCCCCTTTAACAAAGGGGGATTTAGGGGGATTTCCCACGGCGGCAAGATCAATTGAGCCGAAAGGCGAAAACCGAAGACCGAAAACCGAAGACCGAAAACCGTACGTGGTCATCTCCGAGCCCCTGGCCGCGGCGTTTCATTACCGGGAGGGGGACAGCCTCATCCTGCCCACTCCGGCGGGGCCCCAGGAACTCACCGTCGCCGGGGTCTTTTATGACTACCGCACCGACGGCCCCAGCCTCTGGATGGACATCGGCCTCTTCCGCCGCTTCTGGCGGGACCGGCATCTGAACGCGGTGCGCCTCTACCTGAAGGACCCCAAGCAGGTGCCCCAGGTGCAGGCCCGGCTGCAGGAGAAATACGGGGCCGACTACCATCTCCTGGCCCTGTCCCATCGGGATCTGCGCCAGGGAATCCTAAGAATTTTCGATGAAACCTTTGCCTTGACTTACGCCCTGGAGGGGGTGGCGGTGGTGGTGGCGGTCTTCGGCATCATCACCACCTTCCTGGTGCTCATCATGGAGCGGGAGCGGGAACTGGCCCTGCTCCAGGCGATGGGGGCCTCCCGCCGCCAGATTCTCGCCCTGGTCCTCACCGAGTCGGGTCTGGCGAGCTTCCTGAGTTTCCTCCTGGGCGCCGCCTGCGGCTCGGTGCTCTCGCTGCTGCTCATCCTGGTCATTAACAAGCAGGCCTTCGGCTGGACCATCATGCTCCACTTCACCCCGGGCATCTACTGGCAGAGCCTGGCGCTGGTCATGGGCCTGGGGCTCGGGGCCGCGGCCTACCCGGCCTGGCGGGCCATGCGGCCCAATCTGGCGGCAATTTTGAAAGAGGAATGAAAAGGAAATGGTGGGCAGTGCCCACCCTACAGACTAATTGGAAAATTTACGACAAACTATCGAGTTTTACCCATGTTTTTTGCTCGAATGATCCTGCCCGTTCCTCATCGCCGTTGGAGAGGAGCTACGAATTACCTTGACAAATATAATACCAGGTATTATATGAAACATATCGATGCTCGGGAGCTGTCCGAGGGGGAATGCGGATATTTAAGACCAAGTTATTCACCCGCTTGGCCCGCAAGGCCGGGCTTGAAGATTCCGCCCTCCGTGAGACGATTGCGACTGCCGAGATCGGTCTGATAGATGCCGATCTCGGAGGAGGTGTCATAAAGCAGAGGATCGCCCGTCCAGGCAAAGGGAAGTCCGGTGGTTTTCGGACCATCATTCTTTTCCGGTCAAAAGATCGCGCCGTGTTCGTCTACGGCTTTGGAAAAAACGAGCGCGACAACATCGGGGATGACGAGTTGGCCGAATTCAAGAGACTTGCAGCGCTGATGCTGTCCTACAGCGACAGCGAGATGGCGCTAGCCATTGAAAACGGCGCACTGATCGAGGTGAGCGATGAGAAAGCAGTATCGTAGCCGCATTATGGCGGCGATCCATGAAACCGCCGAAGACCTGCATACTGCGGGTCTGATGGACAAGCGCACCATGCGTAAGTTTGACGAGGCTTGTCTGACGCCGGTCCGCTCCCTGTCAGGCGCAGAGATTCGCGCGCTCCGCGAACGCGAGGGCGCGAGCCAGGCCGTCTTTGCTCGCTATCTGAACGTGACCACCGGCTTGGTGAGCCAATGGGAGCGTGGCGAAAAACACCCCCAAGGCACCTCCCTCAAGTTGCTGGCTCTTGTTGCCAGGAGCGGCCTTGAGGCCGTGGCATGAGCCTGGCGCTGGTCATGGGCCTGGGGCTGGGCGCCGCGGCCTACCCGGCCTGCCGGGCCCTGCGGCCCAATCTGGCGGCAATTTTGAAGGAGGAATGAAAGGAATCGGTGGGCAGTGCCCACCCTACAGGGCTTTTCGTCACTTGAGCAGCAATTAGGCTACCTTTGGAGTCAGCCTCTGAACGATAATGCCGGAAGCACGCTGGCGCATCTGGGCCAGGTCATAATTGGCCTGCATCTTAAGCCACGTGTCCGCCGTCCCGCCAAAGGCCTTTTCAAAGCGGATCGCCATTTCCGGCGTGACACTACTGCGCCCGGCAACCACGTTGTGAAGCTGCTGGCGCGTGATGCCAATGCCCTTAGCGGCCTCCGCAACACTTAAGCCGAGGTCGTCAAGACAAGCCTTAACAAGCTGGCCGGGGTGCGCAGGGTTTTTCATCTCCATGGTTTTTGCCCTCCTTCAATGATAATCGACAAAATCCAGGTCGAAAATGGTAAAGTTGATGAGGGTGTAAAGGATTATTCGGTCAATTCCCTGAGACGCCTCATGGTTTCATTTTCGACAATAAATCCTCTAATTCTGTCTTTAATTTGTTATTTCTAATACTTACAGTTACTATATCCATTTTATGTCTTCTATTCCCACTGTAAATTATATCTATCTTTATCTCACTATTTTCAAATGTACGATTCCTTTTTTCATACATTATAGAATAACCATCTCCATAAATTTTTTTAAAAGATTCGATTATTTCTTTATAAATCCTTTTTCCAGGTGACATAAAAGACAATCTTGGTAGTCCAATACCGATTATAATATTTATTTCTAAAATGATTTTTTCAGCTCCAAATATATCCAAGTTGATATGTTCATTCTTATCTGTATAGTAATCAAAAACATTTAATTTGTCATATTTAGGGGTATATGGATGAAAACCATTCATCATATCCTTCTTTTCTTCCATTCCGATAACACGAACTTCCTTAAGAAAATCATTATATGTTTTTTCAGTTATTGATTTAACTGACAAATTTACAATATCTATTATATTCAATTTCACGGGGATCACCTCCTATCCTTTATCGGATTTATCACAGACACTACTTTAGTGTTTCAAAATTAGCTATACAGTTATTCCAGTTTCTGGTATAATGTGGATCGAGGAGCGGAGATGGGAAAAGCCATTAGCATTCATCTGATACACCTAAGTTGAGGGACTCGATCTTTTTATTTCATCTGAGGATTTGTATTCTAACTCATGAGCAAGTGAAGATGCATATCCTTGTAAATCGGGGAAAAGACTTGCCCGGCTAATATTCATTAGGCGAAGTTCAAATAAAACTTCGGTACGAATGCGTTTTTCTATTATGATCTTTAAAACATGCTCATTCATATCATTGGTGTCGTTCTTGTAAGATGCAAGGCTCTTCTCAATTCCGTCTTCGCCGATGCCTGGGCAAAGGAAAATACCTTGTTGTACTAAGAGCCTTGGATTTGATCGAGGTGGTACAATAGGCAAAAGTAACGATTTTTGGCTCACAAATATTTCATCAAAATGTTTTGCCATAAAATTGGAATCCATGAGATCATCCTCTGACCGTATAGGAAAATCTCCTTTTAACCGAGGAAAACTTTTCTCTACCAACCAGGAGGTATCAATAGCCCAAATTGCAGCTTTCTCTTCTCTTTCGGCTTCCTCCAAGGCAAAAAAACAAGCAATATAAGAGGAATGAGTAAAATCGAGTAGCCTGGTGGGAGCCCCATAATGTTGCATTAGAGCAAGCCATTCCAGTCTATCATCATTCTTATCTGGCACCATCGAGGCTTCTATATAGTGATGTGCAGCTTTCCTAAACTGGCTGAGGAGGTAATTTTCGGCAGTTTGGTGATCTATCTTGGAACAGGAGTGAGCAGTCCCACATTTTTCTCTACTTTCTAGTTTTCTATGTAGAGAACTTTTCAGCGAATAGTAGTGCTTCCTATGTCCCCTAAATATCCAACCCCATTTTTCAGGTTCGACAAATTCCCATGCTAGCCAATTTAGCAAGTCATCTGATAACTTGTCTACGTCCACATCAGGTCGCGTCGTTTCTACTTCTGTATGTGGAAACGGCCCCGTTTTGTCTGTACGACTCATGTTGTTTTCGTCATCATGTTTCATTCCGACCTCAGCTTTTGGTTCTTTAGTCGTTCTGGACGGTATCTTACGGATAATTCCAAGGTGAGATTATGCGGCAACCTTAGCCACCGCTTTCAAAAAATATTTTAAAGGCCGCTCCTATCACTAGGAAAAATACCATGAATTGTCCAGTTTTAAAAGTAATTTTAGCTGAGTTGCGACAATTAAGCCGTCCGCTTACTGCGCCACTCCTTGAGCAACCCCATCGTCCTTAAAAGCCCATTAATCCGCCCACATTTCAGCGGTTGGACGATTAATCGCGTTTTCGCGAAGGAATGTAGCATTTAATGAAGAAGATGATGCCTTGATAGGCTCCTGTATGGGTGACAAAAGGTGAAGGCGATGATATGGTAACTCCATGTTGAAGCGCACCTTTATCCACCTCGACGGGGTGGGGCCGCGGCGCGAGGCCGATTTTTGGAGGCAGGGGGTGGGGACCTGGGACGATTTTCTGGGCGCCCCCCGGCTCTCCGGCCTGTCCTGGGAGCGGCTCCGGCGCCTCCAGGAGGAGTTGCGGGAATCGGTGCGCCAGGCGGCGGATCCCGGCTACTTCGCAGCCCGCCTGGCTGCGGGAGAGCATTGGCGCCTGTTTCGCGCCTTTAGGCCCAGGGTCGGCTACCTGGACATCGAAACCACCGGCGCCTACTGGCCGGGGCTGTCGGTCACCGTGGTAGGCCTCTATGACGGCAGCGGCCTGCAGCAATTCGTCCAGGGCCGGAATCTGCAGCAGTTCCCGGCGGCCCTGGCGGACTTCGACCTGCTGGTCACCTTCAACGGCACCCAATTCGACCTGCCGGTGTTAAGGAGCTTTTTCCCGGACCTGGCCCTGCCGCCCCTGCACGTGGACCTGCGCTTTCTCCTGGCCCGCCTGGGCTACCGGGGGGGCCTCAAGAAGATCGAACCCCGCTTCGGCATCCGGCGGCCCGGAGAGGTGGACGGCATGGACGGCTACATGGCGGTGATCCTCTGGGGGCGCCACCAGCGGGGCGACCGCACCGCCCTGGAACTGCTCCTGCAATACAACCGGGAGGACGTCGTCAACCTGGAGGTTCTCATGGAACATGCCTTCCGGATGCAGCAGGAGCGGCTGTTGCCAGTTGCCAGTAGCCAGTAGCCAGTAGTCAGTAAAAGCAAAGGCAAAACCAGTGATCAGTGGTCAGTGGCCAGTAAAGGCCAAAACCACTGATTACTGATTAAAGGCCAAAGCCCCTGCCGGCAAAGGCAGTAGCCAGTAGCCAGTAACTTTTCCCCTCCTCCTTGAGGGGGCAGCACCGGGAGGGGGTGGTAATTTTTTGTATTTACCATATGTTGCCACCCTCCCCCCAACCTCCTCCCCTCTGTTTGGACCGGGGAGATGGGTAACAAACGTACGGAGACATAGGTAACACTTTTTGGGTTGATGGGGGTAACAAAAACACACATTTTTCTTTCCAGCCAGACGCCTCCTTGGCAGCAGGTGCCTCAAGGGCCTCAAGGCCAGGGACCAGTTTTAGGTGGCGGCGCTCAATGTAGCCGCAGGCTTTAGCCTGCGCCGCCACAGGCTGAACGGGTAAACAAGTCTCCAACGGAAAGAACCAGGCGGATCCACAGGCGGGACGCCTGTGCTACTAGAGGGCGGACACCTGGGTCCGCCCCTACCAAAAGCGAACCGGCTGCTGCCATCGCCTTTCTTTATATGAATAATATGAAAAGGTAGGGCCGGCATCCTAAGCCAGCCGCGGGAACCGCCGGGGGTGGCGGTTCTACATGTTTATTTTTGGGTCAAAATCATTCGCCCAGGTTGCCAGTGGAGACCGCCAACCGCTCACCGGACAATGCGGGCGCCTTATATATATCGCAAGTCAGATGTGATAAAATTAGATTGGCCAGAGGAGTTTATGCTATTTTCCCGGATGCTGATTCCCACCTTAAAAGAGACGCCTGCGGAAGCGGAGGCGATTTCCCACCAACTGCTGCTGCGGGCCGGGATGATCCGCAAGGTGGCTTCGGGCATCTATAATTACCTGCCCCTGGGGCGGCGGGTACTCGCCAAGGTGGAGGGGATCGTCCGGGAGGAGATGGACCGGGCCGGGGCCCTGGAGGTCTTGCTGCCCGCGGTGCAGCCGGGGGAGCTCTGGCAGGAGTCCGGCCGCTGGGCGGAATATGGCAAAGAGCTGCTGCGCTTCCTGGACCGCCACGAGCGGGAATACTGCTTCGGGCCCACCCACGAGGAGGTGACCACCGATCTGGTTCGCCGGGAGGTACATTCCTACCGGCAGTTGCCTCTCAACCTCTACCAGATTCAAACCAAGTTCCGGGACGAGATTCGGCCCCGTTTCGGACTGATCCGCTCCCGGGAATTCATCATGAAGGATGCTTATAGCTTCCACGCGGACGAAGGCGGGGCTGAGGCCTGCTACCGGGAGATGTATCAGGCCTATAACCGCATTTTCCGACGCTGCGGCCTCCGCTTCAAGGTGGTGGAGGCGGACTCGGGCCCCATCGGGGGCAGCTTTTCCCACGAATTCATGGTCCTGGCGGACACCGGCGAAGACCTGCTGGTCTCCTGCCAGGGTTGCGACTATGCCGCCAACCTGGAGAAGGCCGAGGTTGCCCTGGAGGCGGCGGTCCCCGGCCCCCCCGTGGGGGACCGGGAGCTGGTGGCCACCGCGGGGATGCGCCGCGTTGAGGAGGTGGCCGGATTTCTAAAGATTCCCCCCCGGGAAATCGTCAAGACCCTGATCTACGAGACTGAGCGGGGTCCGGTGGCTGTCCTCATCCGGGGCGACCACGAAGTCAACGAAGTGAAGGTGAAAAATCTCCTAAGGGTCACCGACCTGGAGCTGGCCGGGCTGATCCGGGTCCAGGAGCTTACCGGGGCCGAGGCCGGATTTGCCGGGCCGGTGGGCCTGACCATCCCCATCTACGCCGATCAGGCGGTGGCCCTTCTTAATTCCATGGTCACCGGGGCCAATCGGGATAATCACCACCTGCTGCGGGTCCATCCGGGGCGGGACCTGAAGATCGCCCAGGTGGCCGACCTGCGCCTCGCCACGGCCCAGGACCCCTGCCCCCGCTGCGGGGGGGAGGTGGCCCTGCTGCGGGGCATCGAGGTGGGGCACATCTTTAAGCTGGGGGACAAATATTCGAAGGCCATGAAGGCCGTCTTCCTGGACCAGGAAGGGGCCGAGCAGTACATCTACATGGGCTGCTACGGCATCGGGGTGAGCCGCATCGTGGCCGCGGCCATCGAGCAGGGCCACGACCCCCAGGGCATCATCTTCCCAATGGCCCTGGCGCCGGTGCAGGTGGGCCTGATCCCCATCTCTCTCACCGACGCCGTGGTGCGGGATTGCGCCTTGGAGCTGCACCGGGTGCTTACGGCCGCGGGCATCGAAGTGCTCCTGGACGACCGGGATGAGCGCCCCGGGGTCAAGTTCAAGGACTGCGATCTGCTGGGCATCCCCCTGCGGGTGGTCATCGGTCCCAAGGCCCTGGAGAAGGAGCAGGTGGAAGTGAAACAACGGGGCTCCGTTGGGGAGCCGGAATTTGTCTCGATCCAGGCTTTGACCGATTTTCTGAAGCAGAAGATTGCCGAACAGACCGAGGCAGATGAGAGCCGAGCCCCTGAACTTTGAACTTTGAAACCTGAATTTTGAACTCGAGACCTCTGCGAAAGTCCCCATTTTGTCAATCTGAGGGAGCGAAGCTACTGAAGAATCTCATAAATATTTGAAGGAAATATGAGATCCTTCGCTTCGCTCAGGATGACAAAGGTGTTTTTCTCAGAAGTCTCAACTTTGAACTTTCAACCTTGAACCTTGAACTTCTTCCTTTGAGCCATGGCCAACCGCATCATCCGTCTCCAGGACATCATCGAGGAAGTCCTCCGGCACTATCCGCAGGCGGATACCGCCGTCATCGAAAAGGCCTATGTCTTTTCGGCCCGGGCCCATGAAGGGCAGTTGCGTCTGAGCGGCGAGCCCTACCTCCTCCATCCCCTGGAAGTGGCCTATCTCCTGGCCCAGATGGGTCTGGGGGCGGCCACCGTCAGCGCCGGCCTGCTGCACGATACCGTGGAGGATTCCGCCGCCACCCTGGACGATCTGGAAGAGTATTTCGGCGAGGAAGTGACGGATATAGTCAACGGGGTCACCAAGATCGGCCAGCTCAGGTTTGGCGACCGGCAGACCCAGCAGGCCGAATACATCCGCAAGATGATCCTCTCCATGTTCCACGATATCCGGGTGCTCCTGGTGAAACTGGCCGACCGGGTCCACAACATGCGCACTTTGGGTTTCATGGAGACCGCGGCGCGCAAGCGCATCGCCCTGGAGACCCAGGAGATTTACGCCCCACTGGCCGGCAGGCTGGGAATGTACCGGATCAAAGCGGAGCTGGAAGACCTCTCCTTCTTTTACCTGGAGCCCGAGGCCTACCAGCAGATCCAGGAAGGTCTGTCCCGCAAACGGGGGGATCTGGAGAAATACATCCTGGAGGTCTGCCAACTGCTCCGGGACAAGTTGGCGGAGCACGGGATCAAAGATGAAGTGAGCGGCCGCCTCAAGACTTTCTACAGTATCTACCGCAAACTTCAGGCCCAGCAGATCACCCTGGATGAGCTCTACGACCTCCTGGCCTTTCGCATCATCGTGGATACGAAGGACGAGTGCTACGAGGCCCTGGGGGTGATCCATGCCCTTTTCCGGCCGGTGCCTGGGCGCCTCAAGGACTATATCGGCTTCCCCAAGAAAAACATGTACCAGTCCATTCACACGACGGTGATCGGCCAATACGGCCAGCGGCTGGAGATCCAGATCCGCACCCGGGAGATGCACCGGGTAGCCGAAGAGGGCATCGCCGCCCACTGGAGTTACAAGGAGCACCGGGCCTTCAAAGAGCAGGACGCCAAGGGCTTTACCTGGCTCAAGCATCTGGTGGACCTCCAGAAGGACCTGAAGAGTCCCCAGGACCTCCTGGATGGGGTGCGCCGGGAGCTCTACCCGGAGGAGGTTTACGTCTTCACGCCCACCGGCGAGGTCAAGGAACTGCCCCGGGGGGCCACCCTGGTGGATTTTGCCTATGCCATCCATACCGAGGTTGGGAACCGCTGCACCGGCGCCAAGGTGAACGGCCGCATGGTGCCCCTGCGCACCGAATTGCAGAACGGCGACATGGTGGAGATCATCACCTCGCCGCATCACCAGCCCAGCCGGGACTGGCTGCAGTTTGTCAAGACCACCAAGGCCAGGCACAAGGTCCGCCAGTGGCTCAAGGCCGCGGAGCGGGAGCAGAGCATCACCCTGGGCAAGGAGTTGCTGGAGCGGGAGCTGCGCAAGTCCGGGGCCAGTCTGCAAAAACTGATCAAGGAAGGGGATGAGCTCAAAAGGGTGACCCAGGATTTCTCCTTTGTGGGGGTGGATGACCTCCTGGCCGCCATCGGCCACGGCAAGCTCTCTCCGGGGCAGATCACCGGCAAACTCTTTCGGGTGGCCCAGACCCCGCCGGAAGAGGCGCCCCAGGAGGTGGAGCGTCGGGAAATTAAGCCGGAGGCGGGCGGCAGCATCAAAATCAAAGACCTGGACGACCTCATGATGCGCCTGGCCAACTGCTGCCAGCCCATCCCCGGGGACCCCATCAAGGGTTACATCACCCGGGGGCAGGGGGTCACCATCCATCGGGCCGACTGTGCCTACCTGGCCAGCACCGAGGAGGTCCGGCAGATCCCGGCGGAATGGGACGGCGGCGGCGCCGGGAAAGTCTATCTCGTGAAGATCCAGGTGGTTACCGTGGACAAGCCGGGCCTGCTGGCGGACATTAGCAGCGCCTTGAAGAGCGCCGACGTCAACGTCACCCGAGCCTCGGTGGAAACCCAGGACCGCAGGGGCGTTGCCCAGTTCACCATTCAGGTGGCGGACCAGCAACACCTGGACAAGGTCTTCGGGTTCCTGAAGCGTTTGAAGGAAGTGATTTCGGTAAGAAGGATGACGGGGTAGGAAGAAGCTGTCAGCTATCAGCTTTCAGCTTTGAGGTTTTGGTTTTTGGGTTTTGCTTTGAGCTTCGGCTTTTGTTTTTAGCTGACTGCTGAAAGCTGATAGCTAAACGCCCTATCAGGCCGGTTTGGTGAGCAGTCCCGAGCGCAGGCAGCGGGTGCATACCCGCAGATAACGCACGCTGCCCTGGCGGAGGGCCCGGACTTTGCGCAAATTGGGCTTCCAGCGGCGCTTGGTGTGGTTATTGGCGTGGCTGACATTGTTGCCCACCTCGGGGCGCTTGCCGCAGATTTCACAGACATAGGACATGAGCCATCCTCCTCAAACTTTTTAACTATATAAAAAATCTCTGGGAATGCAAGGGGTGCAAAGACGGTTTTCGGTTTTCGGTTGTCAGTTTTCGGTAGAAACCTTCGCATAAACAGCACATTACTGGGGCCTGTAGCATTCCCATTTTTGATATGGAGAGGCGCCTGCCCGCGCCTTAAACTGTAGCCGCAGGCTTCAGCCTGTGTCAGCCAAATGTTTGCACCAGTCTTTTTAAGGGAATCTGATGGGGCCAAAGGAGAGATCCGCTGTGAAGAGATATTCTCTGGGTCTGGTGCTGATCCTGCCTCTAATTTGGGGACTGGCCGCAGCAGTCCCGGCCTGGAGCCTGCAAAAGACTTCCCAGGAGGAGGCGGCCCTCTTTTCTTACCGCGACCTGGGACCGGTGGACCTCGCTCCCAAGAAGCTGGAGGTAGGGGTCTATGTCTCCCCCAGCCCCGAGCTGGCCGACTGCCGCCGCATGATCTATTTGGTGGAAGACCAGGTGCAGCAGTTTTTCGCCCGGATGGGGGTGAACCTGGTCTTTTGCCCGGGAGGGCCCAAACCCGGGGCTTTGGCACCGGCCCAGCGGCTGCGGGTGGAGCTGCTGAGCGACCGGGAATGGCTGGCTGCAAGCTCCAAGGCCTTCGAGGTGCCCCCGCCATTTCGCCTGCGCTTCCTCCAGGTCTGCCGGGGCAAGGTCGCCTTTGCCCACCTGCCCTTGTCGGTGACCCACATCTCCTTCAAGCGCTTCGAAGAGGTCCAGGCGAGCGCCGACCCCAAGGATGACTCCCTGAACCGCAACTGGCTGGCCAATCTGCTGTGCCACGAACTGGGGCACCTCATGGGCCTCTTCCACCCCGAAGAATTCGTCAACGACCCCATCCCGGTGCACCTGCCGGACAAGGACCGGACTCCCAATTTCATGAGCCAGAAGATCGCCTTTAAAAAGGCGGTGGGTTTTGTGGAGTTCCAGCGGTTGCTGGTGCACAGCTACCTGGGGAAGGGCAAGGTCTACCGGCAATACCAGTACGTAAACTTCGACCCCCTGCGCTACCTGGATCTGGTGAAGCTCTACAACGGCTACCGGGAGCCGCTGCCCAGGGTGTCAAAATTCGCCCAGGGGGTGCAGCAGGGCAACCCCGAGGCCTTGGACGCTGATAATGATGATGACTGAAAAGGAGCTGTCTGAGGTCAGCTTGCAGAAGTCATCTTAAGACAGGCAGTAGAATCTGGGACGGCAAGCCCCCGTCTTTTAGGTGATAGGGGGCGCCCATCAGAAAGGCGACGCTAGACCCCGATTCTGCCTTTCAGGGCTTCTATTTGAAAATCATAGGCGTGCAAACCCTTAGAGGCAAAGCTTAAACTTCCGGTCCGCACCCCCAAATCCTGGGCCATGTATTCCTGGACCAGGGCCAGGCCTCCCATGTTTTCAGGCCAGCCCCCATAGCAGTCCCAGGATCTGAAATAGACGTTCATACACAGATAGTTTTCACCATCTTCCTTAACGATCTTGGTGTCCACTATTCTCAGACAGGGACTGGTGCCTCGCTCCATCTCATTCGTGTACGCCTGGTCATAGGCCAAGTTTGATTCCGGGTAGCCCACCGCGATGCAGCAATGGTTATTGCCAAACCCCACCCTCTTATAATGGTCGAGACACCATTGCACTTGATCAGGGACGATCACCGCAGGCGCCGGGCCCTCTTGCCTGAGGCCCTCCAGGGCCAGTTTGGGTATGGCGTACCTGCCTCCCCGCAACCAGGTGGAATAGCGGTAATGTTCATTCGGTTTAAGTTCGCTGTTCATCAAATATTCGACGAAGTAGTTCTCGATGGCTTCATCCGAAGTAGGGGCCGGAATTCCCTGGGGGACGCTCACCGCCAGGGGCAGCCTTACCCCGCCTTCGGTGTATTGGATCGGCTCCTGGATAGTGCCGCTCACCATGTCGAATTCCAATCTCTCCGCCCCGGCAAAAGAGCCGGCATCGATTTTATAGCGGCGCCCGTGGTAATAGAGTTGTCTTAATAATTCGAACCAGGTCTCATCCAGGTTTTTTCCTTCCACGTGGACCGATCTGAAACCTTTCATTCTGATACCCCCGAATTTAGCTGTCAGCTTTCAGCCGTCAGTAATCAGCTAAAAGACACTTGCTTTTGAGGAATTGGTGGGCAGTGCCCACCCTACTTGGCTGAATGCTAGCCGCTGTCACCTGGCAGCCGAAAACCCGAACGGAAAACGGAAAACCTTCCTCAATGTTTGAAACAGCGCTGGCCGGTGAAGACCATGGCCACCGGAGGTTCGGCTTCGTTGCAGGCCTCGATGACCTCGTAGTCCCGCACTGAGCCGCCAGAGTGGGCCACCGCGGTGATCCCCTGGCGGATGCCCACGTCCACCCCGTCCCGGAAGGGGAAAAAGGCGTCGGAGATCATTACGGAGCCGGTGAGTCCGCCCCTGGCCTCCTGGGTGGCCACGTCGATGACCACCTGGTCGGAGGCGTCCCGTTTGGCCTGGAGGATCTCCAATTCCAGTTGTTTATAAGGGATGCCGAACTGCTTGTAGCAGAGGGTGTCGGCGTATTTGGTATAAGCTTTGAAGACGGCGATCTCCGCCACTCCCACCCGGTCCTGTTCGCCGGTGCCGATGCCCACGGTGCAGCCGTCTTTCACGAAGATGACCGAGTTGGAAGTGATGCCCTGCTCCACCCACCAGCCGAAGAGGAGGTCGTCGTATTCCCGCTCGCTGGGCTGGCGCCGGCAGCGGTATTCCCGGCCCTGGTGCATGGCCACGGCTGGTTTGAAGTCCTCCCGTTTGAGGATGGCGTTCAGGGGCGACTGCTGGACGATGAGACCCCCGTCGATCAGGGCCTTGAATTCCACGGTGCGGGCGTGCACCAGGTGTTGCAGCTTGGCGAAATTGGGAACTTTGATGATCCGCAGGTCTTTTGCCTTTTTGAGAATATCCAGGACGCCGGCCTCGAAGTCCGGGGCAGCCACCACCTCCAGGTAGTTCCCGGAGATGAGTTCCGCGGTGGCCTTATCCAGGGGGCGGTTGAAGACCGCGGCGCCCCCGAAGGCGGCGATGCGGTCGGCCAGGTTGGCACGTTTGTAGGCCTCGGCCAGGGAGTCGGCCCAGGCGGCGCCGCAGGGGTTGTTGTGCTTCAGGATCACCGCTGCGGGCCAGGACTGAAGATACTTGATGATATTGAGGCCGTTGTCCAGGTCCGTCAGGTTGGTCTTTCCCGGGTGCTTGCCCGCCTGGAGCATGCCCGCCTCGTCGATGGCGCTGGTGAGGGCGTTGCCGGGGTCCAGGAAGTGGCAGCCCCCCAGGGTCAGATTTCCCCCCACCAGTTCGTAGAGGGCCGCTTCCTGGCCGGGGTTCTCCCCGTACCGCAGGCCCATTTCGATGACCTCCCCTTTGGCGTCGGGCAGCTTCCAGGTGCGCTTGCGATAGAGCAGCTTCTGGTCGCCGAAGCTGATGGTCATCTCCGGGGGAAAATGGTCCGCCATCACGGTGCGGTACATGGCCTTGATCTCGCTCATACGCGGTGCCTCCGAAGAAAGTTTTCTGGTTAACGTTTTCCCAGTCTGGTTTTCTGCTTATGGTAAGAGGGTGTGGACGCCGCCAGCGGCCGCCCGCCCAGTGCTATCTGTGAATGTTCTCATTAACCACTTAAATATAAAGGCAATTTCCTCTTGCGTCCGAGCCGGCCGGGGGCGGGCAACCTTATTGTGCCATGTGTTGCCCTCCTTGACAAGCGACTTTGGGGCTCCCGGGAGAAATTGACATGGGTGTCGAACAATGCTAATATTTTAAGCACCTTGGTTTGCTGGAAGGGGGAAGAGAAAATGGCAAACATACAGGAAGGGACAATAGTGCATTTGAAATCTGGCGGGCCGAAAATGACAGTTATTAAAGACCCAGATGATGATGGGAAGGTTTTCTGTCAGTGGTTTTCAGGGGATATCTGCCAGGAAAAAATGTTCACTGAAAACTCGCTGGATTTGGGCGAAGAGGTATCTGATTCTTTGGGCGCCGTTGCTAAGAGGATATTAGTGCGCAAAAAAAAGGACTGAAAATTGACGAAGAATCACAATTAAATGCAAGTGGCCAAAATGGAATTGCTTTTTTGTCTTTCCGAAAACCGAAAACCGAAAACCGAAAACCGCCTTTAGCATGGAGATCAAGACCTTGGATTTCTTGGTAGGGGTGGGCACAGGGGCGATTCTGGGCGTGGGCCTGACCCTGGCTGTCAGGAGCATTCGGGGCTGGCTGGGCTACTCCGAAGTTTCCCGGCTCCGGTCCGAAGTCCGCTCCCTGAAACGCCGCCTGGGGGAAAAAGACCGGCACATCGCCCGCATGCTCACCGAGACGGAGCGTCTGGCGGAGCGGTTGCAAGAGGTCAAGGTCCTGGAGGAGTTGGCAAAGAGGGAGATGGATTGAAGGAAGGTGGCGCCAGGGGCGGCGGGTCCGGGGCGCGCCTTAAGCTCCCTGTCGATGAGGCGGGCGTCTCGCCCCCGCAAGCGGATTATGGTTTATGGATAGATACTCAACAAAAGGATATAATAATCCCGGAAACTGTGATCATTCAATTCTTCACAGCTTAATAAGCAGGAGGACAGATGGCCAGCAAGAAACTTTCCGTCAGCGGGGCCGCGGTAGGCGGCCTGGCGGGGTGGGTGGCCGAAGTGGCCTTTCAGGAGATCACCGGGCACCACATCACCAGCGGCATCCTGGAGCTGTTGGGCGCGGCGGCGGGGCTTTGCCGTCTGGACCGGCGGCTGGCCGCGGCCTTGCAAGACACCCTGGATGAGGCCCGGGGCGAGGACCGGGAAGATTACCGCCAACTGAAGGAGCGGATCCGGGAACTCACCCGGGACCTCCCGGAGTTGGGGGAGATCCTGGACAACATGGTGAACGCCGGGCTCCAGGCCCATAAGGCCTGAGGCGGTTTTGGGATTTCGGTTTAGCCGGCCTCGAGTTGGTCTGAAATGCTGGGATTGAGCCTGCTGGTGCGTCTGGGCCGCCGGACTCTGGCGGGTCCGCTGGCCGGGTCCGGCGTGCTGCCCGCCTCCTGGTACCGCCACCTGGCGCTGGCGGCCATGGAGGAAGAGGATTATCCGGGGGCCCTGGACTATCTGCGATGGGTGCGGGACCCCTTGCTGCCCCAGCTCCTGGTGTTGCGCCTGAGGCTGCTGGCGGATCGCCACGGCCGGCGCCGCCAGGTCCTATCGGAGCTGCTGCCCGAGGCGCCGGCGGGGGAAGTCCGGGAAAAGGGCCAGGCCCTGCTGCGGGCGGAGGAGCGGGCCCTTAAGCTCCTCAGGGGCTACGAAGCCCGGGCGCTGGGCCTGTTGAGCAAAAAAGCCAATCCTGCAGGGGCGGGGTGACCCATCCCTGACAACCCCTGTCGCCGCCCGGGTGGCAGGTCAAGGGCATCCCCCGTTCGTAGCCGATCTCTCCTCAAATCCATCAAGGCAAACCGAGGCACGGTTGGAAACAGATGATTTTTACATGGGCCAGGCGCTGGACGCGGCAAGGCTTGCCCTGGCCGCGGGAGAGGTCCCGGTGGGCGCGGTGGTGGTGGGGGAGGGGGGTGAGATCTTGGGGCGGGGCTTTAACCGACCCATTGGCCTTAATGACCCCACGGGCCACGCCGAAGTGCTGGCGTTGCGGCAGGCCGCGGCCGCGGCCGGGAATTACCGATTGCCCGGGGTGGCCCTTTATGTTACCATTGAGCCCTGCATCATGTGTCTGGGGGCCATGTTGCAGGCCCGGGTGGCCAGGGTGGTCTTCGGCGCCGCGGACCCCAAGGCCGGGGCCTGCGTCTCCCTGTTCCATTTGCCGGAGGAGGGGCGCTTCCATCATCGCCTGGCCGTAACTGGCGGGGTGCGGGAGGCGGAGTGCCGGGAGCTGCTGCAGGAGTTTTTCCGGGCCCGGCGCTGAGGGCGGTGCGAGCTGCCCGCCGGGGTCATCGTGTAATGAAAATAGAGGCGGCCCCGGGCCGCCATAATTCGGCGTGCCCGGTATGGCCCAGTGTTATGTCCCACAAATATCTTACAAAAAATTTGAGATAACCCCCCCTCCCTGAGAGGGGAGGGGGTTGGGGGGAGGGTGGCAAAATAGGGTAAATGAAAGATAAATTACCACCCCCTCCCGGTGTCGCCCCCTCAAGGGGGAGGGAAAAAGGCAAAGCATTTATGCACTCGGTGGGACACAATACTTAGGGTTAAGGTGCGAATACCGAAAACAGAAAACAGAAAAGAGAAAACCGTCATACATGGAGGGGTACCGAAGAGGCCGTAACGGGGTCGACTCGAAATCGACTTGGGGGCTAATCACTCCCACGTGGGTTCGAATCCCACCCCCTCCGCCAGTATTATAGTTGCCAGTGGTCAGTTGTCAGTGGTCAGTAGTGTAGGGCGGGCCTGGCCGCCATTTAGGAAAGCTCTTGGTGTTTCCCTGGATGGATTAATAAAATAACCTGTAATTTGCCAGGTTATGGTAGCTACTAGCGGATGACTATTGGGAACCAGGCGCGCCCAAAATTTACCGGAGAGATGCCCGAGAGGCTGAAGGGGCACGATTGGAAATCGTGTGAGCGCCTAAAACGCTCCGAGGGTTCGAATCCCTCTCTCTCCGCCATTGAATACAGTTTTCGGTTTTCTGTTTTCGGTTTTCGGTAAAAGCTCCTATTCTTGGGATCTCTTTTGCCTGGAAAATCCTCTTATTGACACAATTTATAAAAAAAGAGAAAACGGTCTTATAACGGTTTTTTAACCGATAACCGAAAACCGGAAACCCTCCTCTCATGGCTTACCAGGTCCTGGCCCGGAAGTGGCGTCCCCAGACGTTTGAAGAGGTGGTGGGCCAGGAGCCCATCACCCGCACCCTGCAAAATGCCCTGGCGCAAGGCCGGGTGGCCCATGCCTTCCTGTTCAGCGGCCCCCGGGGGGTGGGCAAGACCTCGGTGGCCCGCATCCTGGCCAAGGCCCTTAACTGCGTGGCCGGCCCCACCCCGCACCCCGACAATACCTGCGATAGCTGCCGGGAAATCACCCTCGGCTCCTCCCTGGACGTGCTGGAAATCGACGGCGCCTCCAACCGGGGCATCGACGAGGTGCGGGATCTGCGGGAGAAGATCAAGTACATGCCATCCCGGGGCAAGTATAGGGTTTACATTATCGATGAAGTCCACGCCCTCACCAAGGATGCCTTCAACGCCCTGCTGAAGACCTTGGAGGAGCCACCGGCCCACGCGATCTTCATCCTGGCCACCACCGAACCCCACAAGGTGCCGGTGACCATCCTTTCCCGCTGCCAGCGCTACGATTTCCGCCGGCTGCCCACTGGGATGATCCAGGCGCACCTTACGAAGCTGGCCGGCCAGGAGGGCTGGCTCATCGATCCCGAGGGCCTGGCTCTGCTGGCCCGGGCCGCGGAGGGAAGCCTTCGGGATGCCCAGGGGTTTCTGGACCAGGTGGTGACCTTTGGGGGCGAGCGGGTTACGGCCCCTGAGATCGCCCGCATCCTGGGGGTGACCGACCGGGGGGCGCTGCTGGCCGCCCTGGGAGCCCTTCTGGACCGCAACGGCCCGCAATTGCTGGTCCTGATTGACGAGCTTTACAACCAGGGGCACGACCTGCGCCATTTCTATCAAGACCTGGTGTTTTACGCCCGGCACCTGCTGCTGGCAGGACTGCACCCTGAGTCCCGGCCCCTGGCCGCGGTGGCCGACTCGGAATGGGAGGCACTCACCGCCCTGGCCCGGCGAGCCCCCGAGATCCATCTGCACAACCTGCTTACGGTGCTGCTCCAGGGTGAAGAAGAGTTGAAAAGGGCGGCCCAGCCCCGGCTGGTCTTAGAGGTGTTGCTCCTCAAGCTGGTCCACCTGGAGCCGGTAATGCCGCTTAACTCCTGGCTGGACCGCCTCGAGTCCCTGGAACAGCGTCTGGAGGGCCGCGGCCCGGCGGCTCCGGAATCGCCTGACCACCCGGAGGCCAAGGGTGTATCCGACCCGGCCGGCGCGGCCCCGGCGGCGCCTGAGGCGGCGGCCGCGCTGGCGCCGGAAGTCCCGGAGGCGGCGCCCCCGG